>JBBSST010000012.1:0-77838 GCA_038241735.1 Lysobacterales bacterium
ACACCGCCCCCACCCCCCCGGGCGACCGCGCCGCCGCCCTCCCGGGGGGGGTGGTCCGCCGGGCCGTGGGCGGCCGCCCGCCCCGCGGGGTTGGCGCGCCGCCCGCCGCCCCCGACCGCGTGTCCCCCGCCATCGTTGATCGTCTTGAAGCTGTCGATATCCACCATGACCAGGCTGGCCGGGCCGGCGCCGGCGTGCCAGCCCTGGAGCAGTCGCTGCGCGTGTTCTTCCCACTGGCGGCGGTTGTCCAGCCCGGTCAATGGATCGGTGCGGCTGAGTTGGTCCAGGCGTACGTTCTGGTACTGAACCCGTCGCACCAGTCGATAATTGTTGACGCTGACCGCCGTGGTGTGGATCAGCAGGATCGGCATGCAGGCGAGGATCACGGCCATGTCGGTTTGCGGATGGAAGGCAAACCCGGTGAACACGCTGCCCAGGGCAATCCCGCCCAGCATGCAGGGCAGTGATCGGAACCACAGCCCACGCACGCCGGAATTGATCTTGTCAACGGTGGCCAGGGTGGCGATCAATGCACTGGGCAGCAGGTTGAAATGCATCAACGGCAACATCAATCCGGCGATCGCCGAATCGATCAGCAGGTTCTGGCGTTCGATCCGGTCGGGGTTGGTGCTGCCAACTACCCGCCAATGCGCCACGTGCGGCCAAAACACGCTGGTGAACAGCAGGAATGCCCAAGAGATCCATGACGCCTGATGCTGCAACAGCACCATCCCAACGGGCAGCGCGGACAGGCCCATGCCAAGGATGCGAAACGGATGCACCAGTTGATGCAGCGGCATCCGGCGCGCGGGCTCCGTCGTAGGCTGGGCCGCAGGCGTGCCGCCGTGCTCCCGGCTCCCGTTGCTAAGTGTCATGCAAATCCCCCTGTCGTACGTGGCCATGATAGACGAGCCGCCGTAAACCACTGCGCAGGCGCATGGCTTGCCTTGTCGCCCGATGCACAAGCTTCCATCGGCTTGATGTCGTATTCGATCAGAGGGTCCGCTACCTGGCTGGTCGCGCGGGAGAAACCGGACAGATCGACGAGCTGTCATCGATGAAGCTGTCATCGATGAAGCTGTCATCGATGAAGCGGTCATCGATGAAGCGGTCGCGTTCCGCTCGAGGGTGGAAGGCTGTGGCAAGCCTCATCCAGGTGCATCCAGTCGACCACGCGTCTGGAGGGTGCTTGACCGAGGTCAGTGCCGGCGGCTGCGCATGCCGGTAGCGTGCGGGCCATCATCCTGCGGAAATGCTGCGCATGTCGTTCGATATCGTCGTCATTGGGGCCGGCCCGGCCGGACTTTGTTTCGCACGTTCACTGGCGGGCAGCGGCCTGCGCATCGCCGTGGTCGAGGGCCAGGAAGACGCGGCGCTGAGGGCGCCGGCCGACGACGGTCGCGAGATCGCCATCACCCACCATTCGCAGCGGTTGCTGCGCGAGTTGGGAATATGGGGCCGCTTGCGCGAGGAGGAAATCGGCACCTTGCGCGATGCCAAGGTGCTCAATGGCGACGATCGTGACGGTTTGATGTTCCGCCACGACGAGGCGGGTAAGTCGCAGCTGGGTTGGCTGCTGTGCAACCACGCGATCCGCCGCGCCGCGTACGCCGAGGTGATGACGTTGCCGGAAGTCGAAGTGATGGCGGGCACGCGCGTGGTGTCGGCACGTACCGGCATCGATGGCGCGCAGGTGGTGCTCGACAACGGCACGACGTTGAAAGCGCAGCTGCTGGTGGCTGCCGACAGCCGGTTCTCCGAAACCCGCCGGGCGATGGGCATCGCCGCCGGCATGCACGATTTTGGCAAGACCATGCTCGTGGTCCGGATGCACCACGCGCTGTCGCACGATCAGGTCGCATGGGAATGGTTTGGTTTTGGCCAGACCCTCGCATTGCTGCCCCTGCACGACCCGCATGTGTCGTCGGTGGTGTTGACGCTGCCACCGCTTGAAATGCAGGCGCTGCTGGCGCTGGACGATGCCGAGTTGGGCGTGCAGATGGCCGCGCGCTTTGGCCAGCGACTGGGGCCGATGCGCGTAGCCGGCCCGCGCTGCGCATATCCGCTGGTGGGTGTTTACGCCAGGCAATTCGTGGCCGAACGTTTTGCGTTGATCGGCGATGCCGCCGTCGGCATGCATCCGGTCACCGCGCATGGATTCAATTTTGGCTTGCTGGGGCAGGCGACGCTGGCGCGCGAGCTGCACGCAGCGGTGGCCGCCGGTACGCCAATCTGGAATCGAGCGCTGCTGCAACGCTACCAGCGCGCGCACCGCCTGGCCACGCGTCCGCTATACCTGGTCACGCAGCTGCTCGCCAGCCTGTACACCGACGATCGCCTTCCGGCGCGCGCGTTGCGCAAGCTGGCATTGGATATCGGCACGCGCGTGGGCCCGTTCAAACGCAGGGTGATGGCGGGCTTGACGGCCGATGGCAGCAACACCGCAACCGCCGCGGGGTTGTCGCGATGGCGCGAACGGATGCGCTCGCCGTTGTCGCGACGTGCACAGGGGATGTCGCCATGACCGCTGGCTATCGCGTTTTGCTCGTCTGTCGTGTCCCTCATGGCTGTCATGGCTGCCAGGGCGTGATCCGATCGGCAAAGCCTTGATTGAAACCAGGATGGCAACGTTCGATGTGGTGGACGAGATCGACGACCTTCATCGCTCAGTCCATGGGTTGATGAAGATGAACCCATGAAGATGAACCCATGAAGATGACTCCATGAGGATGACCCAACGAGGATGATTCAATGGAATTCCATATCAGGATGATGGGCGCGACGCCGGACATCAACACGATCGAAGATGCACTTCGCGTGATTGATCCGGCTGCGCTGGCCGACGTCGACGGGAGTGGCCTGTTGCGTGTGGCTGCAATGATGGATGCCGCACAACTGGCCGCGTCGCTAAGCCAGGCCGGCTATCCGGTGGCCGCGCACCAGGTGACGCAACTGCCATCGATCTGTTGTGGGGGTTGCAGCGGCTGACCGGATGCGGGGTGCGCGTGGGGATTCAAGCTGCGGCGCTCCCGCATGTCACGCATCCCGATGCCACACCCAGGGCGTCAAGTAGCAGCCCGCCCTGCTGGCGATGCAATTCGCGCAGCCGCTGGCTGAGGATGTCGAGATTGGCTTCGGTGGTTTCCAGTGCCGCCCGCTGTTGCGGTGACAGCCATTGGCGCGCCTGGCGTTGCAGGCGATCGTTTGTTGCGTGGCGTTGCGCCGCGTAACGACGGCCTTCGCGCAGCAGCGTCTCGCGCTCTTCGTGTTGCGGAAGGCCGTAACCGGTGGCGGGCAGCAACGCCGCCGGCCGGCTGAACAACTGTTCCGCGTGCAGGACGTCCTGCACGGCTATGCGTGCCTGCGTGCGGTCACTGCGCGGGCGCGCGCCTGGTTGCCACAAGCGCCTTCCCGACAAACCCCGCTTGAGGGCGTCGCGCGCGCGCGATTCCTGCCGGCGCAGTGCGGCTTGTTCCAGCAACAGCAGGGCCGCGCTGCTGCGCAGATCGGCGCGCAGCAGCCACGGCGTGCGCTCGGCCGGGGCCAGTGCCAACCAGTCCGCTACCTGCGATTGCGGCAAGTGCAGCGCCTGCCTGGCCACCTCGAACATTGCCTGGTAATGCGCGCTCAATGGCTCGAAGTAATAGCCTGCGCGACGGGCCTCGTCGCGATCGTCCAGCACCGTGGCATCGACCGCGCCGGCACGCTTGAGGCGGCGCAGCAGGCCGGTCGGGGTGATGCTGGCCAGGTGTTCGCCGGACAGGCGTGGCACGCCATCGTGCAGCAGCTTGAACGTCTCCACCGCGCAGTTGCTGCTGAGGAAGTAATAGCGACCGTCATAGCTCCAGTGCAGCTGCGCGGCGCGTTCAAGCAACATCGCGATCTCCGGGTCACCGAGCGTCAGCGGGATCGACTGCAGGCCGCGCAGTTGGACCTTGGTGTACTCCTCGATCACCTGCTGCAGCGGCAGCACGTACAGGCGCGACGGATACGAGCCCGTCAGGCCACGCCAGCTGGAGATCTGCACGTCGTCGACGAAGGCGCGGAACGACAGCACGCGGTGGTAGCGCAGGTCCAGGCGGCAATCGGGGCCGCGTGGCCGGCCCGGCGCACACACCACCAGCCGCAGCATGCTGTGGCCCCAGCGGCTCATGGGTTGCTCGTTGCCCTCGGCCAGCAGGTAGTCCACTGCGTAGACGCGCCCGGGATCGAGTTGCAGCAGCGGCGATTCATCCGCGTCCGTGGTGGCCTGCAGATACGCCAGTCCAGGCGCGCAGGCCGCGTGCGCTGGCGAACTGCCCAACCGTGCGGCGAAATAGCGATGCAGGGCCGGTCGGCGACACGCGTAGGCCGGGTCGAGCAGGAAGTACTCCAGGTTGACCGCGACGAATTCGACCGGGCTGGTCAGTTCGTGCGGATCCGGACTGCGATCGCGCAGTGCGTTGCGCGTCGTACGCAGGCCCAGCCGCATCGGGCTGACCTGCCAACCGGCCAGGTCGAGCAGGCGCGGATCGCGCGACAAATGGCCGTGCGATGTGCGGTCGTAGAAATGTGCCAGTTCGTGGATGACCGCCGCCAGCGCGGCGTGCGTGGCCGGATCATCAATGTCGGCATCAATTGGTCGCGCCATCCAGCTGTCCAGCAAGGCACGGTCGAGCAATATCCGGTCTGCCTGCGCACGACCGTGGACGTGGGCAGGTAGGTCGACGCGCCATTGCACCTGGATGCGCCGATCGAGCGCCTGTCTCCAGGTCAGGGGCAGGCGGTGCACGGCATCATCGAGCAGCTGTCGCGTGGCGATGACCTGCGCCGGCGTCAGTGCGTCGCCTGTTAGCTGCAGTTGCAGGGTCGCCTGTGCCGAACCAACCCAGGCCAGCAGGCCCAGCACCAGCCACGCTCCGCGTGTTCGCCACGGGCGCCGCGCGATCACAAGGCGAGGATGGCCTGTGCGAGTTGCATGTCGCTGGCCAGGCGCGCTTCGGGTCTGTGTTCGCGCAGTTGCCGCAGCGCCGCTTGCAACTGCGCGCCCCGGATGCGTCCGTCGCTGGCCACGAAACTGGCGGCGTCATCGCGCGCCTGCAGTACCACCTTGTCATCGTCGGACGTGCTGCCCGATGAAGCCGACCCGCCAGCCGAGGTGCCGCCGGCCGACGTCCCGGCAAAACTGCCGGCCAGGGCCGGAGTGGTGGAAAGCGCCATCAGGGCGCACATCAGCAGCGGTCGGATCATCAGCAGGAATTCCCGGGTTCTAGGGGGTGGGCAAGGAGTGGGCAAGAACGTGTACCAAACAGCCAGCACGGCAAGGCCCCGGCAAGACTACCCGCCTGTGCAACGCATCGGCTGAACTGGATAAAACAGGCCGCATGAATCGGCATGGCTTGCCCATCGGCTTGACATCGTTCAGTGCCGCCTCGATATGTTGGAATCAGGCTTTGAACAGGCAGCAGCGGAGGCGACATGGCAACCGGATGGGCAGGCGACAGCGCCGTGCAGGACCAGATTGATGCGACCGTGCAGGACGCCATCAAGCGCGTGCGTAGCCAGTTGCCGCAAGGCCCAGGCTTGAAGCGGTGCGAGGAATGCGACGCGCCCATTCCCGAAGCGCGCCGCAAGGCCGTGCCCGGCGTGCGCCTGTGCGTGGCGTGCCAGGAAGAGCGCGACGCGGAGCAGAGCGGGGCCGCCGGTGGCTACAACCGTCGCGGCAGCAAGGACAGCCAGCTGCGCTGAGCCTGCAACACGATCGGCATCGCGACCTGTGCGGCAATCGCGCCATGGCCTGTCGCACGTGCATCGCCGATGATCGGCTTGATTCGTTCTCCGGATCGGCCGCGGACTGCGCAGGGTGGCAAAGGCGGCGTCCGGGCTGTCATCCTGTACGCATCATTCTGCTTCCAGCGATAGCCCGGCGTGGACACTTTCCTGCTCGCATTCGATCTCGTGGGGACGTTTGTATTTGCCATCAGCGGCGCGACCCTTGGGGTGCGCAAGCACCTGGACCTGTTTGGCGTGCTGGTGCTGTCGTTCGCGGCGGCGGCATCGGGCGGCATCGCGCGTGACCTGCTGATCGGCGCCACGCCGCCGGCCGCGTTGACCACCTGGCATTACATCGCGGTGGCCTGCGCCGCCGGGCTGCTCACGTTCTATCGTTATCACGACATTGAACGCCTGCGCAATCCGGTGCAGTTGTTCGACGCCGGAGGCCTTGGTCTGTTTGCGGTCAGCGGAACGGTGAAGGCGCTGGAATTTGGCCTTGGTCCGGTGCCGGCGACCTTGCTGGGCATGTTGACCGGCATTGGCGGCGGCATCGCCCGCGACATCCTGGTGGCGCGCACGCCGGTGGTGCTGCAATCGGATCTGTATGCGGTGGCGGCATTGGCCGGCGCGGCGGTGGTGGTGTTGGGCGACTGGCTGCAGGTGCCCGGAAAATTCGTCGTCACCGCTGGCGCAGTGTTGGTGTTCGGCCTGCGCTTCATGGCGATCCGCCACGGCTGGAAGCTGCCGGTGGCGCAGCCTCGCGATGGTTGATCGTGGCCGCCTGTCCGTTGGCGCGCCTGCACACTGACGACACGATAAGCGAGGGCCTTCAAGCAGCGTCGTCGCTTGATCTGCGCAACCACGCTGGCATTGTGGGCGTCATGGAATCCGATCAAGACGACAGCCAGCCACGCGGCCCGATGGACTCCGATCCGCCGCCAACGCCGCCTGAAAAGCCCCTGGCCATGGATTGCTGCGAGAGTGGCTGCGATCGCTGCGTGTTCGAGGTGTATGCCGACGACCTGGCGCATTACCAGGCCGCACTGGCGGCGTGGCAACAGCGCCAGAGCAATGCCACGCACGTGCCTGAGCACGGGCCTGAACACGGGCCATGATGTTCGCCGTGCGCGTGCGGCGGCTGCCTAGAAGCGTTCGCCCACGGGCAGGTATCGCCATTGGCCCACCGGCATCTTGGCCAGTGGAATCTTGCCGATGCGGATGCGGCGGATCGCCACCACGTCCAGCCCGACCTGCGCGCACATGTCGCGCAATTGCCCGGGTTGTACGGCCTTAATCGCGAAACGCAGGCGGATCTCGTTTTGCCAGCTGACCTTGCACGGCAGCAATTCGCCGCCGCGATAGCGCAGCCCGTGGTTGAGGCGACGCAGCCCGTAAGGCGCGATCTGGCCGCTGACCTCGACGATGTATTCGTGCTCGATCTGGTCGGCGTCCTCGCTCAGGCGTCGCCAGATGCGGCCATCCTGGGTCAGCACGACCAGGCCGCTGGCCTCGTCATCCAGCGGCACCAGTGGCGTCAGGCGGACGAAATGACGCTTGAGTACGCGCATGCCGGAGGCATCGTCGGCCCAGCGGTTGTCCGGCGTCACCAGCGCTGCGGCGGGCTTGCGACCGCTGATGGCATCGAAGCCCGGTGGCTTGTGCAACAGCACGGTGGCCGGTTCGGTGGCCTCAAGGCGCGCGTCGGCATCGATCGTGACCGACTCGGTGGAGACCATGTGCTGGGGTTCTTCAACCACCTGTCCATCGACCGACACCCAGCCGCCTTCGACGTATTGCTCGGCATCGGTGCGCGAGCACTGGGCGAGGTCGGCCACGCGTTTGGCCAGTCGAACCGGATCGGACATGATGCAAAACCTTGCAGGCTGGGCGTGTAGTGTAAAGACGCGCGGGCCCGGGATCAGGCACTCTAGCGCCCCCGACCGGTTGTTCCGGCGACAGATGCAGCTTCGCACCGCATCGTTTTCCATCTGATTTTCCATTCGAGACCGCATGAAAACCCCCTCTGGCCTGCAGGCGCTGATCGACGACGGCGTGATCGATGACGTGATGCGTCCGCTCAAGAGCGGCAAGGAAGCGGCGGTGTACGTCGTGCGCGCCGGCGGCGAAGTGCGCTGCGCGAAGGTTTACAAGGACATGGCGCAGCGCAGCTTCCAGCAGCGCGTGCAGTACCAGGAGGGGCGCAAGGTGCGTGGCAGTCGCGAGGCGCGCGCGATCGGCAAGGCCAGTAAATACGGGCGCAAACAGCAGGAAACCGCCTGGAAGAACACCGAGGTTGATGCGCTGTATCAACTGCGCGACGCCGGCGTGCGCGTGCCCGAACCGTATGGCTACTACCACGGCGTTCTGGTGATGGAGCTGGTGGTCGATGCCGATGGCCATTCCGCGCCGCGACTTGGCGAGGTTGAACTGGCGCCGGAGCAGGCGCGCGGTTTCCATCGCTTCCTGGTGCGCCAGGTGGTGAAGATGCTGTGCATCGGCCTGATCCACGGCGACTTGTCGGAATACAACGTGCTGGTGGCGCCCGATGGCCCGGTGCTCATCGATTTCCCGCAGGTCGTCAGCGCAGCCGGCAACAACGCCGCGCGCATGATGCTGCTGCGCGACGTCAACAACCTCACCGCCAGCCTCGGACGCTGGGCGCCGGAATTGCTGGACACCTGGTACGCGGAGGAGATTTGGGCGCTGTTCGAGGCCGGCGAATTGCACCCCGACAGCGAGCTCACCGGCGTGTTCGTGCATGACGAATCCACGGCCGACGTCGACAGCGTGCGTCACGCCATCAACGATGCGCGCGAGGAAGCCTTGATCCGGCAGCAGGGCCGTGAGGCGGCGGCGGAAGAGGATTGACGGGTTTGATTCCGTAGCCAGGCGCTGCGTCGACGCGACGCGACCGACGCCTGTATTGGGATCCCGGACGCATGATCAAGCGCGCCGGCTGCATCCTGTTTGTCCGGGCTGAGTTGCCTGCCGACGCGATCGCGCGGCTCGTGCTCGCATGCCTGCGACCTATAATCAGGCCTGTTGTCTTGATTTCTAATGGAAGATCCATGCCCCAGGTTCCTGCCTGCCTGCCATGTGGCAGCGACAACACCTACCCCGATGGTGAGCATTACGTCTGCGCCGACTGTGCGCACGAATGGCCAATGGCAGGTGACGCAAACCCCGACGCTGCCGCCATCCTGCCTAGGGATTCAAACGGCCAGGTACTGGCCAGCGGCGACACGGTGGTGGTGATCAAGGACCTGAAGGTCAAGGGCTCGTCGATCCCGTTGAAGCAGGGCACGGTGATCAAGAACATTCGTTTGGTCGATGGCGACGCCGAACACATCGAAGGCCATTCCGACAAGATCAAGGGACTGGTATTGAAGACCTGTTTCTTGAAAAAGGCCTGACCTCAGCGCCAGCGGGGCACGTATTCGCGTATGCCCATGAGTAGGCTGCCGTTGCCGGCACGGGATCGTTACAAGCGGGTTTGAGCGACAGATGCGCTACTTCGCGCACACGATGACGAGCGTTTGGCCACGCCAGAGCAAGCCGGAGTCGACACAACGCATGCGGACGGATTGAGAGATGCGGGACGGATGAATGCCGGGAGCGATTTGACCCGCGTCCCGCCTTACCTGCCCGTGATTACGCCGGGCTGGGCTTCTGCGAGCCCGCAGCCGGTTCGTCCACTTTCTTGAGCACGCGAGTCACACCGAGGACCTCGACATGACCACCGGCTTTCTGGAAATCCACCAGGTCGGCGGAAATCCGGTCGCTGGTCAGGCGTTTTTGGACATTGCTGTCGCCGCCTTCACGCGTGCTCTTGCGGATGCGTGCCTTGGGGCTGGGTTTTACGTCGGCCATGTTGCAATGCCTGCCTTTTGGAGGTGATGCGTGTAAAAACGCTGGAAATCCAGCCATAAAGCCACGCGCTGACGCTCCATGGTGCACTATTTGGCGTTAGCGGGCTGTTACTGGCCGCTTTTATATCGGGGTAGCCGTCGGGAATATCAATACATGACCAGTGGAATGCCGCGCGTCATATGGTCCCGATAGGTGGCCCGCTCGTCCCGGCAATATGGGCTGCCCATCGCGAATTTCCGGCAGATGGCCGGGCGCTGCTCATAGATCGAGCAGCACATGCGCAGCGGGTCGACGGCCACGCACCAGCCATCCTCGTCGCGCGCCATCACTTCCAGGCCTTGTTCGGTGCGCGTGGTGAGGTGGGCAGGAACGGCATCCTCCGGCATCAGCACGACGGTGAGCCTGCAGCAAACTGCATCGCAGGCGCTGCACGAAACCGAGGGATCAACGCTTTCGGCGTAGGGGTCGTCGTCCGGCGCGCGGTTGTCGTGCGGGTCGCCGGGTTGGTTGTCGTCATGGATGTCGTTGTGGGTCATGCGTGTGTTTCCATGCTGGCTGCTTGGGTGCGGCCGTAGCTCAACAGGCGTCCGCGGAATGGCGGTACGTCATTGGCGTTCATGCGGCAGCGCCGTTCGGTGACGGTATAACCCTGTGCAACCACGGCACGCGTGAACGGCATGCTGTTGCCGCGACCGGGGTCGGTGATCAATATTTCGGAAGCCGGGAATGCGTGCAACGGCAGCAAGGCCGACAGGCACTCGGCGTGATCGCGTTCGTACAACACGTCGCTGCCGATGATCAGGTCGAAACGGCCCAATGATGTATTCGGCGCATTCCAGCGCAAGGTTCGATACGGCACGGCGGGCAGCTCGTTGAGCGCGGCGTTGTAGGCCAGGAAGGTTTCCGCCAGCGGGTGGTAATCGCTGGCAACCACGTCCGCGCCACGGTAGCGCAGCACCAGGCTGGCAAGGCCCAGGCCGCAACCGAGTTCAAGGATGCGCTTGCCGGCGATATCGTGCGTCGCCATGGCTTCGGCCAACAGGCGCCCGGACGGCCAGACATGCCCAAACAGGCTCCATTGCGCCGATGAAATGCCCAGGCGCTGCGCGTTGTGGTCGGGATCGGCAAACTGCTGCAGGTCGGTGAGTGAGCGGATGCGGTAGTCGTGATCGCCGAGGCGAAACGTGCGGATGTGGGTGTCGTAGCCCGGCATGGGCGCTCCCGGAGATGCGCCATCCAGGAAGATCCAGGATGCCGGCGCGGAGGAGGGGAGCGAGACGGCGACGAAAATCGGCCGGGCGTAACGCGCGAAACAGCGTGTAACGCCGCCATGCTACGCCACCGGCCCGGAGGCGGCCTCATTTCAGGGCAAAGCTTCGTGATTATTCAGCGTGGAAGCGCGGACGGTTGGCGGCCCGGGCAGGTTCGGCACGGCGACCCTGCACATCCAGCGCCCAAGGGAATCTTGAGCCGCGTCTACACGGCCAATTCCATTCATCGCAATTCCATTCATCGGACTCCCTTCATGGGAGTTTCCGGGGATCTGGTCGCTTGGGCGATCGCGGGGTTTTCAGCCGTTATCATTTTCTCAATATAAATGACGATGAATCGATTACATGGATAAACCGGCAGCAACCACCGCGCAGCTCTCCTTCGAGGCCATGGCGTCGAAGAAAACGACTGATCGCCTGTTCTTCGCCCTGTTTCCCGAGCAGGAGGCCGCTGCGCGGATATCGACCCTTGCACAGTCGCTGCGTGGTGAACACCGATTGCATGGGCAGGCGTTGCGCGAGGATCGCCTGCACGTCACGTTGCACCATCTTGGCGATTACGCGGGCGTTCCACAGGACGTGGTCGCGCAGGCTGGCGTGGCCGCGGCGCGGTTGGCGGTGGCGGCATTCGAGGCCAGCTTCGACCACGTTTCCAGCTTTTCCGGCAGGCCAGGCAATTGTCCGCTGGTCCTGCGTGGTGACCAGGGTTTGGTGCCGCTGCTGGCAATGCAGCGTGAGCTCGGTGAGTCCATGAAAATCGCCGGGATTGGGCGTTGGGTCAAAAGCGACTTCATCCCGCACGTCACCCTGCTGTACGACGCGCGCAGCGTTGCCATGCAGCCGGTCGAACCGATCGCGTGGACGGCACGCGAGTTCGTGCTTGTCCATAGTGAGCTGGGCCAGACCCGGCACCATGTCCTCGGACGCTGGCCGCTGCGCGCCTGAGCCAGGTTCGTACCCGCCTTGCAGCGCGTCCACGGCCGTCGCCGCAAGTAAGATGGGGGTCCGATGATTCTCCAGGTGGGGCGATGGCCAAGGCTGCGCGCATGACGCTTCCCGCAGGCCAGCTTGCTGTCCTGGAGGCTGCCTATGCCTCGCCGCCACGGGCTTACCACAGCTTCCAGCACGTGCAGGAAGTACTGCGTCAGCACGCCGATGTCGACAGCGGGCCGGGCTGGTTGCAGCCTGTGGAAACGTATCTGGCCATGCTTTACCACGACGCCATCTACGAGGCCGGCCGCAGCGACAACGAGGCGCGTTCGGCCCAGCTCGCCATTGCGGAAATCGCCCGTTGGTTGCCGGAGGCCGACATCGACGCGGCGCGCGTGGCTGCATTGATCGAACTCACCGCGCGCCATGGCCAGTTCAGCCCGGATGATTTCGGCGATGGCGTGTCGGCCGCGGACACCCGTCATTTCCTCGACTGCGACATGGCGATCCTCGGTGCCGACCCCGCTGTATTCGATGCCTATGACCGCGGCATCGCGGCCGAGTACCGGGGCAAGGTGCCTGGCTGGATATTCAAGCTGCAGCGCCGCCGTTTTCTCAAGGCATTGCTCGCCCGGCCGCGCATCTACCTCAGCGATTTGTTCCACGATCGCTACGACCTGCAGGCACGCGCCAACCTGCGTCGCGCCATAAACGAGAAGCGCTGAGCGCGATGCAAGGATTCGCCACCGGGCGCTTGCGGATGCGCAGGCTCGCCCAGGCCGACGAAGCGTTCTATTGCCGCATCTACACCGATGCAGGGCTGATGCGGCACGTCGCGCAAGCGTCCACGGAGCAAACGGCCCGGAAGGATTTCCAGAACGCATGCTGCGAGGCTTTCCAAAGCGCGCAGTGGTGGTACTGGGTGATGCAGACACGGGACCAAGAGCACGACGTCGGCCTGTTGGGACTGGTAGCCAGCGAGGGCGTCGGCGGATACGCGGGTGAAATCGGCGCGATGCTGTTGCCTGCTGCACAAGGCGGCGGACTCGCTGCGGAGGCCATTGCCGCGCTGGTTGATATCGCCTTCGCGCAGACCACCCTGCAGCGCCTGCATACCCGCCATGCCCGGGCCAATGTTGCTGCCGAGGGCTTGATGCGCAAGCTTGGCTTCACCCGTGAACTCGCGGACGACAAGGTGTGTTGGCAGTTGTCGCGCGATACCTGGCGCGAAAGCGGAGCATGCCGCCCCAGTGGCTTTGCAAACCCGCATGCAGATCGCTAGATTGCCCTCTTTCAAGGGGAATGCCATGGGCGAGCCGGGACGTCTGGTCTGCGTGGGCTTGGGGATGATGCTGGGTGCGCACCTCGGGCCACGGGCGCGCAACCACATTGCCCAGGCGGACGTCGTGTTCGCCGCGGTATCCGATCCGCTGGTCGAGTTATGGCTGCAGGACATGCATGCCGACGTGCGCAGCCTGCAGCCTTACTACAGCGAGGGAAAATCCCGCCGAGAGACCTATCGCGAGATGGTCGAGGCGATGCTGGTCGAGGTAAGGGCCGGCCGACAGGTCTGCGGCGCGTTCTATGGGCACCCCGGAGTTTTCGCACAGGCTCCGCACCACGCCATCGCCCAGGCGCGCGCGGAAGGGTTCGAGGCCCACATGGAGCCCGGCATCTCGGCCGAGGATTGCCTGTATGCCGATCTCGGGATCGACCCTGGTACCCATGGCTGCCAGCATTACGAGGCCAGCCAGTTCATGTTCTACCAGCGCCGGTTCAATCCGGCGGCCTACCTGGTGCTGTGGCAGGTGGGGCTGGCGGGCGATCGCAGCCTGCGCCGCTACTCGACCGGAGGCGAATACCGGCAGTTGCTGGTTGACCTGCTGGCGGCGGATTATTCGTTGCACCATGAGGTAATCGTCTACGAAGCTGCTACCCTCCCCATAGCGGCCCCGCGCATGGAAACCATGCCGTTGTCGGGATTGGTCGATACTGGGCTGGATCTTCAATCGACGCTGGTGGTTCCGCCCGGGCGGCCCATGGAGCTCGATCAGGCCATGATCGACAGGATCTCAGCGCTTGACGCGCGTGCTGGGGAAGGCATTTGATCCACAACCAAATCAATTAATGGCCAGGGGAATGCACATGAGCAATATCATCCGGTTTCTTGAATCCGCAGGTGCTGATCCGGCGTTTTCCCGCATTTCGGGCGCGGACTACGAGGCAAGCGTGGACTTGCTGCAGGCCGACGATGCACAACGCGATGCGTTGCTGGCGCGCGACCCGAAGGCATTGAATGCGCTGCTGGGTGGGCGCAACAAGATCTGGTGCTCGCTGTATCCGCCCAAAGAGGACCAGCCGGCCAGGCGCGAAGAAAAACGCGAGGACCGAGAGGACGAGCAGGATGATGACAACAGCCCTGCTGCGCCTTTAGATGATTGACTGAGCGCCGGGAGGTCGGCCATGGCACTTCGCAGTCTATGGTTTCTGGTGATCGCCGCCTGCTTGTGCATGGCCCCGGTCTGCAGCCTTGCGGCAGACAATACCGAGGCGATGCTGCAGAAGGCCGACAGCTTGCGAAGCTCGAACCCCGGCGAGTTTGCCCTGCTGCTCGCCAGCCTCAATGTCGCCCATGACGGCGTCACCCAGAATCAACGGGATCGGATTACCTATCTCAACGGCTATTCCAAGGCCTATGCCGGGGATTTTTCCGGAGCGATCCATGACATGCAGGGCCTTGTCGAATCGTCCACCGACGAAGACATCAAGTTCCGCGCACGGGCATTGATCGTCAATCAATATGCAGTGACGCGGCAGTTTACCGATGGGCTTCGGCAGTTGGAATACATATTGCCGTTCGTGGACCACACCACGAACAATGACCTGCGCGATCATGGTTTGGCCGTCACCTCACAGCTATACAACCAGGTGGGCCAGTACAAGCTCGGCCTGCACTATGCCGACAAGATGCTGGCGGTTGCCAATGCAGCAAGGTCGCGCTGCTTCGCGGGCCAGTACCGCCTCGAGGCATTGCAAAACCTCAACGCGTTGCCCGAAGACGATGCGCCGATCCGCACAGTGATCGAGCAGTGCGAAAGCGCCAAGGAAGCGGTCGTGACCAATCTTGCGCGCACCCACCTGGCACGCAAATGGGCAGACCATGGTGAGCGCGCGGCGGCGATTGCCCTGCTGAAATCGCATCTCAAGGAGGTCAAGGCCACTCGTTATCCGCCATTGATCGGCCAGTTCGAGGCACTGCTTGCCGATTACCTGCTGGCTGACGGCAATTTGGATGGTGCCCAGGCACATGCAGATGCGGCGATCGAACAACGCGCGGGCATGACCTTCTCGATCCATCTTGCCTCGGCCTACAAGACGCTTTACGAAATCGCCGAGCGTCGCAATGAGCCGGTTGCAGCGCTTAGTCATTACACCCGCTATGCCGAGACCAACATGGCCTACCTGGGAGAGGTCAAGACGCGCGAGCTGGCGTATCAAATCGTTCGCCAGGAAACCCTGCAAAAGTCACAACAGATCGAATTGCTTGACCGCAAGAACCAGGTGCTGCAGTTGCAGCAGCGCGTTGACAGGCAGTCGGCACAATATTCAAGGTTGATGATCGTGCTGCTGGTGTTCCTGATGGGTTCGATCGTGTTCTGGGCCTTCAAGATCAAGCGCGTGCAGTTGTCGCTGCGACGCATGGCCCAAACCGACGCGTTGACTGGAATTTTCAACCGCCATTATTTCACCCAGCAGTCCGAACATACGCTGGCGCAATGTGCCCGCGCTGGCGAGGACGTGGCGTTGATCATGTTCGACCTGGATCATTTCAAGTCGATCAACGATCGATTCGGCCACGATGTCGGCGACTGGGCGTTGAAGCGGGTCACCGATGCCTGCAAGACGTTCTGTCGGCGCATCGACCATCTGGGGCGTATCGGTGGCGAGGAGTTTGCAATCCTGTTGTCGGGTTGCGATTTACGCGGAGCGACCCGCGTGGCCGAGGATTGTCGCGTCCGCATTGCCAGCATCGACACCTCGCCCAGCGGTCGAAACAAGTTCCTTATCACCGCCAGTTTCGGCGTCACCGCCTCGTCACTGTCGGGTTACGATCTGGTCAAGCTGCTCTCGCAGGCCGACCAGATGCTGTACCGGGCCAAGCGCGACGGGCGCAACCGGGTGGCCACCTTTGACGGCCAGGTACCGAACTGGTCGCCGTTGCAGTCGGTTCCTGGCAGCGAGCAGGCCACGGGACAGGGCCCGGTCGCGGTCGAATCGGGCGCCACCTGACAGGCTCGTCTCTTGCCTGGCGCCGCGGGAATGCCGGCCACCAGCGATCCCCAAGCGCAGCGTGAGGCGTGTCAGGCGGTGATCGCGTGTGGGTGTTCGTCGTGGCACTGGGCGAAACGTTTAAGATGCGGCCATGTCAAAGTTGCTGCTCAACCTGCGCCAGGTCCTCGACGACGAGGTCGACGACGTGCGTGCCTTCCTCGATGCGCACCAGCTCGAGTATTACGAGACCACGCCCAGCCGCTGGGGAATTTCCTATGGTGGTATCTGGATCACCCATGATGCTGACATCCTCGAGGCCAAGCGCCTGATGGCTGATTACCAGCAGCAGCGCCAGGCGCGGGTGCGGTCCGAAAATGCCAAAGCCAGGCTGGATGGCACGGCCGAAACCTTTGCCGACGTCCTGCGTGAGCAGCCGCTGCGCGTGGCGCTGACCGTCATCGCGATCATCTTCCTGCTCGGGCTCGTGGCGCTGCCGGTATGGATACTGCATCGCTGAACTGGCTCCGCACTCCGTGCAGCTGCGTCAAGCCGGGGCTTGCCCGGATAGCAGGCGGCTGCCCGGTTCGGCATGCTTGCGTGTCCTGCGCGGCGCCTGCCGACATTGCCCCAGCATGCATCGACACTTGCGTGCCCAATCCCCACAGATGCGCCCACTGATTTGCCTTGCAGCCGCTAACATTGGTTGGACGTTCGAGGCTTAAGATGGTGGGTCGCATCACTATGCGTCCTTCGGAGATCGAGATTCATGGCTTTCCCACGCTGTCGTTTTGCCGTATCGATGCTCGCTGCGTCGATTTTCCTGCTTGTCATCGCCGGTTGCGCACGGGATGAAACCAGTCCGGCGTCGACGAAGCCATCGACTGCCAACACGGCCCCTGCGCCACCAGCGATCCCGCAGCACGATCCCACCGCCGCACCGGTTGAGCGCGCCGCGCCGCCGACCGTGCAGTCGGTCGCGCTCGGCAAGTTCGTCGCCGGCAACGCGGTGGCGGAATCGGCGACGGGCAACTTGACCATCGAGGACACCAGGATCACCGGCACCAACGGCGCGAGCTTCGAGACCGAGCGCGTTGCGCTGGTCAGCGGGGACGATCAGTACAGTGACGGTGCCCGTTTTGCCGATGCGATGATGATCGAACCGCGCGTGGCTGTGGAATTGCGCCACGTAGTCGAGGAAACGGCACCGACCAAACTGCCCGGCGATGCATTTTGCGGCACGACCAAGACCGGCTACCTGGCGTTGGCCAAGATCATGGAAGGTGAAGTCGAAGTGGTGAAGCTGATGGCGCTCAGTGGCCAGGGCTTGCCGGCGGCATCGGCCACCGATGTGAAGCTGTGCGCGGCAACCGAATATCGATCTGCCGGACACTGAGTTCGAGCGGCGCCATGGCGCGTTGATGGCGACGCTGCGCCGGCATGCTGGAAACGGGCGTTGACACGATGTCGGATGACGATTTGATCGATGGCGCCATGGCCAGCCGGCTGCAGCTTCCGCGCGGCGAGTGGCACACCGTACTCGACTGCCTGTGCGCGCATTTCCCGGCGATTTCACGTGACCAATGGTGGCAACGGATGGCGCGCGGGCGTGTGCAGGGTGTCGACGGGAATCCGCTGGCATCGACGCATCCGTATCGCGTGGGGTTGGAGGTGCGCTATTTCCGCGAAGTGGACGACGAGACCGTCATTCCGTTTTACGAAACCGTCGTGCATCTCGATGACCACCTGTTGGTCGCCGACAAGCCGCATTTCCTGCCTGTGGTGCCGGCGGGGAAGTACGTCGAACACACCCTGCTGTCGCGGCTGCGACGCAGGTTCAATAATCCGGATTTGGTGCCGCTGCATCGCATTGATCGCGCCACGGCAGGACTGGTGTTGTTCTCGGCCAACCGCGACACGCGGGCACGCTACCAGGCGCTGTTTCGCGAGCAGCGGATCGAAAAAACCTATGAAGCCATCGCGGCAGCCCTGCCGATGCAGGTGTTTCCCATGGTGCATTGTTCGCGATTGGCCAGGGGCGAGCCGTTCTTCCGCATGCGCGAAACCTGCGGCGATGCCAACAGCGAGACCCGCATTGGCGTGCTGGAATCATTGGGGTCGACATGGCGCTATCGACTGCAGCCGGTCACGGGCAAGAAACACCAGCTGCGCGTGCACATGGCGGCCTTGGGGGCGGCGATCGTCAATGATGACTGCTACCCCGAACTGGCCGTCGAACCGGAGACGCCGGATTTCACGCGGCCGTTGAAGCTGCTGGCACGTCGGCTGGCGTTCAATGATCCGATAACCGGGCAGGCGCGTGGGTTTGATAGCTTGCGGGAGCTGTGACGTTTTTTTTGCAAAATCCGCAGGAAGGATTCGCGCCTAGATTGGCGGCGCCGCGCCAGCTTCCGCAAGCCATGCCACGGCTCCCTCACCGGCGCGTTTGCCGCTGGCGAAGCATGCCGTGAGCAGGTAGCCACCGGTCGGTGCTTCCCAGTCGAGCATTTCGCCGGCGCAAAAGATGCCTCCCGGCAAGCGTCCGGGAATGGTGTGCAACATGAGATCGGCATCCAGCGCTTCAAGGCGCACGCCGCCGGCACTGCTGATGGCTTCGGCCAGGGGGCGGGGGCGCTTCAACAGCAAGGGCAGGCGTTTGATGGTGGCGGCGAGCGTCGCCGGTTCTTCCATCGCGCTGCGATCCAGGACCTCGCGCAGCAGTGCGCGTTTCACCCCCGACAGCCCGGTCTGGCGGCGCAGGTGCTCGGCAAGCGTGCGGTGGCCGCGCGGCTTTGCCAGGGCGTCCTTTAAGCGTGATTGTTCGCGGTTCGGTGCAAGGTCCAGGTGCAGCAACGCGCTGCCGTCGCGACCGATGGCATCGCGCAGGTCGGCAGACAGCGCGTAGACCAGGCTGCCTTCGATGCCGCTGGCGGTCGCCACGCATTCGCCCTGCAGTTGATGCTGGACACCGTCGGCGTCGCGCCAATGTGCGATCACCGGCTTCAGCGGGGCGCCGGCGTGGTGCTGGGCGAAATGCGAGCTCCAATCGATATCGAAACCGCAGTTGGACGCTTGCAACGGTGCGACATCGACACCGCGTTGGTGCAGGATCTCCTGCCATGCGCCGTCGGATCCAAGCTGCGGCCAACTGCCGCCGCCCAGCGCCAGCACAACGGCGTCGGCGTGCACGTCGCGTTCGCCATCGGCTGTCGAAAAACGCAGGTCACCTTCATCGTTCCAGCCGGTCCATCGATGATGTACATGGAAGCGCACGCCCTGGTCGCGAAGGCGCCGCACCCAGCCACGCAGCAGCGGCGCGGCCTTGAGGTCGGCGGGAAACACGCGACCGGAGCTGCCCACGAAGGTCTCCACGCCAAGCCCGCGCGCCCATCCACGCAAGGCCTCGGCGTCAAAATCATGCAGCCACGCAGCCACGGCCTGTTCACGCGTGCGATAGCGCCGTGCGAACGCCGGCATTGGCTCGGAATGGGTGAGGTTGAGCCCGCCCTTGCCGGCGATCAGGAACTTGCGACCGACCGATCCCTTGGCATCGAACAGGTCGACGTCGACGTCCGCCGCCCGCGCGACCTCTGCGGCCATCAGCCCGGCTGGCCCGCCGCCGATGATCGCCAGCGTGCTCACGCGACCTCTCCGGCGGCACGGCCCGATGCCCACGCCCATTGGAAGTTGTAGCCACCGAGCCAGCCACTGACATCGACCACCTCGCCGATGAAGTACAGCCCCGGCACGCGGTTTGATTGCATGGTGGTGGACGAAAGTCCGCGCGTATCGATGCCGCCCAGGGTGACTTCCGCCGTGCGATAGCCTTCGGTGCCGCTGGCCGTAACCGGCCAATGGCGCAGTTGCGCAGCGATGACACGCAACTCGCGTTCGTCGTACTGGCGCAGCGGCTTGTTTGCGAACCAGTGCTCGCACAAACGCTGCGCAAACCGTTTTGGCAGCACCTCGGCCAACACCGTCTTCAGCTCGCTGGCAGGATGCGCGTGACGTTGTGCGCTCAGCCATGCGTCGGCGTCGATGCCCGGCAGCAGGTCGAGATGCAGGGCATCGCCGGGTTGCCAGTACGAGGAGATCTGCAGGATCGATGGTCCACTCAGGCCGCGATGGGTGACCAGCATGAAGTTGCGGAACGATTGGCCGTTGCACGTCGCCTCGACCGGCAACGCCACGCCACTGAGATCCTGCAGGCGCTCGGAGTGCGTGCCGCTCAACGTCAATGGCACAAGGCCGGCGCGCGTGGGCAGTACGTCGTGGCCAAACCGGCGCGCGAGTTCATATCCCCATCCGCTTGCACCCATGCTCGGGATCGACAGCCCCCCGCTGGCGACCACCAGCGATGGACTGGTGAATGCACCCAGCGTGGTGCGCAATGCGAAGCCATCGGCATCGTGTTGCACGGTGTCGATGCTGCACCCGGTTTCAATGCGCACGCCAGCGGCGCTGCACGCATCGACCAGCATGTGCACGATCTGTTTCGATGAGGTATCGCAGAACAGCTGCCCGAGTTCCTTTTCGTGGTACGCAATGCCGTGCTGCTCGACCATGGCGATGAAATCCGCCGGCGTGTAGCGCGCCAATGCCGACTTGCAGTAATGCGGATTGGCCGACAGGAAGTGGCCCGGCTGCGTGCCGGTATTGGTGAAATTGCAGCGCCCGCCGCCCGACATCAGGATCTTCTTGCCGACCCTGTTGGCATGCTCGATCACCAGCACGCGTCGCCCGCGTTGCCCGGCAGTCAACGCGCACATCAGCCCGGCGGCGCCGGCACCGACGATCACCACGTCGAACGATCCGGTCATGCCGTCAGCGCGGCCGCGCGGAGGGCGCCATGCGCACGTTGCACTCGACGGTCAGCGACATGCCTTCACCGTACAGTTCGACCTGGCCATCCTGGACCATGCTCTGCAGGCGGATGCTGCGATCGGCGATGGCCACCAGCGCGGCGATGGTGGCGCTGCCAATATCGAGCACGGTGAGGTTGTCGATGCGCGCCAACGTCGCGTGATTTTTTTCCCACCAGATATCGGCGCTGCGTCCGCTGTAATTGATGACGACGACCTCGCGGGCACGGCCGCAGGCCTTGCGGATGCGCGATTCGTCGGGCTGGCCGAGGTCGATCCACAGCTCGATCTCGCCGCTGAGCGACTTGCGCCACAGGTCGGGTTCATCGTCGCTGCTCAGGCCACGACCGAATTCAAGCGCCTCATCGGCATACAGCACGAACGCCAGCAATCGCACCATCAGCCGCTCGTCGGTTTCGGATGGATGGCGTGCCAGGGTCAGTGCATGGGTGGCGTAATAATGCCGATCCATGTCGCTGACCTGTACTTCGGCTTTGTAAATGGTGGATTTGATCGCCATGTGGCCTGAGCAAGGAAGGTGGTCGATGCCTAGTGTAGATGCGGCTGCAGGAGCGGCGCAGCATCGGGGGCATGCCGATTCCCGATTCCGGGCGCGTTGTTTGCCTGCAATGGCGGCGGTTGAACCCGACCACGACTTGCATCCACCCGTGGCCCGCAACGGCAGGCAGGTGCTCGAATCGACGGTCGGCCGATAGGCAAGCTGCCGGGCTTCCGTAGAATGCCGGGATGATCACCAATATCGCCGCCTACCACTTCGTCGCCATCGATGCGCCGGAAACACTGGCCACGCACGTGCAGGCATGGGCGGAGCAAGCAGAATTGCTTGGCTCGGTACTACTGGCGGGCGAGGGCATCAACCTGTTCCTGGCCGGGTCGTCGACCGGCATCGAGGACTTCCTGGGGCAATTGCGCGGTGATGCACGCCTGGCCGGTTTGCGGGTGAAGTACAGCGTCAGCGATATGCCGCCCTTTGCACGCCTGAAGGTGAAAGTGAAGCCTGAGATCATTGCCTTCCGCCGCAGCGACGCGTCGCCCCTGCGCGGGCGTGCGCCGGCGGTGGCGCCGCTGGACCTGGCGCGCTGGATCGCGCAGGGCAGCGATGATGCCGGCAACCCGCTGGTGTTGCTGGACACACGCAACCGTGAAGAAGTCGCCTTTGGCACGTTTGCCGGCGCGATGACCCTGCCGATCGACAGTTTTACCCAGTTGCCCGATGCGCTGGCGCCGCACTGCGCCGCGCTGGCCGACGCCACCGTGGTGAGCTTTTGCACGGGCGGCATCCGCTGTGAAAAGGCCGCACTTTGGATGCGCGCCAATGGCATCGACAAGGTCTTGCAGCTCGATGGCGGCATCCTGGGTTATTTCGAGCACGCAGGCGGGGTGGGCTACGACGGCCACTGCTTCGTGTTCGACGAACGCATCGCCTTGGACGCCCGCTTGCGCCCGATTGCGGGAATGCCGCCTGAGCATGACAGGCAAGCCGCATGAGCTGGCTGGGAATCATCGTGATCATCATTGGCCTGTACCTGGCCTTCAAGGTGGTCAGCGTGGCGCTGAAGGTGGTGCTGTGGATGCTGGTCGTGGTGGCCGGCTATTGGTTCCTGGCCCCATTTTTTGGCTGGCCGCCGCTGGCCGAAGTGATCCACGTGCTTGGACCGTAGCAGGCGCTCACGCGATTACCCGCACGCAAAAAAGCGCCCCATCGGGCGTTCCTGCCAGCGGAATCCGAAGGCGCACATCGACATCACAGGCGTGCAAGCGCCGGGGGTGTGACCCCGACCTGCGGGTTTCAAGACGTGGCCAGGGTCGCCATGGGCGATCCTGCCGATCGACCGATTATCGCGGTCGCTTGAAGCCTGGTTTGCGCGGACCACCGGGGCCGCCGGGGCCGCCCGGGCCACGCGGCTTGCCCGGGAACGCACGCTTGCCCTGCGGCAAGGCCGCGTGGGTATCGGCGGCTTCGGCCGGCCGCATCCGCAGCTGCTGGCCGGCGACGCGCACGCGCTTGAGGTGCTCGAGCAGTTCGCTCGGCATGCCTTCGGGCAAATCAACCAGGCTGTAATCGTCGCGGATGTCGATGCGGCCGATGTAGCGGCTTTCCAGGTCTGCTTCGTTGGCAATGGCGCCGACGATATTGCCCGGCTGCACGCCGTGGCTGTGGCCGACTTCGATGCGGAAGGTTTCCATGCCCGTTTCGACGCCAGCCCCGGCATCGTTGTGTTTGCCACGCGAAGGCGCCGGTGGTGCGCTGTCGAACAAGGCCTCGCCGGCATTGGCATCCAGGCGCGGCGGGGTGAACTGGCGTTCGGTGTGGCGCGCGGCCGGCGCGCGCTCGTGGCGCTCGGGCCGTTGCGGTTCATGCCGCGCGCCGCGATCCGCCGACGGTGCGTAACCGTCATCGCGCGACGGACGTGCGTGTTGCACGCGCTCCGGCGCGGCGGGCAGCAGCAGCGGTGTATCACCTTGCACCAGCTTGGCCAGGGCCGCCGCGATCTCGATGGCCGGCACGTTCTGCTCGCGCTCGTAGCGTTCCACCAGGTCGCGGTAGATGCCGATGTCGGTCGACTCGGTTGCGCCACTGATGCGGCCCAGGAAGCGCGCGACGCGCTGGTCGTTGACGGCATCGATGCTGGGCAGCTGCATCGGTTCGATCTTCTGCCGGGTAGCCCGTTCAATCGCGCCCAGCATGCCGCGCTCGCGCGGCGCCACGAACAGGATCGCCTCGCCGCTGCGTCCTGCGCGGCCGGTGCGGCCGATGCGGTGGACGTAGCTTTCAGTGTCGTAGGGGATGTCGTAATTGAGCACGTGGCTGATGCGGTCGACATCAAGACCGCGTGCGGCCACGTCGGTGGCGACCAGGATATCGATGCGGCCATCCTTGAGCGACTGCACCATCTTTTCGCGCTGCTTTTGCTCGACGTCGCCGTGGATGGCGGCGGCCGACAATCCGCGCGCGGCCAGTTTTTCGGCCAGCTCCTGCGCACCCAGCTTGGTGCGCGCGAATACCAGCATGCCGTCGTAGGTCTCGGCCTCGAGGATCCGGGTCAGGGCATCGAGCTTGTTGACGCCGCTGACCATCCAGTAACGCTGGCGGATGTTCTTGGCGGTGGCGGTGCTGGACTTGATCGCGATCTCGATCGGGTCTTTCAGGTAGGTCTGGGCGATGCGGCGGATCTGCTGCGGCATGGTCGCCGAGAACAGCGCCACCTGGCGGTTCTCCGGGGTTTTCTTCAGCACGGTCTCGACATCGTCGATGAAACCCATCCGCAGCATTTCGTCGGCCTCGTCAAGCACCAGGCAGCGCAGCTCCGACAGGTCCAGCGAGCCGCGCGTCAAATGGTCGATGACGCGACCCGGCGTGCCAACCACCACATGCACGCCGCGCTTGAGCGCCGACAGCTGCGGCGCATAGCCCTGGCCGCCGTAGATCGGCAGGACGTGGAATCGCGGCATGTGCGCGGCATACGTGTGGAAGGCCTCGGCCACCTGGATGGCCAGCTCACGGGTCGGGGCCAGCACCAGCGCCTGCGGCTTGATCCGCGTGGGATCGATCTTGGCGAGGATCGGCAGCGCAAACGCGGCGGTCTTGCCGGTACCGGTCTGGGCCTGGCCGAGCACGTCGCGGCCGGCCAGCAGTGGCGGGATGGTCGCGGCCTGGATGGGCGACGGTGACTCGTAACCGACAGCCGTCAGCGCCTGCAGCAGGTATTCGGGCAGGTCGAGGTCGGTGAACTTCGTGCTGTCGGCGGGGGCGGGAGTAGGTTCAGCGCTCATGACGGTCTCTTCAAGGTGGTGTGGCACGCCAATCGCTTGCGTGCCCTCCTGGCGGCCTGCCCTGGGTCAGCGGGAGGGCGGAGGATGGGGATTGATTCGGTCGATTTGAACCTGGGTCCAGTCCGAATCCATGGCGCCGGTACGGCGCAGGCATAGACGCACAGTTTAACGGCATGCACGCGCCAGCGAATAAGCTGTCTGCATGGAACTGCACACGCTGCGCTTCGACAACAGCTTTATTCGTGAACTTCCCGGCGACCCCGATGCCACTCCTGGCATTCGCCAGGTGCACGGCGCCTTGTGGTCCAGCGTGACGCCGACGCCGGTTGCCGCGCCGCGATTGCTGGCGTATTCGGCCGAAATGGCGGCGTTGCTGGGGTGGCGGGCGGACGAGCTGGTCGCGCCGCGTGACAGGGACCGGTTTGCGCAGGTGTTTGCCGGCAATGTCCTGTTGCCGGGCATGCAGCCGTATGCGGTCAACTACGGCGGCCACCAGTTTGGCCATTGGGCCGGGCAGTTGGGCGATGGACGCGCGATTTCGCTGGGCGAAGTGCTCAACGCCGCCGGCCAGCGCTGGGAACTGCAGCTCAAGGGCGCCGGCTTGACCCCGTATTCGCGTGGCGCCGATGGCCGAGCCGTGTTGCGCTCATCGATCCGCGAATTCCTGTGCAGCGAGGCCATGCATCATCTCGGCGTGCCGACCACGCGCGCGCTGTCGCTGGTGGCGACCGGCGAGGCGGTGGTGCGCGACATGTTCTACGACGGCCATGCGCAGGCCGAACCCGGGGCGATCGTCTGCCGCGCGGCGCCGTCGTTCATCCGCTTCGGCAGTTTTGAGCTGCCTGCATCGCGCGGCGACGTGGCGCTGCTCCGGCAGCTGGTGGATTTCACCATCCGCCGCGATTTCCCGGAGCTCTCGGGCAGCGGCGAGGCCTTGTATGCCGACTGGTTCGCCCAGGTCTGTGAACGCACCGCGGTGACCATCGCGCACTGGATGCGGGTGGGTTTCGTGCATGGCGTGATGAACACCGACAACCTGTCGATCCTCGGGTTGACCATCGATTACGGTCCCTATGGCTGGATCGACAACTACGACCAGGACTGGACGCCCAACACCACCGACGCGCAGGGCCGACGCTACCGTTTTGGCTGGCAAGCGAAGGTCGCGCACTGGAACCTGACGCGGCTTGCGCAGGCGCTATCGCCGCTGTTTGGTTCGGTCGAGCCCCTGCAGGCGGGCCTGGATCACTACGCACAGGCCTACGCGCGCGCCGACCGCGACAACATCGCGCGCAAGCTGGGCCTGGCGCAATGCCGCGACGACGATGTGATCCTGGCCACTGACCTGCACACGCTGCTGCAATCGGCCGAAGTGGACATGACGATCTTTTTTCGCGCCCTGGCCGATCTGGATGCGCAGGCGCCCTCGCTGGATCCGATGCGCGATGCGTTTTACGACGAGGCCAAGCGGCTGCAGGCGCAAGCCGCGTTCGCTGCGTGGCTGGCGCGTTACGCCGCGCGGCTGGGCGATGATCCGCTTGCGCCGCAGCAGCGCCATGCGCGCATGCAGGCGGCCAATCCCAAATACGTGCTGCGCAATTACCTTGCCCAGCAGGCCATCGACCGTGCCGGGCAGGGCGACGATGGCGGCGTGATCGAGTTGCTGGAGGTCATGCGCAGGCCGTATGAGGAGCAACCCGGCCGCGAGGCGTTCGCGTGCAAGCGGCCTGACTGGGCGCGCGATCGCGCCGGATGCTCGATGTTGTCGTGCAGTTCTTAGGGCCGGGCACTATTCCGGGACGATGTTGCGACCCACTGGTGCGAGCCGCTGGCGGCGTTGCCCCGACCCGCGCGATATCCGTCCCGCGCGGGAATGAAAAAGCCGGCTTAGCTGCCGGCTTTCTTGTCTTTCTTGGCGGCGCGCTTTTCCTTCAGCGTCTTCTCGGGCTTCTTCTTGTCTTCTTTCTTCTTGTCCAGACTCTTGGCCATGATGGTCTCCGCAGGTGATGGGGCAACGGCCAATGTACTGCGGGTTGCCGCTGTCGCATAGGGGGTGGCGCGGCATGCCGTTAAACTATGCGCATGTCCCTGATCACACTCAATGCCGTCGACTACAGTGTCGGTGGCCCATTACTGCTCGAACGCGTCGACCTGTCCATCGAGACCGGCGAGCGGATCGCCCTGATTGGTCGCAACGGCGCGGGTAAATCCACCTTGCTGCGGCTGCTGTCGGCCGACCTGAAGCCCGATGACGGTGAAGTCCGCCGCGAGGGTGGCGTGCGAGTGGCGCGTCTGGAGCAGGAAGTGCCGCTGGGCACCGAGGGCAGCGTGTTCGACGTGGTCGCCGACGGGCTCGGTGACCTCGGTGCGACGCTGGCCGAATACCACCGCCTGACCCATGCCGAGGTGTTCGACGGCGACGCGCTGGCCAAGGTGCAGGCGCGGATCGAGCAGGCCGATGGCTGGGCGGCCGACCAGCGCGTCGTCGAAACCCTGACGCGGCTGGACCTGGACGGCGACATGGCCTTTGCCAGCCTGTCGGGCGGCATGAAGCGGCGCGTGCTGCTGGCCCGCTCGCTGGTGTCCGCGCCGGACGTGCTGCTCCTGGACGAACCCACCAACCACCTCGACATCGCCGCGATCGACTGGCTGGAAGGCTTCCTGAAAGGCTGGGCGGGCGCGCTTGTGTTCATCACCCATGACCGTCGATTCCTGCGCCAATTGGCCACGCGGATCGTCGAGATCGACCGTGGACAGGTCACCAGCTGGCCCGGCGACTGGGACAACTACCTGCGCCGCAAGGAAGAACGGCTGAATGCCGAGGCGCAGGAGAATGCGCGTTTCGACAAGCTTCTGGCCCAGGAAGAGGTGTGGATCCGGCAGGGCATCAAGGCCCGGCGTACCCGCGACGAGGGTCGCGTGCGACGGCTGGAGGCGATGCGCAACGAGCGCACGGCGCGGCGCGAGCTGACCGGCAACGTGCGCATGGATACCGCGCAGGCCGGCGCCTCGGGCAAGAAGGTCATCGAGGCCAAGCATGTCGATTTCGATTTTGGCGGCAAGCCGCTGCTGCGCGATTTTTCGACCACGATCATGCGCGGCGATCGCATTGGCCTGATCGGCCCCAACGGCAGCGGCAAGACCACCCTGCTGAAATTGCTCCTGGGCGAGCTGCAGCCGCTGGCTGGCGAGATCCGCATCGGCACGCAGTTGCAGGTGGCGTATTTCGACCAGTACCGCGCGACCTTGCGCGAGGACTGGAACGCACTGGAAAACGTCGCCGAAGGCCTGGAGTTTGTTGAAGTCGGTGGCAAGCGCAAGCACGTCATCGGTTACCTGCAGGACTTCCTGTTCACCCCGGAGCGCGCCCGCGCGCCGATCACGCGCTTGTCCGGTGGCGAGCGCAACCGGCTACTGCTGGCAAAACTGTTCGCCCAGCCCTCCAACCTGCTGGTGATGGACGAACCGACCAACGACCTGGATGTGGAGACCCTGGAGCTGTTGGAGGAATTGCTTGCCGACTATCCCGGCACCTTGTTGCTGGTCAGCCACGATCGCGATTTCCTCGACAACGTGGTCACCTCCACGCTGGTGATGGACGATGGCGTTGAGCCTGGCCAGGTCGGTGACTACGTGGGTGGCTACACCGACTGGTTGCGGCAGCGGGCGCGTGCAACGGCGACGGCTGCAAGCGTGGCCAGTGCGTCTTCGCCATCGCCGGCGGTCGTGCCCAAGATGGCAGCGGTGCCCAGGCGCAAACTGAGCTACAAGGACACCCGCGACCTGGAGCAACTGCCGGTGCGCATCGAGGAATTGGAAGCGCGCGTCGCCCAATTGACCGCCGCGATGAATGCCCCGGCGTTCTACCAGCGCGAAATGGCGGCCATCAACATCGACAATGCGGCGCTCGCCGAAGCGCAATCGGGCCTGGAAGCGGCCTATGCGCGCTGGGAATCGCTGGAAAGCGAAACCTGACCCGTGCTGTCCTGGAAGACAACGACGGGACCGGCCAACGCGACGCCTGCGGGTTTTCCGACGGCGTACCGCATGGGGATGTGGGCATGACCACCGTCCACCATCTCGATAATTCCCGTTCGCAGCGCGTGCTGTGGTTGCTGGAGGAGCTGGGCGTCGATTACGACATCGTGCAATACAAGCGCGATCCGAAGACGATGCTGGCGCCGCCGGAACTGCGCGCCATCCATCCGCTGGGCAAGTCGCCGGTGGTGGTGGACCGCGGCGACGTGCTGGCCGAGTCCGGCGCGATCATCGAAACCCTGGTCGAACGCCATGACGTCGCGTGCGTCCTGGCGCCCCCGCCCGGCAGTCCGGAGCGGCTGCGCTGGCGTTATTGGCTGCATTACGCCGAAGGCTCGGCGATGCCACCGTTGCTGATGAGCCTGGTGTTTTCCCGCATCGGCACGACGCCGATGCCGTTTTTTGCACGGCCGGTGGCGCGTGGCATCATCAACAAGGTGATGGCCGGTTTCATCAACCCGCAGTTGAAACTGCATGCCGGGTATCTTGAGGCCGAGCTGGCCAAAAACGATTGGTTTGCCGGCGCGACGTTCAGCGCGGCCGACATCCAGATGAGCTTTCCCGTCGAGGCACTATCGGCCCGACTCGGGCTTGCCCGATATCCGCACCTGCAGGCCTGGCTTGAACGCATCCACGCCAGACCCGGCTACCGGCGGGCGCTGGAGCGCGGCGGCCCGTACGCACTGATGCGCTGACGCGTGGTGCCAGCCAGCGCAGGGCCCGGTCGAAGCCATGGCGCGGGACTGGAAGTACGCCAGCGTTCGTGACGCAGGGCCACGTTGCCCTGGCTGCGGGTCTGTATGCTGGGGTGCTTGAACCACGCACAGCACAAGGCCACCGATCGCGACATGGTTTTCCTGGAATCCGACTCGTCCCCGTCCCGCGACCGGCGATTCGTCGACCGCATGCGCCAGATGCGCGTCCTGGGCCTGGGCTTGGGAGCGCTGTCGATCGCGTCGGTGCTGTACGAAACCGCGGCGCCAGCGGCGATCTGGGTGGCGCTGTTGTTCAACGGATTTATCTGGCCACACCTGGCCTGGTGGATGGCGCGGCGCAGCGGCGATCCGAAACGCAGCGAATTCCGCAACCTGGTCGTCGACTCCGCGCTCGGCGGCATCTGGCTGGCAGTCATGCAGTTCAACCTGGTGCCCAGTGCGCTGCTGATCACCATGTTGTCGATCGACAAGATCGGCGTGGCCGGCTGGCCATTCCTGGCGCGCACCGCGCTCGCAATGGGGATGGCCTGCGTGGTGGCTTCAGCCCTGCTCGGCTTCCCGGTGCAACTGCACAGCAGCATGCTGAACGTCGTTGCCTCGCTGCCCTTGATGCTGGGCTTTCCGCTGGCGCTGAGTACGGTTGCCTCCGCACTTGGCCGTCGTGTTGCGCGGCAGAACCGCATGCTGGAACGGCTCAATCGGATCGACGTGCTGACCGGGCTGCCCAACCGCAGGCACTGGGAGGAGGCGGCCGGCAATGAGCTGGCCCGTTACCAGCGCACGCGCCGCCCGGCGGTAGTGATGCTGATCGACATCGACAACTTCAAGGAGGTCAACGACAACCACGGCCATGCCATGGGTGACGAGGTGCTGCGTTGCGTGGCCAGCGTGTTGCGCCATGCCATCCGCGACATCGACACCCCGTCGCGCTACGGCGGCGACGAGTTTGCGGTGTTGCTGGCTGAAACCAACGTCAATGGAGCGCGCGACGTGGCCGAGCGCATCCGCATTGATTTCATCGACAAGCGCGGACCTGCGGCGGCCGAACAGTTGTGCACCCTGAGCATCGGCCTTGCCGATGCCAATCGCCTGATGATCTCCGTGGAGGACTGGATGCAGCGCGCGGATGCGTCGATGTACCGGGCCAAGGCGGCGGGGCGGGATCGCGTTGATATCGCCTGAGTAGCGGCCTGCGCAGGCGCGCCAAGCTTGCCCGACCACGCGTCCGGATGCGCGCCACGGCCGACGTCCGTCGCCGCAACGGCGGGCATTCAATCGGGCTCGTGGGCGGTACGCATCACCGGATACAGGTTGTACTGCTCGTCCCAGGACGAATGCCTGCGCGCGAAGAAGTCCAGCCGCGCTTCGGGACTTTTGGCGAAGTCGGGGTCGTCGCTCAGGCGCTGCTTGAATTGCGCCTGCAGCCCGGGGGTATTTGCCAGCATCGCGCGCGCGACGTCCTCGGCGACATAGGCTTCCATGTATTCCTTGCGCTCGAACGCATTATTGAATTCGCCCCATTGGACGTACGCGTCGGGTGCCAGGGGTTCCAGCAACCCCATCAACAGGCGTGCGCCGGGCTGGGCGATCGGCACGAACAGGCTGCCCACCGGGATGTCGCGCGTTTCCGGCGCCCACTGGCCTTTCAGTGCCAGGCGTTGGTGGCCTTCGAAAGAAGTTGCAGTCAACGTGGTCTCGCTGGCGCGAAAGGTCTCGACGCGGGCGTTGGGCAAGGCCTGCGCGATCGTCCGGTAGGCAATGCCGTGGGTCTTGAGCTTCTGTGCGATCGCTGCGGCATACGCGGCGGGGATCAGATAGCCGCCCCTGGGCGCGATCACAGTGACGCTGGGCAGGATCTCGTCGTGCAAGGGCAGGGTCCAGACCTGCGGCGTGGTTTCGTCGTAGTGCGTCATCAGGGCACCGGAGATCTCCGAGGGCGTGCGTGTGTATGCGTAGCCGCGGAAGTCGATCATGCGGACCTTGGCGCTGGCCGCGTAAGCCAGGGCCACCGCCTGGCCGCCGAGTTTCGCCGAGCGCGCATCGGCGGCGTCGGCCAGCTTGAGCCAGCGGCCGCCATCGCGCGCAGTCAGTTCAAGCAGGTCGACGATGGTGTTGCGGGTGCTGCGCACGCGGGTCGGGTAATCCTTCCACGAATGCGTTTCGACCAGCATGCCGAAGCGGTTGCGCAGCTGGAAATACCCATGCGAGAAACGCGGCGTCGGCACGCCGTCGGAAAACCCCGAGGCCGGGTTGTCGTTTTCGATGAAAGAGGGATAGAACGCCAGCGGCAGCGAGCCCTGGCGGGCGAGCATGGCGACGGTGTCGTCGCGCAACGCGCGCCCGGCCTTGCGCAGGCCGGCGTCGCCGGCGTTGACCGGCTCGACCTGGATCGAGATGTCGTGTTCGAACTTGGCGCCGTCGGTGACGTGCAGGTCGACGTAGGCAATTGGGTCCCATGCATTTACCAAGACCAACATTGCCTGCATTTCCGGCGCGTCGGCCTTCATGTAATCGCGGTTGAGGTTGTAGTTCTGCGCGGTGGTGCGCCAACCCATTTGCTCCGGGCCGCGCTGGTTGGGGCGGTTCCACGGGCCAAATCGCTCGTGGCCATCGATGTTGAACACCGGCACGAACACCAGCACGATCTTTTCCAGGGCGCCGACGGCCGCCGTGCCATCGAGCACCTGGCGCAGCGCCAGCAGTCCCGCATCCTTGCCGTCGATCTCACCCGAATGGATGCCGCCCTGGATCAGCAGTACCGGCAACCCCCGGTCGTGCGCGGCTTGCGCCGTCAGCGCGCCGCTGCGCGAGGCAATCAACGCCTTCATCGGCCGGCCTTCGGGTGTGGTGCCGAAATCAATGCAACGCACGGCGTCGGGGTAGCGTTGCGCGAACGCGGTACACAGCGCGATGACTTCGTCGTAACGACCGGTCTTCAAGAAGCCGGAGCGCTCCGACACCGTGGTGAGCGCAGCCTCGGCGGCCAAGGCCTGCAGCGGTTGCGCGAGAAGGGAAAGCAGCAGGGCCATGTGCAGCGGACGGATCATGTCGGTGCCGGGTCGGGAAGGGTCTGCCGATCATGCCCGGAGTACCGCCCCAGCCCAAGTGTCGTGAGGCGCCCGCGGTGGCCATTTTGTCGATGGGGCTACACCTGCCTATGATGCGGCGGTCGCGCATCGTCCTGGAGTCCCGCCATGCATACGCTGTATTACTCGCCCGGTGCCGCCAGCATGGCCGTGCACTGGTTACTGATCGAGCTGGGCATCACGCACCGGCTGGAATTGGTTGATTTCGACAGCCGAGCGCAGAAAAGCCCGGAATACCTTGCCCTCAACCCCAACGGCGTGGTGCCGACCCTGCTCATCGATGGCATCGCCCATTACGAGGGCGCTGCGCTGTTGATGCACCTGGCCGAGAGCCATCCACACGCGCAGCTGGCGCCCGTCGTCGGCCATCCGGATCGCCTCGATTACCTGCAATGGATGTTCAACCTGGCCAATGCCGTGCAGCCGGTGTTCCGGCTGTGGTGGTATCCGCACGAGCCGGCGGGCGAGGGCCATGAAGATGCGGTGCACGAAGCCACCTGCGCACGGATCGAGGCGGCTTGGGAACGCATCGACGTGCACCTGGCGAAGTGCGGCCCCTACCTGCTGGGCGATAGCCCCAGCGTGGCGGATTTTTATCTGGTCATGCTGATGCGCTGGTCGCGCAACATGCCAAAGCCCGCCACGGCCTGGCCACGGTTGGCCATGCTGGCGCAGCAAATGAAGGCGCGGGCGTCGTTTGCCGAGCTCTACGAGCGCGAGGGATTGAGCGAATGGGCGTGAGCGGCAATCGGTTAGGCTTGCGCCTCGCCCTTGCCTGCGCGCCCGCCCCAGGCCAACCAACGGAACCCACTGGATGACGATACCCGCAGCCTCCATCGACGCCCCTGCGAAACTGCCACGGCAGATTCCCTACATCATCGGCAACGAGGCCTGTGAGCGCTTCAGCTTCTACGGGATGCGCAACATCCTGGTGCCGTTCCTGATCAGCAGCGTGTTGATGGCCTACCTGCCGGAGGCCGAGCGCAACGGCGCAGCGAAGGATGTGTTCCATACCTTCGTCATTGGCGTGTATTTCTTCCCGCTGCTGGGCGGCTGGCTGTCGGACCGGTTTTTCGGCAAGTACAACACCGTGCTCTGGCTGTCGCTGGTGTACGTCGCCGGCCATGCGTGCCTGGCGTTGTTTGAAGACAACCGCAACGGCTTCTACACGGGTTTGTTCCTGATCGCGCTGGGATCGGGGGGCATCAAACCGCTGGTATCGGCTTTCGTCGGCGACCAGTTCGACCGTAGTAACAAGCGGCTGGCGAAGATCGTCTACGACGCGTTTTACTGGACGATCAATTTCGGTTCGTTCTTCGCCTCGCTGCTGATGCCGATCTTCCTGCGTGAATACGGCCCCGGCATCGCATTCGGGATTCCCGGCGTGCTGATGTTCATCGCCACGGTGATCTTCTGGTCGGGGCGCAAGAAGTACGTGCATGCGCCGCCGTCGCCGCCCAACCCACATTCGTTCCTGCACGTCGCGCGGACGGCATTGTTCGCGCAGGTGGATGGGCAGGGTCGGCCTGGCCTGATGGTGTTTGGCATCGGCGTGCTGCTGGCGGCGGCGTCGCTGGCATGGATGATCCGCTCGGACTTCGTGATCGCGGTGCTGCTGGCGCTGGGCTTGCTGATGGCATTTGGCGGCATCGGTGCTTCGATGCAGCTCGATCGCGCGCGCGGTCGGCATCCGGACCAGTCGGTCGACGGCGTGCGGGCGGTGTTGCGCATCCTGATCGTGTTTGCGCTGATCACCCCGTTCTGGTCGCTCTTCGACCAGAAGGCGTCGACGTGGATCATCCAGGGCAATGCCATGGTGATGCCGCACGAGCAGTGGTGGTGGCCGAGCTGGCTGGTCAAGGCTCCGGCGCAGATGCAGGCGCTCAATCCCCTGCTGGTGATGCTGCTGATCCCGTTCAACAACCTTGTGCTGTATCCGGCGCTGCGGCGCATGGGTATCGAGGTGACGGCGCTGCGACGGATGGGCGTGGGCATCGTGTTCTCGGGCCTGGCGTGGATCGTCGCGGGCATGATCCAGCTGTCGATCGACGGCGGCGACGCGGTATCGATCGCCTGGCAGGTCGCGCCTTATGTGTTGCTGACCATGGGCGAGGTGCTGGTTTCGGCCACGGGCCTGGAGTTTGCCTACAGCCAGGCGCCACAGCCGATGAAGGGCACGATCATGAGTTTCTGGCTGCTGTCGGTGTCCTACGGCAACCTGTGGGTGCTGATGACCGATGCCGCGGTGCGCAATGACGTGGTGACCGGACAGATCGCCAGCACCGGGCTCACCGAGAATGCATTCCTGATGTTCTTCTTCGCCGGCTTTGCGTTGGTGACGGCGCTGGTGTTCGCGCTGTACGCCAGGAGTTACCCGATGCAGGACCATTACCGGACCGTCTGATGAGTCTCTCGATCACCGTCATCATCATCGCCGCCACCTGCATCGTCTCGTGGCTGGCGTTCAACAACCGCCAGTTGCTCGATCGCCTGATCCTGTGGCCGCCGGCCATCGATCGCTACAAACAATACGACCGGCTGGTCACGCATGGCTTCATCCATGCCGACTTCACCCACCTGCTGTTCAACATGGTCACGCTGTTTTTCTTCAGCCGCGACGTCGAGGCGCTGGTGGTGGAGCGGATCGGCGCGCTCGGGTACGTGTTGTTCTATCTGTCGGCGATCGTGATCGCGATCCTGCCGACCTACACCCGCCATCGCCACGACGCGCAGTATCGAAGCCTGGGCGCTTCCGGCGCGGTGTCGGCGGTGTTGTTCGCCTCCATCCTGATGGCGCCGTGGACGGGCATCTACATCTTTTTCATCCCGATCCCGATCCCGGCGATCATCTACGCCGTGCTGTACGTCGGCTACAGCATCTGGATGGACAAGCGTGGCACCGACAACATCAACCACAGCGCCCATCTGTGGGGCGCTGCCTATGGCGTGTTATTCGTGTTGGTGATGGAACCGGGGCTGATCGGCCACTTCATGCGCGAACTGGCAAACCCGCGGTTCGGCTGAACCTCAAACCGCCGTTTGCGTCCGCATGGTCGCATCTTCATTCACCGCATAGGTTTGCGACAGACTCTCGTAAACCATCGAGTCAAGCTGGCTGAATTCGCAATTGTCGGTATCACCGCTGCACGCCAGGTCAAACAGGCGGGTGACGGCATCGTGTTCGGTATCAATAGTGGACATGGCATGGACTCCCCTGGATGACTCAGGGGAAGCAGCAAGCGTGCCAGAGCATTCCGTGATCCAGTTCACATGAAACATGACGCACTGTGTCAGGTGCCAGGTGCGCGGCGCCGCGCAACGACAGCGGGGGCCGCAACGCGACGCTCACTGGGCGTGAATGTTGGCAGTGCTATCCATGCGGCCGAGACATTGTTGTTGAACGAGTGATCCCCACCCACTAGCGGAGGCGACATGGCGACGAAACGAGCGACGAGCAAGCACACTGCCAGCAAGTCGGGCCGGGCCGGACCCGCAACCAGTAAGACCGCCAGCAAACGCGCGGCCAAGACCGTCAGGCAAGCGCCGGGCAAACCGATTGCCGCGGCTGCTGCCAAAAAGGCCGCGGTGAAGAAGACTGCGCTGAAGAAGACCGCAGTGAAGAAGGTCGCGGCGAAGAAGGTCGCGGCGAAGAAGGTCGCGGCGAAGAAGGCCCCCATGAAGAAGGCCACGGTGAAGAAAGTCGCGGGGAAGAAAGCGACGGTGAAGAAAGCTGCAGCGAAGAAGGTCGCGGTCAAGAAGGCAGTGCCCAAAAAGACCGCAAGCAAGAAAGTCGCGACGAAGCAGGTCGTGGCGAAAAAAGCCACGGCGAAACAGGTCGCGGTGAAGAAGGTGGCGCCAAAATCCGCGGCAAAGCCTGCGCGCAAGCCTGCGGTGAAACCTGCGATCGCCAGCAAGCCTGTCGCCAAGTCGTCTCCATCGAGCACCAGGAAAACCGCACCGGTCGCGCGCAGGATCACTCCCGAGCAGGCCCTGGCCAACACCCATGCGTTGCTCAAGGCCAAGCAGGAGCACGATCGCCAGCCGCAGCCGTGGCAACAGCTCGATCACAACCACCCTCACGTGCCAACACCGGGACCGCAATCGCCGGAAGCGGCGGCCAAGGCCGAACAGCTGCACGCAGGCGAAAGCAGGGAACAAGCCATTCAGGGCAGTATCAGCACCCAGGACCGTCGCAACCAGGGCAAGTGGGACAACCGTTGAGTTGCCCTGCAAGGAGATCTCGTGGAAGAGTCCAACATCCGTCATGACGCTGCCGCGCATCGGTTCGTCGTCGACGTCGGCGCGCATAGCGGCTATGTGGAATACCAGCGCAAAGACGGCATCCTTGCGATCAACCACACCATCGTGCCGGCGGACATCGGCGGACGTGGCATCGCCGCGCGGCTGGTGCAGGCCACCCTTGAGTACGCTCGCAACGAAGGCCTGAAAGTGCAGTCCAACTGTTCGTATGCACGAGCCTATCTGGACAAGCATCCCGAATACGCCGACTTGATGGCCTGAGGGCAGCGTCCAGCCGGCACGCCGCCAGCGCCGGCCTGGACTGCGGCTGTCGTTTGCTTGTCAGGGGCGGGCTTCGGTCGCCGTCATCGGCGCGATGTCCTGCCCCTGTACCGGTTCGCCGCGTGCGACCGGCTTGCCATCGGCACGATAGTGGTTGAAGAACACCGGCAGGCCTTCGCCATCGCCAAAGCGTGGCGCATCTTGCAGGTGGAAATGCAGGTGCGGCTCACTGGTGTTGCCGCTGTTGCCGCAGCGGCCGAGAGGTTCGCCGCTGGCGACAGCTTGGCCCGGCTTGACCGCCACGCTGCCTTGGCGCAGGTGGGCGAGCAGGGCATATTCGCCTTGGCCGAGGTCGAGCATGACGTGGTTGCCGGCCGGTGCTTGCGCATTGGTCGTGCCGATGGCCTGGTCGGGCAGGCCATCGATGGCTTCGATGACGGTGGCCTCGGCGGGGGCCAGGATGGCTTGGTTCCAGCAGTAATAGTCGTCGAGCGCCGTGCCTTGGCCGCGATGGGTCTTGCCGTCGAGCATGCGCAGCAGGTCGTAGGCGAAGCGTTGGCCGGGTGATGCGGCGTGGTAGTTCTGTTCGATCGTGTGTCCGCCCCAGACCACGTGCCACGTGCCGTCAAACGGCAGCCGCAAATTCGCCCTGGTCTGGTAATCCAGATGACTCGAGGGTGCCGCCTGCGGTGTTGGCTGCACCACGAAGCCGGCGATGCGATCATCGTCATCCAGCACCCATTGCATGCGGATCGGCATCGGCGCCTTGCTCCAGCGTGCGCTGCGCAGGTAGACACGCATGCCGTCGTGTTGTTGCGCGGACTCCTCGATCACCGATTGTTCCTCGCCCAGGTCGTGCGCGATCTTCGCGCGGAATTGTGCCAGTGCCTCCGCGCTCTTCAACGCATCACGCATCGCCGGCGACATGCGTGCCCAGACCGCATCGGAATCGCCGTGCAGGAATTGCCGCGTCAGCGCCCGGCCTTCGGCGAGGATTGATGCGGATGGCGATGCCGGCTCGAGCGGCGCGGCGCGGAGCAGGGTCGGCATCGAGGCCAGCAACATGGCTGCGAGCGCGATTCTTGCCGGTGACAGGATCGACATCATGGAATCTCCGTTTGTGACGCAGGGGTGGACTGCAGCAACGCCGCGATTTGCATCCGGTACTGCGCCAGGGCATTGCGGCCGGCATCGGTGATTGACGCGCGGGTCAGCGGGCGTTTGCCGCGGAAACTCTTCTCGATCGCCACCAGCCCGCCGGCTTCAAGCTTGGACAAATGGCTCGATAAATTGCCCTTGCTCAGCCGGCAGATGGTTTCCAGGAAGCCGAATTCGACCTGTTCTGCATTTGCCAGCACGGTGAGGATGGCCAACCGCGCCGGCTCGTGGACCAGGCGATCGATTGCCAGCACGTGGTCGACAATGTCTTGGGTGCATGCTTTCATCACTCGGGGCCGGGGTTTGCGGGGGCCGGGTTTACAGGAGCGACGTATCGGCCCAGACCCCGTTCGATGCGCAACCGCTGCTCATCGCGATGTTCACGCCAGCCGGTCGGGATCGCGATGGCCGCGAAAGCGGCGGCGATCGGGGTGCAGTACCATGGGTAATGACCGCCGCTGACCACTAAAGAGGCCTGGCAGAACAGCAAGACGCCGATCACCAGGCTCAGGCCGCCGACACTGCGCGAATAGCGGGCGTATCGGATGGTCAACCCAAGAGGTGCTTCAGTTGGGCGGAGTCGATTTGCATGGCGTGCCCTTGATCTTCGCAAATAAGTTTGTATCACAAACCAAATGATTTCAAGCCTGCCACGGGAAATAGTTGCCGGCGTCCAGGCGTGCCGCGGCCGTGTCGATCTGCGAGACTTGCCCGCCTTCTGTCCAAGCACGACTTTCCGATGCGATTGAACAAGCACATCAGCGATACCGGCTTCTGCTCGCGCCGCGAGGCCGATCGCCTGATCGGCGAAGGCCGTGTCACCGTCAACGGCCAGCGCGCGCCCGTGGGCGCAGAGGTGGGCGAGGGCGACGAGGTCAAGCTCGACGGCCAGGCATTGAAGGTACGTGCCGCCGCCAAGGGCCAGCGCAAGCACGTTTATATCGCTCTGAACAAGCCGGTCGGCATCACCTGCACGACCGAATCGGCGGTGCAGGGCAACATCGTCGACTTCATCGACCACCAGCAGCGCATTTTCCCGATTGGCCGCCTCGACAAGGATTCCGAAGGCCTGATCCTGTTGACCAGCAATGGCGACATCGTCAACGCCATCCTGCGCGCGGAAAACAAGCTGGAAAAGGAATACCTGGTGGCGGTGAACCTTGAGGTCACACCCGAGTTCCTGCGTGGCATGAGCCGCGGCGTGCCCCTGCGCGGCGAGACCACGCTGCCCTGCAAAATGGGGAAGCTGGGGCGTTTTGGCTTCCGTATCGTGCTGGTGCAGGGCATGAACCGGCAGATCCGGCTGATGGCCGAGTATTTCCGATACCGGGTCAAGCAACTGGTGCGGGTGCGCATCGGCAACGTCAAGCTGGGCCACCTCAAGACCGGCCAATGGCGCAACCTCACCGACGCCGAGTTGCACGGCCTGCTGCCGCAGCGCGAAGACTGGTAGGCTGCCTCGCGCCTGGGGTGTTGGGCCGTAAGGTATTTGTCGCGATAAAAGGCGGCAATCGCGGACCGATCCCACCATGCGCAACACAGCGCCAGCATCGGTCTGGGCCCATCCCGTAGCCAGTCGCACCAGTCGGCGCGCCCATTCATAACTTTGGGTATTCCCATTCACACTTTCGGCGAAAAGTGCGGTATGGTGCGCGCACTGTTCAAAGCCGGGATCACGGTACATCGTGGTTTCGATGCGGTAGATCTACCGATCCGCTCCATCGCTTCGCGTTACCCCTTGCTAGACACAGTCTCGGATCCGCTTTCAGGCGGACCGTGTTTCCTAAAAAACTGTTCCAAGGAGTAACAACATGTCAGATCGTCAGACCGGTACCGTCAAGTGGTTCAACGACGCCAAGGGCTTCGGCTTCATCACCCCGGAAAGCGGCCAGGACCTCTTCGTCCATTTCCGTTCGATCCAGGGCAGCGGCTTCAAGTCGTTGCAGGAAGGCCAGAAGGTCTCGTTCAAGGTCGTGCAGGGCCAGAAGGGCCTGCAGGCCGACGAAGTGCAGGCTATCTAAAGCCGCATCGCGTCAGTCGCAACATCAAGCCCCGGGCAGCAATGCCCGGGGCTTTTTTGTGCGGGATCGCCAGAGTTCTTCGCCCGGGCCGGGCAACGCTGCATTCCTGCGGCGTCAATCCGGGCATCACGAACTGGGCATTAGACTGCTCTTTGAATTCATATCTTGCTGGGGAACTCGCCGTGAAGCGCATCTTGATGTTGTCCATGTTGTTTGCGCTCGTCGCCTGCCAGCGCGAGGCGCCGGCACCGGAAACAACACCACCATCGCCGATCAACACGCAAGCGCCCGCGCCAACGGCGGCGCCGATGGAATTGAAGGATGTGATCGAACGTGATCCGCGCTACCTGGTGGGTATCACCTATCCCAAGAACCTCAGCCGATACCCGGGCCTTGTCGCGCAATTGCAGCGCTATGCCGAGGCTGCCCGCGGTGAACTCAAGCAGGCCGTCGATGGTTTGGGTAGCGATAAACCGAGTGCTCCGTATGACCTGTCGTTGACCTTCACCACCGTCGTGGAGACCCCCCAGATCGTTGCCGTCGCTGCCGATGGCAGCACTTACACCGGTGGCGCGCATGGCAATCCGCTGCTTGCGCGGTTTGTCTGGCTGCCGCAGCAGGACAAGCCGCTGGAGGCGTCCGGCCTGATCGTCGACAAGCGCGGTTGGCGCGACATTTCCGACTATGTCCGCGAGCAATTGCATGCCGCGCTGTCACAGCGCATCGATGCCGACGACATGGAAGCTGCCGAGCGGGCCCAGACCATGCAATCGGCGTTGAAGATGATCGACGATGGCACCGGTCCGGACGCGACCAATTTTGAGCAATTCGAGCCGGTAATCAGCGATGACGGCAAGATCAGCGCACTGCGTTTCGTGTTTGCGCCGTACCAGGTCGGGCCGTATTCGGATGGCGTGCAGACGGTGGAAGTCCCCGCCAGCGTACTGCGACCGCATCTTGCGCCGGCCTATCGCGATTTGTTTGCCGGACGCTGAGTTCAATGGCCATGGCCTCTACACCGGGTAGCGGAATGCAGGGTTCGCCCCCCACGGCAAGGCCATCACAGCCGGCGCAGTAACGTGGGAGCGTCTGCTGTTGCCCGCCCATCATGCCCATGTCCGCGATGCATCCATTGCGCGCTCGATTGCAATCACTGCTGGCCGATGCCGATATCCGCATCGATGGTGATCGTGCATGGGACATGCAGGTACATGATCGCCGCCTGCCGGCGAGGCTGATGGCGGGCGGCGGCTCGCTCGCACTGGGCGAGGCTTACATGGACGGCTGGTGGGATGCGGCGTCGCTTGATGGCGCATTGTTCCACCTGCTCGATGCACGCATCGACGAGCGTGCGCACGGGCTGGCCGACGTCCGCGACGCGCTGCGTGCACGCGTGTTGAACCTGCAGGCTGCGCGTCGCAGCTTCGAGGTCGGCAAGCGCCACTACGACCTGGGCAACGATCTCTACCACGCCATGCTGGGCCAGCGCCTGGTCTACAGCTGCGGATATTGGCGCAACACCGACAACCTCGACGATGCACAGGAAGCCAAACTCGACCTGGTGTGCCGGAAACTTGGCCTGGAGCCCGGCATGCGCGTGCTGGATATCGGCTGTGGCTGGGGCGAGGCGCTGAAATTTGCCGCGCAGCGCCACGGCGTGACCGGCGTCGGCGTGACCATCTCGCAAGAACAGGCGGTGTTCGCGCGCGCGCTGTGCGCAGGCCTGCCGATCGAGATCCGCGTACAGGATTATCGTGAGCTCGATGAGCGTTTCGACCGCATTCTTTCAATCGGCATGTTCGAGCATGTCGGCGTACGCAACTACCGCACTTATTTCGAGGTGGCGCGACGTTGCCTTGGCGATGATGGGCCGGATGGCGGGCTGTTCCTGCTGCATTGCATCGGCGGCAATCGTTCGGTCAACCATACCGATCCGTGGATCACGAAGTACATCTTCCCCAACTCGATGCTGCCTTCGGCCGCGCAAGTGACCGATGCCATCGAGGACCTGTTCGTCATCGAGGATTGGCACAATTTCGGCATCGATTACGACCGCACCCTGCAATCCTGGCGGGACAATATCGAGCGTGCGTGGGACAGCTTGCCTGCCCGCTACGACCAACGCTTCCGCCGCATGTGGCGTTATTACCTGGCCGCGTCGATGGCCAGCTTCCGCACGCGGCGCACCCAGCTGTGGCAACTGGTGTTGTCCCCGCGCGGAGTGCCAGGGGGTTACATCGCACCCCGGTAAACGAGGGCTTTGGCCGTGTATATTCGTTCGCCGGCAATGCCATCACCCGGCTGGCGATCGGGCCTGGGACTTGCGCTGGCGGTCAATGCAAGATCGCGAGTCGCTCGCCAAGGCGCACGGGTGATTCCGCAGCAAGACCTTGTGCCAGTTCGGCTACGCCCGGCGGCAATAACACGATCACGGTCGAGCCGTAATTGAAGCGTGCCATTTCCTCGAAGCGTGACAACACGATTTGCCCCTCGCTGTCATCGATGCGGTAGTCCTTGACCGTGACCATGTCGCCGTATGCGGGGATTTCCTCGCCACTCCACACGGTTTCGACACCCGAGACGAGCAGGGCGCCCACCATCACCACCGCCATCGGGCCGAAGTCAGTGTCGAAATGGCAGACCAGGCGCTCGTTGCGTGCAAACAGGCGCGGCACGTTGCGCACCGCGTCGGGACCGACGCTGAAAAGACGGCCCGGGACGTGCACGGTTTCACGCAATCGTCCGGTCCACGGCATGTGCGCACGGTGGTAGTCCCTGGGCGACAGGTACACGGTGGCGAACAGGCCGCCGGCGAAGGACTCGGCGGTTGCCTCGTCGCCCAGCAGCTCGGCGGTGGTGAACGACTGGCCCTTGGCCTGGAAAATGCGCCCGGCATCCGTTCCGGTCGCGCCGATCACGCCGCACTGGCTGATGCGACCGTCGGCCGGCATCAGCACGGTGCGCGGGTCGGGGTCGGGCGTGCGTACACCTGGCTTGAGGGCGCGGGTGAAGAACGCATTGAAGGTGGGGTAGGCGTGCGGATTGGATTCGGCCGCTTCAGACAGGTCGACGCCAAACTTGCGCGTGACGTTGTCGATCAGCCATTGCTTGAGCGTTGCGTTGTCCGAATACGCCAACCAGCGCGCCAGCGACGACAGCAGGCGATGCGGCAGGACGTAGCTGAGGGCGGTGATGGGGCTCATGCGTTTTTCTCGTTGCCGTTTTGCTGTTCTTGCGGGAAAAACGTCGTGATCTACTTGGCTGAAGCCGCCGTCAGCGCCGTCAGCGCCGTCAGGTCGGCCGCGATCGCCTTTGGCTGCAGCGGTGGCTGGATGATGCCGGCCATGCGGCCCTGCGGGTCGAGCACGGCGATGGTGGCGGAATGGTCGATGCTGTAGCTATCGGCCGGCGCACCATCGACCGCCGGTGCCCGGGCAAACACCAGCGACAGCGAACGCGCGAAATTTTCCAGCGCCGGCACGTCGGCAGTGGCGGCCAGGGTGTCGCGATGGAAGGCATGTGCGTATTCGCCGATGCGATCGGGCGAATCGCGCTCCGGGTCGACCGAGATGAACAACACGCGCGGGCGCACCGGTTCGGGCAGGGTTTCCCAGGATTTCTGCGCCTGTGCCAATTGGGTCAGCGTGGTCGGGCAGACATCGGGGCAATAGGTGAAACCCAGGAAAACCAGGGTCCAGTGACCGTTGAGTTCGCCCGGCACCAGCTGCGTACCATCGGACTGACGCAATGAAAATGCCGGCAACTCTCGCGGCTGCGGGAATAACGTGACGGTCTGCATCGATGGCCCGGGCGGGGACTTCGACGCAAAAAACATCTGCGAGGCCAGCAGGCCCAGGCCAGCGGCCAATGCGACGACGATGATGATCAGGGTGGTGCGATTGAACATGGCCGATGCGCTTCTTCAGGTGATCCTTGAACGGCGGCCATGATAACCGCGCCACCGTTATACTTCTCTGCCCGGCTGCCAACAGCGCGCCACGAGCTGCCATGACCGACGAACTGCACACGATCATCGACCTGATCCGCTACGGCGCCAGCCGTTTCAATGCGGCCGGGCTGACCTTCGGCCACAGCTACGACAACGCGCTCGACGAGGCCACGCAACTGGTGCTGCATGCCCTGCACCTGCCCCATGACCTCGGCCCGGCCTATGGCCAGGCGCGGATCACGCTGGAGGAAAAAGAGGACGTGCTGGGATTGTTCCTGCGCAGGATCGAGGAACGCATCCCGGCGTCGTACCTGACCGGTGAAACCTGGTTCGCCGGCTTGAGTTTCAAGAGCGACCCACGCGCACTGGTACCGCGCTCGCCGATCGCCGAGTTGATTGAAAGTGGCTTCGAGCCGTGGCTGGGCGGCCGTGACGTGCGCCGCGCGCTCGATCTGTGCACTGGTTCGGGTTGCATTGCCATCGCCATGGCGCATTACAACCCCGATTGGCAGGTCGACGGCATCGACCTGAGCGACGACGCGCTTGCGCTGGCCGCCGAGAACAAGACGCGCCTGCATGCCGACAACCTGCGGTTGCTGAAATCCGATTTGTTCGATGGCTTGTCTGGCCAGCATTACGAATTGATCGTCAGCAATCCACCCTATGTCACCAATGCCGAAACCGACGCGCTGCCGGAAGAATATGCGCATGAGCCCGAAATGGGCCTGCGCGCCGGCGACGACGGCCTCGACCTGGTCCTGAAGATCCTGCGCGATGCACCGCTGCACCTGGTCGAGGACGGCCTGCTGATTTGCGAAGTCGGCGAATCCGAGCGCGCGCTGGTCAACCTGCTGCCGGAGATGACGTTCATCTGGATCGAGTTCAAGGTCGGACAGATGGGCATCTTCGCAGTGGAGTGCGCGGAGCTGATCGCCCACAATCCGCGCATCCGCGCACTTGTCGATGCACGTGAGGTCGATGCACGTGAGAGAGTGGTCCAGCCGCGCGGCAATGGATCGCCGGTTGATGCATCGCCTGCGACGGCGGTGGGTGCCGCGGACGGTCTGTTTTGAAGGCGGCACGCCAACCAGGCGCGCAGCAGCCAGGTTGGTTGTCTTGAACACGTTTAGCCAGCTTTTCCGTGTTACCACCTTCGGTGAGTCGCATGGGCCGGCGATCGGCTGCGTCATCGATGGTTGCCCGCCCGGCATCGACGTGGCTCCAGGCGATTTCAGCCATGATCTCGCTCGTCGCGCCACCGGCAAAACGCGGCACACGTCGGCGCGCCACGAAACCGATGACGTCGAGATCCTCAGCGGCGTCCATCAAGGCAAGACCACCGGAACCCCGATCGCACTGCTGGTGCGCAACACCGATGCGCGCAGCAAGGATTACGCGCGCATCAGCGAGCAGTTCCGGCCGGGCCATGCCGATTACACCTATTGGCACAAATATGGCATCCGCGATCCACGCGGCGGCGGTCGCTCGTCGGCGCGCGAAACCACGATGCGCGTGGCTGCGGCCGTGATTGCAAAAAAATGGCTGGCCCAACGCCACGGCGTGCATGTGCGCGGCTATTTGTCGCAGATCGGCGATATCACGCCGCGCTCGCATGACTGGGACGCTGTCGAAACCAATCCGTTCTTCTGGCCCGATGCCATGCAGGTGGGTGAGCTTGAAGCCTGCATGGATGCACTGCGCAAATCCGGTGATTCGGTCGGCGCGCGGGTCACCGTGGTGGCCGATGGCGTGCCGCCCGGCTGGGGCGAGCCGGTGTACGGCAAGCTCGACGGCGATCTGGCCGCAGCGATGATGTCGATCAACGCAGTCAAGGGCGTGGAGATCGGCGACGGTTTCGCCAGCGTGGCGCAAAATGGCAGCGAGCATCGCGATGCGATGACGCGCGCGGGATTTGCGTCCAACCATGCCGGCGGCATCCTCGGCGGCATCAGCAGCGGCCAGCAGGTTGTGTGTTCGATCGCCTTCAAGCCCACCTCCAGCCTGCGCCTGCCGGTGCAGGGCGTGGACGTGCACGGCAACGAGGTGGAGATCATCACCACCGGTCGCCACGACCCCTGCGTCGGTATCCGCGCAACGCCAATCTGCGAGGCGATGATGGCGCTGGTGCTGGTTGACCAGGCGCTGCGTCATCGCGCGCAATGCGGTGATGTCGGCGACGTGTCGCCGCGCATCCCGGGCGATGTCGGTGGCTGATACCCGGCCCAAGGTGTGGGTGTCGCAGCCCTTGTTCGAGGACATCATCGCGCGGATGGATGCCTGCTTCGAGGTGGTTCGCACGCCGCACGACACCCAGTACACGCCCGCCATGATCGCGGCCGCGTTGCGCGATGTCGACGGCGCACTGGTGAACATCAACGAACCCATCGGCGCCGATGAGATTGCAGGCGCCGGCAAGTTGCGCGTGGTTGCCAACCTCGGCGTTGGCTACAACAACCTTGATATCGCCGCGCTTGCCAGCGCAGGCATCGTCGCCACCAATACGCCCGACGTGCTCACCGAGGCGACTGCCGACTTTGGTTTTGCATTGATCATGGCCGCTGCACGCCGGATCACTGAAGCCGAACGCTGGTTGCGCCACGGCCAATGGCAGCGCTGGGCGTTTGACATCATGCCCGGTGCCAGCCTGCATGGCAGCACGCTTGGCATCCTGGGCATGGGCCGGATCGGCCAGGGCATCGCGCGCCGAGCGGCGGGCTTCGAGATGCGCGTGCTGTATCACAACCGCCATCGCCTGCCGCGAGACATCGAGCAACCGTTGCGCGCGGACCGTGTCGGGTTTGATGCGTTGCTGCAGCAGGCCGATCACCTGATGGTGGTGCTGCCGTACTCGACGCAGACCCACCACATCATCGATGCCGCCGCGCTGGCGCGGATGAAGCCGACCGCAACCCTGGTCAACATCGCGCGCGGCGGGGTCGTCGACGAGTTGGCGCTTGCCGATGCGCTGGCCAACGGACGCCTGGCCGCAGCCGCGCTGGATGTGTTCGAAGGCGAACCGGCGGTGCGCCCGGAATTGCTGGCGCTGCGCAATATCGTGCTGACCCCGCATATCGCCAGCAGCACGCTGGCCACGCGCCGGGCGATGGTGTCGCTGGCCGTGGATAATCTGATCGCAGCGCTCGGTTTTGGCCCGGATGCGGGCAGGCCGCCGAGCGTGATCGGCGCTGCAGTCAAGCCTGAGCCATAGGCATGGTTTCAGCGGCGGGTATTTGATCTTCGTGTTGGGGTGATGCCAGTCGCGGCAACCCTCGCTCGCGCAAACAGCACAACGCACCGAACGGTGTCCTTCCATTTCCAGGGAAAGCAAATGAGCAGGCAATACAAGGTTGCGGTAGTGGGCGCCACCGGCGCGGTCGGCGAGGTGATGCTGTCGATCCTCGCGGAGCGCAAGGTCCCGGTCGGCGAGATCATCGCGCTGGCCAGCGAGCGCTCGGCCGGGGGCAAGGTCAAGTTCGGAAATCGCGACGTGGTCGTGCAGGATCTGGCCACCTTCGACCCCACTGGCGTCGACATCGCCCTGTTCTCCGCCGGCGGCTCGATCTCGAAACAATACGCGCCGAAATTCGCCGCGGCCGGCGCAGTGGTGATCGACAATTCGTCGGCATTCCGCTACGACGACGATGTCCCATTGGTGGTCAGCGAAGTAAACCCGGAGGCGGCGAAACAGCGCCCGCGCGGGATCATCGCCAATCCCAACTGCTCGACCATGCAGCTGCTGGTCGCGCTGGCGCCGATCCATCGCAAGGCCGGCATCGAGCGCCTCAACATCGCCACCTACCAGTCGGTGTCGGGTACCGGTCGCAAGGCGCTGGAGGAGTTGGGCCGGCAGACGGCGGGCCTGCTCAACTTCCAACCGGTCACCCCCGAGGTCTATCCGGTGCAGATCGCCTTCAACGTGATCCCGCATGGCGGTGATTTCACCGGCAACGGTTACACCACCGAAGAGATGAAGCTGGTCTGGGAAACGCGCAAGATCCTGGCCGATGACTCGATCCGGGTGAATGCCACCGTGGTGCGGGTGCCGGTGTTTTATGGCCATGCCGAGGTGGTGAACATCGAAACGCGCGACAAGCTGTCGGCACGCGATGCGCGCACGCTGCTGGAAGCCGCGCCGGGCGTGGAGGTCGTCGATGAACATGCCGATGGCGGTTATCCGACGCCGGTCACCCATGCGTCGGGCAGCGATGCGGTGTATGTCGGTCGCATCCGTGACGATCTGTCGCACGAGCGCGGCCTGAACTTGTGGATTGTCTCGGACAACATCCGCAAGGGCGCGGCGCTGAACGCGGTGCAGATTGCGGAATTGCTGGTCGCGGGCGGATGAATCGTTGCGGATCACCGGCCAGCACCGCTAGAGTCGGGGCATGAGACAGGGGATCGGCGTGGCCGGAAGATTGCGAAAAGCGTGGCTGCTGGTGCTGGTGGCGGCATTGGTGCTGCTGTCGGGGCCCGCGTTCGCGCTTGGTCTTGGCAAGATCGAGGTGCGCTCGCAGCGCGGCGAGCCGTTGCTGGCCGAAATCGCGATCATCTCAAGCGATCCGGCCGAGCTTGAAAACCTGCAGGCGCGACTGGCATCGCCCGACACGTTCACCCGGATCGGGCTGGAACCGCCAAACGGCATCCTGACCGACCTGCAATTCAGCGTGGCGCTGGATCCGCAGGGTCGCCCGGTAATCCGGGTCACCAGCCACCAGCCGGTCGAGCAGGCCACGCTGACCTTCCTGCTTGAGGTCGATTGGGGGCAGGGCCGGCTGGTTCGCGAGTATTCAGTGCTGGTCGACGCGCCGCGTACCGTCTCGGCACCCGCGCAACCGCCGATCCAGGCAGCCACGGTGGCGCCATCCAACGCCATCGTGCGTGAACCCACGGCGGCGCCTTCGACGCCACCGGCCGAAACAAGGCCGGAACAGACAAGCCCCGCCAAAACGACCGCCGCGTCCATCGCCAATCCGCCGGGTGAAGCCAAGCCTGCGGACAACGCCATCCCCACGCCGCCGGCCGCCGTGTCGCAACAACAGCCCGCCGCGCAACCGGTGGTGGCGCAAGAAATTGCGGCCACGCCCGGCGAGTACGGCCCGGTCAAGATCGGCGACACGCTGGGACGGATCGTCGGTGAGCTGGCGATCGAAGGCGCGTCGCGCGAACAGACCATGTTGGCGCTGTTGGCCGCCAATCCCGAAGCCTTCATCGGCGGCAACGTCAACCTGATCAAGCGTGGCGCGGTGCTGCGCGTGCCCGTTTCGGCGGAACTGTCGCAATACAGCGCCGCGCAAGCGCGCGCAATCGTGCAACAGCAGGTCGGGCAGTGGCGCGAAATGCGCAAACCCGCCGTGCAGCCGACGGCGCTCGCCGGCGCGGATGGCGCGGCTGCCGACACTCGAAACGCGGCGGCCGGCAAGGCCACCAGCACAACCACGAAGACATCGGCTGCCGCCGACGCGCGGCTTGAAATCGTGCCGCCATCGGCGAACAGCGGCCGGCAGGCGGGAACACGATCGGGCATCCAGTCCGGCGGCGAGGGCGACATGCTGCAACTGCAACAGACACAGGAAACCCTGGCCGCGCGTGATGCAGAAGTCCAGGAGTTGAAGACGCGCCTGGCCGACCTCGAAAAACTGCAGCACGACCAGCAGCAGCTGATCGCGCTCAAGGACAGCAAACTGGCGGAGGCGCAGCAGGCATTGGCCGCTTCGAACCAGCAGCAGGCCGTGACGACGACCGCGCAGGCCGGGCCTGTCGAGACGCCGCCGACCCCCCAGTTCCTGCTGTGGCCATGGTTGATCGCCGCGCTGGTGGCGGTGTTATTGCTGGCCTGGTGGTTCATGCGGCGCAAACCGGCCAAGGCCGTGCGCCCGGTTTTCGACACGTCCAGGCTGGCGGCGAGCATGCCGGGGTCGGCAAATCCCGAGACATTCACAGCAGCCGATGTCGCGGATGTTGATGGCGACAGCGGGATCGATGCGGATGCCGATGCCGGTGTCCATGCTGCGCCCGTGACCCTGCAACCCGGCATGGCGCCCGGCGGCACGCCCACCTGGCACGCGGGTGCATTCAGCGCGCCTGCCACCGATGCCATCGCTTCGCCTGACCCGGCCCCGGCCGGGCACGAGCGGCTCGAACTCGCCCGTGCCTACGTCGACCTGGGCGATGTCGAAACTGCGCGCACACTCCTGCAGGAAGTCGTCGATGGCGGCGACGCGGCCGCTCGTGGCGAGGCCGCCCGGTTGCTGCGCGAGCTGAGCTGACCCACATGCGTCACGCGCTCGGCGTCGAATACGACGGCAGCGGATTCCACGGTTGGCAGCGCCTGGGCAAGCCGGGTACCGCCAGCGCGGACACCGTGCAGCAGGCGTTGGAAACAGCGCTGTCATCGGTCGCCGCCACGGCCATCGGCACCATCTGCGCCGGCCGTACCGATGCCGGCGTGCATGCGCAATGCCAGGTGGTGCATTTCGACAGCGAGGTGCATCGCGACCCGCACAACTGGACCCTGGGCACCACCGCGTGCCTGCCGCCAGCAGTCTGCGTGCGCTGGTGCGTGCCCGTGGCCGATGATTTCAGCGCGCGGTTTTCCGCGCGCGCGCGCCGCTATCGTTATCGCTTGCTCAACCACCCGGTGCGGCCTGCGCTTGGCCGCCATTACCTGTCGTGGGTCCGGCGCCCGCTGGATGCCGATGCCATGCACCGCGCCGCGCAGGTGTTGCTGGGCGAACATGATTTTTCCGCGTTCCGCACCGTGCATTGCCAGGCGCCGCATGCGCGTCGCGACCTGCAGCGGATCGTGGTGGCGCGCGAGGGCAATGAGGTGTGCATCGAGGTACAGGCCAACGCCTTCCTGCATCACATGGTGCGCAATATCGTCGGCTCGCTGCTGGACGTGGGTGCCGGCGATCGGCCCGAAGACTGGATCGCCGACATACTCGCCGGCCGTGATCGCACGCTCGCCGGGCCCACCGCACCTGCCGCGGGACTGGTGTTCGTGGGGCCGTTGTATCCGCGCGAATGCGGGTTGCCCGACGAGGTGACGTTGAAACCCATCGCGGCTTAGCAAGCAGGCGCAGCGGGCGAGCACAGGCAAGCGCAGCGGGCAAGCACAACGGTCGGGCGCGACGGTCGGGCGCAACGACACGTATTCATCGCCATCGCCTCCATGCGCCTGCCGGGATGACGGGCAAACCAGTTACGCTATCGATGATGCCATCCCACTCCAGCCACCCGACATGAGCCGCACCCTCTACCGCACCCGCATCAAGTTCTGTGGCATGACCCGCGCAGGTGACGTGCGTTTGGCCAGCGAGCTGGGTGTCGATGCGATCGGTTTCATCTTCGCTGGCGACAGCCCGCGTCGTGTGCATGCAGAGCAAGCACGCGTCCTGCGTAATGCGCTTGCACCACTGGTTGATGCGGTTGCGGTGTTCCGCGACAACACGGCCAAGGATGTGCGCGAGGTGGTCAAACAGGTGCGGCCGAGTTTGCTGCAGTTCCACGGCGATGAAACCGACGCGTTTTGCCGCGGGTTTGGCGTGCCCTACGTCAAGGCCATCGCGATGGGCAATCCGCTGGTCGACGATGCCGTGGCCCTGCAAGTGCGCTATCCGGCCGCAGCGGCGTTCCTGTTCGACAGCCATGGCGATACCTCCAGTGGCGGCAGTGGCCGCAGCTTCGACTGGTCGCGAATTCCAGCCGGGCTGGTCAAGCCGATCATCGTTGCCGGCGGCATCGGCCCGCACAATGTCTTCGATGCGATCACCCGCACCGTGCCCTGGGGCGTCGATGCCTCCAGTGGCATCGAGTCGGCGCCGGGCCTCAAGGATGGCGATCGCATGCACGCCTTTGTCGAGGAGGTGCGACGTGCCGACTGCCATGTCGAACCCGATTCGGTTGCCGGCACGGCGCCCGGCCAGCAGGACAGTTCGTGCCAGTGACCTGACCGATTCGACGTGACCGATTTGCCATGCCCCATCCCGCCATGACCAACCCATCACCAACCTAGCCATGCCCCATGCAGCCATGCCCCAACCAGCCATGACCGATCCAGCAATAACCGATTCGAACATCGATTTCCATGCTTACCCGGATGCCGGCGGCCATTTCGGTCGTTACGGCGGTCGTTTTGTCGGCGAGACGTTGATGGGACCGCTGGAAGAGCTGGCCGCCGCCTACGATGCGGCGCGCATCGATCCTTCGTTCATCGAGGAATTCGACAGCGACCTTGCGCATTACGTCGGACGGCCCAGCCCGATCTACCACGCGCGGCGCCTGAGCGACCACGTTGGCGGCGCGCGCATCGTGCTCAAGCGCGAGGACCTCAACCATACCGGCGCGCACAAGATCAACAACACCATCGGCCAGGCGTTGCTGGCCAGCCGCATGGGCAAGACCCGCATCATCGCCGAGACCGGCGCCGGCCAGCACGGCGTTGCCAGTGCCACGGTCGCTGCGCGACTGGGGCTGGAATGCGTGGTGTACATGGGCGCGACCGATATCGAGCGGCAGAAGATCAACGTCTATCGCATGCAGTTGCTCGGGGCGACCGTCGTGCCGGTGACCAGCGGTTCGGCGACGTTGAAGGATGCCCTCAACGAGGCGATGCGCGATTGGGTGACCAATGTGCGCGACACTTTCTACATCATCGGCACCGTTGCTGGTCCCGACCCATATCCGCGCATGGTCCGTGATTTCAACGCCATCGTCGGACGCGAGGCGCGCGCGCAGATGCTGGCCGAATACGGGCGCCTGCCCAACGTCATCACCGCCTGCGTCGGCGGCGGCAGCAATGCCATCGGCATCTTCCATGCCTTCCTCAATGACCGCGATGTGCGCCTCGTCGGCGCCGAAGCCGCAGGCGAGGGCATTGCCACCGGTCGCCACGCGGCGTCGTTGGCCGCAGGTCGCCCCGGCGTGCTGCACGGAAATCGTACCTACGTGCTGTGTGACGACGACGGCCAGATCACCGAAACACATTCCATATCGGCCGGTCTCGACTACCCAGGCGTCGGCCCCGAGCATGCCTTCCTCAAGGACACCGGGCGCGCGGATTACGTCGGCGTCAGCGACGATGAGGCGCTGGCCGCGTTCCACCTGTTGGCCAGGACCGAGGGCATCCTTGCGGCGCTGGAGTCCAGCCATGCCATCGCCCAGGCACTGAAACTGGCGCGCGCATTGCCCAAAGACGCCATCGTGCTGTGCAACCTGTCCGGGCGCGGCGACAAGGACGTGCACACGATTGCCGCGCGCGAAGGCATGGCGTTGGCAGGAGGCCTCCCGGCATGAACCGCATCGACGCCCGGTTTGCCCAGCTCAGATCCATCGGTCGAAAAGCGTTGGTGCCCTTCATCACGGCCGGCGATCCCTTGCTCGAAGCAATGGTGCCGGTCATGCATGCGCTGGTCGATGCCGGCGCCGACCTGATCGAACTGGGCGTGCCGTTTTCCGACCCGATGGCCGACGGCCCGACCATCCAGCGCAGCTCCGAGCGCGCCTTGGCGCGAGGCGCGAGCCTGTCGTACGTGTTCGACAGCGTGCGCATGTTCCGCACCCGCGACAGCGACACCCCGGTGGTGCTGATGGGATATCTCAATCCGGTCGAGATCCGCGGCGCGTCGGTGTTTGCCACGCAGGCGGCGGACGCGGGGGTTGACGGCGTGCTGCTGGTCGACCTGCCACCAGAGGAATCGGCCGGGTTCCGCGAGGCATTCGCCGCCCACGGCATTGCATTGATCCTGCTGATGTCGCCCACCACCAGCGATGCGCGCCTGCTGTCGCTGTGCAAGCAGGCACAGGGCTACCTGTACTACGTCAACATCGCCGGCGTCACTGGCGCCTCCGAGCGCCTGGATACCGGCGTCGCTTCCGGGCGGCTGCGCACGATCCGCGCCATGAGTACGGTGCCGGTGGTGGCCGGCTTTGGCATCAAGGACGCCGTTAGTGCCGCTGCCATGGCGCGCGACGCCGATGGCGTGGTGGTGGGCAGTGCCCTGGTCGAGGCCATGGCCGATGCCGGGTCGATCGAGGTGGCGGTGGCGCGTGCGAGCACATTCCTGGCGCCGTTGCGCGCGGCGCTGGACCGCGACGGCTGAATTGGCCACGTGCGCTAAACTCCCCGGTCTGGCGTGGCACGCCTGTTTGGCTGCCGCATCGACAAGAGGCTGACCTGATCGCATGTCCTGGTTGAAGAAACTGATGCCCGTGCGCATTCGCACCGATTCGGCTGCGACCAAGAAACGCAGCGTGCCCGAAGGCCTGTGGGAAAAATGCGACCGTTGCGGCGCCGTGTTGTACCGGCCGGAGTTGGAGGAAAACCTCGAGGTCTGCCCGAAGTGCAATTTCCACATGCAGATCCGCGCGCGCGTGCGCCTGATGGCGCTGCTGGATGCCGGCAGCACGCAGGAAATCGGCGCCGCGCTCGGCCCGGTCGACGTGCTCAAGTTCAAGGACCAGAAAAAATATTCCGAGCGCATCAAGGCTGCGCAAAAATCCACCGGTGAGCGCGATGCACTGATCACCCTGCAGGGCACGTTGAAGCAGCGGCCGCTGGTCGCCAGCGCCTTTGACTTCGCTTTCATGGGCGGCTCGATGGGCTCGGTGGTCGGTGAACGCTTTGCGCTGGGCGTCGAACGCGCGCTGGAAATCGGTTCGCCCTTCGTGTGTTTCTCCGCCAGCGGCGGCGCGCGGATGCAGGAGAGCCTGTTTTCGCTGTTGCAGATGGCCAAGACCTCGGCTGCGCTGGCGCGCCTGCGCGCGGCCGGCTTGCCCTACATCTCGGTGATGACCCACCCGACCACCGGCGGCGTCTCGGCGTCGTTCGCGATGCTGGGCGACATCAACCTGGCCGAACCCGAAGCGCTGATCGGTTTTGCCGGCCCGCGCGTGATCGAGCAGACCGTGCGCGAGACCTTGCCCGAAGGTTTCCAGCGCTCCGAATTCCTGCTCGAACACGGCGCCATCGACCAGATTTGCGACCGGCGTGAGTTGCGTGACCGCCTCGCGCACCTGCTTGCGTTGTTAATGCGGCAACCGCAGCCAGAAGATGACGTGGTGGTAGAGGCATGACAGAGAAGCCAACCCTGGAGCGCGGAGTTTCGAGTCCGGGGATTGGAGGCGAGCAGCCGACCGGATTTCATGGTGATCGTGCGAGCCGGTTCTCTCCGCAACCCAGCCGGCAACCCAAGCCCGCGACCCTAGCCCTCAATCCCAGCCCTCAATCCCAGATTCAAGCGACCGAGCCGATGACGCCATGACCCGCAAATATTTTGGCACCGACGGCATCCGTGGGCGCGTCGGTGAAGGCGTGATTTCGGCGGATTTCGTCCTGCGGCTGGGCAATGCCTATGGCCATGCCCTGTGCGCGGCGACCAGGACCGACGGTGACTGGCGCAAGCCGCAGGTGATCATCGGAAAAGACACGCGCATCTCCAACTACATGTTCGAGGCTGCGTTGGAGGCTGGCCTGGTCGCTGCCGGCGTCGACGTGCAGCTGATGGGGCCGATGCCGACACCGGCCGTCGCCCACATGACGCGTTCGTTGGGCGCCGATGGCGGCATCGTCATTTCCGCCTCGCACAACCCGCATTACGACAATGGCATCAAGTTTTTCTCGGCGCGGGGCGAGAAGCTCGACGATGCCACCGAGCAGGCGATCGAAGCCGCGCTGGAAACCCCGTTCCACACGGTTTCCTCCGAACTGCTCGGCAAGGCCATCCGCACGCGCGATGCCGTTGGCCGCTACGTCGAGGCCTGCAAGAGTTCGGTGTCACGCCATTTCGACCTGGGTGGCATGTGCATCGTGGTGGATTGCGCACATGGCGCGACCTACCAGATCGGTCCGATGGTGTTGCGCGAACTCGGTGCACAGGTCGATGCGATCGGCGTGGATCCCAATGGGACCAATATCAATGACGGCGTGGGTTCGATGTATCCGCAGGGACTGGCCGATCGCGTGCTGGAGATCGGCGCGGAGCTCGGCATCGCCTTTGATGGCGACGGTGATCGCGTGATGTTCGTCGACGGCAACGGCGTGACGCGCGATGGCGATGACCTGTTGTTTGTGTTGGCCAACGACTGGAAAGCCAGCGGTCGCCTGCACGGGCCGGTGGTCGGCACGCTGATGACCAACTACGGTTTCGAACGCGCGATGGAGCAATCGGGCATCGCCTTCATCCGCTCCAAGGTCGGCGACCGCTACGTGCACAAGGCATTGCTGGAACACGGCGGCATGCTGGGTGGCGAGGCGTCGGGTCACCTGTTGTGCCTGGATCGCACCACCACCGGCGATGGCATCGTCAGCGCCCTGCAGGTGCTGGAGGTATTGCGTCGCCGCGGCATCAGCTTGCACGAAGCACTGCGCGGGCTTGAGAAAGTCCCGCAGAAGACCGTCAACGTCCGCTATGGCAGTGGCGCGAAGCCCGCAGAGGCCGAAAGCGTGCAGCGGGCGCTGGCCGAGGCGCAGTCCAGCGTGCAGGGCAGGGGTCGGGCCTTCCTGCGCCCGTCGGGCACCGAGCCCGTGGTGCGGGTGACGGTCGAGGCCGATGACGCCGCGCTGATGCAATCCACCCTGGAGCGGCTGGCCGATGCGGTACGCGCGGCGGCGTGAGCGACAGGATCAAAGCACGGGCAGGCCTGGTTGTGTGGGGAGCGCCGATGGCATGGCCGCAGCTGATCCACCGCACGATGCAGGCAAAAATAACTTCGTGCCTGCAGTAATCTACCCACGGCGTGAGTGCTTCCGCCTCCACCAGGCGCATCGCGCCCTCTTCTCCCGCCGGGAGGAGTCACCCGCACCAGGTTGATCGCATGGCTTCCCGAATCCCCACCCTCGATATCCGTCGTTTCACGACCCCCACCAGCGCCAGCGATCGCCAGGCCTTCGTCGATGAGCTCGGCGCGGCGTATCGCGAATGGGGATTTGCCGGCATCCGCAACCACGGCCTGCCACGTACGCTGATCGATGATGCCTACGGTGTCTTCAAGGCGTTTTTCGCCCTGCCGGACAGCACCAAGCAGCGTTACCACGTCGCTGGCGGCGGCGGCGCGCGCGGCTACACGCCGTTTGGCGTGGAGACCGCGAAAGGCGCCCAGCATTTCGACCTCAAGGAGTTCTGGCATATCGGTCGCGAGACTCCAGAAGGCTCGAAATACCACGACGTGATGCCGCCCAACCAGTGGCCTGGCGAAGTCGAGGGATTCCGTGAAAAAGGCTATGCGCTGTACGCTGCGCTGGATGCCCTGGGCACGCAGGTGCTGGCGGCGTTGGCGCTGCATATCGGCCTGGCCGAAGATTATTTCGCCGACAAGACCAATTTTGGCAACTCGATCCTGCGGCCCATCCACTACCCGCCGATCACCAGCGACAATGTTCCCAACGCGCGCGCCGGCGCGCACGAGGACATCAACCTGATTACCCTGCTGGTCGGCGCCAGCGCCGCCGGGCTGGAAGTGAAATCCAGGCAGGGCGAGTGGGTGCCGTTCACGTCGGACGCCGACACCATCGTCGTCAACATCGGCGACATGCTGCAACGCCTGACCAACCATGTGTATCCGTCCACCACGCACCGCGTGGTCAATCCGCCCGGCGAACAGGCGCGCCAGCCGCGTTATTCGGTGCCGTTCTTCCTGCATCCCAACCCGGATTTCCTGATCGACGTATTGCCTTCGTGCATAGGTCCAGGCAACCCCAGCCGGTATCCCGAGGCGATCACGGCGCAGGCCTACCTTGACGAGCGTTTGCGCGAGATCAAGCTGAAGTAAACGTCCGGCGTTACGACAAGCGCTGCGTGCATCGCGCGCTTTGACCCGACTGTTTCGACCTGACTGTTTCAACCCGCCTGCTTCGACCCCACGGTTTTTAAGCCAAGGGTTTCAATCCATGGACTTGAATCCATGCGCTCCAACCCATGCATCGGGGCTGGCCCGGTTTGCAAGCGCGGCGAGCGCAAGGCCTCGTTCCGGTTTGACACGCAGACAGTCGGGGCCGGAGAAGCTGGCGGCCGAGTTTAATGAAGCCAACTCTTGGCGGCTTGCGCATTCGAGGCCATCGCTTTTCCCTGCATCACATTGGCGCCAGCCGATTGTTTCCCTGTTGGCCTTGGTGGGCCATAGGGAACCTGGCAGTCAATCACTGGCGGTCCGCATTGCCCTGGTTGCGGCAAGACAGGGCGACCGCTACCGCTCCAATGATTTGGGGGCATCCGCTATCCTGTCGACCTGTCAAACAGGAGTGACCCGATGCGTCGCAGGATCGTAGCCGGAAATTGGAAACTCAATGGCACCCGCGCGTTCGCCAGCCAATTGCTCGCCGCCGTTGCCGCCGGCCTGCCGGTTGCGGGCGTGGAAGCAATCGTGCTGCCACCGCTGCCATACCTGGGCGATCTGATCGGCGATTTCGCCGGTCGTCACATCGCCTTTGGCGCCCAGGACGTCAGCAGCAACGAGAAAGGGGCGTACACCGGCGAGGTATCGGCGGCGATGCTGGTTGATGTCGGTGCGAAATACGGGCTGGTCGGCCATTCCGAGCGCCGCCAGTACCACCAGGAGAGCAGCGAGTTGGTCGCGCGCAAGTTCCTCGCCGCCAAGCACGCCGGACTGGTGCCAATCCTGTGTGTGGGCGAGACCCAACAACAGCGCGCGGCCGGGCAGACCGAATACACCATCGCCAGCCAGCTCGCGCCGATCTTCGAGCTGGCCGGTGCACAGGCGTTGGACGGCGCCATCGTGGCCTACGAGCCGGTCTGGGCGATCGGGACCGGGCTGACGGCTACCCCGGAGCAGGCGCAGGCCGTGCACGCGTTCATCCGTGGCGAGGCCGCATCACGCGATGCTACAATCGCCGGCTTGCTACCGCTGCTGTACGGCGGTAGCGCCAAGCCCGACAATGCCGCCGCGCTGTTCTCCCAGCCCGATGTCGATGGCGGGCTGATCGGCGGGGCTTCACTGGTCGCCGCTGATTTCCTGGCCATCGTCACGGCGGCGGCTCCCTAGATACCAAGCGGTTCGCCGGCACGGGAATCCAACCTCACAGAGTCCAAACGATGTTGATGCTGATCCTCAACGTGGTATTCGTGCTGATCGCGGTCTCGATGGTCGCGTTGATCCTGATGCAGCGCGGCGCAGGTGCGCAGGCGGGTTCAGGATTCGGCGGCGGCGCATCGGCCACCGTATTCGGTTCGCGCGGCTCGTCGAACTTCATGTCGAAGGCGACCAAGTGGCTGGCGATCCTGTTTTTCGCGGTCACCCTGTTCATGGCCTGGCATGCGACGCGCACCTCTGCGCCCGGCCCGGTGCAGCAGGATCTTGGGGTCATGTCGCAAGCGCCCGCCGCGCCGGCGCAGGCACCAGCGGCAGGCGATCGCGTTCCGGTGGCCCCGTCGCAGTCGGCGCCGGGTTCAACGCTGCCGTCGGCGCCTGCCCAGTCGGCACCCAAGCCCGCGCCAACGCAACCGCCGACACCTGCGCCACCGGTTCCTCAGGGCGGCTGATAACACTTACAATACGGCCGCTGCGTGCGCGTTGCGGCACGCAACAAATGATTTGCCCAGGTGGCGGAATTGGTAGACGCACTACCTTGAGGTGGTAACGGCTTAGGTCGTGGGGGTTCGAGTCCCCCCTTGGGCACCACACTGCGTTTCGCGCGCGGGATTCGGCATCGCCAGATGTTGCTTCCGCCGAAGACGCGTATCACCCGCAGATGATGCGGATCGACGTAGCCACGGCCGCTTGATGGGCCTGTAGCGGAGAGAACACGAGTGCTGGCCGAATACCTGCCGACCCTGCTGTTCCTGTTCGTTGCCACCGGCATCGGCATTGCCTTGCTGGTCATCGGCAACTTGCTTGGACCCAAGCGCCCCACGTCCGAGAAACTGTCGCCGTACGAATGCGGTTTTGCCCCGTTCGAGGAAACACGGATGCAGTTCGACATCCGTTATTACCTGATCGCCATCCAGTTCATCATCTTCGACCTGGAAATCATCTTCATCGTGCCGTGGGCCACCGTGTTCCGCGACCTGGGCGTGCTTGGCCTGATCGAGATGGGTATCTTCGTGGGCATGCTGTTGCTGGGCTTCATCTACGTGTGGAAGAAGGGAGCGCTGGAGTGGGAGTGATCCAATCGATTCAGAAGGTTGCCGATTTTGTCAGCAACCCGCTGCCCGAAGGCCGCCTCGACGACATCCTGCGTCCCGAGGGAGAAAATCCGCTACTCGAACGCGGTTTCGTGACCACCAGTTCCGACATATTGCTGAACTGGGCGCGCACCGGCTCGATGTGGCCGATGACGTTTGGCCTGGCGTGCTGTGCGGTTGAGATGATGCATGCCGGCGCATCGCGCCTGGATCTGGACCGGTTCGGGGTGGTGTTTCGTCCCAGCCCGCGTCAATCCGACGTGATGATCGTCGCCGGCACCCTGGTCAACAAGATGGCGCCGGCCTTGCGCAAGGTCTATGACCAGATGCCCGACCCCAAGTGGGTGATCTCGATGGGCAGCTGCGCCAATGGCGGCGGCTACTACCATTATTCGTATGCCGTGGTGCGCGGTTGCGACCGAATCGTGCCCGTCGACATCTACGTGCCGGGCTGCCCGCCGACCGCCGAGGCGCTGGTCTACGGCATCCTGCAATTGCAGAAAAAAATCCGCCGCGGTACCAATTTCGGCGACAACAAGACAGGGCTGCGCTGATGCTTGAGACAGCTGCCGTGTTTGCCGACCGCCTGCGCGCGCGTTTTGATGGCGCCCAGGTCTCCAACGACGCGCCGCGCGGCGAAGTCGGCATCGTGTTTTCCGCCGATGCCTGGCACGACGGCTGTCGCGCGCTGCGCGATGAGTTTGGATTCGATCAGCTGGTCGACATCTGCGGCGTCGATTATTTCGGCTACGGCAGCGATGAGTGGGACACGGAGGTGTCATCGGAAGGTTTCAGTCGCGGTGTCGAGGGCAGGGGCCCGGGTCGGTTCATGTTTGGTGAAGTGCCCAGCGAACAAACCGCGCAACCGCAGGGTGAGCAGCCCACGCAGGTGCCGCAACGTCGCTATGCTGCGGTCGCGCACCTGCTGTCGGTGTGCAACAACCAACGCGTGCGGGTGAAGTGTTTCGCACCCAACGATGACCTGCCGATCGTCGCGTCGCTGACCGACCTGTGGCGTGGTTCAAACTGGTTCGAGCGCGAGGCGTTCGACCTGTTCGGCATCGTTTTCGAAGGCCATCCGGATTTGCGCCGCATCCTCACCGATTATGGTTTTGTCGGACATCCGTTCCGCAAGGATTTCCCGTTGATCGGCAACGTCGAAGTGCGTTACGACGCGGAAAAAAAGCGCGTTGTGTACGAGCCGGTGACGTCGGTCGAACCACGCGTGCTGGTGCCGCGGGTGATCCGCGATGATGCGCGGTATGCCACCGCCCAGGGCGAGGATCGCGACCTCAAGGTGCACGAACGCATTGGTCCGGCGGATGCGGGAGCGGTGAAATGAGCGCACATCCAGCGCCGTCCACGGTGCCCTTCGCAAGCGATGCGGCCGAAGCGCGCCAGGAAATCCGCAATTACACCTTCAACTTCGGTCCCCAGCATCCCGCCGCGCATGGCGTGCTGCGCCTGATCCTTGAAATGGACGGCGAGACCGTGGTCCGCGCCGACCCGCATATCGGCCTGCTGCACCGTGGCACCGAAAAACTGGCCGAATCCAAGCCGTTCAACCAGTCGATCGGCTACATGGATCGCCTCGACTACGTATCGATGATGTGCAACGAGCACGCCTACGTGCGTGCAATCGAAACCCTGATGGGGATCGAGGCGCCCGAGCGCGCGCAGTGGATCCGCACCCTGTTCGACGAGGTCACGCGCATCCTCAACCACCTGATGTGGCTGGGCTCCAATGGCCTGGACCTCGGCGCGATGGCGGTGTTCCTGTACGCGTTCCGCGAGCGCGAAGAATTGATGGACGTGTACGAGGCCGTCAGTGGCGCGCGCATGCACGCGACCTATTACCGTCCCGGCGGCGTCTACCGCGACCTGCCCGAGCGCATGCCGCAGTACCGCGAATCGCCGTGGAAGAAGGGTGCCAACCTCAAGCGCTTCAATGCATGGCGCGAAGGTTCGATGCTCGATTACCTGGATGCGTTCTGCAAGGATTTCCCCGATCGCATCGATGAGTACGAAACCCTGCTGACCGACAACCGCATTTGGAAGCAACGCACGGTGGGCATCGGGGTGATTCCGCCTGAACAGGCGCTGGCACTGGGCATGACCGGGCCAATGCTGCGTGGTTCGGGCATCGCCTGGGACCTGCGCAAGAAGCAGCCGTATGCGAAATACGCCGAGGTTGATTTCGACATCCCGGTCGGCGTCGAAGGCGACTGCTATGACCGATATCTCGTGCGCGTGGCCGAAATGCGCCAGTCGGTGCGGATCATCGAGCAGTGCGTTCGCTGGCTGCGGGTGAATCCCGGCCCGGTCATGCTCGACAATTACAAGGTGTCGCCGCCATCGCGTGAGTCGATGAAGGACGACATGGAAGCGTTGATCCACCACTTCAAGCTGTTCACTGAAGGCTATTGCGTTCCGGCAGGCGAGACCTACTGCGCGGTGGAAGCGCCGAAGGGCGAGTTTGGCTGCTACCTGGTGTCCGATGGCGCCAACAAGCCGTTCCGTGTGCACCTGCGTGCGCCGGGTTTTGCCCATTTGTCATCGATGGACGAGATCGTGCGCGGGCACATGTTGTCCGACGTGGTGGCAATGATCGGCACCTATGACGTGGTGTTCGGAGAAATCGACAGGTGAAGGCGACAGGCAACTTCGAAAACGCGCGCAACATCGATCCGATGCTGGCATTGAGTGACAGCACGCGCGCGCACATCGACCACTGGCTGGAGAAATTCCCGCCGGACCGCAAACGCTCCGCCGTGCTGCAGGGCCTGCACGCCGCGCAGGAACAAAACGGCGGCTGGCTGAGTGATGAATTGATCGCCGCCGTGGCCAAGTACCTCGGCTTGCCGCCGGTGTGGGCGTACGAGGTGGCGACGTTCTATTCGATGTTCGAGGTCGAGAAGGTTGGTCGCAACAACGTCGCGTTCTGCACCAACATCAGCTGCTGGTTGAACGGCGCCGAAGACCTGGTCAGGCATGCCGAACAGAAACTTGGCTGCAAGCTGGGCGAGTCCACCGCCGATGGCCGCGTGTTTCTCAAGCGCGAGGAAGAATGCGTCGCGGCGTGCTGCGGCGCGCCGGTGGTGGTCATCAACGGGCATTACCACGAGAAGCTCGATGCGACGAAAGTCGACGCGCTGCTCGACGGCTTGAAGTGAGGCCGCAGACGCACATGACACAGCATTCCCCCCACGCTTCCGAAGGCTACGGTCCCGTCGGTCCTGCACCGAAGGAGCACCAGGCCGTCTACACCACGCTGCATTTCGACAAGCCGTGGTCGTATGAGAACTACCTGAAGACCGGCGGTTACAGCGCCCTGCGCAAGATCATCGAGGACAAGATCGCACCGGTCGATGTGATCGAGATGGTCAAGCAATCGGGTTTGCGCGGCCGCGGCGGCGCGGGCTTCCCCACGGGCCTTAAATGGAGCTTCATGCCCAAGGATTCGGGCATGCAGAAATACATCCTGTGCAACTCCGACGAATCCGAGCCGGGCACCTGCAAGGATCGCGACATCCTGCGCTACAACCCGCACTCGGTGATCGAGGGCATGGCGATTGCGTGCTACGCGACTGGCAGCACCGTGGGCTACAACTACCTGCGCGGCGAATTCCACCACGAGCCGTTCGAGCATCTCGAGGAAGCCACCGCCGAGGCCTACCGGCATGGCTGGCTGGGCAAGGACGTGTTGGGCAGCGGGATCGACATCGAGATCCACAACGCGCTGGGCGCGGGTGCCTACATCTGTGGCGAAGAAACCGCGTTGATGGAATCGCTGGAGGGCAAGAAGGGCCAGCCGCGCTACAAACCGCCGTTTCCGGCGAATTTTGGCCTGTTTGGCAAGCCGACCACGATCAACAATACCGAGACGTTCGCCTCGGTGCCGGCGATCGTGCGCAACGGCGCCGAGTGGTTCCTGAACCTGGGCAAGCCCAACAATGGCGGACCGAAAATTTTCTCGGTCTCAGGCCACGTCGCCAAGCCCGGGAATTACGAAGTCCGCCTGGGCACATCGTTTGCCGACCTGCTGGAAATGGCCGGCGGCATTCGCGCCGGTCGCACGCTCAAGTGCGTGATTCCCGGTGGTTCGTCGATGCCGGTATTGCCGGGCGAGACGATGATGCAACTGACCATGGATTACGACAGCATCCAGAAGGCCGGTTCCGGCCTGGGCTCGGGTGCGGTGATCGTGATGGATGACACGACCTGCATGGTGCGTGCCTGCCAACGCATCGCGCGTTTCTATTTCAGCGAGAGCTGCGGCCAGTGCACGCCGTGTCGCGAAGGCACCGGCTGGATGTACCGCATGCTCACGCGCATCGTCGATGGCCAGGCCACGATCGATGACCTCAACATGCTCAAGGCCGCTGCCGGCCAGATCGAAGGCCACACCATCTGCGCCTTCGGCGAAGCCGCCGCGTGGCCGGTGCAGGGATTCCTGCGGCATTACTGGGACGAGTTCGAATACGCCATCGTCAACGGGCGCTTTCTTGTCGACGACCAGCGTGCCGGCACCGTGGTGGAGAAGGTGGCCGCATGAATTCCACGACCTTCCGTGATCGTTCCGCTGCCATTCCCGCCGTCGCCTCGATGACGGGCCAACACGAGAGCCAGGCATGAGTTCGCAACCGGTGAACCCGAACCTGCCGCCCGACCACGTCACCGTCTTCATCGATGGCGTCGAGATGGCTGCGCCCAAGGGTTCGATGATCATCCAGGCCGCCGACAAGGCCGGCATCGCGATCCCGCGTTTTTGTTACCACGACAAGCTGGCCATCGCGGCGAATTGCCGCATGTGCCTGGTGGATGTCGAGAAGATGGGCAAGCCCGCGCCGGCGTGCGCCACGCCGGTGATGGACGGCATGCAGGTGCGCACGCGCAGCGACAAGGCGCTCAAGGCGCAGCGCAACGTGATGGAATTCCTGCTGATCAACCATCCGCTCGATTGCCCGATCTGCGACCAGGGCGGCGAATGCGAACTGCAGGACCTGTCGCTGGGCTACGGCCGTTCGGTCAGCCGTTTCAGCGAACGCAAGCGCGTGGTGGCCGACGAGGACATGGGCCCGCTGGTGGCCAGCGACATGACCCGCTGCATCCATTGCACGCGCTGCATCCGTTTTACCGCTGAAATCGCCGGCACCTATGAGCTTGGCGGCATGCAGCGCGGCGAAGACCTGCAGATCGGCACCTACGACGGCAAGCCGCTGACCACGGAGTTGTCCGGCAACGTCATCGACGTCTGTCCGGTGGGCGCGCTGACCAACAAGGTGTTCCGCTTCCGCGCACGCCCGTGGGAGCTGATCGCCAAGCCATCGCTGGGTTATCACGACGCAATGGGCAGCAACCTGTTCCTGCATTCGCGCCGTGGCGACGTGATGCGCGCGGTGCCGCGCGACAACGAAGCGGTCAACGAGTGCTGGCTGTCGGATCGTGACCGGTACTCGCACGAGGGCCTGTATGCCGAGGATCGCGCGCTCAAGCCGATGCTCAAGGTCGATGGCCAGTGGCGTGAAGCCTCGTGGGAAGACGCGCTGGCCAAGGCCGCCAAGATCCTGCGTGACAACGCGGCCGATGACCTCGGCATCCTGGTGCATCCGGCAACATCGAACGAGGAAGGTGCGTTGCTCGCACGCCTTGCCGATGCGCTGGGTTCGGGAAATCTTGACCACCGTATCGCCCAGCACGATGTCTCCGATGGCGCGACCGCGGCGGCGTTCGCGATGCCGGTCGCTGACATTGAACATGCTGATTTCATCGTCATCGTCGGCAGCCACCTGCGCTTCGAGTTGCCGCTGCTGCATGCGCGCGTCCGAAAGGCGACGATGCGCGGCGCCAAGGTCCATGTGATCAATCCGGTCGATTTCGAATTCGCATTCGATATCGCCGGCAAGCAGATCGTGGCACCGTCGCAGATTGCCGCGGCGCTGGCTTCGGGCGACCTTGCCAAGGCAATCCAGGGCGCCACGCGCGCGGTGGTGATCGTTGGCGCGGTGGCCGAAAACAGCCTGCACGCTGCTGCGATCCGCAAGGCCGCGGCTGATTTCACCAGCGCCAGCAACGCCGCGCTGTGTCGTATCCCGCAGGGCGCCAATGCGCTTGGGCTTGTCCGCAACGGCGTACTGCCGGCTTCGCGCGACTGCAGCACCATGCTGGCGCAGCCGCGCAGCGGCTATGTCATTTACGGCATCGAACCTGGCCTTGATTTCGCCGACCAGGCGACGGCCATGAAGGCATTGGACGATGCCCAAGTCGTGGCGTTCAGTCATTTCGCGTGCGAGTCCACGCGTGCGGTCGCCGACGTGATCCTGCCGATCGGCGCATTGCCGGAAGTCGACGCCACGTTGACCAACCTGGATGGGTTCGAACAACGCGCCGTCGCGGCCGGCAAGCTGCCGGGCGACGCACGTCCGGGCTGGCGCGTGCTGCGCGCATTGGGTGGCGAGTTGAACCTGGCCGGTTTTGAGTTCACCGACCTGGCCGGCCTGCGGGCTTCGATGCAGGCCAGTGGGGAAACGGGCAAGCGCGGTGAACGTCGCGATGTTCAACGCGGATACGACGGCAGTCGGTTCGACGATGCAACCGCGGGACTGGATGGGCAGGGGACGATCGAGCTTGCCGTGTCCGAGGCCATCTATCGCGTCGATGCTGTCACCCGTCGCGCCGCCGCCTTGCAGGCACATCCGTTGACCACGGGGCCGCGCATCAGCTTGCATCCGCAGGATGCGCAGTCCGCTGGTATCGCCGATGGTGAGATGGCAAAGGTTTCCAACGTCCTGGGCACTGCAGTCCTGCCGGTCTTCATCAGTGACCGCGTCGCACCGGGCGCGGCGTGGGTCGAGCGTGGCTACGGCGCAACGGCGGCGTTGGCCGCAGGCCGCGTGAAGGTGGGGGCGGCATGAATACCGCAACCCTCTTGGCCAATGTGTTCGATCCGCTGCACGAGTGGCTGTTGTCGCTGGGCGCCATCGGCCTGATCGCGTGGATCGTGCTGAAGATACTGGCGGTTGCGGTGCCTGTGATCCTTGCGGTTGCGTTTTACGTGGTCTGGGAGCGCAAGTTGATCGGCTGGATGCATGTACGCCATGGCCCGATGTATGTCGGGTTCGGCGTTTTCCAGGCATTCGCCGACGTCTTCAAGCTGTTGTTCAAGGAAGTCATCCAGCCGACCAATGCACAACGATCGCTGTATGTCCTTGCGCCGCTGATCACCCTGGTGCCGGCGTTCGCGGCGTGGGCCGTGGTGCCGTTCGATTCGCAGCTGGTGTTGTCCAATGCCAATGCGGGGTTGCTGTATTTGCTGGCGATGACGTCGCTGGGCATCTACGGGGTGATCCTGGCCGGCTGGGCCTCCAACTCCAAGTACGCCTTCCTCGGCGCGATGCGCTCGGCCGCGCAGATGGTCAGCTATGAAATCGCGATGGGCTTTGCCCTGGTCGGCGTGATGATCGGTGCCGGCAGCCTCAACCTCACAGAGATCGTCATGGCGCAAGCCGGCGACAAGGGGTTGTTCGAGTGGTTCTGGCTGCCGATGCTGCCGTTGTTCGTGGTGTATTTCGTGTCCGGCGTGGCCGAGACCAACCGCGCACCATTTGACGTGGTCGAGGGCGAATCGGAAATTGTCGCCGGTCACATGGTCGAATATTCCGGTGCTGCCTTTGCGCTGTTCTTCCTGGCCGAATACGCCAACATGATCCTGGTCAGTTTCCTGACCGCGATCTTCTTCGCCGGCGGCTGGCTGTCTCCTCTGCAGGGCTGGTTTAGCGATGTCCCGCTGCTGTCGTGGTTGGCCGTCGACGGGTGGTGGTGGCTGTTCCTGAAGGTCGGTTTCTTTGCCAGCTGCTTCATCTGGTTCCGCGCCACGTTCCCGCGCTATCGCTATGACCAGATCATGCGGCTGGGCTGGAAGGTCTTCATCCCGCTGAGTATTGGATGGATCGTGGTGACGGCGCTGATGGCGTATTACGGCGTGTTCGAGGCCGGTCGGTGAAGGACATGACAGTGATTGAAAAAATGGCGTCCTGGTTCAAGGGCCTGCTGCTGCTGGAAATGCTCAGCGGCATGTGGCTGACCTTTAAATACCTGTTCCGGCCCAAGTACACGCTGATGTATCCGATGGAAAAAACGCCGCAGTCGCCGCGCTTCCGCGGCCTGCATGCGCTGCGTCGATACCCCAACGGCGAGGAACGCTGCATCGCTTGCAAGTTGTGCGAGGCCGTGTGCCCTGCGCTGGCGATCACCATCGATTCCGAACAGCGCGCCGACGGTTCGCGCCGGACCACGCGCTACGACATTGACTTGTTCAAGTGCATCTTCTGCGGATTTTGCGAGGAATCGTGCCCCGTCGATTCGATCGTCGAAACCCATGTCCTTGAATACCACTTCGAAAATCGCGGCGAGAACATCGTCAACAAGCAGCAGTTGCTGGCAATCGGGGACCGGCTTGAATCCGAGATCGCCGAACGCCGCGCTGCCGATGCCCCGTTTCGATGAACCTGTGCCGTTGAGGACCTGATGGACTACGCATTGCTCACCTTCCTTGCCTTCGCCGTAGTGACCGTGGTCGCCGCCGGCGCGGTGATCAGCGTCAGGAACCCGGTGCACGCCGCGCTGTTCCTGGTGCTGACGTTCTTCAGCGTTGCATGCACCTGGATCCTCGCCGATGCCGAGTTCCTTGGCATTGCGCTGGTGCTGGTCTATGTCGGTGCAGTGATGGTGCTATTCCTGTTCGTGGTGATGATGCTCGATATCGACCTGGTGCCACTGCGCGAAGGCTACGTGCGCTACCTGCCGGTTGGTTTGCTGGTGGCAGTGGTGATGCTGGTCGAGATGCTGTCGCTGATCGGGATCAGGTCGCGGCTGGTGCCGTTTGGGATCGACCCTGCAGTAGAGGCCGGTATCCCCAACATCGAATGGCTGGCGCATCGCCTGTTCAGTGAATTCCTGCTGCCGTTCGAGGTTGCCGCGCTGATCCTGACGGTCGCGGTGATCGCGGCGGTCACCCTCACCTTGCGCCGTCGCGTGGGTACCAAGCACCAGAATCCCGGCGCGCAGGCACGGACCCGGGCCGAAGATCGTTTCCGTCTGGTCAAGATGGACGCCACGACCAGGCCGCAGGACATCACGCCGCCGCTGCCCGGCGCCGTGGACGGAGAGGCCAAATGATCGAAATCTTCGGACAGGGGCTGGCGCTGGGTCATTACCTTGCGCTCGGCGCGGCGTTGTTCTGCATCAGCGTGGCCGGCATTTTCCTCAATCGCAAGAACGTGATCATCCTGCTGATGTCGATCGAGCTGATGCTGCTCGCGGTCAACATCAATTTCGTCGCCTTCGCCCGTCAAGCCGGCGATGCCGCCGGGCAGGTGTTCGTGTTCTTCATCCTCACCGTGGCCGCTGCCGAGGCCGCCATCGGCCTGGCGATCCTGGTCACGCTGTTCCGCAACCGGCGCACGATCAACGTCGCCGAAATCGACACACTCAAGGGTTGACGTGATGCCGGACATGGAACACGCGATTTCCAAGATCGTCCTGCTGGCCATCGTGCTGGCACCATTGGTCGGTGCTCTGTTGGCTGGATTGCTGGGTCGCCAGATCGGACGCAAGGGGTCGCACACCCTCACCATCGTCGGGGTCGGGGCGAGCTGCGCCTTGTCGATCTACGTGCTGTGGCAGCTGCTCGGGCAGGGCGCCGCGCCGTTCAACGAGAACGTCTACACGTTTTTCCAGGTCGGCGTTTACGACGCCCATATCGGCTTCATGGTCGACAAGCTCACGGCGATGATGATGGTGGTGGTCACCTTCGTTTCGTTCCTGGTGCATGTCTACACCGTTGGCTACATGGCCGATGACCCGGGCTACCAGCGATTCTTCAGCTACATCAGTTTGTTCACGTTCTCGATGCTGATGCTGGTGATGAGCAACAACTTCCTGCAGCTGTTCTTCGGTTGGGAAGCCGTGGGCCTGGTGTCGTACCTGCTGATCGGCTTCTGGTTCAAGAAGCCCACCGCGGTGTTCGCCAACCTCAAGGCGTTCATGGTCAACCGTGTCGGCGATTTCGGCTTCCTGCTGGGAATCGCCGGGGTGCTGTACTGGTTTGGCACGCTGGATTACGCAACCGTCTTTGCCAATGCAAACGACAAGATCGGCGGAGGCCAGATGATCGCGATCATCGGCGAGCATCAATGGTCGGTGGCGACGGTGATCTGCCTGTGCCTGTTCGTCGGGGCGATGGGCAAATCGGCGCAGGTGCCGCTGCATGTGTGGCTGCCCGACTCGATGGAAGGGCCGACGCCGATTTCGGCGCTGATCCATGCCGCGACCATGGTCACCGCCGGCATCTTCATGGTGGCGCGCATGTCGCCGCTGTTCGAGCTAAGCGAAACCGCGCTGAACTTCGTGCTGTTCATCGGTGCGACCACGGCCTTCTTCACCGGCCTGATCGGCATCGTGCAAAACGACATCAAGCGCGTGGTGGCGTATTCGACATTGTCGCAACTGGGCTACATGACGGTGGCATTGGGCGTGTCGGCGTATTCGGCGGCCGTGTTCCACCTGATGACCCATGCCTTCTTCAAGGCGCTGCTGTTCCTGGCGGCCGGCTCGGTGATCATTGGCATGCACCACGAGCAGGACATGCGCAAGATGGGCGGCCTGCGCAAATACATGCCGGTGACCTACTGGACGATGCTGATCGGCACGCTGGCACTGGTGGGCACGCCGTTCTTCAGTGGCTTCTATTCCAAGGACACGATCATCGAGGCCGCGGCGCACCACGCGCACGAATCGAACAACTGGATCGCGACGTACGGCTACTGGGCGGTGTTGCTGGGCGCCTTCGTCACCGCGTTCTACAGCTTCCGCTTGCTGTATCTCACGTTCCACGGACCGGAGCGTTTCCGCAACGTCGATGCCGCGGATCACGGCCATGACGACCACGATCACGGCCATGGCGCGCATGAGCCGCACGAATCGCCGTGGGTGGTGACCCTGCCGCTGATCGTTCTGGCGATTGCGTCGATCGGCGTGGGCTTTGTCACCATCGGGCCGATGTTGTTCGGCACTGATGTCATGGGCAACGTGAAGCAACTTCCGTTCTTCCTGGGTTCGATCGACGTGTCGGCGGCGCGCGACGTGGTCGCAGCGGTTGGCCTGGAGGCCTGGCATGGCCCGGTGGCCTTCGCCCTGCATGGATTCCTGATGCCGACGTTCTGGCTGGCGTTCTCGGGGTTTGCTCTGGCCACGCTGATGTACGTGTTCAAGCCCGGGTTGCCCGCAAAAGCGGCGAAGATCTTCGCGCTGCCGATCCGCATCCTCGACAACAAGTACGGGATGGACGACCTGTGGATCAAGGGCTTGGCCGGCGGCAGCGTGTTGCTGGGCAAGTTGCTGCGCAAGAACGACGAAAAGGTGATCGATGGCGCCTTCGTCAATGGAAGTGCGCGCCTGGTTGACCTGTTCGCGGGGGTGCTGCGACGTACCCAGTCCGGCTACCTGTACCACTACGCATTCGTGATGATCGTCGGCCTGATCGTGCTGCTCGCCGTCCTGATTCGCTATTGGCGCTAAGCAGCGCTGTCACTGGCTCCACAACGGATAAGAACACGTGTCGAACTGGCCTCTCCTGAGTTTGTTGATCTGGCTGCCGATCCTCGGTGGCGGACTGGTGCTTGCGCTTGGCAACGGGCGTGCGAATGCAGCGCGCTGGCTGGCGCTGGCGATCGCGGTGGCGACGTTCGTGCTCAGCATCCCGCTGTTCACCGGCTTCGACCACGTCAACGCCGGGCTGCAATTCCTCGAGCGCCGCGAGTGGATCCCGGCCTACGACATCCAGTACCACCTGGGCGCCGACGGTATCTCGGTGGCGCTGATCATCCTGACCACGATCACCACCGCGCTGGTGCTCATTGGTGCGTGGACGTCGATCGACAAGCGCGTCAGCCAGTATTACGCGACGATGCTGATCCTCGAAGGCGTGATGATCGGTGTGTTCTGCGCAGTCGATGCGATCCTGTTCTACGCGTTCTTCGAAGGCATGCTGATCCCGATGTTCATCATCATCGGCGTGTGGGGTGGGCCGCGGCGGGTGTATGCGTCGATCAAGTTCTTCCTGTACACGTTCCTCGGCTCGGTATTCATGCTGGTCGGGCTGGTGTACCTGTACATCAAGGGCGGCAGCTGGCAGTTGCCGGACCTCTACCAGTTGCCACTCACGGCCACCGAACAGGCATGGCTGTTCTTCGCGTTCCTGATCGCCTTCGCGGTCAAGGTGCCGATGTTCCCGGTGCACACCTGGTTGCCGGATGCACACGTCGAGGCGCCGACCGGCGGTTCGGTGATCCTGGCCGCGATCATGCTGAAGATCGGTGCATACGGGTTCCTGCGTTTCAGCCTGCCGATCGTGCCCGATGCCAGCCATGAATTTGCCTGGCTGCTGATCGCGTTGTCGCTGATCGCGGTGATCTATGTCGGCCTGGTCGCGCTGGTCCAGGACGACATGAAGAAGCTGATCGCCTATTCGTCGATTGCCCACATGGGCTTCGTGACTTTGGGTATCTTCATCGCGCTGGCGCTGGTGCGTGATGTCCATAACATCGATGCGGCGCGGCTGGGCCTGCAAGGCGCCATGGTGCAGATGGTCTCGCACGGATTCATTTCCGGCGCGATGTTCTCCTGCGTCGGCGTGCTGTACGACCGCATGCACACCCGGCGCATCAGCGATTACGGCGGCGTGGCCAACGTGATGCCATGGTTTGCGATGTTCTGGATCCTGTTCTCGATGGCCAACTCCGGCTTGCCCGGCACCAGTGGCTTCGTCGGCGAATTCATGATCATCCTGGCCAGCTACCAGCAGCACCCGCTGATTGCCTTCGCTGCGGCCACCACGCTGATGATCGGAGCCGGTTATTCGCTGTGGCTGGCCAAGCGGGTGATCTGGGGCGAGGTCGGCAATGCCCATGTCGCCGAGATGGAGGACATCAACATGCGCGAATGGATCGTGCTGGGCGTGTTTGCCGCCGGCGTGCTGGTAATCGGCGTGTGGCCGAAACCGCTGACCGACCTGATGGAATCTTCCATCGCACAACTGGCGACCCAACTCGCCGTCAGCAAGCTTTGAGGCTCCGATGATGTCTTCTGCGTCAAATCTGATGGTGGTCGCGCAAGAGGCGATAAGCCCGGCTGCAGCGGTGTTGGTTCCGCAAGTGCGGACCATCGCCGATATCGCGCCGTTGGCACCCGAGCTGCTGGTGGTGATCGGTGCGTTTGCGTTGTTGATGCTCGACCTGTTCCTCGACGAGCGCCGTCGCATCGTCACCCATGTCTGCGCCATTGCCGTGCTGGTGCTTGCCGCCGCGCTGGTGATGACCGGCACGGGCGGGCAGGGCACGGTGATGGACGGCATGTTCGTGCGCGACACCATGGCCGACGTGCTCAAGGTTTCGCTGCTGCTGCTCAACGCGGTGGCGCTGGGGTATGCCTGGACGTTCATGCGCGAGCGCAACCTGTACAAAGGCGAGTTGCCGGTGCTGGTGTTGTTCGCGACCGTCGGCATGATGCTGCTGGTTTCGGCTGGCAACCTGACCATGGTGTACCTGGGCCTTGAATTGCTTGCGCTGAGTTCGTACGCGCTGGTGGCGATCGACCGTGACAATCCGCTGTCATCGGAAGCGGCGATGAAATATTTCGTGCTTGGTGCGCTTGCCTCGGGCATGTTGCTGTACGGCATGTCGCTGGTGTACGGGGCGACGCACACGCTCGACCTTGCCGCCATCAACGAAGCTGCCAGCAGCGCATCGGGCGATGAGCGCCTGCTGCTGCTTACCGGCACCGTGTTCCTGGTCGCAGGCATCGGTTTCAAGTTTGGTGCCGCGCCATTCCACATGTGGCTGCCCGACACGTACCACGGCGCGCCCACCCCGATCACGCTGTTCATCGGCGCGGCGCCCAAGCTGGCCGCGTTCGGCATGGCCTATCGGCTGCTGGAATCCGGGGTTGGTCCGTTGGGCGAGCAATGGCACCTGCTGCTGGCCGGATTGGCGGCGATGTCGCTGGCCATCGGCAACGTCGTGGCCATAGCCCAGACCAATCTCAAGCGCATGTTGGCGTACTCGACCATCTCCCACGTCGGCTTCCTGTTCCTGGGCTTGGCTGGCGGCAATGCCGAAGGCTATGCGGCGGCGATGTTCTATGCGATCAGCTACGCGATCATGGCCGCAGCCGCGTTCGGCGCGATCGTGATGTTGTCCCACCGCGGCTTCGAGGCCGACCGCATCGACGACTTCAAGGGACTCAACGCGCGCAATCCGTGGATGGCCGGGCTGGTGCTGTGCATCATGGCCTCGCTGGCGGGCGTGCCGCCGTTCCTGGGTTTCTGGGCCAAGCTGGTGGTGCTGCGTGCCGCGATCCAGGGCGACCTGCTGTGGCTGGCAATCGTCGGCATCGTGTTTGCGATCATCGGCGCGTTCTATTATTTGCGCGTGATCAAGGTGATGTATTTCGATGAGCCCAGCGGCGAGCCGCTGCAGGTACGTCCAGGTCGGCCGCTGCAGGTGATGTTTTCGATCAACGCATTGGCCCTGATCGTGCTGGGCTTTTTCTGGAGCCCGATCATGGCCTGGTGCCAGGCGGCATTTGCCTGAGCACGGTGGGGTCGTGGCCTGGATGCGCGCCGATGACAGCCGATCATGCGCAAGCGCGCATGATGGTGACGGCCAAGCGTCGGTGTAGCCCCGCGCCATTCCGTGGCCTGCTTGTGCGATCCGCGTTGTTCACGTTTTGGGCTTGCAATAACTCCACCACATCGCCATAATTCCGCTCCTGATGCGGGGTGGAGCAGTCTGGCAGCTCGTCGGGCTCATAACCCGAAGGTCGCAGGTTCAAATCCTGCCCCCGCTACCACGGTTATCTGATGTGCCGAGCCGGCGATTTCTGCAAAGAGGTCGCCGGCTTTTTCGTGCACGACGATACGCTCGCCGACAATTTCGGCCACCGCGCTGCGCATCGCGGGAATGTCCCGCCCGCCTTCCTCGATTGTCGATGCCAGCCGCCGCCACACTTCGCGCGCACGCGGCAGAAACTGTGACGGCTGGAATGATTCCGCCGCGGCAAGATCAGCGCGCGCAGCCCTCACTTCCGATTCGGTCGCCTGAAGTTCCGCCTTCGTGCTGGGTGTGATGATGCCGGCCCGCAACGCAGCCATGATGTTGCCGTGCATGCGCTCGGCATCTGCGGCCCGGCGCTTGGCTTGGTCCGTGTCGGGCATGGCCCGCTTCATTGCCGCGGCTGCCTCTCGCTGGAATACCTGGAACGCCGCATCGGTCAGCAGGTGTTCCTTGATCCCGGCAAGTAGCGCGGCCTCGGCGCTGGCGCGCGGGAACCGGATCGTCGATTTGCACGTGCCCCGATCCTTGGCGATCGCGCACCCGTAGCGGTAGCGGTCGATCACGACCATGGGCCCGCCGCACTCACAGCAGCGCAACAGGCCGCTCAACAGGTGCCGGGGCGCCCGGCCTCCCTTGTGCTGCCCGCGTAGGCTGCTGGCCCGCAGGCGGCGTTGCACGGCCTCCCACGTCGCCGCATCGACGATGGCAAGGTCCGGGTGTTCGGTGATTACGTGTTCACTCGCCGGCCGCTCCCTGCGTATCCTGCGGCCGGTTTCCGGATGCTTGTCCCATCGGCTCCGATTCCAGACCTGCCGCCCGATATAGATGGGGTTCGCCAGGATGCCGATGCCGCGCCGCACGTCGCCGTGGATGGCGGTCATGGCCCACGACTTTCCCCGTGGCGGCTTCACGCCCTCGCCATTGAGTTCGGCGGCGATCTGCCGGGGGCTTTTGCCGGCGAGGTAGTCGGCATAGATCCGACGCACGATCGCCGCCTGCACTTCATCAACGGCCCGCAGGCCGACGCCAGCGACGCGGTAGCCGTAGGACAGCCCGCCGGCACTCGCACCCGCCAGCGCGCGCCCTGTGAGCCCTCGATGCGTCTTGTCGCGCAGGTCGTCGATGTAGAGTTCCGACATGAGGCCACGCAGACCCACGTCGGCCTTGTGCCCCTTGCGTCCGGTATCGACGCCATCACTGACCCCGATCACGCGCACGCCGGCAAAGGTCAGCCGCTTCACGGCCTGGGCGCTTTCGATGCTATCGCGGGACAGTCGGGACAGGTCATCGACGAGGATCACGTCGAAGTCAGCGGCCGCAGACAGCAGGCGCCGGTACGCGGGTCGATCACGACGGGTTCCGCTCATCGCCGCATCTGTGAAGGCGATCGGCTCCGGCCATCCCATGCGATCAGCGTAGGCCCGGCAGTTGCGCAGCTGGTCGTCGAGGCTCGCGGCGCTCTGCTGATCTGTCGAATACCTGGCATAGGCGGCAACGCGCATGGCAGCGATCCTATGCCGCCTTGTCTGTCGCCAGCAACGGGGCGGGATTCGTGCGCTCGGCCGCAACCTGTTGAAGGCGCTGGCGTTCGGTTGTCAGATGCTCATCCACTGCGCGTTGCGCCAGAGCGGCGATCACGGGGACCAGGACATCGGGCAGCGACTCGCTCACGCGGCGGCTCGCAGGGCTTGGATGGCCGGATCCAGATTGGCCTTGGCGAGGGCTTGTTTCAACGCCTCGCTGGCACCGCCACCCCCTGCGAACAGATCAACAACGATCTCTCCTGGACGCAGTTGCGAACGCTGGGGTAGTGGGAAATTGAAAGATCCGCGGCCGTCAGCCATTGTTCAAACCCTCCCACGCATATACACGTCCCACCGACGTGCATACTTTTCGCGATTTTCTATACATATCAACTCCGTAAATGCAAGCTGTTACCGGTTACGCGGCGGCTTGGGGATGTAACGCCCGTTAGATTGCGTACTCAGCAACGTCCTCGGCGGTAACTTTCAACACGCGGCTTTTGCCTACGAACTCCCAGTAATTCCTGACTCGAAGATGCTTTGTGGCCCATGCGTCCAAAAGCCCATCAAGTTCAGCCTCAGCGTCCTTGCTGACAAGGAACGCATCGTCTGCTGAATCGCCAATATCATCGAGAATCTGCTCTTGGGCGTTCTCAAGAATCCGGTCGGCTGATAGATAGCGCGACGTTGGTGCTGGCCGCCAGTCCATCTCGTAGTACGAACGGCCAACCTCAAGCTGTCCATCGTCAGCTAACGCCTGCAACGCATCGCCAGCGTCGGTGTAGTTATATTCTTCGTCGTTCGTGCTATATGCCTTGTCCATCTCTATTCCTTATCGTTGGGTACGCAACCTAACCAGTCATTCAAGCCGAAGCCCAATCGCTACGCGCTTGGTCTCGGCTTAATTCCGCCGTTAGCCGTCACGCTGTGGTTCATCGCCAACACATGCAACGTCCTGCCAGAAAATATCGTGCTTGTTCCAGTCTTTCGGAACCATCATCTGCTGCAAGATGCGAACCTTGCGAGAGATGCCTTCGCCATGTTCAGG
>JBBSST010000013.1:0-75996 GCA_038241735.1 Lysobacterales bacterium
CTGCCGCCTGAGCAGCTCGCAGAGATCCGCATCTATCTCCAGCAGCAACGGGCACTCGGCCGCGATGCATTCAAGGCCATGGTCGAAGCGAAGACTCGATGCTTCGCTTCTGCCCGCCCTGCGCATCGCCCGCGTCGCGGGGCGGAATAAGCAAAGTAAGTACACCTGGCCCCGTTCTTACATCGCCCGCGTCGAAGGGCGGAAAAAGCAAATTAAGTACACCTGGCCCCGTTCTTGAAAGCAAAGTAAGTACACCTGGCCCCGTTCTTCGACTCTCAGGTACTGGTGCACTCGCTCTTCTTGGATCACAACTAATTTTCCTTGTGAGGCCTAACGCCTGAATTAAGCCGGCCCGCAGCAGGGCGGCGAACGAGTGCAAATATAGCCGAAAGCGCGCACTTAGGCGCCGCCCTGATGTGGGCTCGGCTTGAATGAATTGTTAGGTGGGCAGCGACTTATGTACAAGCGTCGTTCCTCGCAACATCAACTCTTCTCCGTATCCGCCAGCAACGCTGATCGCATTGATAGCACCACGTACATCCTCATAAGCCATTTTGGCGTTGGCCAAAGTAGCGTACTCCTCCCAATCCGCCTTTGGCACGTGCCTCCATGGATCGTCAAGAATGTGAATATCTTTCTCGACTTTAAGAACTTGCGATCGGCCGTGAGCCACTGAGTTGCGAAACCGAAAAAGGTTATGAACTGTCTGAAATGGGCGTCGAGATAAGTCTGGGGCGACTTTAACTTGTCTGCAGATTATCTCTAGCTTGTCTAAGACGCGCAGTCGCTCAAGATTTCGCCAGGAGGGAAATATATCTGGACCAATATGATTGAGATATGCCTCAAACGAAAACGCAGAGAATGTAAGTGTAGAAACGAGCAGGTAGTTACGCCCCGCAGCAGGTGTTTGCGCAAGTTTCAGAAAATGGTAAGCCGCACGGTAAAGGTCAGCGTAAGTATTTACGTGACGCTCTGATCTGAACGATGCGCGATCTTCTGTCATGCCCGCCTAACGCCTATTCGACCTCTAAAACGAGGTTTTCCCCTAGTATGTCTGCGGTCGGGAGCTGCTAACTAAAGAAATTCGTACGTTCGAGCAGAAAAATATCGGATCGTATTTCATAGCCACGGACGCACAGCGTCCTGATTATCAAGCTATGCAGGGCGCGTATGGATTACACCGCCAGATTGCCGGGTGTAACCGACGCAAAATGAGAAGCGGCAGTTCATTTCTGACCTGCCCCCCGCTCCTACCCTTTAACTCCACTCACCCGCACTTGGAATACCCACAGTTCAAACACGTCGCACAGCCATCCATGATCACCACGGCCTTGGCGCTGCATTTGTGGCACATGCTGGCGGTGGGTGGGAACGAGGTGCCGTCGCCGGTGACGGAAATGTCCTCGGCGGGGTCTACCATGTGGTCGGCGACGCGGGTGGTGCTTACGTCAGGGTTTTTTTTTGAGCGCTGCTCGTAGGCGTTGCGCTTCTCGTTGATCAGCGCGCGGGTGGCGGCGCTCATCTCGGGGTCGTGGATCATGCCGATCGACTTGAGGTGCTCTTCGACGATGGCGCCCAGTTCGGCGACCAGCGACGGCATGTACACGCCGCCGGCTTTGAAGTAGCCGCCCTTGGGGTCGAACACGGCCTTCATCTCGTCGACCAGGAAGGTGACGTCGCCGCCCTTGCGGAACACCGCCGACATGATGCGGGTGAGCGCGACGATCCACTGGAAGTGTTCCATCGACTTGGAGTTGACGAAGATCTCGAACGGGCGGCGCTGTTCGTGCTCGCTGCCGGCGTTGAGCACGATGTCGTTGATGGTCACGTACATGGCGTGCTCCACCAGCGGCGACTTGATCTTGTAGGTGCTGCCGATCAGCACTTCGGGGCGCTCGATGCGCTCGTGCATCTGGATCACGTCGGCGGTGGGCAGTTCAGCCTCGGCCGTGGCGCGCGCGACGGAAGCGCCGGCGATGGCCTTGAGCTTGTCTTCGGCGCTGACGACGGCGTAACCGGTGATTTTTTGATCGATCTTGACGGCCATGACGCAATTCCTGGTGTTCTGTGGTGTGTGGGGCGGTAGTGCCGGTGCTGCGAGAACGATGCCGGGGGGCGGGAAGCGAAACCCCCAGCCCGGCCCCTCTCCCGCGTGCGGGAAAGGGGCTTTGGAGCGGGACGTCTTACTTCTTCGCGGATTTCTTCGCGACTTTCTTGCCGACTTTCTTGGTCGCTTTCTTCGGGGCTGCCTTCTTGGCCGCTTTGTTCACGGTCTTCTTGGCGGCGGCCTTCCTAGCGGGGGCCTTTTTAGCGGGCGCCTTGCGGGCAACGGACTTTTTCGCGGCTTTTTTTGGCGCTGCTTTCTTTGCTGCTTTTTTCACTGCCTTCCTGGCGACGGCTTTCTTGGCGGCGGTCTTCTTGGCTGCCTTTTTCACGGCCTTCTTTGGCGCCGCTTTCTTGGCTGTCTTTTTGCCGGCCTTCTTGGCGGCGGTCTTCTTGCCCGCGCCCTTCTTCTTCAGTGCGGCGGCTTCGGCCTTGGAACTGGCGCTGGCCGAGGCGAGGGATTTCTTCGCCTTGGTGACGCGCTTGTCGACAGCCTTCTTCGCCTTGGCAGCAGTTTTGCTGACGGCTTTGCGGGCCTTGGTCGCGGTCTTCTTCGCCGACTTCACGGCGCCACTGGCGGTCTTCGATACGGCGTTGCCGATTTCCTTCGCCTTGTCGGCGACGGCTTCGGCGGCATTGGAAAGGGTCGCGGTGACCCCGTTGCCGTTACTCATGGTGTTTCCCTCGTCAGGTCATTGACACTTCAGGTGACGGGCACAACGCCCGCCGGCGAAATGTAGCGCGAAGTTTGTGGCGTGTATGCAGGCGCGGTGCTGTCGGTTGCATTTGATGCAAGCTTGATTGCATCGCACGCGGCTCCGGCATGCCGCTCGTCAACCCTCATCGCAGCGCTGGGAGGGTGACAAACCCGGCATCAGAACTTGCCGTAGTAACCCTCTTTCAATGCGTCGAACAGGTTGGCGGCGGAGTGCATTTCGCCGTCGTACTCGATTTCTTCATTGCCCTTGACCTCGACCACGTCGCCGTTTTCAAGCTCGAAACGATAGGTGGTGTTCTGCAGGTCGGCTTCCTTCACCAGCACGCCCTGGAACGCGGCCGGGTTGAAGCGGAAGGTGGTGCAGCCCTTCAGGCCCTGCTCGTGGGCGTAGCGGTAGATGTCCTTGAAATCCTCGTAGGGATAGTCGGTCGGCACGTTGGCGGTCTTGGAGATCGAGCTGTCGACCCACTTCTGCGCGGCGGCCTGCACGTCCACGTGTTCTTTCGGGCTGATGTCGTCGGCGGCGATGAAATAATCCGGCAGCCTGGTGGCGGCGTCATCGCTGAAGGGCATCGCGCCGGGGTTGATCAGTTCGCGGTAGGCGAGCAGTTCGTAGGAAAACACGTCGACTTTTTCCTTCGACTTCTTGCCTTCGCGGATCACGTTGCGGCTGTAGTGATGGGCAAACGAGGGCTCGATGCCGTTGGAGGCATTGTTGGCCAGCGACAGCGAAATGGTGCCGGTCGGGGCGATGGAGCTGTGGTGGGTGAAGCGCGCGCCGGTTTCGGCGAGGGCATCGACCAGTTCGGGGGCGACACTGGCGACCTGCTGCATGTAGCGCGAATAGCGCGCGTGCAGCTGCTTGCCCTGGATCTGCTGGCCGACGCGCCAGCCGTCGGTCGCCATCTCCGGGCGCTTGCGCAACATCTCGGCGGTGACCTCGAACGGCTCGTCCATGATCGGGGCGGGGCCTTTTTCGCGGGCCAGTTCAAGGCCCATTTCCCAGCCGGCCACGGCCATCTCGCGGGCGATGCGCTCGGTGAACTCGCACGACGCCCTGGAGCCGTACTTCATCTGCAGCATGGTGACGGTGCTGCCCAGGCCCAGGAAGCCCATGCCGTGGCGGCGCTTGCGCGCGATCTCGTCGCGCTGCTTTTGCAACGGAAGCCCGTTGACCTCGACCACGTTGTCGAGCATGCGGGTGAACACGCGCACGACGTCCTTGTATTGCTCCCAGTCAAACGTGGCCTGGTCGGTAAAGGCGTTGTGCACGAATCCGGTCAGGTTGACCGAGCCCAGCAGGCAGGCGCCATACGGCGGCAGCGGCTGCTCACCGCAGGGATTGGTGGCGCGGATGTTCTCGCACCACCAGTTGTTGTTCATCTCGTTGACGCGGTCGATCAGGATGAAACCCGGCTCGGCGTAGTCATACGTGGACACCATGATCATGTCCCACAGGTGGCGCGCGCGGATGTGGCCGTAGATCTTGCAGGCCACCAGGCCGTCATCGCGCGTGATGTAACCCTCGTGCTGCGGCCAATCGCGCCAGACCACCTGCTCCGCGTTATCCAGGTCGAGGTCGTCCTGCTCCTTGGCGCTGATCGGGAAGACCAGCGACCAGTCGGCATCGTTCTTGACTGCTTCCATGAAGCCGTCGGTGATCAGCAGGCTGAGGTTGAACTGGCGCAGGCGGCCGTCTTCGCGCTTGGCGCGGATGAAATCCTTCACGTCCGGATGGCTGACATCAAACGTGCCCATCTGTGCGCCGCGGCGACCGCCGGCCGAGGACACGGTGAAACACATCTTGTCGTAGATATCCATGAACGACATCGGCCCGGACGTGTAAGCCCCGGCGCCGGCGACAAACGCGCCGCGCGGACGCAGCGTCGAGAATTCATAGCCGATGCCGCAACCGGCCTTGAGGGTCAGGCCGGCTTCGTGGACTTTTTCAAGGATGCCGTCCATCGAGTCGGTGATGGTCCCCGACACGGTGCAGTTGATGGTGGAGGTGGCCGGCTTGTGCTGCAGCGCGCCTGCGTTGGAGGTAATGCGGCCGGCGGGGATCGCCCCGCGGCGCAGCGCCCACAGGAAGCGTTCGCCCCAGTGTTTTTGCAGTTCGGGGGTGGCCTCGGCCTCGGCCAGGGCCTTGGCGACGCGCTGGTAGGTGCCGTCGATATCGGCATCCACGGCCACGCCACTCTTGGTCCGCAGGCGGTACTTCTTGTCCCAGATGTCCTGCGACGCCGGTTGCATCGGGATCTCCTTTTGCGTGCTACCAGCCTGCGCGATGTCGTTCTTGACTGCCTCGAGGCGCACTGTGCTCATGCTGCTTGAATCTCCTTGGAATCGGCGCGGGTCGTCCCGCGTCCTGTTGTTCTTTTGAGGGTCTTGGTGGTGGCGTCGTCGTACGCCTGGTTGCAGGCGTTACGGCGACGGTCAAGCCACGGCGCAGTCGCGGCGCCGCTCAGGAAACGGGATGTGATATTGCCGGTGGACCCTGTTGCCAGCACGTGTTGCCCCCTTGCCACCACGTGTTCATGAAATCAGGTATTCCCCAACGTTTGGGTGCCAGCCTGGTTGCTGACCCCAACATGTTGTGGCCGAACCCGATCCAAGCTACGCCCGGGCGGTGGTGAAGTCAACCATCGGGCGATGCCATTGCGCGGCTTGCGGCAGATCAGCCTTTAGCCGCCAATCGCGCTGCGCCGGGGGTGGCTAAAGGCGGCCGTCGCCGGGTGCGTGTCGCAGCCCCAGGCGCTGCGCCAGCTGTTGAAAGCGGGGTGCGTCGCGCAGGTTGTTCCAGCGCGCATCGATGCCCAGGAACGTCATGCGGATGTCGCGCTGGGCGTAGCCGCGTTCGAGCAGGTCGAGCGCGCCGCTGCGGTCGCCCAGTGCATTGCGGATCAACGCAAGGCTGGTGGCGGGCGCGTAGCCGGCCAGCGCGCGCGCTTCCAGCCCGCGGAGCACGTCGTGCGCCCGCTCGGGGCTGCCGGCGGCGACATGCGCGATACCGAGCATGCCGAGCACCTGGCTGTTGCCCTGTGACAGGCTGGCGGCCAGCTGCAGGTCGGCGATGGCTGCGGCCGGGTCATCGCGGCCCAGGGCCATGCCGGCCCGCGCCAGCAGGGCGATCCAGAAATCCGGAGCCAGCTCCAGCGCGCGCGCGATGCGGGTGCCGGCTTCCTCGACACGCCCGGCGGCGCCGAGGAAGCCGGCCTCCAGGCTGTTGATCAGCGGCGACAGCGGATCGAGCTCGCGCGCCTGCCGTGCCTGCACCAGGGCCGCGTCGAAGCGGCCGAGGTTGTTGAGCAGGTGGGCATACGCCAGGTGGGCGTCGGCCAGGCCGGGGTTCAGCGCGATCGCATGCTGCAGCGCCGCCTCGGCCGCGACCCAGTCCCAGTCGTGCCAGAACAGGTTGAATCCGCGCGCGGCGTGGGCTTCGGCCAGCTCGGGTTCCAGCGCCAGCGCATGCGCCACCGCCGCCTTGGACAGGGCAAACGCCTGCATCGGATCCATGTCAGCGACGATGGTCAGCGCCCGCCAGACGAAGGCCAGGCCGCACCAGGCGCGGGCGAACCCGGGGTCGCGATCGAGGATCTGGCGGAACGCGGCGATCGCCCGGTGCAGGCGTTCCGGGCTGGGTGCGTGGATCAGGTCGAACGCGGCCAGGTACTCGCGCTCGACCTCGGGCCGACCGACCCGGTGGGTGCCGGGGACACCCTCGCCGGGGTGGCTGACCTCGGCGACGAACTGGTAGCCGCAGCCGCGCACGGTGACGATGTAGGGCTCCGCGCGCAGGTCGTCGCCCAGTGCGCGCCGAAGCGCCGAGATTGTCTGTGCGAGGTTGTTTTCCTCGACCACCCGCCCCGGCCAGACCCGCGCCAGCAGTTCGTCCTTGGGGACCACCCGGTCGCGCTCGCGGACCAGGCACAGCAGGGTATCGAAGGCCTTGGCCGTCAACGCCACCGCGCTGCCGTCCGGCGCGCGCAGCTGGCGCTTGCCCGGTCGCAGGCGAAAGCCGTCGAACTGGTAGCCGAGTTGGTCGTCGAGTTGATACCAGGACTCGCTCATCGCGCCGCTTCAGCGTTCCATTTCAAGTTCTTTCATCTTGATTCAGCGCATTTCCAAAGATTTAGCGGACACCGGCGCCGAAGCTGGCCACCGCGACGCCGATCGGCATCGCCTGCCACCACTGAAGGAATCCGTGATGAAAACCCGCCTCTCCTTGCTGATCGCCGCCGGCCTGTTGCTGGCCACCGCAGGCGCCTCGGCGCAATCGCTTGACCCCGCGCATACCGGCCTGTTCCCGGTTCCCGCCAATCGCATCGTCGGGCTGTGGCATGTCGCAGTGACGGTCGCGCCCTGCGCGGGCGGGCTGTCGCAGAGCTTCCTGGCACTGGCCGACTACCATGCCGGCGGCACCCTGGACGACGCCAACACGATGCCGCCGATGGCGCGCGGCCCGGGCCAGGGGATCTGGTCGTACGAGGGACGCGGCAAATATCGCAGCCGCTTCCAGTTCTTCCGCTACCTGCCCAACGGCAGCTATGACGGCCTGCAGGACATCGTCGGCACCCTGGTCCTGGATGCCCGCGGCACCCACTACAGCCAGACCATCCGCGCCCAGGTGCTCAACCTGGACCACAGCGTGCGGGTGGAACTGTGCGGTTCGGCCAACGGCGAGCGGGTCACGATGACGCATTGACGCGGACCGCAATCCGCCCGAAACAGACGCCCCGACCCCGGGGCGTTTTTGCGTTTGCCGGCAGCGCGGCGCGTCACGGCGGAAACTTCATCGCCAATTCAACCGTCTTTATCGACACTGAAGGCCATCGCACGCCTGCCCGAAGCGCCTGACTGGCGCATCCATGCCGGCGCGCTGCACACTTTCACCCTCGCTTTGCCGCGACATATCCACGAGGAGCGCCATGCGCCGGTTGTCGACTGCCACCAAGACCCTGCTTGCCCTGACCGCCGCCGCCGCATTTGGCGGGTTTGCCGCCACCGCGATCCGCGACGGCCTGCCCTCGCCTGCCCACGCCGAGCCCGCCGTCCCGGCCCTGGTGCCGGGCATCGCCGCCCTGCCCACCGCGATCAACGGGCAACCGCTGCCGTCGCTGGCGCCGATGCTCAAGCGCGTGCTGCCGGCCGTGGTCAGCGTGCGCACCAAGCAGGTGGTGCGGGTCAGTCCATTTGGCGACGACCCGTTCTTCCGCCGCATGTTTCCCGAACTCAGCCAGCAGCAGCTCAACCAGTCGCTGGGGTCCGGGGTGATCGTCGATGCCGCGCATGGGTACGTGCTGACCAACCACCATGTCATCGAAGGCGCCGACGAGGTTTCGGTGACCCTGGCCGACGGTCGCACCATGAAGGCCGAGTTCGTCGGTTCCGATGCCGATACCGATATCGCATTGATGCGCATCCCGGTGCCCAAGGACGCCCCGCTGACGGCGATTTCGCTGGCCGACAGCAATGGCCTGCAGGTCGGCGATTTCGTGGTCGCGGTGGGTAATCCCTTTGGCGTCGGCCAGACCGTCACCTCGGGCATCATCTCGGCGGTCGGCCGCAGCAACGTGCCCGGCGTGGGGTTCCAGAATTTCATCCAGACCGATGCCTCGATCAATCCCGGCAATTCCGGCGGCGCGCTGGTCAACCTGCAGGGCGAGCTGGTCGGCATCAACACCGCCAGCTTCAACCCGCGCGGCTCGATGGCCGGCAATATCGGCCTGGGCTTCGCGATCCCCTCGGACCTGGCCAACAACGTCATGCAGCAGCTGATTGCCGGCGGCGTGGTCAAGCGCGGCACGCTCGGGGTGGAGACGCAGGATGTCGATGAGCGCATCGCCAAGTCGCTGGGCCTGGACACGGCCTCCGGCGCGGTGGTGACGCGGGTGTATCCGGGATCGGCGGGCGCAGCGGCGGGATTGCAGGCCGGCGATGTCATCACCAAGGCCAACGACCAGCGCATCGACAGCGGCGAGGCGCTGCGCAATTTCCAGGGCCTGCAGGCTGCCAACGCACGCGTGGCGCTGGAGGTGCGCCGCGCGGGCAAGCCGCTGCAGCTCTCCGCCACCCTGCGTGAGCAGCCGCGCGCATTGGACGGAGGCACGATCGACCCGCGCCTGTCGGGCGCCAGCCTGGTCGATTTGCCCGAGGCGGCACGCCGCGGCGGCATCGGCGGGGTGCTGGTGGAAGCGGTCGCGCGCAACAGCCGCGCGGCGCAAAGCGGGCTGCGCGATGGCGATGTCATCGTCGCGGCCAGCGGCGGCGATTTCGCCGACCTGCCCAGCTTCCGGGCCAACATTGCCAAACAGCCGCCGCAGCTGGTGCTGCGGATCCTGCGCGGCAATGCCCAGGGCACGCTGCAGATGCGCTGATCGACACTGCATAGCCTGGCGGCATCACGCCTCACCCACCTGCCATCGGCGACCATCGCCCCTCTATCCGGCACCATGCCACCCGCAACAGGAGTCACTCGAATGAACCCCACGCATACCGATAACCTCAAGAGCAACCTCGGCGACGCCAGCTCGCACCTCAAGCAGGCCGCCAGCCATGCCAGCGATGCACTGCGTAGCGCTGCCAGCGTCGCCGGCGACGAAGCGCGCCTGGGCAAGGCGCAGGTGAAATCCGATCTCGCCGATGGCGCACTGTCGGGTATCGCAGCATTCGAGGAAGGCACGGGCGCTGCACGCGAACAGGTCGACCAGCTGATGGACAAGGGTCGCGATTTGATCGACAGCGCCGCCGACCTGATCCGCGAACGCCCGATCGCCTCGTTTGGCGTCGCCTTCGCCGCCGGCTGGATCATCGCCAAGCTGGCCCGCAGCGGCGACAAGTAAGCCGTGCAGCGCGCGCAAGGCGATGCTTCGCAGCCGCAACCTGCGGACGAAGCCTCCGCACGAGACGCCGATGCCGCGTCAACCGCCCAAGGTGGTCACGCCGACGGGCACGCGGCGCCGGACCTGATCGAATCGCTGCGCCAGATCGGCGCGACCGGTCGCGCCGGCCTGGGCGCGGCGGGCGATGCGGCCAAGGCGTTCCGCTCGCTGGTCGCGGCCGATGTCTCGCTTGCGCGCAGCGCGTTCGGGCGCACGCTGGCGTTGACCGGCGTTGCGATCGTGTTCGGCGCCTCGTGCTGGCTGCTGCTGATGGCCGCAGTGATCCTGTTCCTCACCCGCCAGTTGGGCGTGTCGTGGGCGGGTTCGCTGCTGCTGTGCGCGCTGGTGAGCGGCGCGGTGGCGGCCTGGGCGATCTGGCAGGCCGACCGCTACTTTGAACACACGCGCATGCAGGCTACGCGGCGGCAGCTGGCACGGCTGGGGATCGGCGAACTTGCCGACTTCATGCCCGAGCCGGGTTCGCCTGCATCAACGCGCGCCGCCGCCAGACACGCCGGCGCCACGGAGACGCCCGATGGGGCCACGGCAAAGGACGAGCGCGGCGTGGAGGTCACACCACAATGAGTTTCGACAAGCTGATCGTAAAGGTGCGCCAGGCCGAGAATGCGGTCGAGGCACACGAACGCAAGGTGTCGGCGGACGTGCGCCAGCTGAAGTCGTCCTGGCTGGCGGCCTGGACGCCGGGACGCATCGTCATCGCCGGCTTGGCTGCGGGCTTCCTGGTCGGACACGCGCGGCCGCGGCGCGCGATTGAGCGGTTAGGCGGCCTCGGTGGCACGCGCTGGATCCAGCTGGCCGGCATGGCATCGAGCATGTTTGCGTCGCTGCAGTCCACGGTGGCCGCGACCAAGGCCAACGATGCGGCGGACGTCGCCACTGCATCTGCGCAAACGGACGCGCAGCTTCCGGACTCTGACGACGGCATCGAAGTGGATGTCGAAGTCGCGACGCCGCCGAGCGATCGTCGACGCCGTCCCGATCCAACCTGGACCACGCCGCCGCCGCCCGCCGAAGCGGCGACGGAACTGTCAGAACACTGATCCATCCACCGAGAGCGACCGATGAGCGTTCCCGCTTCCCTCGAGAACCCGACAACGTCGGCTGCCACGACGATACCGACCCGGCCGCGTCCGCGAGCGGCCACTTCATTGATGGTGCTCGCGGTGCTTGCCGTGGGCTATACGCTGTGGGCGGCGCAGGCGTTGCTGTTGCCGATCCTGCTAGCGATGTTTTTCGCCTTGATCGGCAACCCGATCCTGCGCGCACTGCGACGGATCTGGGTCCCGCGCTTCGTCGGCGCACTGCTGGTGCTGATCGTCGGCATCGCCGCCGCGGTCTTGCTGGGTCGCCAGCTGATCGTGCCCGCCGGCGAATGGGTGCAGCAGGTCCCGCGCGAGCTGCGCCTGCTGACGCCAAAGCTCAAGCAGATGACCCAGCCGATGCAGCAAGCCAACCAGGCGGCCGAATCATTCGCACGCGCCACCAATGACGGCAAGCAGCACAAGGTGCAGGTGGTCACGATCCAGGACAGCGACCCGTGGAAGTCGCTCACCGCGACGCCCAGGCTGCTGGCATCCGTGCTCGCGGTGGTGTTGCTGACGTTTTTTTTCATGGTGTACGGCGAAAACCTGCAGCGCAACGCAATCACGCTGCTGCCCACGCGGCAACGCAAGAAGCTCACGGTCGAGATCCTGCAGGCAATCGAACGCGAGATCTCACGCTACGTGCTCACCATCAGCGTGATCAACATTCTGGTCGGTGCGATCCTCGCCGGTGCGCTGCATTGGTTGGGCGTGGCGCTGCCCGAAGCACTGCTGTGGGGCACGGTGGCGGCAGTGCTCAACTTCGCGCCCTACGTCGGGCCGTTGATCGGCGTGATGCTGATGCTGTTGATGGGCTTCATTACCTGGGACGAAGTTGGTCCGTCGTTGCTGCCGGCCGCGATCTACCTCGGCTTGCACACGCTGGAAGGGCAGTTCCTCACCCCGATCGTGCTCGGCAGGCGGATGGCGTTGTCGCCACTGATGCTGATCCTGGCACTGATGGTGTTCGGCTGGCTGTGGGGAATCGTCGGTCTGCTGCTGGCAGTACCGCTGCTGGTGTGCGTGAAGCTGGTGCTGGTGAAGATCGAAGGGCTTGAAGGCTGGGCGCGGCTGCTGGAATGACGCGTCGGTACTAGACCCTTGTTGCCACGATGATCCAGGCGCGCGACGGCATCATTTCCGCAGCAGCAGCCACCACGCCACCACGCCAACACCCAGCGCCGCGATCACCCATGCGGCATTGCGCCACCAGCGTGCGCGTCGACGCAGGCGCTGCACGCGCTCGTCGTTGATCGCCCTGGCCTGGGCAATCAACGGCGCTGCATCCGTTTCGGCCTGCGCGTAGATCGCCGCCGACAACGCTGGATTTGCCTCCGCGCGCAGCGCGGCGTCCTCGTACGCCTCGAAGGCGCGCTTCTGCAGGTCGTGCAGCCGCGCGCCGAGTTGCGCGTTGGACAACGCGCGGTGATCCTCGCCGCTCACGCGTCGCGCAGGGCCGTGGTTACCGGCAGGCGGGCGGCGCGCAGTGCCGGGAACAAACCGCCGACCAGTCCGATGCCCAGCGCCCACTTCAGCCCCGTCCAAAGCAGCTCCGGGGACACCTTGAACTGGAACACCACCTGGCTGAAGTTGCTGCCCAGCGTGCTCACGCTGTAGCCGTTGAAGACCAGCCAGGCAATCAATCCTCCCAGCGCCCCACCCAACAGGGCAAGCAGCATGGTTTCCAGCATCACCGCCAGCACCACCGGCAGGCCGCGGAAACCGATCGCGCGCATCGTGGCGATCTCGCGGGCGCGACCGGCGACGGCCGCATACATCGTGTTGAGCGCGCCGAACACCGCGCCAATGGCCATGATCGCGCCGATCACGGTACCCAGGATGCTGATGATCTTGCTCAGCTGCCCCGACTGCTTGCTGTAGTACGCGCGCGTGGTTTCGACGTCGAGCTTCAGGCGCGGGTCGGCGTCCATCGCCGCCTTGAACTGGGCGAAGCCGGCCTTGCCGTCGGTGCGCACGGTGATCGACTGGTAGGCGCGGCGGTTGTAGGTGGACGCAACGGTTTCAACGTCGGCCCACAGCTCGGAATCGTGCGAATCGCCGGAGGCAAACTTGCCGACGATCGTCCATTTCTGGTTGCCCAGGTCAAGCGTCTTGCCGACATCGAGCCCGCTGAACTGCGACTGCGCGCCCTGGCCGACGACAAGCTCGCGCAAGCCGGCAGCGAACTTGCGACCCTCGACCATGCGAACGTTGCCGTGCACGTTCCAGGCCTCGTCACCAACACCACGGAACTGTGCGTTGACGTCGGTGCCGTCGGACTTCGACGGCAGGTTGACCACCTGCGAGAGTTCCGCAGACAGCAGGGGCTTGCCGTCGGCGCCCTTCTTGATGCCGGGCAGGCTGGAGATCAGCGGCACCTGGTCGCGCATGATCACCGAGTTGGTCTCGGCGTGGGAGCCACCACGCAACACGATGGCGGTATCGTCGCTGCCGGTCGCATCGAGCGTGGCCTTGAAGCCTGCGCCCATCGCCAGCATCGCCACCAGCACCGCGACCACGCCGGCGATGCCGATCACGATGACCGACGACGCCCCCCAGCGCTGCGGCAAGCTGGCGATGCCGATCCGCGCCGCCGCCAGCGCAAGCCGTCCGCTGCGCGTGAAGACCAGCCACAGCGCCAGCACCACCGCGACGGCAACCACGCCATACCACGGCAACATGATCCACACCGCCAGCCCCGCGACCAGCAGCAGGATCGACAACAGGTTCCACACCCATGGCTTGTTCATTGTTTCCACCTTGATGGATTGTGGGTGCCACCCGCCTCACCAGGCGTGCCGATGGCTCCCCGAAAGACAGGCTGATCTCGCACGTTTGGCCAACGTTGCATGTCAGCGTCCGGCCAGCGCGTCGACGATTTTCAGGCGCTTCGCCCGAAGTGCCGGCAACAGGCCGACCACCACACCGATCGCCACCATCAATCCCAGGCCGATCAGCCACGTCTGCAGCGGCACGGTCGGCAGGGCGATGGCGCCGCCGCTCATGGCGCTCACGCCCGGCATCAGCAGCGACGCCAGGCCCAGGCCGATCAAGCCGCCCAGCACCACCAGCAGCACCGATTCGGTCATCACCAAACCCAGCACCGTGCCGTCCTTGAAGCCCAGCGTCTTGAGCACCGCCAGCTCCGGGACGCGCTCGCGCACGGCCTGGGCCATGGTGTTGCCGGTCAGCAGCAGCAGGGTGAAAAACACCGCGCCCATGATCGCGGTGACGATCAAGCCGATGTCGGCGAACTGCTTGGCGAACGATTGCTGGAACGCGGACTCGGTCTGGCTCTTGGTTTCGTGATCCGAATTGGCCGAAATCGCGTCGATCGCGCGGGCTACGCGCGAGGCCTGGTCGGCATTGGCCAATTGCACCGTGTACCAGCTGACCTGGCTTTTGATGTAGTCGTTGGATTCGTCGAAGTATTTCCAGTTCATCATCAGCTGGTTTTCCGCGCCAACGTTCTTGCGATCCTTGACGCGGAAGATTGCCTTGAGCTGCAGCGGCCAATCGTTGCTGCCGCCGCGCGGGAAGATCGTCGCCTGCAGCGGGATGGTGTCGCCGACCTTCCAGCCGTTCTTGGTGGCCAGTGATTCACCGACGATCGCGCCGCTGCGTGTGTCCTTGAACGCCTGCAGCTGTTCCGGCGGCACCTCGTATTCGCCATAGACATCGAAAAAATTGGGCGCCACGGAGAAGTTGGGGAAGAAGTTCTTCGGGTCCCGGTAGATGCCACCAAACCACATCGCGTAGGTGACCTTGCGCACGCCGGCCACCGACTCGATCCGCGGCAGCAGGCTGACGGGCAAGGACTGGGTGATCGACAGGCGCGAGGCGACGATCAGCCGGTTGGCGCCATCGACACTGCCGCCGGAATTGAACGCCACGCGGACCGAATCGAGCATGCCAAACAGCAGGAATGCCGCGACCACCGACAGCAACGTCAGCAGGGTGCGGGTCTTGCTGCGGAACAACTGGGCCCAGACAAGCGAGAGATATTTCATGGCGGCCTCCGGGTCAGTGTGCCAGCGCCGGCTCGCCGACGAGTTCACCCTTGTCGAGGTGGATCGTGTGCGTGGCGTATTCGGCGGCCTTGGGATCGTGCGTGACCATGATGATGGTCTTGCCGTGTTCACGATTGAGCGTCTGCAGCAACTGCAGGATCTCTTCGGCGGAATGTCGGTCGAGATCGCCGGTGGGTTCATCGCAGATCAGGAAGGTGGGATCGGAAACAATCGCGCGTGCAATCGCCACGCGCTGCTGCTGGCCACCCGACAGCTCGTTGGGCTTGTGCGACGTGCGATCCGCCAGGCCCACCAGCTGCAGCGCGATCTGCGCATTGCGCTTGCGCTGCGCGCCACCCAGGCTGGTCAACAGCAACGGCAGCTCGACGTTCTTTTGCGCGGTCAACATCGGCATCAGGTTGTAGAACTGGAACACGAAGCCGACATGACGACTGCGCCAGTTGGACAACTGCCCCGCGCCCATGCGATCGATGCGCTCACCCTCGATGGTGATCTCGCCGGAGGTCGGGTTGTCCAGCCCACCGATCAGGTTGAGCAGGGTGGTCTTGCCCGAGCCCGATGGCCCCATCAACGCGACGAAATCGCCCTTGGGGATGTCGAGGTTGATGTCATGCAGCACCTCGATTTTTTCCGGGCCGCGCTGATAGGTCTTGGTAAGTCCGCGAATGTTGACCAGGGTTGTCATGTTGTTTGCCTCGCGTGGGTCGGGATGCGATCCCGACGGGTTTTGTCGCTCGCATGGATCGAGGTGCATCGTCGATGGTTCCCGGCCATTCCCGCGCGGGCGGGACGCCGTCATGCCGTCGCAGGTGTGATCCCGATCTATTGCGCGTCGTCGTCTTGTTTTGCCATCCGCATCTTCGAGCCATCCTCCAGGCCATCGGGCGGGTCGATCACGACGGTGTCGCCCGCCGCCAGACCCGATAGCACCTGGCGATCGTCGCCCATCGCGAGGCCGGTTTTCACTGTGCGCTTGGCGACGGTGTTGTCGTCACCCACGACAAACGCAACGGCCTGGCCGCCACGCTGGATGATCGCAGCGGCCGGTGCTCGCACGCCCTGCGGCTGCGTTTCCGATGCCGGCTTGGGCGCCTCCAGGAAGCTCACGCGCACGCCCATGTCCGGGACGATTCGCGGATCTTTCTGCTTGAGCGCGATGCGCACCTTGACCGTGGCCTTGCCGCGATCGGCGGTGGGAATGATGGTGATCACCTCGGCGGGGATCTTCCAGTCCGGATACGCATTGAGCGTGGCCTCGACCGGCATCCTGGGTTGCACGCGGCCGATGAAGGCCTCGCCCACGTCGACTTCCACTTCCAGCGAATCCATGTCGACGATCGTGCCGATACCGGTGCGGGTGAAGCCGCCGCCTGCCGACAGCGGCGAGATGATTTCGCCCGGTTGCGCGGCCTTGGCAATCACCACGCCGGCAAAGGGCGCACGCACGATGGTGTTGTCGACGCCGTTGTCGGCAATCTGCAGCCGGTCGGACGCGACCTTGGCATTGCGCTGCGCGGTGACCAGCTGTGCGCGCAGCGAATCACGCGCGGCGACCGCCTGGTCGTATTGCGCCTTTGAGATCAACTGCTGCTTGACCAGCGTGCCGAGCCGATTGGCACTGGATTCTGCCTCGCGCAGTTGCGCCTGCACACCGTCGACCTGGCTGCGCGTGGCGCCGAGTTGCGCGGCGGCGAGGCTGCGCTCGGCATTGGCATCGACTGGATCAAGCGTCGCCATCACATCGCCCGCCTCGACGCGCTGACCTTCCTCGATCATCACCTCGCGCACCTTGCCGGTGATCTTGGCCGACACGGTCGCCATGCGCCGCGCGACCACATATCCGGTGGCATCCAGGACCGATGTCGATGCGCCGCCACTGCCGATCGCCACGACCGCAGCAGTGCGCACCTCGACGCCCTGGTCGCGACCGAACCAGGCCCATGCCGCGCCTGCGGCCAGCACCAGCACGGCAATGACGGCCAGCGTGATCCACAGCCCGCGGCGCGACGGCGGCGGCGCAGCCTTGCGATCGATGCGAAGTTCTTTCAGAAGGTCAGCGCTCGTATTCATTGGGGACAGGGACGGAGGAAAGCAGGGAGTGTGACGGCAACGGGGGCGTGCACCAAATACCGGTGGGTCATTGCATGCGTGGTTCGCGCTGGCGTGCGGTTTGTCACGATGTGGATATCCTTTGCATGGATCGCGACGATGGGACCCTCCGGTGAGGCGTAAACAGCGTTCCAGCCCCGGCCTCTCGAGTGCCGGCGTGCAGCGACGTCGGGATGCAGGCTATGCCGCATGCCCAACGCCGTCATTGGAGGATGGTCCCGAGAGGCGCAGCGCATTGTTCATGGACAAGAGCGCTTCCGCAGCGAAGCGAAGAGCAGCACCCAGAAGAGTGCGGACATCATCGCCAGCACGATGGCTACGGTGGGCCGCTCCCTCCAGAACCAGGAAACTCCGGCGTGGTCGAACTTGAACATGCACGCGAACAACATCAGCGATAGCGCAGGCACGAAATACCCGCTCTTGTAGAACGACATCGATCACCTCCAGTTGTCACGGCCGACGGGTGCATCTGGCGTGGGATCGAATGCCCATCCCATCGCGACCGACACAGCCTATGCCCGTGGGACAGCGCCGTCACCTGACGGTTGTCATGCAAAACAGGTGATCGCCGGGACTGACGCGGCTTGGCCGCGCTGCCTATCGTGGCCACCATCACGGCAGCAGGACAGCAACATGGATGGCAACGGCAAGCACTACAACGAAACATCGGAAATCGCCTGCCTGCGCGGCGTGCGCAAGCTGTACGGCAAGACCGTCGCGCTGGACGGCGTCGACCTGGAGTTGCGCGGAGGCGAGGTTTTGGCCCTGCTGGGTGCCAACGGCGCCGGCAAGTCCACTGCGATCGCATTGCTTCTCGGCCTGCAGCAAGCCGATGCAGGCACGGCCACGCTGTTTGGCCAATCGCCGCAACAGCTGTCCGCGCGCCGCGGCATCGGGGTGATGCTGCAATCGGCTGGAATCTCCGAAACCGGCAAAGTGCGCGAGCTGCTCGAGCTCACCCGCAGCTATTACCCCCAGCCACGCAGCGTTGCCGACTGCATCGCGCTGGCCGGGCTCCAGGGTTTGATGGGGCGTCGTTACGGGCAGCTGTCCGGCGGCCAGCAGCGGCGCGTGCAGTTCGCCTTGGCGCTGTGTGGCAACCCGCGACTGTTGTTCCTCGACGAACCCACCACCGGCCTGGACATCGAGGCGCGGCAAATCGTCTGGCATGCGATTCGTGCGCTGGTCGCACGTGGCTGCGGGGTGCTGTTGACCACGCACTACCTGGAGGAAGCCGAGATGCTGGCCGATCGCGTGGTCGTGCTCAATCGTGGTCGCGTGGTCGCAGCCGGCGCGATGGACGAAATTCGAACGCATGTGGCGCAACGGCGCATTCGCTGCCTGTCGGCGCTGGATGCCGCCGGTATCGCCCACTGGCCGCAGGTACGCAGCGCGCAACGCCTGGATGCGCACATCGAGATCGTCACCGATGCCGCCGAAGCCGTGGTCCGGCGACTGTTGGCCGAGGATGCGGCGTTGTCGGGGCTGGAGGTACAGCGCGCCGGCCTCGCCGAGGCCTTCATCGCGCTCACCCGCGATGACGACGGACCGTCGCAAGGGGTGTCGATGCAAGGCGCGTCCATGCAATCACGACGCGAGGCCGCATGATGGACGCCATCAGCCATCCTGCATCCACGTACTCACCGTTGCGCAGCTATTTGCTGGAAGCAAAATGCGAATTCCTGCACCAGTTGCGCACCCCGTCCTTCGTACTGCCGCTGCTGCTGTTTCCGGCGCTGTTCTACACCTTGTTCGGCATCGTGCTCAACCGCTCCCCCGACGGCGAGGTCGCGCGCTACCTGCTGGCGACCTACGGCGTGTTCGGCGTCATGGGCACGGGCCTGTTCGGGTTTGGCGTCACCGTGGCGATGGAGCGCGAGCGCGGATTCCTCATCTACAAGCGCGCGTTGCCGATGCCACCGGGCGCATACCTGTTCGCCAAGATGGTAATGGCGATGCTGTTCGCGCTGATGGTCTCGCTGCTGCTGGCCCTGCTGGCGATGACGTTGGCGGATGTGTCGATGGCGCCGCGACAATGGCTGCTGTTGCTGGCCGTCAACGTGATCGGCGTGCTGCCCTTCTGCGCGCTTGGATTGTTCATCGGCACGCGCGTGGGCGGACAGGCGTCACCGACGGTGATCAACCTGCTGTACCTGCCGATGGCATTCCTGTCGGGCCTGTGGCTGCCGCTGAAGATGTTGCCGGCGGTGCTCTCGGACATTGCGCCGACGTGGCCGTCATACCACCTCGCGCAAATCGCACTCAAGGTGCTGGGCATGGACGGCGGTGGCGCGCTGGGCACGCACGTGGCCGTGCTGGTCGGCGTCACGGCGGTCTTCTTCCTGCTGGCCCGGCGCCGGCTGCGCCGCAACGGTTGATGTGCCGGCGTCGAGCGCTACAGTGACCATGATCGGGCCACCGCCCCGCTTCCGGACACCCTGGTGATGTCGAGGTTCGTTCCCGCATGGCTGTCGCCCGCACCGGATTCACTGGTGGCAACCGCGTTGCGGCGCGGCAAGTCGCCCTGGCTGCATGCGATCCACCTGCTGTGGTCGGTCTGGGTGTTCCTCACGCCCTGGTTTGGCGACGGTTTCAGCTGGCGCTGGCTGGCGTTGACGCTGGCGTCGTACCCGGTGTTCCTGCTGCTGTTCGCGATGACCCTGCTGGCCTCGCGGCGCACGAGCTACCGCTATGCGCTGGGCATGGTCGGCCTGGGCATGTTGCTGTTGCCGGTCTATCCGTCCGGGTTCAGCTATTTCATCTTCGGCTGCGTGATGCTGCATGGAAGTGGCCGCACGATGCTGGGATACATGGGCCAGCTGCTGCTGATCAATACCGCGTTCTGCGCGCTGGCCTGGTGGATCGGTTATCCGCCGAAGGTGCTGCTCTGGATCCCGCTGCTGACCTTCATCATCGGTGTCATCGTCAACGTCGAACAGATCAGCCAGGATAAAGACGCCGCGCTCAAGCTCTCGCACGACGAGGTTCGCCGGCTGGCCGCCACCGCCGAGCGCGAACGCATCGGTCGCGACCTGCACGACCTGCTCGGCCACACCCTGTCGCTGATCACGCTGAAGCTTGAACTGTCGCGCAAGTTGTTCGATCGCGACAGCACGGCGGCGCGCCGCGAGCTGGAAGAAGCCGAAACCGTCGCCCGCCACGCACTGGCCGAAGTGCGCAGCGCGGTGACCGGTATCCGCGCCACCGACCTTGTCGCCGAACTCGCCTCGGCGCGATTGCTCCTGGAATCGTCGATGGTGCACATGGATTACGACGTACCGCCGCCAGGGCTGTCACCTGACATCGAGCGCGGCCTGGCATTGGTGGTGCGCGAGGCGGCTACCAACATCGTTCGCCATGCGCGCGCCAGCACCGCGCACATCCGCTTCAAGCGCGAGGGTCACCAGCTGCAGCTCCTGGTGATCGACGACGGCCGTGGCGGCATCGGCGAGGATGGCAACGGACTGGCGGGCATCCGTGAGCGGATCGCGGCATTGGGCGGCACCGTGCTGATCCAATCGCCGCGCGGGCACGGCACGCGCTTGCAGCTGTGCGTGCCCATGGCGGCAAGCGCGGCAGCAAGCGCGACAGCAAGCGTGGCAGCGAGCACCGCGGCCGGCGCCCAACCCGCTGCACCACGCGAAACGCCCGCCATCGCGACCAGGCCCGCCGCGTGATCCGCATCCTGCTGGCCGAAGACCAGGCGATGGTGCGCGGCGCGCTGTCGGCACTGCTGAACCTCGAGAGCGATATCGACGTCCTTGCCGCCGCCGCCGACGGCGAAACCGCCTGGCGCGAGCTGCAGCGCCTGCAGCCCGACGTGTTGGTGACCGATATCGAAATGCCCGGCATGACCGGGCTTGAACTCGCCCAACGCATCCAGCGCCATGCCTTGCCGACGCGGGTCATCATCGTCACCACGTTCGCGCGGGCCGGATTCCTGCGCCGCGCACTCGACGCCGGCGTCTCCGGCTATCTGCTCAAGGATGCCCCTGCCGAAGACCTTGCCGAGGCCGTGCGCAAGGTGCATCGCGGTGGCCGCGCGATCGATTCGCAGCTGGCGCTGGATGCGTGGAGTGACGCCGATCCGCTCAACGACCGCGAGCGCCAGGTGTTGCGGGGTGCCGGCGCGGGACAATCGTCCAGCGAGATCGCCACGCAGCTGGGCCTGTCGCACGGCACCGTGCGCAATTATTTGTCCGAGGCGATCGGCAAGCTCGGCGTCGGAAATCGTATCGAGGCGTACCGGCTGGCGCGGCAGAAGGGATGGCTATAACGCGATCATGATTGGACCATCACCGGTCATTACGCACACTATTGGTTGATCCCGCGTTTCAAGGTGGCTATTGGCGGCCGCAGTCGCCGCGCCTGCTTGCTCATGAACAATCCAGTGACCACCACTAAACCACGCGGACGCACAGCCAAGGCACGCAGCCGTTCCGGATTGGTGGTCGCGGCGTTGATCTCTGTGGCGATCGGCCTTGGCGTTGTGCTGGGCGCACAGCGCCTGATCAGCGATGCCCGCGCGGTCTCGCATACCAATGAGGTCATCAGCCGCCTCGACAGCATGGAGGCGCGCCTGCGCGATGCCGAATCTGCGCTGCGCGGCTACGTGTTGACCGGCGACATCAACTACTTGGCCGATTATCACAATGCACGCGACCAGGTGCCGGGCATGAACGCCCAGATTGCGGGCATGGTGGCGGACAATCCTGCACAGCTTGCGCGCGCAAAGGCGCTGCGATTGCAGGTCGAGATACGCATGCACCAGATGGCCAACACGAATCTGCGCTATCAAAGCGACGGCATGGCCGGCGTGCGCGCCTCGATGGATCGCGAGGTGATGGGTGCATCCAGCAAGGTTCGCAGCCAGAAGGCGCAGATGGTCGCCTACGAGCGCGAAATGCTCGTACAGCGCGCCGCATCCACCCGCAGCAGCGCTATTGCACTGCGCGTGATCGCCCTGCTCGGCATCCCGCTTGGCCTGATCGTCATTGCCGCCGTGTACCGCCTGCTGGTTCGCGAGATCCGGCGTCGGGCCGATGCCGAAGCGGCGACCGCAGAGGTGCACACTCGCCTGCGCGCCGGCGTCACCGAACTCGAACACAAGAGCGCGGACCTGCGCGCGCTCAGCCGTTACGGCAGCATGTTGCAAAGCTGCATGGACGCCGACGAGGCGCTGCAGTTGACCCGGCGGATGTTGTCGACGCTGCGTCCGGGCACAGCCGGCACGCTGTATCGCATGCGCAACTCGCAGGACCACGCCGAGGCGGTCCTGCATTGGGGCCAGCACCGCGCGGCGAGTGCCGAAACGCTGATGCCCGAGTCGTGCTGGGCGCTGCGACGCGGCCAGCCACACCTCGTCGCGGATGCCAGCGCGGCGCAGTGCGCGCACGTCGGCCCACCGGACCACGCCTGCGTTGCCACTGCCTGCATCCCGCTGTCGGCGCAGGGCGTGCAGCTCGGCCTGCTGTACCTGTCGGATGACGACGATGGATTCCTGTCGCGGGCCGACATCATCGAGGCGGTCGCCGAGCAGCTGTCTATGAGTTTGTCCAACCTGTCACTGCGCGAACGCCTGCGCCTGCAGTCGATCCGCGAGCCATTGACCGGCCTGTTCAACCGGCGCTACCTGGAGGAGTCGGCCACCCGCGAACTCGCGCGCTGCGCGCGCCGGCAGCTGCCGCTGTCGCTGATGATGCTGGACATTGACCACTTCAAGGCATTCAACGACGTCCACGGCCACGCCGGCGGCGATGCGCTGCTGGCGCAGTTCGGCAAGTTGTTGCAGGCGCACTCCCGCGCCGAGGACATTGCCTGTCGCTATGGCGGCGAGGAGTTCACCTTGATCCTGCCCGAGGCCGGGATCGAGGTCGCGATGCAGCGCGCCGAGACGATCCGCAGCGCCGTCGAGGCGATGCGTGTGTCGTACCTGGGCAATGAATTGCCGCAGGTCACGGTATCCATCGGGGTCAGCGCCTTCCCGGAGAACGGCGGCGATCCGGACACCTTGCTGCGCACGGCGGACGAGGCGCTGTACCGGGCCAAGCGCAACGGCCGCAATCGCGTCGAACAGGCGTAGCCCCGGCCGCGCTTCCAGCATGCTTCCATGCATGGGATGCGATCGCGTGGCGCCGCAGGCGGATGTCACGCTCCCAACGCCAACAAACGTCGTTGGGTGCGTGGCCCCCGACCTACGGATATCGCTGCTTCAACATCGCGTACGCGGCGCGCAGGCCCTGTGCTTCACCACCGGTGGGCTTGCCGGGGCGGTCACTGTCGTTCCAGCTATAGACATCGAGATGCGCCCATTTCTGCTGCGCCGGCACGAAGCGTTCGAGATACAGCGCGGCGGTGATGCTGCCGGCCATGCGCGACGCGCTGGAGTTGGCGATGTCGGCAACGTTGCTGGTGAGGTAACGCAGGTACGGGCGCCACAGCGGCATCCGCCACAGCGGGTCGCGCACTCGCGTGCCGGCCGCCAGCCAGTCGTTCGCAAGCGCGTCATCGTTGCTGTACAGCGCCGGCAGGTCGGGGCCCAAGGCGATCCGCGCCGCACCGGTGAGCGTGGCGAAATCGATCAGCAGTTCCGGATCCTGCTCGCCGGCATAGGTGAGCGCATCGGCAAGGATGACGCGGCCTTCGGCATCGGTGTTGTCGATCTCCACGTGCACGCCCTTGCGCGTGGCGACCACCTCGCCGGGCCGGAACGCATCCGGGCCGATGGCATTTTCGACCGCCGCGATCAGCAGCGTGATCCGCAGCGGCAGCTTGCGCGCCATGATCAGTTCGGCCAGCGCCAATGCATGGGCGCCACCGCCCATGTCCTTTTTCATGTTGCGCATGCCATCGGCGGCCTTGACGTCCAGGCCGCCGGTATCGAAGCACACGCCCTTGCCGACCAGCGCGACATGCGGGTGGGAGGACTGGCCCCAACGCAACACCAGAAGCCGTGGCGCGCGATGCGACGCGCGACCGACGGCGTGGATGGACGGACAATTTTGTTCCAGCAATTGATCCCCGACGATGCTGTCGAAGTCCGCGCCGTGTCGTTGCGCGATCTGGCGTGCAACCTGCTCCAGCTGCGCCGGCCCCATGTCCTGGGTGGGCGTGTTGACCAGGTCGCGCACGCGCACGCAGGCGGCAAGCAGGTCCGCGGTTTCCGGATCGAGGTCGGCAAGCACCAGCTGCGCGGGCGTGCGCTGTGGATCGCGATAGCGGGCATAGCGATAGGCGCCCAGGCCCCAGCCCAGCTGCATCGCGCGGCGCGTCGCGTCATCAGGTTCGCCGTCCAGCTGCCAATGTCCCGGTGGCAGGGCCTGCGGCGCATGCGCGTACGAAAACGGATCAAGCGGATCACCGACACCAAGCACGGCGCCGGCCAATCCACCATCCGCGCCCGGCAGCGACAACATCGATCCGGGCGATGCGTCGCAGCCATGCGCCAACATCCAGTCCACCACCGCCTGCGGCTGGCGCGCGCGCCACGCATCCAGTCCGTCGCGGCTGAGCACATGCAGCGGGCGTGGTTTCAAGGCGGGATCGTGCGCGGCAAATCCGTTGGGCAGGTTCATGCGTGGGCAGCCTTGGCGTCGTGGGGCGGATTCGCATCGAGCCAGTCGGCCAATGCGGTGAGGGTCGCGAAATGCAGGTCGGGTTGCACGTCGTCGTGCGGCCAATGCTGCGCATCACGGTTGATCCAGCAGCTGCGCAGTCCGGCGCGCGCGGCGCCAAGCACATCCATCTCGATGTGGTCGCCAACATGTAGCACGTCGCTTGGCGCGCACTCCAGGCGCGTGCAGGCGGCAAGGAAGATGCTGGCCGCGGGCTTGGCCGCGCCATGTTCGCGCGCGGCAAGGTTGAAACAGAAATGTTGCGACAGGCCGATGCGCTGCAGGTCGGCATTGCCGTTGGTCAGCGCCGCCACCGGCACCTGCGCGGCGATGCGCTGCAGCGCGGCGATGCTGTCGGGATAGCACTCAACCTGGTTGCGCGCGTCATAAAACGCAGCGTAGGCGGCGTCGGCCAACGCGGGATCGCCGCCGCTTTCAGTCAATGCGCGGTGCAGGGTCAACCGTCGCAACGCGCCCAGGTCGTGCATCAAGTGCGGGTTCTCGGTGAACACCCGATCGCGCAATGCGCGCATGTCCGCCGCCGGAAAACGCGCGGCGGTGCACGGACTGTGTTCGCGCATCCACGCATCGATCACGTGCTCGATGCGCTCACCGATCGGCGCGAACGGCCACAGGGTGTCGTCGAGATCCAGGGTGATGGCGCGGATACGGAAATTCACGGATCCATTCTACGTCGACGGCGCACGCCGGGGATTTGCTGCGAATGGGGAAGCAGGCAAACCAACCACCGCAGTTCGAAGCCACGCCACGACGTACGCGGAATTCGGGTGCAGGCGTCTTCGCGCAACCACGACCTGCCTCAGGCCGGCAACAGCGGCACCGGACGTTGGCGTGCGCGCCACCAGCCATCGGCGATGAACACGGCCAGCGCAATCCAGATCAACACGAAACCAATCGCGCGATCGCGGTCGAAGCTCTCGCCCAGCACCAGTACGCCGCACAGCAATTGCAGGGTCGGCGCGATGTATTGCAGCAGCCCGACCACGGAGAAGGGAATCCTTCGCACCGCGTAGGCAAACCCGATCAACGGCAGCGCCGTCAGCGCGCCGCCGAATATCAGCAACGCGTCCAGCTGCCAGCCCCAGCCGGGGTTGTCGTTTAACGACAGGAACCCACCCTGGCCCTGGCTTTCACCCCACAGCAGCAGCACCAGCGCCGGCAGTACCAGGTACAGGCTTTCAACGCCCAGTCCGCGCACCGGCGGCACCGCGACCACCTTGCGAATCAGGCCATAGATGCCGAACGAAAACGCCAGCGCAATCGCGATCCACGGAAAATCGCCGTAATTGAACGTCAGCCACAGCACGCCGCCGGCCGCGATCGCGGTCGACAGCCACTGCACGCGGTTCAGGCGCTCGTGCAGCACCACCACGCCAAGCACCACGTTGAGCAGCGGATTGATGAAATATCCAAGACTGGTCTCGACCACATGGCCGGCGTTGACCGCCCAGATGTACAGGCCCCAGTTGAGCGCGATCAAGGTGCCGCTGATCGCCAGCATCCACGACGCGCGCGGCGTCGCCAGCGTCTCGCGCCACCAGGCGCGGCCGTATTTCCACAGCAGCCAACCGCATACCAGCAGCGTGCTCCAGACAATGCGGTGGGCGATGATCTGCAGCGACGGCACGGCCTTGAGCAGGTGCCAGTACAGCGGCATCACGCAAAGCGCGAACGTGGCAACGGCCACCCACACGCCGCGACGGTCCAGTGGTGCCGGCATCATGCCGAGGCTCCAGCGGCCTTGAACGTAAGCGCCCTCGACAGCGCGATCACGACCACGCCAAACAGGATCACCAGCATCGCCCCGATGTCGTGCACGCTGAAACGTTCGGCCGCCAGCCACGCACCCAATATCACCGCGATCACCGGATTGACGTAGGCATAGCTGCCCGCCAGCGTGGCGCGCACGTGGTGCAGCAGCCAGATGTAGGCCGAGAACGCGATGATCGAGCCGAATCCAGCCAGATACGCGACCGCAAACGTGCCCTTTGCCGATGGCATGCCATCAAAGCGTTCACCGATCGCAAGGCCCACCACCAGCATCAGCGCGCCGCCGCACAACATCTGCGCGGCAGCCCCCATGAAGGGCGATGGCAGGTCGCGGCCCTTGCTCCACACCGAACCAAACGCCCATGCGATCGGCGCGATCAACAGCGCAACCAGGCCCATCGGCGAGGCGGTGAGCGTGCTGCCGGCGTTGAGCCACAGCACACCGATGAACCCAATCCCGAGCCCGACCCATTCGATGCGCGGCGGATGCTGGCCGCGCAACGCCGAGAACAACCCAATCCACAGCGGCGCTGATGCCACTGCGACGGCAGCGAGCCCGGAGGACACCGACTGCTCGGCGATGCAGACCAGCCCGTTGCCAAGCCCAAGCAGCAGCGCACCCATGAAGGCACTGTTGCGCCATTGCCGCGGCGTGGGCATCGCCATCCCGCGCCAGCGCAACACCGCGAACAGGATCGTGCCGGCGACAAGGAAGCGTGGCCCCGCCATCAGCAGTGGCGGATAACCGCCCTCCAGCGCGAACCGGATACCCAGATACGTCGAACCCCAGATGACGTAAAGCACCGCCAGCGCAGCGGCGATGGCGAATGCGGAAGCGCTCCGTGGCGATGGCGACGCGGCACTCATGGGCAATCCAGTCGGGTAATGGGGCCGGCAACTACGGCATCGTCATCGGTATCGGCAAACACGACGCCCGCGAGGCTGCGGCTATTTTACGCTGTCCATCGCGTTTGCCGATGCAACAGTGCGGCTCACAGGCACTTCGATCCGGCAATCTGGCCAGCGTCGTTTTCCGCAAATCGTTCGCCTGCCTTCGCGGGCAGGCGGGAGGCGATGCCGGGCAGTTGGATGCGGGCGTGGAAGCCGGCGCGGTGATGCTCAAGCCCAAGGCAAGATATCCAGCGGCCGTGTTTTCCGAGGCACGCAAACCAAGCGGATGGATGGCGACAACAGAAATGACAACGGACGCACGCGGCGCCCGTTGTCGAAGACATGTCATCAGCGGCCGTCTCGCGCCGCCGATGCGATCGCTAATCGGCCCAGTGCCCTGGCACTTTGGCTTCGGGCAAGACCTGCGCCGACAACACGTGGTCGTTGTCGAGCAATTGCACGGCATCGCCGAGGATCGCGGCCGATTCACGCAGCAGCGGATCGGGGGCCTTCTCGGCCGCCTTCTCACGCGCGGCATCGGCGGCGATATTGCGCTCGCTGGCCTGCAAGCCATCGTCGGCGGCATTGTCAGCCAGCGGATCCAGCGCCAATCCCAATGTCTTGCGCTGCTCCTGTCGCGACTTGCGCTTGGTTTCCTGGCGATCGCGTTCGGCGCGACGCTCGGTCTCGTTGAGCGAAAGATACTTCTTGGCCTGCTCGGCGCGGAATTCCTTGACGTCCTCCTCGAACCACTGGAACTCCTTGTCGCTGGCCACGCGCGCCGCGTGCTTGGCTTCCAGCTTGGGCAACAGCGGCGCGAAGTTGCCGTACTGCGTGTGCGGCACCGGGGCGATGCGCGACCATGGCAATGCGTTGTCGTAGGTGCTCTCGCCAAACTGCGAGGCATCGACCATCACCGGGAAGCGGATGTCCGGCACCACGCCCTTGTTCTGCGTGCTGCTGCCACCGGGCAGGAAAAACTGCGCGATGGTCAGCTTGACCTGGCCGTAGCGCTTGCCTTCGTTGCCCGGCCAGCGGTCCAGATCGACCAGGTTTTGCACCGTGCCCTTGCCGAACGTGGTCTCGCCGATCACCAGTCCGCGACCGTAATCCTGGATCGCGCCGGCAAAGATCTCCGACGCCGATGCCGAGCCGCGATTGGTCAATACCGCCAACGGGCCATCCCACGCCACGCCGCTATCGCGATCGCCTTCGACGCTGACGCGGCCGCCGGATTCGCGCACCTGCACCACCGGGCCCTTGTCGATGAACAATCCGGTCAGTTCAACCGCTTCGCTGAGCGAACCACCGCCGTTGTTGCGCAGATCGATCACCACCCCGTCGAGGCCCTGCGTGCGAAACGTGCCCAGCAGCTTGGCCACGTCGCGGGTGGCCGACGCGTAGTTGTCGCTGTTCTTGCGGCGACCCTCGAAGTCCTGGTAGAACGCCGGCAGCTTGATCACCCCGATGCGGCGCGCCGGCGCATCGCCCTTGGCCGGCAACGCGATGATTTCGGACTTCGCGGCCTGCTCTTCAAGGCGAATCTTGGCGCGCGTGAGCACGACCCGGTTGGGCTTGCTGTCCATGCCCATGTCTGCGGGAATCACGTCAAGCCTGACCTGGGTGCCCTTGGCACCCTTGATCTTTTCGACCACGTCGTCGATACGCCAGCCGACGACGTCTTCCATCGCCCCACTGGTGCCCTGGCCGACGCCGACAATGCGATCGCCCGGAGTGAACTTCTTGCTGAGCGCCGCCGGGCCGCCAGCGATGACTTCGCGGATCACCACCACGTCATCCTGTTTTTGCAACTGCGCGCCGATGCCTTCGAGTGACAGCGACATGCTCTGGTTGAAACGGTCGGCACTGCGTGGATCGAAGTAATCGGTGTGCGGATCGATCGCGGAGGTGTAGGCGTTGAGGAAGCTCTGAAACGCGTCGGTGCCATCGAGTTCAGCCAGCGTCTTGGCAAGGTTGGCGTAGCGCTTGTCCAGGGTAGTGCGGATGTCGTCGGACTTCTTGCCCGCCAGCTTCAGGCGCAGCCAGTCGTTGCGCACGGACTGCTTCCACAGCTGGTCGAGTTCGCCATCGTTGGCCGCCCACGGCGCATCCTTGCGGTCGTACGACCAGCGATCGGTACCGCTGAAATCAAAGATGTCCTGCTTGAGCAGGCTGCGTGCATACGCCACGCGCTGGCTCACGCGCTGTTTGTACAGCGCAAAGATCGCAAACGCCGGATCCAGTTGCCCGGTCTTGATCGCGGTGCCCAGCCCGGACTTGTAGGGCGCGAATTTCGCCATGTCCTGCGCGGTGAAAAACAGCTTGCTGCTGTCGAGCGTGTCCAGATAGCGCTTGAATACATCGGCCGACAGCGCGGCATCAAACGGACGCGGGCGATAGGCATAGCGACTGTCCGACAGCAGGCCGTAGACCAGCTTGGAGGTGGTGGCCTGGTCGGCATTGGCGGTGGACGGGAGTGCGGCACCATCGCCGCGCGCCATCAGGGCCAATGGCAGGGCCAGGGCCAGCGCGATCAGGGAAACCGACAGGGTGCGGGAAAATTTCATGCATTCACTCGGGCCGCGGGGTGGCCATCTGCAGGACGGAAGGGAGTCTGGCGCCCGATATGGACGGCGGAACAGTGCTGAAAGTTGCAAAAGGCCGCGAAATCCACTCTACCTGCGCCAACCGCCATGGATGTGAACGGATCGCCAGCCTGTCGTGCACGAAATACGCGCCGCGACTGTGCCGGGGTCAGCTGGCCACGCCAGCTTCGGCAGCCTGCTGGTCGGCATGGTAGGACGAGCGCACCAGCGGGCCGGACGCGACGTGGCTGAAGCCCAGTGCCATGCCGTAGACCTCCAGCGCCTTGAATTCATCGGGCGTCCAGTAACGCAGCACCGGGTGGTGGTGTGCGCTGGGCTGCAGGTACTGGCCGATGGTGACCATGTTGACGTCGTGCGCGCGCAGGTCGCGCAGGGTGCCCTGCACCTGCTGCATGTCCTCGCCCAGGCCAAGCATGATCCCGGACTTGGTCGGGATGTGCGGATGCTGCGCCTTGAATTTCTGCAGCAGGGTCAGCGACCACTGGTAATCAGCGCCCGGGCGCACGTTGCGATACAGCTCCGGCACGGTTTCGACATTGTGGTTGAACACATCCGGCGGATTGGTCGCGAGGATCTCCAGCGCGCGCTCCATGCGGCCCTTGCCGCGGAAGTCCGGGGTGAGGATCTCGATCCTGGTGCTCGGCGTCTGCGCGCGGATCGCGGCGATGCAGTCGACGAAATGCTGGGCGCCGCCATCGCGCAGGTCATCGCGGTCGACGCTGGTCACCACCACGTATTTGAGGGCCATGTCGGCAATGGTGTTGGCCAGGTTCAGGGGTTCGCTGGCGTCCGGCGGCTTGGGCCGGCCGTGGGCGACATCGCAAAAGCTGCAGCGGCGCGTGCAGACCTCGCCCAGGATCATGAAGGTGGCGGTGCCATGGCCAAAACACTCGTGGATGTTCGGGCAGCTGGCTTCCTCGCACACGGTGACCAGGCGGTTCTTGCGCAGCTTGGCCTTGAGCGCGGCAACCGCGCCATTGCTGGGGATGCGCACGCGGATCCACGACGGCTTGCGCAGCACCGGCGCATCGGCGAACTGCACCGGGGAGCGCGCGATCTTGTCGCCGGCCACCTGCTTGACGCCGGCTTCCAGCGATGCGGGAGCCGAGGTGGAAACAACCTGCAACGGGATGGCTTTGGCGGTGGATTCGGTCATGGTGTTGGTGTTTTTGCTGCGGGCAGGCACGGATAAAACCGCACGGGAGTTGATCGACGTTGATCCGCGTTGATCCGCGGCTGGAATGCTGCCTATGGAAAAACGGAGCGCGTGATTGTCGACGCTGGTTCGAGCCGGAGCCCGAACTGTTTCGCCAACTGATCCAGCAACACCGGCTTGATCGCATCCGGGCTGGATGGGCCGCCCAAGTCTAGCACCGAGGTCACCTGCAGCCCGGCGTAACCGCAGGGGTTGATGCGAGCAAACGGTTCCAGGTCCATCGCCACGTTGAAGGCCAATCCGTGGAACGTGCAGCCGCGCCGTACGCGGATGCCAAGCGCGGCCACCTTGGCCTCATTGACATACACACCGGGCGCGCCATCGCGACGCATGGCAGCGATGTTCCATGGGACCAGCGTGTCGATGATCGCCTGCTCGATGCGATGCACGTAATCGCGCACGCCGATCTTCAGGCGCCTGAGATCGAGCAGCGGGTACACCACCACCTGGCCAGGGCCGTGGTAGGTGACCTGGCCGCCGCGATCGACATGCAGCACGGGAATGTCGCCGGCCATCAACACGTGCTCGGGCTTGCCGGCCTGGCCGAGGGTAAAGATCGGATCGTGTTCGACCACCCAGACCTCGTCGGGCGTGTCGTCATTGCGCGCATCGGTGAAGCGCTGCATTGCGCGCCAGACCGGCTCATACGGCTGCCGCTGCAAATCACGCACCACCGCATTTGCGCGCGCCCGGGCCTGTGGACGCACGGCCGCCCGGACAGCTGCTTCTACAGCGTCCACTTCACTTCCGGATGCGCACGCAAGGCCGCGTGCGCGGCGTCGTATTGCGCGCGATCCCCGGCCCGGAAACTCAGCTTCACCGAGACAAACTTGCCGGTGCTGGAGCTGCGCCACGAGATGCTTTCATCCAGCACCTGGATGCCGGCAGCCGCCAGCAGTCGCGGAATCTCGGCTTCCAGGCCTGCCGTCGCCGGGCCCATGGCGGTGAGCTCGAATGTGCCGGGGAACTGGAAGCCGTGCCCGGGATTGTCGGAATGGATGTCCATGGCCGGAATATCGGGCCTGCACGGGGCGATCGCAAGCCTGTCATTGCCGTATTCGCGCCGATGTCCGCTTCAAGCCCGGCATTTCGTCTTTATCCACATACGGACGCACACATCCACGCCGGCACCTGCCGCCGCGCGAGACAGGCGCCCTTTATTTCTTCCCGGAGCGGATGTCATGCAAGTCAGCAGGATTTTGCCGTGGTTGTTGGTAGCGGTCGTCATCGCGCTGGTCGCGGTGACGTTGCGGCCCCGTGCCGCCGCCGAAATGCTGTACACGACGGCGGGCGCGGCGGATACCTCGGTCCATGCCGGCAGCCGGCACGATTCCGATGAGGCTTCCACGGTCATTGCAGCCACCGCGTCGGCGCCCATCACCGCCGATTCGGCCCGACGCCAGCCTTCCGGACCGCCGCCCGAAGCGCCGACGCACGCGGACATGCTGGCGGCCGTGGAAGCCAACATCCGCACCCTGGACGCGAACTTCATTGCAGAACCCCTCGACGGGGCGTGGGCCGCACGCACCGAACGCAGCATCGATGCGTTCTTCGATCCCGCCCGGCTGACCACGGCGAGCCTGGCCGCGCCCTCGAACGTCAACACCCGCTGCCACAGCAGCACCTGCCGCATCACCGCGTATTACAGCGACCCGTCGATGGCCGAGCAGACCACGCAACGATTGACGATGCAGCTGGTCGACACGCTGCCCTACGGCGCGGTGATGCCACGGCAGCTGGCCGATGGCCGCGTCGAGGTCAATGCCTGGTATTCGTCCGGGGCACTGACGCCATGACCCGCTTCTGCACGCCCCGCTCCCCCACGCCCCGCTCCCCCACGCCCCACCCCCACGCCATCGCACACCAAGGAATGCCGGCATGAACCTCATGATGATCCCCTCACGCGTTGCCATGTCCCCGATGGCAAAGACCACCATGCTGGTGCTGGCCGCCGCGCTGGCCACGCTGGGCGCGCCCAGCGTCGCCGATGCCGATTACAAGACCAGTCCCGGCACCGCATGCATGCCCTACGGCGCAGGTACCAGCTGGGACGAATTGTTGTACCTGTCCGGCGGCGTCAGTGCCCGCGGCGATAGTGACGAGTACGTGCTGTGCGGCTTTACCAGCGATGCTGAAAACGGCTGGTATAGCCCATCCAACCAGGCCGACCTGCAGCTTTACTTCAAGGCTGGCAACGCAGATGCGGCGATCGCCTGCACCGCCACGGCCGGGTCATCGTTCATGTATGGCGTGATGACTTACAGCAAGTCGCTGTCACTGCCCGCCACGATGTCCGGGACGATGCCGATCCGCGACATCCAGGCGCCCATGTATTCGTGGACGCCGTTCACCCTCACCTGCCGCCTGCCGGGCAAGGCCACCCTGGCGCGCCTGGTCCTCAACGAGCGCGGCACCACCGGCGACTGATCGCCAGGGGCTGATCTGCAGGCACTGGTCTGCAGGACCTGGCCTGCTGCGCCTGATCTCCTGCGCCCGCTGCCTTGCGCGGCGTGCCTGCGCGCAAGATAGTGGCGGTCGATGGCGCGAGGAGATCCAGCCGATGAGCGAGGCGACACTGTGGTGGGGCCTGTTGTTTGGTTCATTCGGGCTTGGGTATTTCATCTACGGCAAACGGCAGCGGGCGCCGGTCGCGCTGGCCTGCGGCCTGCTGCTGATGGTGTTCCCCTACTTCGTCGCCAATAGTTGGGCGCTGGTGCTGGTAGGCGCGGCATTGCTGGCGGTGCCGTGGTGGCTGCGCATCTGATCACCCGCGACGCGGCCTGGTTGCCAAAACAGGAAAAGGCCGGCTTGCGCCGGCCCTGGTGATTTCAATACCCACTGCATTTCATGGGCCAATGCCCGGGCGTGTGATCAGGCCGAATCCCACCACATCCAGAACGCGTCCCACAGGCGACCGAAGAAGCCGGCTTCCTCGATGGCGTTCAATGCCACCAGGGGTGCGGTGGCGATGGTCTTGCCGTCGAGCACCACCTTGACGGTTCCCACTTTCTGGCCCTTCGCGATCGGCGCCACCAGTGTCTTGGGCACGTCCATCGACGGTTTGAGCTTCGAATACTTGCCGCGTGGCATGCCTACCAGCAGCGACTGCGCCACGCCCAGCTGGACCTCGTCGGTCTTGCCCTTCCACACCTTCTGCTTGGCCACCATCGTGTTGGCGTCGTAGAGTTTGTGCGTCTCGAAAAAACGGAAACCCCAGTTGAGCAGCGCCTGTGAATCAACCGCGCGCTGGTTCTCGCTGGTGTCGCCCATCACCACGCTGACCAGGCGCTGGTCGCCGCGCTTGGCCGACGCCATCAGGCAATAGCCGGCACTGGAGGTATGCCCGGTCTTGATGCCATCCACGCTCGCATCGCGCCACAGCAGCAGGTTGCGGTTGCGCTGGGTGATCGGGCCGACGGTGAATTCCTTGATCTTGTTGTAGCTGTAGGCCTCGGGGAAATCCCTTGCCAACGCGCGTCCCAGCAGGGCCAGGTCGTGTGCGCTGGCGTAATGGCCTTCGGCGGTGAGCCCGTGCGGATTGACGAAGTGCGAGTTCTTCATGCCGATCTTGGCCGCGTACGCGTTCATCAGCGACGCGAACGCCTCGGCGCTGCCGGCAACGTGTTCGGCCAGCGCGATCGCCGCGTCATTGCCCGATTGCACCACCATGCCTTTTTCCATGTCGATCAACGGCGCGCTCTTGTTGACCTCGAATCCGCTGTAGCTGCCATCGGTGCCGGCGCCGCCCTGGCGCCAGGCGTTTTCGCTCATCAGCACCATGTCATCGCGCTTGATCTTGCCGGCCTTCATCTCGGCGGCCAGCACGTAGGACGTCATCACCTTTGTGATGCTGGCCGGGTCGACGCGTTCATCGATATTTTCCCCGGCCAGTACCTGGCCGGTGGCGTAATCCAGCAGCACCCAGGCCTTCGACACCTTGGGTGCGGGCGGCGGCGGGATCGGCAAACTGTCACTGAGCGCGGCGGACGCCGGCGCAGGCAGCACGGGTTGCGGCTGGGCGATGGCAATTCCCAACGCGCCGGTGAGGACAGTGGCAAACAGGCTTGCAGACAACACGAGGCGCGGGACAGCAGTCACTTTCATTGACAACAAAACTCCGGGAAAACCGCTGGGACACGCGGCGGGGGAAAGAAAATCCTACTCGCGAACGAGTTGGGGCTGGCCGAAGCCAAGACCGGCGACACGGGCCGACAGTTCCGCGATCCGTGCGCTGGCCACCGGGCCCACGCGCAGCCGCCAGACCTGTTTGCCCGCTGACAGGCCATCGAGCAGGCGCGCATCGTCAACGCCGGCGCCGCGCAACATCGCCAGCGCGCGTTCGGCATTGGCGCGTGCGCCGAACGCAGCCACCTGCAAGGTCATGCCAGCGCCCGATGCGATGGGCGATATTGATGCAGATGCCGGCAACGATGCGACGCGCGGTGCTGCCGGCCCCGCTGACGCGCGTGGCGACGCGGCATCGGCCACCCGCGCGGCCACCAGGGTTTCAGCGGCCGGGGTGGTGCCGGCCTTGCGACCACGCGATGCCACCACGGCCGGCGCGGCCGAACCCGAAGGATCAGGCGTGCCGGCCTTGCCGGTCGCCACGCGCGCGCGCCGCGACTTCATCCACGCATCGAACTGATCGGCGGTCATCGCCTTGCCGTCCTGGCGCATGTCGAAGCGCCAATCCAGGTCGCTGGCAGGCTTGGCGACAACCGACGCGGCGGTGGCCGACGCGCCTGCCGTTGCAGCTGCAGGCTGCGCAGCGGCATGCATCACATTGGCAGGCTCGGCAGTTGCAGGCATGACATTCAGGGGCCTGGCACTCAGGGGCCTGACACTCAGGGGCAAGGGGCGCTCGCTGGCACGGGCACTGGGCAGGACGCCTTCGAGCAGCGTGTCCATCGCGCTGGGCGGCGCCGGCTGCGGCTTGCCGGTGGCGATGCGCACGCCCGGCGGCAATTTCAAGGCGCCGCTACCGGCAGGCAGGGCGACCGGTCTTGCTGTCGGGAGGTCGCGACCGGGCGTGCCATGCGCGGCCACGGCGTCGTAATCCTGGCGCGCGGATTCGCCCGGGCTCAGGCCACGCACCTCGACCCGGCCGGTGCCACGCGACTGGATGTCCAGTTTGACGGCGGCGGCGTAGCTCAGGTCGATGATGCGTCCCTCATGGAACGGGCCGCGATCGTTGACGCGCACGATTACCGATTTGCCATTGTCCAGGTTGGTCACGCGCGCGAAGCTGGGCAACGGCAGCGTCTTGTGCGCGGCGGTGAAGGCGTACATGTCGTACACCTCCAGGTTGGAGGTGCGACGACCATGGAATTTGTTGCCGTAGTACGACGCCAGGCCGGACTCGTCATACCCCTTGGCGCGGTCGCGCACCTCGTAGGATTTTCCCAGCACCTTGTACGGCGAGCGGTTGCCATACGACGAGCGGGGTTCGTTGGTGACTTCAGGCTCGGGAATGGCGTCGACGTCGATGGCCTCGGTCGGCGCGCTGTCCTGGATATGCGGGGCGTACAGGCCACCGGCGGTGTAGTGGCCGCGCTTGCCGAGGTCTTCCTGGGCAGGCGCATACGGCGATACTTTCTTATCGCCGCGCCGCGCCGGGGCGGTTGGTGTTGCCTTGCCGACCGCATGCGGTGGCGTGGACTTGCTGGGTGCACCGGTACATGCCATCAAACATGCCGACGAGGCCAACGCAAACATCCAGATCGGCGCGCGCGGCAGCAATGCCTTCATCGCGCGTCGTCCCCGGCAATCGCCTGCGCCAGCTGCTCCACGGCCAGGGCATACATCGGTGAATGGTTGTAGCGGGTGATGACGTAGAAATTGCGGTAACCCAGCCAGTATTCCTTGCCGGCTTCACCATCCAGCGACAGCAGCGTGGCGCCATCGGCGAGCGGCTGGCCCGGCTGCGGGCGATAACCACGCTCGGCAAGATTGGCCAGCGGATAAATCGGGTCCAATGCGTCAGGCACGAAATCCGCAGCGTCGGCATCGCGCGTGGCACGCGCTACCACCGCGCCGCCGCGCTGCCATCCGTGCACGACAAAATAATTGGCGATCGAGGCAAACACGTCGGGCGTGTGGGTGAGCAGGTCGCGACGGCCATCGCCATCGCCATCTTTCGCCCAGTTGCGATAGCTCGACGGCATGAACTGGCCCATGCCCATCGCCCCTGCATAGCTGCCCTTGAGGGTGAGGATGTCGAGTTGCGGCTCCTCCTTCACCAGCGCAAACAGTTGCGCCAGTTCACCGGCAAAGAACGGCGCGCGCCTGGGATGCGAGAACGCCAGCGTGTACAGCGCATCGAGCACGCGATAGTTGCCGGTGATTTTGCCGTAGCTGGTTTCCACCCCGATGATCGCGACAATGTATTGGGGCGGCACCCCGGTCGTCGCCGCCACGCGATCGAGCGCGACGCGGTTTTGCGCATAGAACGCGCGGCCACCATCGATGCGCGCATCGTTGATGAAAATCGGGCGGTAGTCGCGCCACGGTCGGACTTTTTCCGCCGGCCGCGACATTGCATCGATGATGCCCTGCTTGTACTGCGCCTGCGCCAGGGTGGCGCGGATCGTCTGCGGGGCGACGTTGTATGTCGTGGCCGTGTAATCGACGAAAGCATCGATGCGCTGCGCCTGCGCAATGGCCGGATCGGTCACCGCAGGTGGCGCTAACGGGCGTTCGGGCGGTTGCGGGATCTTCGGCAGCAAGGCCGGGACCACGGTCGCCTCTGGCGTGATCGTGGCCGGAGGCGGCGGCGTTGCGGTGGCGCATCCGGCCAGCATCAGTGGAACCAATGCGATGGACAGCAATACGGGCAAACAGGCGGTAAACGTGCGTCGGCTCATCGGCGCGAGGGTAGCACGCGATGCACGCTACTCGAACCCCGACGGCGTGCGCCGAGCCTGCGTGGTTCAGCCCTGCGCTCGATCCGGAAAGCCGGCGCATTGGCCATGGATTACACGATGGACACCGGTCAGGCAAAGCGCCTGCGCCACTTCAAATCGTCACGCCGGTCGTCATCGCTGCGGGATTGCGATGACGGGCATTGCGCACCTTCTTCAAGGTGTTATCCGCGCATATGCGCGCCTGCCTCATCCGCGACAGCCGCGACACGAAAACGCTCGCGGCGATCGCCGGGCGCTTAGCCATGCAGCGGACGATGGTTGCGCACCGACATCACCACGCCCAATCCTGCCAACAGCGAGACCGCCGCCGTGCCGCCATAGCTCAGCAGTGGCATCGGCACGCCGACCACCGGCAACAGCCCGGAAATCATGCCGCCGTTGACGACGACGTAAACAAAAAACGCCAGGCCAAGACTCCCGGCCAGCAGGCGCGCATAGCCATCGCGGGCTTGCGCGGCGATCCACAGGCAGCGACCGATCACGAACAGATACAGTGCCAGCACGATGGCGACGCCGATCCAGCCGAACTCTTCGGCCAGCACTGCAAAAATGAAATCGGTGGTGTGTTCGGGCAGGTAGTTCAGGTGCGACTGCGAGCCCTGGCCCCAACCCTGGCCGGTCATCCCGCCCGAACCAATCGCGATCTTCGACTGGATGATGTTCCAGCCGGTGCCGAGCGGATCGGATTCCGGGTCGAGGAAGGTGAGGATGCGATCCTGCTGGTACGGCCGCAGGAACCAGTACCACGCCACCGGCGCGGCCGCCGCGATGCTGCCAAAGGCCACCGCAAACCACCACCACTGCAGGCCGGCCAAGAACAGCACGAAGGCCCCGCTGATCGCCACCAGGATGGCGGTACCGAAATCCGGCTGCAGCATCACCAGGGCCGTGGGCACCGCGATGATCACGCAGGTCACCAGCACGGCCGTCCATCGGGGCGGCAGCAATTGTCGATTGAGGTACCACGCCGCCATCATCGGCAGGCTGAGCTTGAGCAATTCAGATGGCTGGAAATAAAACAGCTTGAGGTCGATCCAGTGCTGGCCATGCTTGCCGGTGCCGATGACCAGCACCAGCAGCAAGGGCAGCAGGGTCGCCGCATACGCGGTCGGGGTGATGTCACGCAGGCGCAACGGCGTCACCCGCGACAGTCCCCACATCGCCGCAAGACCCACGGCATATCGCACGCCCTGGGCGGTCACCAGCTGCATGCCGTTCTCGCCCCCGGCGCTGTACAGCACCGCCAGTGCAATGGCCATCAGCCCGAACAAGGCCGCGCACAGCCAGCCGTCGAGCGTCCGGGTGAAGCGCAGCAGCAGGTCCAGCAGCCAGCGCAGGATGACGTTCACTGCACCGTCCCGCTGGCGGCGGTGGTCGGCGGCGGCAAGGCGGCCTGCGCGTTGATGCCCGGCGCGGCCTGGCGCAGCATCACCTTCAAGGCGTGGTCTCGCTGGCCGCAGCCTGCACGTCGATGCGCGATCCGGCGGACGCGGCCAAAGTCGCCTGCGTGGCGGCCGCGGAATCGACAGCGGAATCCGCATCCGGATCTGCGGCCTGTGCAAGGCGAAGGCCGATCACCGTCACCGGGATCGCGTCGGGATCGTACTCGGGCCGACGGCCGATCAGCCAGGTATCGAACAACTTGCGCGCGATCGGCGCGGCGGTGCTGCCGCCGTAACCACCGTGCTCGACCATCACCGCGACCGCGATGGTCGGCTCGGCGGCCGGCGCATAACCGATGAACCATGCCTGGTGGCGCAGGTGCAGCGGCAGCGAATGCGGGTTCATGCTGACGTTGCCCTTGCGGCTGACCCGCTGCGCGGTGCCGGTCTTGCCGGCCATGCGATACGACGCACCCACCGCCATCGCCCGTCCGGTGCCGCCGGCGTCGTAGATCGTGCCCTCCATGCCGCCCTGCACGGCGCGGATATGTGCGGGATGGTCACTGAGGGGTTTGGGCGCGGGTTGCGGCAGCGCCACCCACGGATTGCGAAAGCCGTCGCGGCGCTCACGCGCGAGGTGCGGGCGATGGCGCATGCCGTCGTTGGCCAGCGCCGCGGTGCCTTGGGCCAGCTGCAGGGTGGTCGCCACCCAGAATCCCTGGCCGATGCCGGCGATCACGGTTTCGCCGGGATACCACGGCTCCTTGCTGTTCCTGGCCTTCCACTGCGGCGACGGCACGATGCCGCTGGTTTCCCCGGCCAGGTCGATGCCGGTCGGCGCGCCGAAGCCGTAGTGGCGCATGTAGTGGTCCAGGCGCTTGATGCCCATGTCGTAGGCAAGCTTGTAATAGTAGTAATTCACCGAGGCGGCGATCGACTTGTGCAGGTCGACCCAGCCGCTGCCGCCGTGTGCATCGCGATAGCCGCGCTTCTGCCCGGGGATATGGAACTCACCGGTGGTGAACACCTTGTCCTGGGCACGGCGCAGGCCGCTGTCGAGCCCGGCCAGCGCCATGAAGGGTTTCACCGTCGACCCCGGCGGGCCACCGCCCAGCACGTTGCGGTTGAACAACGGTCGCGACGGGTTGTCCATCAGGCTGCGGTAATCGGCACTGGAAATCCCGTTGACGAACAGGTTGGGATCAAAGCCGGGCAAGCTCACCATGGCGAGGATCTCCCCGGTTGCAGGCGCGATCGCCACCGCCGAGCCGTCGTGGTCGCCAAACGCCTCGACCATCGTGCGCTGCAGGTCGACATCCACGGCCAGGCGCAAGTCGGACCCGGCAATCGCCGGAATCCGCCCGACGCGACCCAGCGCACGACCTTCGACATTGGTTTTCACTTCCTCGTAGCCGACCTTGCCGCGCAACGCCTCGTCGTAATACCGCTCGATGCCCGCGCGCCCGGTGTAGGGAAACAGGGCGTGGCCGGCGCCGTAGGCCTCGATGTCCTTTTCATCGGTGCGCCCGACATAGCCCACGACATGGGCGAACAGCGCACCGTAGGGATAACGCCGGGTCAGGTAGGGCTCGACGCTGACTCCCGGGAATCGCCACTGGTCGACGGCAAAACGGGCCATTTCCTCTTCGCCCAGGCGCAGTTTCAAGGTCACCACGCGGAAGCTGCGATTGGCCTTGCGTTCGCGCTCGAACTGCTCGATGTCCTCGGGGGTCAGCGCGAAGATCTGCGACAGCCGGGCGATCAACGCCTTGGGATCGCCGGCATCCTCGGGCACCACGTCGAGGCGAAACGCCGGCACGTTATCGGCCAGGATGCGGCCGTTGCGGTCATAGATGATGCCGCGCGCCGGCACCACCGGGCGTGGCTTGATGCGGTTGGCCTCCGAGCGCTTTGCGTAGGCGGCATGGTCGAGCACCTGCAGTTTGAAATACCACAGCCCAAGCCCGCCCAAGGCCAGCACCACCACCACGAAACCCAGCAGCGCGCGCATGCGGAACTGCGCGGTTTCCACGAACTGGTTTTTCATCCGGCGGCGGATCGTGCGCATGGCCCAGGCAACCCTACGCTGAGCGCTTGCCGATGCGCAGCGCATCGAACAGCAGGAATATCGGCGCCCACAGCAGCATCCCGACCAGCGGCGCCCACCAGTACGACCATGGCAATTGCGGCTCATCAAGCATCAGGTGCACGGCCGCGCTGACCACGCGGTCGTTGAGCAACAGCCCGCCAATCGCCAGTGATTGCTGCGCCAGCGGGAAAAACCTCAGCTGCGAGCGGAAGCGTTGCAGGATGAAGGCCATCACCACCAGCCGCAGCGCCTGCTCGCCCAGGATTCCGCCGAAGGCAATGTCGCCCAGCAGGCCCATCGCGAACACGAAGCCGAGCCCGGCGCGATCGGGATCCTCCATCACCCAGTACGCCACCACCAGCGCCAGCCAATCCGGACGAAACGGCTGCAGCGCCAACGGCATCGGCAACAGGCCCAGCAGCAGCGCCAGCACCACGCTGACCGGCAGCAGCCAGCTGCGACGGGCGCGACTCATGGCGTGGGCACCGGGGATGGCGGGGGCTGGGTTGGCGGGGTCTGGGTTGGCGGGGTCTGGGGCGCTTGGGGTCGTGGCGCCTGGGTTCGCGGCGCCTGGGTTCGGGATGCCCGCGTTTGGGGTATCGGGACTCCCGGCGCCGGGGTCTTTGTCGTCGACGGGGTATTTGAGGTTGCCGGAGCACCTGCAGCCGGCGCGGTCTTCACGTTGCGCAGCAACAGCACGTCGCGACCGCGATCCAGCTGCGCCGCCGGGGTGAGCACGCCCACCACGAACGCGCGACTGTCGTCGGGTCGCAATGCGGCGATGGTGCCGACCGGGAAGCCCGGTGGAAAGCGTCCGCCGAGCCCGGAGGTAATGATTGAATCGCCCACCTTGATGTCACCCGACAGCGGGATGTTCGGGACCTCCAGTTCGTCACTGCGACCCATGCCGTAGGCGACCAGGCGCACGCCGGTGCGCGCGATCAGCACCGGGACCGCATGGTCGGGGTCGGTGAGCAACAACACCGTGGCAGTCGTCGGGGTGACCTCGATGATCTGTCCGACCAGGCCCCCGGCATCGATCACGCTCTGGCCCAGTTGCACGCCGCTGCGGCTGCCGGCATTGAGGATCAGGCGCTGGCGCGTGGGGTCCAGGTCGATGTCCAGGATCGGCGCCAGCTGCACGTCCAATCGGCTGCGCTCGACCGCGCCCAGCAGGCCGCGCAGGCGTTCGTTCTCGGCCGCCGCCACCTGCAGCCGCGCCTGGCGCGCGCCGTTGACCAGCAGGGTGTTGCGCAGGCGCCGGTTTTCCTCGGACAGGCGGGTGCGGGTCGCGGCATCGTCGCGCACACTGTCACCCAGCCGCGCCGGCAAGCCGGCCACCCACCACAGCGGTTGCACCACGACGTTGGCCTGCGCGCGAATCTGCGCCAGCCAGCCGCCGCGATGGTCGAGGATCAACAGCGTGACCGACAGGGCCAGGTAGGCCAGCAGCCGCAGGGTGCCAACGACATTGCCGGAGCGTGGGGGCGTGGGGCTGGCGTAGGCAGGCACGTGCTAGGACCGGAAACCAGCAAGAGGGCGGCGGGACCGGGAAACGCGGGATGTCGCGGCGACCGCCGCACGATCGACGATTGGCCGCTCAGGCCGGCAAACGTGCGAGGCGGGGCAGGGAGCTACCCGGCGTTCGTTCGGTTTCCATTGCCCCATTGCCGACGCCCTGCTCCCGTTTCCCCTGCTCCCGTTTCCCCTGCTCCCGTTTCCCATGCCCCATGTCCTGTTTCCCGCTTCATTCGTAGGCAAAAAACTCGTTGCCGTGCGTATCGAGCAATTCCAGCGCGCGTCCGCCACCGCGCGCCACGCAGGTCAGCGGGTCTTCGGCCACCTGCACGTGCAGCCCGGTTTCCTCGGACAGCAGGCGATCCATGTCGCGCAACAGCGCGCCGCCGCCGGTCAGCACGATGCCCAGTTCGGCGACGTCGGCGCACAGTTCCGGCGGGGTCTGTTCCAGCGCCTGCTTGACCGCGCTGACGATGCCGGCCAGCGGCTCGCGCAGGGCTTCCAGCACTTCATGCGAGTTGATCTTGATCATCTTCGGCACGCCTTCGGCGAGATGGCGTCCGGAGATTTCCATCTCGATCACGCGGTCATGCGCGTAGGCGTTGCCGATCTCGATCTTGATCCGCTCGGCGGTGCTGTCGCCGATCAACATGCCGTGGTTGCGGCGCACATAGTTGATGATCGACTCGTCGAAGCGGTCACCTCCGATGCGCACCGACTGCGAATACACGATGCCCGACAGCGCGATCACCGCGACCTCGGTGGTGCCGCCGCCGATGTCGACCACCATCGAGCCGCGCGCCTCGGTGACCGGCATGCCGGCGCCGATCGCCGCGGCCATCGGCTCCTCGATCAGCGACACGTCGCGGGCGCCGGCCTCCAGCGCCGACTCCTTGATCGCGCGCTGCTCCACCTGCGTGGAGCCGCAGGGCACGCAGATCAACACCCGCGGGCTGGGCCGCAGGAAGCGCGATTTGTGCACCTTGCGGATGAAATACTTGAGCATTTCCTCGGTGTAGGTGAAATCGGCGATGACACCGTCCTTCATCGGCCGGATGGTGGTGATGCTGCCAGGCGTGCGGCCGAGCATCTGCTTGGCCTCCATGCCGACGGCGGCCACCGTGCGGTTGCCATTGCCGGAACGGTCATGGCGCACCGCGACCACGGACGGCTCGTTGAGCACGATGCCTTGGCCACGGACAAAGATCAGGGTATTGGCCGTGCCGAGGTCGATCGACAGGTCGTTGGAAAACAGGCCGCGGAACTTCTTGAACATCGGGGGAAAATGTCCGTGAGGAAGGAGTGAAAACAGGTTCGCTAGCCTAACAAAAAAGCGTTGGGCGAATATGCCCGGATTTTGCAACCCGGCCGCCAAACCCCATGCAATCGCGTCGTTCCGGGTGCCCATTGGTCTTTCCAGGACAGCCTTGGCGCCTGCGATACGTCTGGCCTCCCTGCAGCCGGCCCGTTAACCTAGCCGGTCTTTACTCGCCAATTCCCTCGTCATTGCCGGCCGTCAGGCCGCATTGCCCACCCTGGAGCGCCTTGCCGATGTCTGCATTGATCTGTGGTTCCCTGGCCTACGACACCATCATGGTGTTCCCCGACCAGTTCAAGAACCACATCCTGCCCGACAAGGTGCACATCCTGAACGTGTCGTTCCTGGTGCCGCGGATGCGCCGCGAGTTCGGCGGCTGCGCCGGCAACATCGCCTATAACCTCAAGTTGCTGGGCGGCGACCCGATCCCGATGGCCACCGTCGGCCAGGATTTCACGCCCTACCGCGAATACTTCGAAGACCTCGGCATCCCGCTGGGCCAGGTCAAGGAGATCCCGGAGCTGTTCACCCCACAAGCGTTCATCACCACCGACCTGGACAACAACCAGATCACCGCCTTCCATCCCGGCGCGATGATGCGCAGCTACGAAAACCACGTGCGCGACGTGCCCGGCGTCACCATCGGCATCGTCAGTCCCGATGGCTACGAGGGCATGATCCAGAACGCCACCGAATTCGCCGCTGCCGGCATCCCCTTCATCTTCGATCCCGGCCAGGCGATGCCGTTGTTCAACGGCGACGAACTGCGCGCGTTCATCGAACAAGCCGACTACGTCACCGTCAACGATTACGAATCCAACCTGCTGCAGGAACGTACCGGCTGGAACGAGACAACCATCGCCGGCAAGGTCAAGGCCTACATCGTCACGCGCGGCCCCAAGGGCGCGATGATCCATGCCGACAACACGACCTGGGACGTCCCGCCCGCGCACGAGCGCCGCATCACCGACCCCACCGGCTGTGGCGACGCCTTCCGCGCCGGCCTGATCTTCGGCATCGAAAAAGGCTGCGACTGGCTGACCATCGGCCGCATCGGCAACCTGATGGGCGCGCTGAAGGTCGAACACCCCGGCACCCAGAACCAGCGGTTTGATTACGACGAGTTCAACGAACAGTTCAAGCAGCAGTTCGGCTACGCACTGTGATATCGCGTTGCCTGCGGCCAGCACGCAGCGCGATTTTTCTGCGTTCCCGGACGGGCAAATCCACTCGACGCCCGCCGGCGACGGACTGACGACGGGGCAAGCCGTCAGTCCCAGCCGGGCAGCTTCGACCGATCCAGTCCTGCCGCCTCGAACACGGCCGTGCGCGTGCCGCCGGCCTTCACCGGGAACTCGATCGCGATCGTCTTGGCCTTGCCTGCCATCCGCCACAGCGCGCGCTGGTCGTTGATGAACATGGCGATCGCCTCATCGGTCTTGGGACGCAGTGCGGCCATCGGTTTTGGTGCGGCGTCATCCACGCGTACCTTCACCCTGCAGCCACCACGGCAATTGAAGTCGCCGGCCTGCAGCACGAGGTAACTGCTTTTCCCCCACGATGGATGATCGCGAAAGATCAGCCGCACCGGCTTGGCGCCGCTGCCGTCCGTATCGACGTCGTCCTTCGAATAGATCGCCGCCGACAGCTGCCTGCCACCTTTCACGGTCTCGATGTTGTAGCTCCACAGCGCCGCGACACGCATGGCTTCGCGCGCTGCGGCGGCCTTGGCCTTGACCTCCTCGAAACGCGGCCGGACACGTTTTGCGGCATCGGTATCGGGATACCGCGCCAACAGCACGTCGGCCTGCGCCTTGGCCAGCGACCAGTTCTCACTGGCGATGGCTGCGTCAAACCCGTCGGCGTTCTCCTTGGCTGCCTGCTCGTTGGCCGCCACGGTCAGCGCTGCCTGCGCCGCGGCGTCGGCGGCGCGATCTCGGCAACCCGACATTAGGGCCGCGATGCCCAACAACGTCGCGCACGCCGTCATTTTCAGGTTCATGTCGGTACTCCCTCGTGGATCAATGCATCAACGGCGCTTGCAACATCCTCCGGCTGTTCCATCAACGTCATGTGGCCACTGCGATCGAGCCGCAGCTGACGCGCCTGCGGCATCCGCGCGGCGAACAACCCCATCGCACTGGGGTCGATGACCTGGTCATGCGCGCCCCAGATCAGCAGCGCGGGTTGATGGATGTCCGCCGCCGCCTCGCCGGGCAGGAATTGCTCCGCGCCGCGACCGATGTCATCCAGCACGCTCTGCTCGAAAGCGGCATCCGCGCGACGCTGCCCGATCACGATGCGCGACGCCGGCCACGGGATCGGCGGCACCGCCGCGCGGTCGTGGAACAGGATGTCGAAATAATGCTGCAACGATTCGGCATCATGCACGCCAAACGGGTTTTCGCCGGCCAACACGGCAAGCCCAAACGCGTTGTCGGCAAAACGCACGCCAGACGCATCCAGCAAGCCCACGCGGGTGATGAGCTGGGGATAACGCGCCGCTGCGACGGCGGCGACGCCGCCACCCATTGAATGCCCAAGCAGGACCACCGGTGTGTCGCTGACCGCGCGGATGAAAGCAGCCACGCGCGCGGCCTGTGTGCCGTAACCGTGGCTGGCTGCAGCGACGCGCTGGCTCTCGCCCCAGCCCGGCAGGTCGGGGATGACCAGTCGATACCGGCCCCGCAGCAGTGCGGCGACGCGATACCAGTTTTCCTTGCTGCCGGTGTAGCCATGCAGCATCACCAGGGTCGGCGCGTCGCGCGCATCGGCTGGGCGTTCGGCATACACCCAACGCTGGCCCTCGACGACCACCACTCGACGCACCAATCCGCAGGCCATGCGCTGGCGCGCATATTCGGCGCGCACCAGGGCAAACGGATGGCCCACGATCCACGCCAGGCCGATAAAAAACGCGGCCGCCACAAGGGCGGCCACGATCATGCCGGCCTGTCCAGCCATCGCGTCAGCGCGCGGGCGGCGGGGCGGGCTGCGTGGCGTCGCCGTCAACGACAGGCGCGGCGTCCTTCGCCGGCGCCTGGGCCGCGGTGGACAGCGCTGCCGGCACCGCTGCGGGTTGGGGCTTGGCCTGGTCGATGGTTTTTTGCACCGAACCGGTGGTGATCGGGTGATAACCGGGCTTGGCCTTCGCAAACACATCCCTGGCCAGGGCCATGCCGGCGTCGGTCTTCACCAAGGCCTCGTAGGTCGGCATGATCAATTTGCGCCGGCCGATTTTTTCAAGGAACGCCGCGATCGCGTCATTGGCCTGGGTGTAGCCACTGCGCACGGCCAGCGGATACCAGCGTTGGGCGATCTCGCCGTTGGGCGTGCCAGTGAAGTGGTAGGCACCATCGAGTTGCGTGAGCTGCGCGATGGTCATCGCCTGCGGCATGCCTTCGATGAAATGCACCCACTCCTGCGTGCTCCACGCATCGGTGATCGACGGCGGTGGCAGTTGCGCGCTGCCCAGCCAGGCGATGCGCGCCGAATCGACCACGCCAAACTTGCGCGCCTGCACGACCGGCGCGGTGGCCGGAATGCCCGGCTGGTACAGCCATTCGTCGAACTCGGCCTGCGTCACCTTGCCCGGATATTTTTGCAGCAAGTTGGGCTTGGCGTAATCGGCGAACTGCTGGCTGGAAATGCTCTGGAACGCGAAGTGGTCGAAATAACCGCGCAGGAATGCATCAAAGTCCGCGCGACCGACGCGCTGCTCGAGGAACTGCATGAACCATGCACCCTTGGTGTAGACGGTCGCGCTCGAGCTGTTGTCGGGGTCCTTGAGGTCGCCGGGCTTCTCGGCCAGCACCTGCAGCTTCGGATCGACGGTCTTGAACTCTTCCTTCAGTTCATTGCGCGCGATGGCGCTTTCCATGTCGGCCTGGTCCTTGCCGTACAGCGCCTCGATGATGCGGTTCTCGACGTAGCTGGTGATGCCCTCGTTGAGCCACGCATCCTTGGCACTGGAGAACGTCACCAGGTTGCCCGACCAGCTGTGCGCGAGTTCATGGGCGACCAGCGATACCAGCGACTTGTCGCCAACGATCACCGTCGGCGTTGCAAAGGTCAGGCGCGGGTTTTCCATGCCGCCGTAGGGGAACGAGGGCGGCAACACCAGGATGTCGTAGCGCTCCCAGCGATACGGACCGTACAGCGATTCCGCGGTCACGATCATCTTCTCGGTGTCGGCGAATTCGGCCGCGGCCTTGTCGGCCATCGCCGGTTCGGCCCACACACCCGAACGCTTCGAGATCGGCTTGAACACCAGGTCGCCGGCGGCGATCGCCATCAGGTAGGACGGGATCTTCTGCGGCATCTTGAAGCCGTAGTCGCCATCACGCGCGGCGTTGGGATCGTTGTCGGCGCTCATCAGCACCATCACGTCCGGGCGCGAGGTCACGTGCGCGGTGTAGGTATAGCGCACGCTCGGCGTGTCCTGCAGGGGCACCCAGCTGCGCGCGTGGATCTGCTGCGACTGGCTGAACATGAAGGGCAGCTGCTTGCCTTCGGTCATCGACGGCTCCAGCCACTGCAGGCCGGAGGCCTGCGGCGAGGTGGTGTAGGTCACGCGGATGTGCGCGTTGCGGTCCGGTGCCTCGATGGTGAACTTGCTGCCGAACAGGTCGTCGCGCTTGGCCAGCCCGTACTGCAGCGGCTGCCATTGGCCCGCGGCGGTTTCGCCCTCGACCTTGTCGATCGCCAGGTCGCGCGTGTCCAGCACCAGCTGCGTGGCGCCCTTGTCCTTCCAGTCCAGCGTGTAGGTCGCGGTTCCGGCGATGGTCTTGCTGTCGAAATCAAGCTTCAGGTCGAGCGCAAGATCGCTGATCGCGACCTTGTCGGGCTCGGCGTAGGAGTGTTCATCGCGGTCGACGGACGCCGACAGCGGGGCTTTTGCAGGCGCCGGCGTGGCGGCGTCAGTGGCCGCATCACGCTTGCAGCCGGCGGCAAACAGCACTGCACATGACAGCGCGAGCAGCGGCAACACCGTGGAGGCACGGCGACGAAACATCGGGAAAGAGCGCATGGCGACCCTACGGGGGAACAGGGACCGCAAGTTTAACGCCTTCGTCGCGGCGCGGCTGCGGCCGCATCCAGTCGGCCGGGGCCACGCCCCCGACATCCACGCGTTGGCGTCGGGGATATGGCGCCGATCTACACCTTGTAGCCGGTGTGGATGGCAACGATACCCGCGGACAAGTTCTTGTAGTCGCAGCGCGCAAACCCGGCGGCCTGCATCATCGCCTTCAATTCATCCTGCGGCGGATGCTTGCGGATCGACTCGGCCAGATATTGGTAGCTGTCGCCATCATGGGCAAACAGCTTGCCCAGGCGTGGCAGCAGCTTGAACGAATGGAAGTCGTACACGGGCTTGAACCACTCCGCCTTCACTTCCGAAAACTCCAGCACGCGCGCCTGTCCACCGACCTTCAGCACGCGCAGCATCTCGCGCAGCGCGGCGTCCTTGTCGGTGACGTTGCGCAAGCCGAAGGCAATGGTCACCAGGTCGAAACTCGCATCCGGGAACGGCAGCTGCTGCGCGTTGCACTGCACGTACTCGAAGCCGCGCACATTGCCGCGATCGGTCATGCGGTCGCGGCCGACCCGCAGCATCGCCCCGTTGATGTCGCCAAGCACCAGTTCACCGGCCGGACCAACGCGATCCTTGAGCAAGGCCGCGATATCGCCGGTGCCGCCCGCCAGGTCGAGCACGCGGTCGCCCTTCTTCACCTGCGCGGTGGCGACAAAATAGCGCTTCCAGACCCGATGGATGCCCAGGCTCATCAGGTCGTTCATCAGGTCGTAGTTGCCGGCGACCGACGAGAACACCTCGCCGACCAGCTTCTGCTTCTCGGCCACCGGCACGTCGCGGAAGCCGAAATGGGTGGTGCGGGAGGACGCGTCGCGCGCCTTGTCTTGGTGATCGTTCATGGCGCGATTATCGCATCCGCCCGCCATGCCGCCTGCGCGGCGGCGATTCAGCGGATGGCCTGCCTTTCCTGGCCTGCACGGCGGCGCGCGGAATCGGGTGAACGCCTGGCCGCCTGGACCGGGGCGGCAGCGGGCGGGGCGACCGCCGATGTCGGCTTGGGCAGGGCCGGCAGCCTGCCGCCGGTCATCCGCAACTTCGGGCCGATGGTGACCACGAAGCCGGTCGAGGACATCGATTCGACCTTGACCCAGCGCGATCCGCCGGGCGCGACCCACAGTTCACCGGGCTTGAACATCGAGCCTTCGTTGTTGGCGACGTCCGCAGGCGGCACGTCGGCATCCACGCTGTACGCCGTGCCGTAGTTCTCCATTCGATGGATGATCACCGCGTCGCCCGCCAGCTCCGATTCGTAGTCGCCGCTGCGCTTGCGCACCTCCAGCGTATAGATGACCGTGGCGTAGGGATCGGGCTGCGGCTCCATCGCCAGCAGGATCATCTGCGGATGGCTGGCGTTCTTGAGATGGGCGTAATCCAGGGTGACCTGGGTGCGGCTGAAGTTGCCCGCCGGGATGGAGAGCTTGCGCGCCGTGTCGACCCAGCCAAGCCGGTCGCGCTGCTGCATGCTGATGTGCTTGGGACGACTGCCATAGGTGCTGTCCTGCATGGCGTTGCTCCAGCCGTCGCTCATCACGTCCCACGGGTTGTCGTAGGTGTCGTCGTCACCGTCGGAATTGTCCGAATGCGGCAGGCCGTAACCGTGCCCCATCTCATGCCCCAGCGGCGCCAGGTTGCCGAACGACCATGGCGGATTCCAGGTCACGCGTGGGCAGCGGCGCGCGCCGTCCAGCGTGGTGCAGGCACCGCCGCCCCAGGCGAATCCATCGAGATCGCCGTTGAACATCATGTTGACGCCCTGCGCGCCCGCGAAATTGACCGTGGGATCGGCAGCCGCGGCGCAGTCATCGAACAGCTTGTCCAGGTCGGCCTTCTCCTTGCCGTCCACCGTGGTGACATAGGTGGCACGCGGCTGCGGCAGCGCGAACCAGCCGTAGGCGCTGCTGCCGGCGAGATTGATCTTTCCGTACGACACTTCGCTCCAGTAATGCCCCAGCTGGCCTGGCGCGGTACCGTATTGCGAGAGGAAAAACGCCAGGTCTTTTTGTTCGGCGGGCATGTCGTTGAACTTGCACATCAGGGTGATCCAGCGGGTGTTGCCGACCACCACCGCCTCGGCCGCCGCGCGACCGAAGGCGTCCAGCTTCGGTGCACGCTGCCAGAACCGGTCGGCGGCCACGATCACCTCGACCACCGGCTGCCGCAGCACCCCGCGGCCCTGCGCGGCGAACGAGACCGCGATCCGGCGATTGGATAGCGCATACAGGTCGCCGGCGGCGCGACGCGCCTGCGCGGGATCCAGCGCGATGCGCATGCCGTCATCGGTGACCAGTGTCGCCAGCAATTGCGCCGGCAGCTTCGGGCCGGCGGCCATCGGCGACGGATCGCCCCACTGCAGCTCCAACTGACCCTGCACGACCTGCGCATTCGCAGCGCCGCAACCCAGCACCAACAGCGCGCCCGCCAGCAGCGCGCGCACATGCGGGCGCAGCTCGCCATTCATCCAATCCGTCATGCGATTCCATCCCCGGTCGACATTCGCCCTTCCCCATTCCAAGCAACACACCCGTGCACTATCCGCATTCGCGCGGCCCATGCAAGCGCGCCCACCCGACAGCGCCGAACGCCGCGTGGCACCATCACGCATCCACACGCACTCCACCCCTGCCCATGATCACCACACCCGACTACCGCGCCCTGCTCGACACCGCCATCAGCGAAGCCCGAGCGGGACTTGCCGAAGGCGGCATCCCCATTGGCGCGGCGCTGTACCACAACGACGGCCGCCTGCTCGGCTGTGGCCACAACCGCCGCGTACAGGAAGGCGATCCCTCCGTGCATGGCGAGACCGACGCCTTCCGCAAGGCCGGCCGCCAGCGCCGCTACACGGACACCATCATGGTCACCACGCTGGCCCCGTGCTGGTACTGCAGCGGCCTGGTGCGGCAGTTCAACATCGGCACCGTTGTCGTCGGCGAATCGGTGAACTTCCGCGGCGGGATCGACTGGCTGCGCGAGAACGGCGTCAACGTGATCGATCTTCGCAGCGAGGAATGCATCGCGATGACGGGCGACTGGATCGCGGCGAATCCGGACGTGTGGAACGAGGATATTGGCGAGGATTGAGTGCTGGAATGGCCGGTGTCGGGCAGGAGCGGACGTTCGATTTGGCCAGTGGACTTCTGAAAAACGGACACCGTTGGATCGGTGGCGAATGCCGTACGGGATCCATTAGCAGGTGCCCTGCGTCTTTCGATTAACGATTGTTCGTCATCTCCTGATCGCGGCCCCTGGCATGACTGACCGGGAAAGCGCAGTGGCGACCGGCTGTAATCGTCTACGCATCCGACCCAACATGCATACCGTGATACCCTACCCCCCTATCCTTCTTACTGGTGCATTATGGGTCATACCGTTCGCGGTAAATCGAAGTTGCTTGCCCGCGTGCGTCGCATACGCGGTCAAGTGGAGGCTTTGGAACGCACGCTCGAAGCTGAAAGAAGCTGCTCCGACGTCCTGCATCAGATTGCCGCCGTCCGTGGGGCTATCAATGGCCTGATGTCGAAGGTTCTTGAAGATCACATCCAGACACACGTCGCCAACCCTGCCATCACCGATGCCGCCGAACGGGCGCAAGGAGCGGATGAATTGATTGACGTCATTCGCACCTACCTCAAGTAAGCAAAGGACTTCACGATGGGCAATGAACAACAACCCGGACACTCGTCCGACTTGGCCGACCAGGCGCAAGAGCGAACCGCCGTGCCTGCAGCGCGTGAAATTGATGACGCGCACGATCACGCTCACGCACACGCGCTGGAATGGACCGAGATGGTGCGCATCGGCGTTGTCGCGGTCGCCGGCGCGGCCGTATGGTTCCAGCTATGGGAGCCGTTGCCCTACCTGAGTGTGATTGGCGTCGTGGGTCTGCTGATCGGTGGTTGGCCGATCTTCAAGGAAGCCTTCGAGAACATCCTGGTCAAGCGCATGACGATGGAGCTGTCGATGTCCATCGCAATCGTCGCGGCAGCTGCAATTTCCGAATTCTTTACAGCGCTGGTGATCACCCTGTTCGTGCTGGTCGCCGAAGTGCTCGAAGGCATGACCGTGTCACGCGGTCGCCGCGCCATCAAGGACCTGCTCGACTTCCTGCCGCGTGCCGTCTCCGTGCGCCGTGCGGGCAGCGTGTCGGAAGTGGCTGCGGACACGTTGACCGTGGGCGATGCCGTGCTGGTCAATCCGGGTGGCCGCATTCCGGTCGATGGCACCGTGATCACCGGCGACTCGTTCGTCGATCAATCCCGCATCACCGGTGAATCGATGCCGGTCGAGAAGACTGCCGGAGCATCCGTGTTCGCAGGCTCGATCAATCAATCCGGCGCGCTGGAAATCCGTACAGAACGCATCGGTCGCGACACCAGCTTCGGCAAGATCATCGAGGCGGTCGAACAAGCCGAGCGTTCCAAGGCACCCGTGCAACGCCTGGCTGACCGGCTGGCCGGCTATCTGGTCTACCTGGCACTGGGCGCAGCGCTGCTGACCTACCTGCTGACCCGTGACATCCGCTCGACCATTTCGGTGGTCATCGTCGCCGGCGCCTGCGGTATCGCAGCAGGCACTCCGCTGGCGATCCTGGGCGCGATCGGCCGAGCGGCGCGCGCAGGGGCTATCGTCAAGGGTGGTCTGTTCCTTGAACAGCTCGGATATGTGGACACGGTTGTCCTGGACAAGACCGGCACGCTCACCTCTGGCGAGCCCACGGTGCGCGACGTGCTCCCTGCTGCTGGTATCGATCCGATGGCGTTGCTCGATGCCGCTGCATCGGCCGAAATCCGTTCCGAACATCCCTTGGGCAAGACCATCGTCGCGTACGCCCAATCGCGAGGGCGATCTATCCAGGAGCCCGAGTCGTTTGGTTACACGCCCGGACGCGGCATCAACGCGACTGTCAACGGGGACGTGGTGTTGATCGGCAATAAAGCCCTCATGCGGGATCATGGGATCGACGTCCCGGCCGACCTGCTGGCCCAGCATCCCGATGCATCCGAGGTCTTCGTGGCACGTGCCGGCACGTTGCTCGGCGCCGTTGTGATTGCCGATACCTTGCGACCCGAAGCCCGCCAGGCGGTCGATGCCATCCACGCAATGGGAATCAAGACAATCCTGCTGACTGGCGATGCACAGGCGGTGGCCGATGTCGTGGCAAAACAGATGGGGATCACCGAGGTCGCCGCCGAGCTGTTGCCCGAGAACAAACTCGAGCGGATCAAACACCTGATGGCCAGTGGTCGCAAGGTGGCGATGGTGGGTGATGGTGTCAACGATGCACCTGCACTCGCGCAAGCCACGGTCGGTGTTGCCATGGGCTCGGGCACCGATGTCGCGCGCGAGAGTGCAGACGTGGTGCTACTGGGCAACGACTTGCTGAAATTTGCCGAGACCTTGGCGATTGCGCGGCGCACCCGCAGGATCATCTGGCAAAACTTTGCTGGCACCATCGTGGTAGATGTGCTGGGCATCGGGCTCGCCGCGTTCGGGTTCCTCAACCCACTGATTGCGGCTTTCATCCACGTCTCCTCGGAAATGACCTTCATCCTGAATTCGGCGCGGCTGCTTCCATCGCGCTCACGCAGCGCCGAGAACGCCGAGCTATCTGTTTCTGGCAACAGTTCAATAGCACCGCTCCAAACCAATAGATGAGCAAGCCGTCGCCATGCATTGAAATCTGCAAAATCGATCGTCCTAGCGGTTGGTGCATCGGATGTGGTCGGACAGCCCAGGAAATTCGAACCTGGAGCGCAATGAAACCCTATTCCCGAAATAAGATTTCCGGTGAATTGCAGCATCGGATGGATCGAATCAGCGAGCGAAAGCCTTCTTCCTGAAAGGTGGTGCTTGTGCTTCGTATTCCATGGCGGGAGCAAGGTGTCAGAGACAAACCTCTAGCTGCGCCGGCAGCCAACAGCGGATGTCTGCTTCCGGCCAAGAGCAGACATTCGTTCGCCCAATGGAAGCGCCCCACAGCGGACGATCACGAATGACCCACTGGTTCATACCACGACCATCTTTTATCTGCGGCCAACCGCCATCAATGATTGGCAACCAATGGCCGCTCGCCGACCGACAGCAAAACGTCAAGACTTGAATTAGAAGACCTGGCTCTGATGGCCTTGAAACTCATAAGCCGGAGCGTTGTGGATAAATCGATTCTCAGGTCAACGCCATGCGGATCAGCGAGGCAAGTACGCACCAAGCTACGACGGCCAGCGCTGGCCAACGTGCGGCTACCAGCAACGCAAAAGCTACCACCGCAATCGCAAAATCCTTGGCGTCGTGCACGGCGCTGACCCATACAGGATCGTAAAGCGCGGCCGCCAGCAAGCCGACAACTGCAGCATTGACGCCGGCCAGCACACGTACCGCGCCGTCCCGGGCTCCAAGCGCTCGCCAGAATGGCAGAAAGCCCGCCACTAGCAGGAAACCCGGCAGGAAAATCGCCAGCAGGGCCACCGTGGCACCGAGCGCGCCGTGTAGTTGCTGGCCGAGGAATGCGGCCAAGCTGAACATCGGACCCGGCACCGCCTGGGCCGCGCCATAGCCGGCCAGAAACGTGTTGTTGTCGAGCCAGCCGGGATCGACTACCGCATGTTGCAGCAGCGGCAAGACCACATGGCCGCCACCAAACACCAGCGCGCCAGCCCGATAAAACGCCGCGGCGAGCTGTGCCAGCTGCGGCATGCCAGGCGTAAGAAACAGCGCTGCCAGCAACAAAGCAGTGAATACCAGCAGCAACGCGCTGCCTGTGCGTCGGCCATAGCGCAAGGCGAAGGTCTCACCCTGCCGTGCCATTACTTGCGGGCACAGCCACGGCCCCAGTGCCGCACCTGCGGCCACGACCAGCAAGGGCACCCATACGCTGCTACTGATCGCAATCAATGCCGCTGCGGCAGCGGCAAGCAGCGCGCGAGGTGCATCGGGCGTGAGCGTACGCGCCATGCCCAGGACACCTTGCGCGACCACAGCCACGGCCACCAGTTTCAGACCGTGGATGGCGCTCTGTCCCCACGGCCCGGCGAGGTAGCTACTCATCATTGCAAACGCAAAAAGCAGCAGCGCCGAAGGCAAAGTGAAGCCGATGAAGGCGGCGATCGCGCCAGCCCAGCCGGCGCGCAGCAGGCCGAGTGAGAAGCCGAGCTGGCTGCTGGCCGGCCCCGGCAAAAACTGGCACAGCGCAAGCAGCTGCCCGAAGTGTTCCTCGTCGAGCCAGCGGCGCCGTTCGACGAACTCGCGGTGGAAATAGCCCAGATGGGCAATCGGTCCACCAAACGACGACAAGCCCAGTTTCAGGAAAGCGCCACCAACTTCCATCGCACTGCCGGCATGGCCCTGCTCGGAAACGACATCTCTCTTCGCTTCCACCTCCAGCGGCCTCATGCGCAATTGAACAGCGCCATGAACCCGTAGTCCATGTGCAACTGCATGTGACAGTGGAACAGGCTCAAGCCTGGCTGGTCGGCAGTGAAGTCGACCTCCATCGTCTGATAGCCGCCAAGCATCACCACGTCCTTGAGCACCCCGGCGGGGGGCTGTCCGGCGATGTTGGTCACTTCGAACGTATGCCGATGCAAATGCATCGGATGAATATCGTCGCTGGCGTTGCGCATCCGTAAGCGATAGCGCTTACCACGCTGCAAATGCCACATCACCGGCATGCTCGCCATATCGAACGCCACGCCATTGATGGTCCAGCGGTTGAAGCCGTGGTCCGCCGCATTGTCCTTGGCGAATGTCATGTCGATGATCTCGTCCGGGGTTTGCACGTGTCTTCGGGGATCAGCAAAACGCCGATAGTCCCACTTGAACGGCGCTGGCTTTTCCCACTTCGGATGGCCCTGTGCGCCGGCATATTCGACCACGATGCCCATGCCGTTGCCCCGGTCGTCGTCTGACAGGTCTCCGAGTATCCATACGCCGGGATGCTTCATGTCGACGATCGCCGACACCCGTTCAGCGGTACCGATCCACAACACCGGCACTTCGCTCGGCGTGGGCACGGGATTGCCGTCCAGCGCCACCACCTTGAAGGTGTGGCCGGGTAACGCGAGGCTGCGTGTTTCGGTCGCGCTGCCGTTGAGGATATGCAGCAGCACGCGTTCACCGGATTTCACCCGTATAGGCTCGCCATAGCCGAGCATCTTGCCGTTGATGGTGAACAGCCGGTAGCCGACCTCATAGCCGTGCGGTGTGTCTTTGGCCAACGAGGCGTTCATGGCCGTCTCACCGCGCTCCAGCAAATCGTGCTCCGGGTCACCGGGACTGAGGAAATCCTGCGCCATGTCGCCACCCTGGCTGAAGAAGGGCTCAAATTCCTTGAGCACCAGAAACACTTCGCGGTCGTAGGCACCTGGTTCGTTCTTCGGTTCGATATACACGGGCCCCACCAGCCCGTTGTACTGGCCGCGTGAAAGATCGCTGCCTGCGCGCAGATGTGTGTGGTAGAAACGAAATCCTGCCGGCCCAGGCAGCAATACTTCGCGTCGCATGCCGTGGGCGGGGATGAAGGGCGTGCGTTCCTCGGCAGCGCCGTCCACGTCTTCGGGCAAGCACTGGCCATGCCAATGCAATTGCTCAGGCGTGTCGGTGTTGTTATGGATATCCACGACAACACGCTGGCCTTGCTTGAAACGCAGCAACGGACCGGGAAACTGGCCGTTGTATGTCGTGGTGGAAAGAATGCGCCCTGGCGCCACCTCGACCAGGCCCGTGCCGATGGTCAGCGAATGATTCGCCTTGCCGTCAAGCACATGATTGGCTGGGCTTGATGCGGTGAGTTCGCTCGCATGCAGCACCTCCGGCAGCGTGCTGGTGAGCGCAACAAGTCCGCTGAGCTGGAGAAAGTTCCGGCGATCAATCGCCATGGGGGATTAATCCTGCGATCAGCGAGAGAAAGGGGCTACCGATATTGACGAGTGTCGGCGAGACAGCCACGCGTCCACTGACCAGCGTCCCCCACCAGTAATCAGCAGAAATAGCGTACCGAACAACATGCACAGATCCGTACGCGCTTCATGCGCCATACCCCAGAAGCCGTAGCGGGGTCCTGCCGACAGGTGAAAAATCCACACGTCATGGCCCAGAATCAGCGGCAGTTTGGTCGAGACCAGCGCCACGATCATTACGATGATGAGCGGTATCGCCGCCAGTCTCGTCAGCAGGCCCAGGATGATCAGCAGGCCGCATCCCGTTTCGACCACACCGACGAATGGTCCCATGACCTCGGGCCACGGTATGCCGATCTTGACGAAGCGGCCGGCACCGAGAATCGCAGGAAAGAACAGTTTCTGCAGCCCTTCGGGGAAAAATACCACCAGACCAACCAGCAGCCGAACCAGAATGGTCCAGCCGGTGGATTCTGTATCGAGCCAACGGGAAAGTTTCACTGGCGCATCTTCTTGTCGGTCTCGTGGAAAAGTTCGCCGAACAGTTCTTTGACCTTGCGTTTGGCACCATTGAGGGCGCGCCGGCCAAGCGGTGTGATGCGGTAGAAGCGACGATTCAATTTGCCGGTCTGGACCTGCGTGGACGACAGATAACCTTTTTTTCCAGCGCATGCAGCATGGGATACAGCGTGCCTGGACTGAGTTGATAACCGTGGTGGGCGAGTTCGTCGATCATTTCCTGGCCGTAGATCGGAGTCTGGGCGGCATGATGCAATACGTGAAGACGTACAAGGCCCGCGTAGAGGTCGCGATCATCCATCGTTACACGTCCAACTTAGTGTCGATTTTCGATATCGTATTGCGATACCTTTCCTTCGGCAAGGCGACGAACTCCTGCCAGGCTTTTGTAACCGACGACTGATTCGGGATCGTCACCATGCGCATCCATCGACCCAGCAGGCGCTGGGCATTGATCAGGACAACGGCGAAAGATCCGACACCACCTTTGGGATGATTTCACCATCAACTGCTTGCTGCTCACTATTAATTCGAATATTCTATAAATATGGAAACGAATCAGGCAATAGCCGCGCTCACCGCGCTGGGCCACGCAACGCGCCTTTCTGCCTTTCGGCTGCTGGTAGAAGCCGGCCCTGATGGCCGCATCGCGGGCGAAATCGCAGAGGCGCTCACCGTGCCTGCGGCCACTCTTTCCTTCCATCTGAAAGAGCTGGTACATGCGGGCCTGATCAGTGGCGAGAACCGTGGTCGCAATGTCTGCTATCGCGCCAGATTCGATGCCATGAACGAGCTTGTCGCCTACCTGACCCATAACTGCTGCGCGGAATCCTCAGATGAAACCTGCGTGCCCGGCGCTGCGGCCAAACGCACGTGCTGATCGCGGCAACCACCAAACTCCCCCACCGAATCCAACCGATGAAACGACGTGTCTTGTTCCTTTGCACCGGAAACTCCGCCCGCAGCGTACTGGCCGAGGCCACGCTTCGCGCATGGGGCGGCAACCGCTTCGATGTCTTCAGCGCCGGTAGCCAGCCTGCCGGCAAGGTCAACGCATACGCACTCAGCCAACTGGCATCCGAAGGCATTGCCACCGTCGGATTGCGTAGCAAGTCCTGGGACGAGTTTGCTACTCCGGACGTCGCACCGATGGATCTGGTGATAACGGTCTGCGATTCGGCAGCGGCCGAGGCTTGCCCGGTTGTATTCGGAGACTTCGTTCGCGCGCACTGGGGGTTACCCGATCCAGCAGCGATCGAGGGTAGCGATGACGCAAAGCGTGCGGCCTTCCGCCAGGCTCAACGCATAATCGAAGCGCGGCTGCAGGCGCTGTTGGCACTGCCGACCGATGCTTGGGCCGACCGCTTGACCCTGAAGCAGGCGCTCGACCGTATCGGCTTCATGGAACCTGAAGACGATGCGACTGGCTTGGCTGAGGCGACACCCCCACAAGCCGAGGCCTGAGCCGTGCTGACGGCACTTCTGATCTTCGTTGCCACGATCGTGTTGGTCATCTGGCAACCGAAAGGTCTTGGGGTTGGCTGGAGTGCCATGTTCGGCGCCGCACTGTCCCTGCTGACCGGCGTAGTGAACGTGGCAGATATCCCGACGGTTTGGGGTTTCGTCTGGAATGCCACCTTCACGTTCATCGCAGTGATCATCATCAGTCTGTTGCTTGATGAGGCCGGGTTCTTCGAGTGGGCCGCGCTGCATGTGGCGCGCTGGGGCAAGGGCAGCGGGCGCAGGCTGTTCACCTTCCTGGTACTGCTCGGTGCAGCGATGGCGGCGCTGTTCGCCAATGACGGCGCGGCGCTGATCCTGACGCCCATCGTGATCGCCATGCTTCTGGCACTGAAGTTCAGCCCTGCTGCCACGCTTGCTTTCGTGATGGCGTCCGGCTTCATTGCTGACACCGCTAGTCTTCCGCTGGTCGTGTCCAATCTGGTCAATATCGTTTCGGCGGACTACTTCGGCATCGACTTCGCTGGGTACGCATCCGTGGTGGTGCCGGTCAACCTCGTCTCCGTCGCTGCGTCATTGGGCATGCTGCTATGGCTGTTCCGTCGCGACATCCCGGTCAACTATGAAGTTACCGAGCTGAAGCATCCAAGCTCGGCGATCGTCGACAGCACGACCTTCAACGCAGGCTGGGCGGTTTTGGCGCTACTGCTGATCGGATTCTTCGGATTGGGGCGGATCGGCGTACCCATCAGCGCCGTGGCAGGGTCCGGAGCCCTGATCCTGCTGGGCGTGGCGGCACGGGGGCACCGAATATCAACGCGCAAGGTGCTGAGGGAAGCGCCGTGGCAGGTCGTGGTGTTCTCACTCGGCATGTACCTGGTGGTCTATGGCCTGCGCAACCAGGGGCTGAGCGAGCACCTTGCCACGCTGTTGGACTTTTTTGCCGGACACGGCGTGTGGGGAGCGACATTCGGGACCGGCCTGCTGATCGCTTTCCTGTCCTCGATCATGAATAACATGCCAACAGTACTAGTCGGCGCCCTCTCCATCGACGCCAGCCACGCCGAGGGCGCCGTGCGCGAGGCAATGATCTATGCCAACGTCATCGGCAGCGACCTGGGGCCGAAGTTCACCCCTATCGGCAGCCTGGCCACACTGCTTTGGCTGCATGTGCTGGCACGCAAGAACATCAAGATCACCTGGGGTTACTACTTCAAGGTCGGCATCGTGCTGACGCTTCCCGTGCTACTCGTCACGTTGGCAGCGCTGGCCCTGCGGCTAAGTCTCGCCTGATGCGTGCGGGAAAGATTCCGGTGACGTAGTGCACCACAGCCAAATGACCACCAAGCGTCCGCTTTGGGTTGGAAGTAGCCACTTGGGCGAATGATCCCCAAACCGCTTCAGGGCAAGTGGCGGCGCTCAGCTCATGCGTTATCGTCTAACACACCGATCGGCCCGTGCGCGACGCGGCTTACCTCAAGTGTCAGGTGCGCAAGATGCTTTCTTCAATAAGAGCCTGGGCGAAAGCAATCAAGCAACACGTTCTGATCGTGTACTTCGCTGCGCGTGATCCACGCACACATTGGGCAGTTCGCATGCTCGGCCTCTGCGTGGCCGCCTACGCGCTGAGTCCCATTGATCTCATCCCCGACTTCATTCCGGTCCTGGGCTACCTTGACGATCTGATTCTTGTGCCACTTGGCTTGATGCTTGTGCTGCGTCTTGTTCCGCAAGAGGTAAAGCTTGCAGCTCGGGAAAGGGCTGCTATTGCTATAGAGCGCCCAACTAGTCGCGCAACGGCGGTTGTCGTTGTAACGATCTGGGTCCTAGCGTCGATCGTCATTGGTGCATGGGCCTGGAAACAGGTTCGCACCTAACTAAACGTTCAAGCCGAGACCGCTTTGCGGCCTTGCTCGTTGCGCTATCGTGTCCCACCACGCCAAGCCGCTGCGCGGCCCGGCTTGACCCAGGCGTTAAACCATTGAGGAGATCATCGTGGGCTGGCTAATTACCAAATACATGCTCACGGCTGCCGTTGTGGTGCTGGTGTCCGAAGCGGCAAAGCGCAGCGACAAGATTGGTGGGTTCATCGCGGCTCTGCCTCTGGTTACATTCCTTGCGCTCATCTGGCTTTACATCGAGAAGCAGCCCGAGGCCAAGATTGCCAACCACGCTTGGTACACGTTCTGGTACGTGGTGCCTACACTGCCGATGTTCCTCGCCTTCCCAGTCTTACTCCCGCGCCTTGGCTTCTGGCTCAGCATGCTTGCCAGTATCGGCATCACTGTCGTGTGCTTCGGCTTGTTTGCTCTCGTGGTTCGCCACTTTGGCATCCAACTGCTGCCGTGAAATGGTCTGACTATTCGTTCAAGCCGAGACCGCTTCGCGGTCCGGCTTACTCAGGTGTTAGCGCGCAGTAGCCATCGGAGAGCTTTGTGAAAGTACGTCGCATAGTTGCCAACATCCAAGCTTCCGATACTGCATTGGCCAAGGTGTTCTACCAAGACTTGCTAGGGCTTGATCTCCTGATGGACCACGGCTGGATCAAGACGTTCGGCTCAAGTGAGCCTATGACAGTACAAATCAGCGTTGCGTCCCAAGGAGGCTCCGGAACTCCTGTTCCCGACTTGTCGATAGAAGTTGATGATCTATCTGCCGTGCTCAATAGGGCAAAGAAAGCGGGGATTGCTATCGAATACGGACCAGTTGATGAGCCTTGGGGCGTTCGTCGCTTCTATGTTCGTGATCCCTTTGGCAAGCTTCTCAATATTCTTCAGCACCAGTAACGGGTATCGGAACGTTGCGTCCCAACTAATCGTTCAAGCCGAGACGGCAATCCGCCTATTTTTAGCTGTCGTCAAACGTGGAGCTAAGCGGCGAATGTCCGGTTGAATCCGCCGCCAAGAGCTGCCGGATGTTCGCGTCGAACGAGAAAACAAGAAGACCTCTACCCTTACGACACCTCGAGGGTCGTAAGGGTGTTACCTCTCCCGCATTTCTTTGAGTGGACCTGCCAAGAGGGCTCGTCTCAGTCTCGGCTAGCGCACGGACTTCTGGACCTGCACCGGCACGCCGAGCTGGTCCATGGTGCCGGAGGCAATCACCAGGTAGCGCCGGGTTGCGCCACCCTCGCCATTGACGATTTGGCGGATCGGGCCTATCGCATTGACGATGGAGGCCCCAGCCGGATTGGCCTTGAACCCAGCCAACGCCTGTAGCTTGCCGCCGCCATCGGCGTTCTGGGCGATCGCGAGTACGTACTGCTTGCCTGGCTGGAGACCGCTCACCGAGGCTTGAAGGATCTGCGATAGACCCTGATTGTAGAGTGCGACCGACGTTGGATCCTTTTGCCCCCTCTCCGCGCCGGGCTTGCCGAGCGTAAGGTGCGCGGTTTCACCGGCCAGGCCCAGTGGTTGCAGGTTTGCGGTGCCCGCATTGCCAGCGGGAACTGCATTGGGCACATAGCTCACTGCCTGCGGTGCCTGACCGACGGGAATATTGGCGATCACCTTGTTTGTCAATGTATCGATGGCGGCCATCTCTGCCGCGCCTTCCAGCCCAACGTAGACGCGCGTTCCATCACCTGATGGCCACAGGCCGTGCGGCAGGTCTCCCACAGGGACGGTAGCCACCTGCTTGAAGTCATCGGTGCGGTAGACCTTGACCTCGTTCAAGCCACCAATAGTGATGTAGGCGAAAGTACCGTTCTTGTTGCGCGCAGAATTAACATGATTGGTGATCGGCCCGGTGTCAATTGTTCTGATGACATTGAAGGGCGGTCTGGCGTTGAAGACCTGGGTCTTGCCAATATCCTTGAGCGTAAACCAGACCTGCTTGCCGTCGGGCGTCGCCGCGATATTCGGGCAGAAGGCGCTAGCCTGCTTAACTTTGTGGATGATCTTGTGCGTAGGCACATCGATTACATAGGTGACCGGGTTGAATGAGTCGCAGACATAACCGTACTTGCCGTCCGGCGAAAAGATCTGCATGCCCGGACCAAATGCGGTCGTGATCCGGGTCTTTTCCTCGAAGGTCTTGGCGTCGAGCACCTGGACATAATTCTCACCACGTATCGTTATCCATACTTCCTTGCCGTCGGGGGTAAAGAACGGCTCATGCGGAGAGCGGCCCAGATAGGTGACGTGTTTGACTTTGTTCGTGGCTGTATCAATGAAGGAGACTGAATTGGAGCCGATCGACACCACCGCGAGAGTCCGTCGGTCGGGCGAGAAACCCATGCCATGGACGAGCACTTGCCCACCATAGAGCGGGCTGAGGTTGCCGGGCTGCGGTTCGCCCAGACGAATGACCCCCAGCAGCTTGTTGCTGGCCGGATCAATTACCGAGACGGTGTTGGAATACTGATCCGCCGAATACACCCGGTCTTGGTGGCTGACCGGAAAATCTTTGGCCGTCGCCGCATAGGGAGGCTGGCCCGCCCAGCTCGAACCACTAACAAGGGCTACGGCGAGCGCTGCGGCAATCAAAGTGGTTTTCATTTGAAAGTTCCTTTACTGGTTGGAATGATCGTGGGTTTCGGTGAGCGAGACAGGTGAGGCGTGCGAAGGGGGAATCGGCTCACCTATAGCGAGCCTCATGGCTGCAATTTCCTGCTGTTGCGTAACGATGATCTCCTGTGCAATCGCCTTGAGCCGGAGACTGGTGCCATAGCGCAATTCCAAGACAGCCATGTCGATAGCACCTTGGTGGTGGGGAACCATCATGTTGACGAAATCCTTGTCGACATTACCGGTCGGCTCAACATGCATGTCGGACATCATTTTTTGCATGGCGGCGTCGTTCTGCGTAAGAAATGGCTGTTCGTCAGCAAGTGCGCTACGGGCGGGGTCGTCCGACGAGTGGGTCTTGATGGCAGTGGGCTCATCCTTTGCATAGACGCCCGAGGTAATGGCTGCGAGCATGACGCCAACCACCACAAGATGAAGCCAAAAGCTACTTCGAAACATATTTGCCAACATGTCGCTCTCCTTTCATAAGGATGGGGATGCCGCCCAAATGCAGCGTTACCTGCGAACGAAGTCCAAGAAAATCTCAACTGATCCTGTCGGCGTGCGTCGTTAACGTGACTCGCAAAAAAGCGGTATGGAGCTTCAACATGCGGAGCTTGAAAAGCTGATCCAAGAGCAGCGCTGCGCCGCTATAGGGAGCGATGCAATCGCCGATGGTGTCGTGGTTCTCGCTCGATTTTGGGATGTCTGGCGAGAGCACCCATATCCACGATGGTCGAACGTTACCGAGTGGTATCCGTAGGTATTAACCTCGAGCGACGCGTGCTGCTCTCGAATTCCTCGACCACGGAAAGGAGTTATGCCAGTAATGCGGCAATTCCACGTCGGTTGCCCTTCAATCAGAATGTTCAGAATATTTTGTCCGAAACCAGGCTGCGACAAAAGGACATACTTCCCTCATTTGTTGTCACAAGACAATGGCCACTCTTTGTGATGCCATTCGATGTTTCCCAAGGTCGGCGGTCGTGAGTTCAGCCGCCCAATGATGGTCGATGGCTGCAAGAAAACGCATGCGCCGGACGCCGTCGAAGAAAGTCACAAACCGCACTTCACAACACATCCAACGCCGCATCGGGGAAGTCAGAGTCACTTCGAAGGTGATAGGAATTCGATGCCTCGCCGACACGATCAGCTCTTAACCAGGCAATCGTTATGGCGGCGGCATCGCTAGTCATTTGAAGGCGATGACGTTCAAACCCATCCAACCGAGCCGTTCAGATGGGACCGACACCGGACGCTGTCTTGCCAGGGCAGAACGACCAGAATTCAACGTGAGAGGCCGACCACGCGGAAATGGCACCGACGATGGCGCCAAACAATGCGCTAATGACAAAACCCCAACGCCTGCCGTTAGGCCGCATTAAAGATGTCAGCAAGTCGGAGCGCCTGATGAAAATCCGTTAAGCAGTTTAGGTACGGTCTGTTTGCTCCGTTAAACAACGGGGGCTTCACCTTCGCAAAGGCTCGGAAGAGTGCACCTCGTCGTTCTCTGACCTGCAAGGGAAGCGATCTGATCTGCCATCTCCACGAATCCGACTAACACGATCAAGCCATTGGGAAGCACTTGGAGCATGTTCAGAATTTTTCGAACAGGAGGTTGGAAGCTCACGCAGAATTCCATGCAGGCCAACATCGAGCTCGCGCTCTTGCACAGCTTGCGATTCCTCTCTTTCCTGAAGGAACTTCCGCCGGTCCAGCGCAGGGCGTATCCCGCGAAAATGCGCCGCTTATTTCATTCAGACGAGCTGCGCCTCGAAGGTCTCGCCCCAAATTCTTGGTACTCCTTGGCGAGGGACTGGCTGCGTGACCGGCTTAGCCCAAGACCCTTTCAACCCTGTCGGCTTGGAGGAGTCGACAGGCTCATGGCTGCAGCGAAGCTTTCGCGTGTGCGCCCGCCCTCCTGGCCCATATAGTGTCGCGATGACGTTTTTTGAGGGATATTAGTCCTTTCAGCCACTCGCCTTCTGCTTCATCATGCGGTGCATGGATGGCGTCGTTGGTGAATCTTGTGGGCAGAGTCCCCGCAAAATTCGTTAGGCAGAGGCAATCATGCAGAAAACCTTAGCGAGCAAAAGTCGAGCGACGCGTGATATCGCATTTCTCGTTTTTCCCGGCTTCCAGATACAGGATCTGAGCGGACCGCTGGCCGCTTTTGATTTGGCGGCTCGGACCAATGCGGGCAGTCCATATCGGTGCCATGTCGTTTCGCTGAGAGGTGGCGGCGTCGTGAGCTCTTCTGGTCTGGAAGTCGTTACCCGAAAAGTTCGACAGGCCGTTTACGACACCTTGATCGTCTCAGGCGGGAGCATATGGGGTGACCTGGCCGATGTGCCTTCGATGTCAAACCATCTGAGAATGGCTGCGGCGAAAGGAACCCGCCGTATTGCAAGTGTGTGTACGGGGGCGTTCATTCTCGCTGCTGCCGGCCTGCTTGATAGCCGTCACTCCACCACGCATTGGAAATACACGAAGCGACTGCAACGGCAGTTTCCCGCAATCAAGGTCCAGCCCGATCGCATTTTTACGAAGGACCGAGGCATCTGGACTTCTGCCGGCGTCACGGCAGGAATCGATTTGGCCCTGGCAATGATCGAAGACGACCTCGGTACCGCTTCATCCCGTGCCGTGGCGCAACTATTGGTGGTTTATCACCGTCGCCCCGGTGGACAATCGCAATTCTCGGCCATCGCCGACATGGAACCCGCGTCAGACAGGATCCGGGACGTTCTGACTTACATGAGGGAGCATTTGAGTGAGCCGCTGTTGACCGAACAGCTGGCTTCGGTCGCGTGCATAAGTCCAAGACAGTTTGGTCGTACGTTTCTCGCCGAGACGGGAGAAACTCCCGCTAAAGCCGTCGAGCGTTTACGCGTGGAAGTAGCGCGACAGCGGGTCGAGCGAAATGTGGAGCCAATCGAGATTATTGCCCATAACTTATTCAAGGATCCAGAGAGGATGCGGCGCGCCTTCATAAGGGTGCTTGGTCATCCTCCACAAAGCATCCGGCGAATGACTGCCCATGAAACGGCGGCCCGGGCGGAGAGCTAGCTCACTTGGGCGCAGCAGAACGCCAATAGCGCCGGCATTGCGCAGCTCTTCCACACAGAACTGCTCGTCAACAAAGCCGGACATGCGGCTACTTAGCGCCGTTTTAGTTGCCGGATCGTTCAACGTCGAACCGTGGAAATATTTACGTGCATTTCGACGAAACCAAGACGTTTCGCATCATGGCTACACCCGGCAACGCTAATCGAACTTGTACCCGATGGGGTGTACGGCGAGCCATCTGGAATCACTGCAGAAAATAGCGCCGAAGTCGAGGAACCCCGAAATGAGCGACGACTTGATGTACGAAATTATTTGCTTGGCCGACCGCGTTGATCCCGACCCGGAAGCGGTACGGGAGTGGTTCTTCGAAACCCCCTTGCTACTGCATGGCAAGACAGCGCTTGAACTTGTGCACGCCGGTCAGGGCGCCGCGGTGATCGCGTTTCTGAGGCGAATCCTTCGTGATATCGACCTGGGCTCAGAACCTGTGAACACCCGCCTTCTTCGCACGCAGGATTGGCGACAGTTGGCCGTGACGCCAACTCACAGCACGCATGGATGAATGACCGCCTCAATGCGTCTTTGAAGACTGGCGTGTGCTTTGGCATTCCTCTCACGGCGGCTTAGTTCGCCGTCCTCGTACGGCAACGTCCGACGCTGCTCGGGCCCAGAACGCGAGTACTTATGAAAACTCAGCACAAGACAGAACGCGCTTTGTCCGCGGCGAATTTTGTGTCCCTTCGCCTGACCCTGACCGTCGCCATCATCAGCGGATTGGCATCCATCTACATCCCTGTGGTGTTGGCAGACGAAACGCCGCGCAACAACAGCAACGCGCCGCCCGTAGCGCCGGTTGCCATCATCGGGGCATTGCAGCAGCCTTCCGTTACTGAGGTGCTCGACCCCAACACGCCCCAACGGATCATGCCGAACAGTGACGGCAAGGCCATTGCCGGCGTCACAGGCCTCGAAAGGATGGCCAATGACCCGGCAAAATCGTCAGCCTCGGCACTACACAATGACAATGCGCGGGTTTTAACCCTCGACTCAGTCGTTGTCACGGCGACGCGCGAGGGCTACGCGACAACCGATGCCAGTTCGGCGACGCGCACCAGCGCTCTGCTAATCAAGGTGCCGCAGTCGGTTCAGGTGCTCACCCGCACGCTGATCGTGGAGCAGGACCTTCGGACACTGTCCGAGGCCTTGGTGAATGTGTCGGGCGTGACTCCGACCAGGTCGGAGGAAACGTTGTTCGCGCAGCCGATCGTGCGCGGCTTTCCATCCGAGATCTACCTGGATGGCTTGCCTGCCTTTGGCACGACCGCGTCCATCGACCCAACAAGCCTTGTGGGAACCGAGCGGATCGAAGTGGTGAAGGGCCCAACGTCAACGATGTACGGCGGCGGTGCGGGGGCCCCGCTGGGCGGTCTCATAAACGTCGTGTCGAAGCGGCCCGAATCTGTGGCGGGCGGCTTCGTGGCATTGCGTACCGGCAGCTTCTCGACATGGAATCCCTATGCTGACCTGAACGTGGCGCTTGAGACGAGGATCGCTGCGCGGATTACGGCTGATTACCAAAGCAATGAAAGCTGGATCGACACGCTCAAAGGTGATCGCTGGTCCGTGCAGCCGAGCCTGTTGTTCCAGCTGGATCCGGAAACCGAACTACTGCTGCGCGGACAGTACGACCGCCGCAGCCAAGTCGAGTATTCGGGGTTGCCAGCCGTTCAAGCGCTAGCCGGTCAGTTGGATCGCCATGCATTTCCAGGAACGACCACAGGTCAACCGCGCACGACCACCGAGAATCGCCTGACGACGGCCGAGTTTCGGCATGCGTTCAGTGACGATGTGCGCCTGACTGCTACCGGGCGCTATTACAACGGCCGCATTCGGGACTATGGCAGTTTCGTCTATCCGGAGTTGTTGTCGCCTGATCCGGCGACACCGACCGTCTATCCCATCTATACCCTCTACATTCCTACAAACGTAAAGGAAGGCGCTCTCGACGCCAATTTGTCGGCGACCATGGACGTACTGGGCGGCCGCCATGAGCTGCTGGGCGGCATCAACTACGATCACACCGATTTCGATACGGCAGCCGGTTTCGATGGCGTTCCCGTGGGCGAGCTTGACCTGGCGCGACCGAGTTACACACTGGCGTTTGGAGCCATCCCGTCCGCAACCACGACCCAGACGAACCGCTACGAGACGATCGCGACCTATGTGCAGGATCAGGCGACCTATGGACGACTCCATCTCCTGGGCTCCCTGCGCCTGACGCAATTCAACTTGCGCCAAACCGAGCAAGGTATCGACTCCAGCTACACACGCTTGACGCCGCGGGTCGGTGCGACGTTTGACCTCGTGCACGGCGTGGCGCTCTATGCGACTTATGCGACGGGGTTTCGCGGCGCGGTCAACTTCATCGGCCTCAAACCACCCAAACCCGAGACGTCGCGCAACGTTGAAATCGGGTTGAAGTTCGCACTGGCGCGGAGCGGCTTGTCAGGCACGATCGCCGCGTTCGAGCAAACTCGCCGCAACGTCGCTACCGCTGACCCCAACAACCCATTTTTCTCGATCCAAGGCGGCGAACAACGCGCGCGAGGTGTGGAGGGCGACCTCATCTGGGAGCCTGTGTCCGCTTTTTCGCTCATCGCAAACTACGCCTACACAGACGCCGAGGTGACGCAGGACACGACCTTCCAGGTCGGCGACAAACTGCCGCGAGTGCCCCGCAACAGCGGACGCGTTGCCGCCCGATACCGGGTACTGAATGGGCCCGCCACGGGTCTGACGTTTGGGGCAGGCGTCACCGCGTCCAGCGCACGCGACATCACCTTGCCCAATAGCGTAAGAGTGCCGGGCCATACCGTGGTGGATGCGCAGGCCGCCTACGATTTTGGTCGGTTCACCACAGCGGTCTCGGTCGTGAATTTGACCGGGCGCAAAGCCTTTGACACCTACCAATACCTCTCGTTCCCGGTCGTGATCCCGATCCAGCCACGCTCCGTTTATATCACGCTGAAAGCCAGCTTCTAAACGATTTCGGGAGTTTCACGCATCAATCCTGAAACACGTTGTTTACCCACCCAAGGACATCAGAAAATGATTAATATCAATCGCCGCGATGTTGTCAAATTTGCACTTCTCGCCCCATTTTCCGCTGGTATTGCTGGGATAGCCCGGGGGCAAACGCCCGCACCGATGCCGGCAGCGATGCCAGAGCACCAAATGCCCGATATGGGACCCGAGATGAACAAGGTGCACTGGATAGGGGACGAGAAGATCGGCATGCTGATGTACCCCGGGATGACCGTGATGGACCTGATCGGGCCGCAGTGCATGTTCGGCTCGATGATGGGGGCCAAAATTCATCTTGTCGCGAAGTCGCTCGATCCGGTAACCAGCGACGCGGGGGTGACGATCATCCCGACCGCAACGTTCGCGAGCTGTCCCCGCGACCTTACTGTGCTGTTTGCGCCGGGCGGCACGGACGGGACGCTGGCAGCCGCCGAAGATTCCGAGACGCTTGCCTTCATAGCTGATCGCGGCGCACGAGCGAAATACATCACGAGCGTCTGCTCGGGCTCGTTGATCCTCGGAGCTGCGGGATTGTTGAAGGGCTACAGGGCGACGTCTCATTGGTCGGTGCGCGATGTGTTGGCCGACTATGGTGCAATCCCAACCGAAGCTCGCGTAGTGCGCGATCGCAATCGCATCACAGGCGCGGGGGTGACCGCCGGACTCGACTTCGGCCTCGCCATGGTGGCGGAGTTGCGCGACAGGACCTATGCCGAATGCTGTCAGCTCATGAGCGAGTACGACCCTGATCCGCCGTTCAATGCCGGCTCGATGAAGACCGCTCCAGCCGGGGTTAAAGCCGCCATGCTTCAGCTGACAGAGGACTTCACGAAGAAGGCTAAAGCGTTGGCGAGCGTCACGACAGGCTAGAAGCGACACTAATCAACGCAACCCTGCCATCGGGGACGAGGTAGAGCAAGGAAGGCTCTACCCTTCTCCACAGACAAACCAGTCAAAGCTGCGGGCGGTTGCCATGCACTTGAGCTGTCGGGGCTGAGGAATTGTCTGATCAACCCTGGCGCCGCACCAAGCAGTGCAATTGGGGTTCTCACTCAGCACCGCACGCAGCTTCCTACATCGCATCGGATAGGATCGTAGAGACGGACCGGCTTTTTTAAGCGGAGCGCTATCGTCTATTTTCGATCACCTGCTCGACCACTCTCTGCATACGTCTGCCGTCGGCTGGAATCACTCGTTAACGGCATGTCGTCGACCAGCGCGAGGCCGTGGCGTCAACAGCGCCAGCGGCTCGGCCAGATGAGCCGACGCAGTATGGAGCGGCCGGTAACCAATGGGCGCGACTGCCGCCGGTCTGATTACAGAGGCGAATACTCTCTCGTCGTTTGCGATGGCGCCTGTGCGCGTTCACGTTTCGGCAGTCTCAGGCCTTCCTGAAAGCGGACCGTCGTGGCCGGCAGCAACGGGTCGAAAGCCGATAAAAAAAGCCCGCCATTTGGCGGGCTTTTTGCTTGTTATTACCTACAAGATATAGCGACTCAGGTCCTGGTCCTTCACCAACTCGCCCAGGTGCTGGTCGACGTACGCGCGATCGATCACGACGCTGTCGCTGCGATCGGGCGCTTCGAAGCTCAGCGTGTCGAGCAGGCGTTCGAGCACCGTATGCAGGCGGCGTGCGCCGATGTTCTCCTGGCGTTCGTTGACGGTGGCGGCAATCTCGGCGATGCGTTCGACCGCATCGGGTGCGAATGACAGGGTGACGCCTTCGGTCTTGAGCAGCTCGACATACTGCCGCGTCAGCGAGGCCTTGGGTTCGGTGAGGATTCGGACGAAATCATCCTTGCTCAGCGCCGATAGCTCGACCCGGATCGGGAAGCGACCCTGCATTTCCGGGATCAGGTCGGAGGGCTTCGCAAGGTGGAACGCGCCCGACGCGATGAACAAAATGTGGTCGGTGCGCACCGATCCGTACTTGGTGCTGACCGTGCTGCCTTCCACCAGCGGCAGCAGGTCGCGCTGCACGCCTTCGCGACTGACGTCGGCGCCGTAACCTTCCGAACGCTTGGCGACCTTGTCGATCTCGTCGATGAAGACGATGCCGTGCTGTTCGCAGGCCTCGATCGCGGCCTCGCGCACGTCGTCCTCGTTGACCAGCTTGGCAGCTTCCTCGTCGATCAGCTGCGGGCGCGCGGCACGAATGCTGAGCGTGCGCGCGTGGGTCTTGCCGCCGCCGATGCTGGAAAACATCTGGCGCAGCTGCTGGCCCATTTCTTCCATGCCCGGCGGCGTCATGATGTCGACGCCGACATTGGCGGACAGTTCGAGTTCGATCTCGCGTTCGTCGAGATCACCGGCGCGCAGCTGCTTGCGCAGCTTGCTGCGGGTGTCGCCGCCCTGCGCGGACGGTTCGGCGCCGATGTCCACCGTGGTGTTTGCGCCGAAGCCGAAACCAGTCGCCGGCACCTCGCGCCGGGGGAGCAACGCATCGAGGATCCGGTCCTCGGCGCGGTCTTCGGCCTGGGTACGCACCCGCGCCTTGGCCTGTTCGCGATACAGCTTGACCGCGGTGTCGGCGAGGTCGCGGATGATCTGCTCGACGTCCTTGCCGACATAGCCGACCTCGGTGAATCGCGTCGCCTCGACTTTCACGAACGGCGCATTGGCCAGGGTAGCCAGGCGACGCGCGATCTCGGTCTTGCCGACGCCGGTGGGGCCGATCATCAGGATGTTCTTCGGCATCACTTCGTTGCGCAGGTCGTCGTCGAGCTGCATCCGCCGCCAGCGGTTGCGCAGCGCGATAGCGACCGCACGCTTGGCCGATTGCTGGCCAATGATGTGGCGGTCGAGTTCCTGCACGATTTCGCGCGGGGTCATGGTGGCGTGGCTGGTGTCAGGTTTGTTGGGCATGTCGGCTCTTGGCTGGCGCAGGAGTGGCTTCAGCGGCGAGCGTGTGGTGCTCGGGCAAAAAGCTCGCGGCTTGGAGCCGCGCCTAAGGGATCGAGGGAATCAGAGTTCTTCGACGGTGATGTTGCGGTTGGTGTAGATGCAGATGTCGCCGGCAATCTTCAACGCCTCGGTGGCGATCTGCCTGGCATCGAGTTCGGTATGCGCGGCAAGCGCACGCGCGGCGGACAAGGCATACGGACCGCCGGAGCCAATCGCGACCAGACCGTCTTCGGGCTCGATCACATCGCCGGTGCCGCTGATGATCAGCGAGGCCTCCTTGTCGACGACAACGAGCAGCGCTTCGAGCTTGCCAAGGCGTCGTTCGGTGCGCCAATCCTTGGCCAGTTCCACTGCGGCGCGGGTCAGTTGACCGTGTTTTTCCAGCTTCGACTCGAACAATTCAAACAAGGTGAACGCATCGGCGGCGGCGCCGGCGAAACCCGCCAGCACCTGGCCGTCGCGGCCCAACCGGCGCACCTTGCAGGCGTTGGCCTTCATCACCGTATGGCCAAGCGTGACCTGGCCGTCGCCGGCAACGGCAACGCGGCCATTGCGGCGCACCGACACGATGGTGGTGGCGTGGAAGACATTGGGGTTCTGGCTGGGGTCCATGCGGCCTCCGGGGTCGAACCCCATGGATGGGGGCCAGGCGGACGGCGCGCAAGGGCGAAGGCCGCGTTCGTAGGAGCGGCTTCAGCCGCGAAGTTCAGTTGTTACAGGTGAGAAGCGGCGCGGTCGCGATGCCGCTGTCGGGAAAAGGCACTCCGACGGCCATCGCTCCCGCGCGCGCATTGAAGGGCTCGCGGCTGAAGCCGCTCCTACGAGGGCGGGTCAGGGCTTGCGCTTGGCGCGGGGGTGCGCGGCGTCGTAGATCTTGGCCAGGTGCTGGAAGTCCAGGTGGGTGTAGATCTGCGTGGTGGCGATGTCGGCGTGGCCGAGCAGCTCCTGCACGCCGCGCAGGTCGCCCGATGACTCCAGCATGTGGCTGGCAAAGCTGTGTCGCAACATGTGCGGATGCACGTGTTTGAACAAACCCTGGCGCAGCGCCAGCTGCTTGATCCGGATCTGCACGGCGCGTTGCGAAATCGGCGCGCCATGGCGGCCGGGAAACACCGGCGCATCATTGGCGGCCTGTGTTTGCGCGCGCCATTGTGCAAGCGCCACGCGCGCATGCGAGCCCACCGGCACGCTGCGTTGCTTGTTGCCCTTGCCCAGCACCGTCACCAGCCCGCCGGCAAGGTCCAGGTCATGCCAGCGCAGCGCGCACAGCTCCGACAGGCGCAGGCCGGAGGAATAAAACAGCTCCAGCAATGCCCGGTCGCGCAGACCCAGTGGCACATCGGTGGGAATTTCCACCAGTCGCACCGCCTCGTCGGCATCCAGCAGTTGCGGCAACTTGCGCGGCGCCTTGGGTGCGCGGATCGCGGCAGCCGGGTTGACGGTGACATGCCCGTGCCGGAGCAGCCATTGATAAAAACTTCGGCAGGCCGACAACCGGCGCTGCAGGCTTTTCGGCGACAGTCCGCGACGGTGTTCGGCCGCGACAAACGCGCGCAGCTGCTCGGGCTGCACGCTGGAGAGATCGTCGATGCCCTGCGTGCCGGCCCACTCAGATAACATCGCCAGGTCACGCCGATAGGCATCGAGCGTATGCACCGACATCCGCCGCTCCACCTGCAGGTGGGCAAGGAAGTCTTCGGTCGAAGACGTGCTCATGCTCGGGCCTCGCACGTCGCGCCATCGCTTCCGAAGCCAACGAAATTCGCCATCGCAAGCGTTGTTGCGGTTGCTGCTGGATCAGCCCAATGCGTCCAGGACAATTCCAGACCCATCGGACTGCGCACACGGACGTGCGCCGCTTTTCGACCGAGCCATGGATGGCGAGTCGAAGAATCCCCGTAGCAACGGATCACCGGATTTGCTTCGTCGGGGAAAGCCTTTTTCTTTGGTTCGGTTTCTTTTGGGCTTGGCAAAAGAAATGAACTCGGGCGCCAGCGCGAAAGCTTATGGCACCTGAAAACCAGCGACACTGGCTTCCCGTCGGCGCGGGAATGAAGGCTGAAAAGTATCCCGGCAACAACGGCCAATAAACGCGCCTGGACGACGACCGCACCAATAGCCTGGCTAGCGCGCATATCTCCCCAGCCCCACCGCCAACGCCTCGCCCATC
>JBBSST010000014.1:0-69369 GCA_038241735.1 Lysobacterales bacterium
GGTCATGTCGGGGTGCGCACCGATGATGTGTCGGCGTGCACCCCGGCCAAGGCAGGTATTCGGACTCGTGGAAGCGCGCCCTCACGCCGGATCGACTGGCCCGTTTCGACTGGCCCGTTTCGGCTGGTCCGTTTCAGCTGGTCCGCGCAGCGCGCCGGGACCGTTTCGTTGGACCAACCGGATTTCCACACACCGCTGCGGGGCAGCGCCGGCATTGGACTTCAATGGAGTCCGCACCGGCTTCCCTTTTTAATTCCATCGCTTTATCGCGATATAGCGATGGAAACCTTGGCCGAGGCAAATTACCTGTCCGCCTGCGGCGCGTCAAGCGCGGTGCGTGCGGGTCGGCTTGTCCGAGGCCAGCCGCCTGGCGTTGAACGCCTGGCGCAGTGCTTGCTGTACGGCCTTCAAACCCGTCCAATGCGGCGATGGCACATGCTGTGTTTCCAGCGTCCCCGGGGCGGCGTCGTTTCCTCGCCGCGGGTAGCGCGGTGGGCATCGCCGGGCTGGCGCCGTGGGTCCAGGCCTTCGCCACGGCCTGTGGACCCGCCGACGCAGGTCGATCCGGGGCGTGGATTCCATCGGATGCGCTGCTCGCCCAATTGCCGGTGCTCATGGCTGCGTTTTCGGTGCCGGGGCTGGGCATTGCCGTGGTCGACGGCGGCACGCTCGCCTGGAGCCGCACGTTCGGGGTGACAAATGCCCTGCGCGGCACGCCGACCCAACCCGACACGGTGTTCGAGGATGCCTCGCTCAGCAAACCGGTTTTCGCCTACCTGGTCCTGCAACTGGTCGACCAGGGTGTGCTCGACCTCGATCGGCCGCTGGTGCAATACCGCCGGCCCGACTACCTGGCCGACACGCCCTGGACCGATCGCATCACGGCCCGCGACGTGCTGCGCCACTCCACCGGCCTGCCGAACTGGCGCAAGCAGCCGGCGCAGGAACGCCTGGCGCCCACCTTCGCGCCCGGCACCGCCATCGGCTATTCGGGCGAGGCGTTCTTCTGGCTGCAGCTGGTGGTGGAAACGCTCACCGGCGAAAGCCTGGACGAGTCGATGCAGGCGCGCTTGTTTGGCCCCGCCGGCATGGCCGACAGCAGTTTTGCCTGGGATGCCGGCCTGGCCGCGCGTTCGACCCACGGTCACGGCGCCGCAGGCCAACCCGGCGACCCGCTGCCGGCGCAAATGCTGCGCGAACAATGGACCGCGGCGCAGCGGGTAGCCGATCGCTGGGGCAAACCGCTGTCGGCATGGCAGTACGCCGACGCGGCACGCGCGCTGCCCGAGGTGCTCGCCGTCGCGCCGCCGGGGCTGGTGGCCTGGCCGGGCGACATCATGGCCAACGCCGCCGCCAGCCTGCGCACCACGGTGCAGGACTACGCCAGGTTCATTGCCTTGCTCATGGCGGGCCGGCCGCGCGCGCCGTGGCAGCTGGAAGACGCCACGCGTCGCGCGATGTTGACCCCGCAGCTGGTGTTACCCGGGCGCTGGACCCAGAAAGGCCTGGGCTGGGGGCTGGAAGACACGCGCGACGGCCCGGTTTTCTATCACGCCGGCAGCAACGGCGGCATCTTCAAGAACTTTGCCATGGGCGACGCACAGCGCGGGCGCGCGATCGTGGTGCTGACCAATGCCGACGGCGGCGGCATCGTCTACCGGCGCATCATCCGCGCGGCCAGCGGACACGACCTGCTCGCCTTCGATCTCTGATTCGCGGTGCGCAATGCGGCGCCGGTCGCACGCTGCCGTTGCGTGCGCACCCGACACGGTCTGGATGAGAGGTCGCTTGCGTGCATGTACCCACCTTCGTTGCCGCCGGCAGTGCCCTGCCGCTTGGCGCCTGATATTGGAGGCGTGGTTCGGTCGCGCGACACGTTCGCGTAAAATCGGCCGATGACTTCACGCGATCTCCCGCTCGGCCGCACGGTCGACTACCCGCGTCAGTACGATGCGACGCTGCTGTTCCCGATCGCGCGTGCGCCGGGCCGCGCGACGCTCGGCGTGGACGCAACCGCACCGCCGGTCATCGGCGTGCCCGTCACCGGCCTGCCCTTTTCGGGTGCGGATCGCTGGCATGCCTACGAACTGGGCTGGCTGGACGGACGCGGCAAACCCGTCGTGGCGACGGCGACGATCACCGTGCCGGCGACCTCGCCGCAGCTGGTCGAATCCAAATCGCTCAAGCTCTACCTCAACGCATTCAATGCCACGCGTTTCGACAGCGCCGAGGCGGTGCGCGCACGCATCGTCGTTGATCTGTCGCAGTGCGCCGGCGAACAGGTGGACGTAGTGTTCGGCTTGCCGGCGATCGCCACGCACGACGATGCCTTTTCCATCGACGCGCTTGAGCTGGATTTCGATGCCTACGACGCGCCGGACCCGGCGTTCCTGGTCACCGATGGCCACCACCATGTCAGCGAAACGCTGCGTTCGGACCTGCTGAAATCCAACTGCCCGGTCACCGGCCAACCTGATTGGGCCAGCGTGCGCATCGCCTACCGCGGCCCGCGCATCGACAGCGCCGGCCTGCTGCGCTACCTGGTCTCGTTTCGCGAACATGCCGAATTCCACGAGCAATGCGTGGAGCGCATTTTCGTCGACGTGCTGGCGCGCTGCCGGCCCGACAGCCTGTGCGTCGAGGCCCGTTACACGCGGCGCGGCGGACTGGACATCAACCCCTGGCGCTGCACGCCGGGGCTGCCTGCGCCACCACCTGCGCGCGATCCCCGCCAGTGACCTGGAGGCTATCGCGCGTGAAGATGGCGTCCACGACGATCAATGCGCCTTCTTAACAGCTGCCGTGGGACGCTGCCGTCCGCATAACGCGGCACAGGAGGCCACGATGAGCAACCCGCAGAAACCCAACGATCCCAACACGCTGTCGCTTACGCCCAGCAGCACTGAAAAGAAGGCCGATTTTTCCAACGTGACCAGCGGCTCCAGCAGCACCGAAGCAGCAGGGCCCAAGGCCGACTTCAGCAACGTGACCAGCGGCTCGGGCAGCACCGAGGAAAGCATCGGCGCGCAGACCTATACCGTGCAGAAGGGCGACACGCTCTCGGCGATCTCAAAGCACGTCTACGGCAAGGCCAGTGCCTGGAACCAGATCTTCGAGGCCAATCGCGACCAGCTCAAGGATCCCGACCGTATCCAGCCCGGACAGATCCTGAAGATTCCTGCAAAGGCCGATTGAAGCCCGGCGCCTCGCATATCCGATCGCATATCCGGATGTCGCACATTCTTTTCATTCCACGGAGATATTCCATGACCCGCAAGACCCTCAATATCGCGATTGCCGCGGCCCTGTTTGCCTCGTTGGCCCTGGTGGGCTGCAAGAAGAAAGTCGACGAAACCGTCGTCGCGCCGCCTGCCGCCACCGAACCGGCGATGACCCCGGCGCCGATGCCCACACCTGCTGCGGCCACCGTATCGGTGACCTCCGTTGACCTGGGCAACGCCATCGGCGCCGACAGCAAGGTCACCACGCCAACCACCGCGTTTTCGCCCAAGGACACGATCTACGCATCGGTCGCCACGTCCACCGTCGATCCCAGCGCAACGGTCCCGGCCAAGCTGAGTGCCAAGTGGTCATTCCAGGATGGCCAAGTGGTCAACCAGGACAGCAAGGATCTCAACCTTGCCGCCAGCGGCAACACCGAGTTCCACATCGCCAAGCCCGATGGCTTCCCGGCCGGCGCGTACACGGTTGAAATCTCGCTGGATGGCAACGTGGTGCAGAACAAGGAATTCACCATCAAGTGACGTCCTTGGTGCCTGCGCCCAGCGCGCAGGCACCTTTGCCTCGTGTCACGCGATGGGCGAGGGGTGTCTCACTGATTGGCGAGGTGGTCCAACGCCTGATTCTTCTCCCGCTCGCGGGAGAAGATGCCCGCAGGGCAGGCCGGATGAGGGCGCACCTGATTGCGCGCTCAGACGACGCGAGCACGGCAACCATCTCACCGAAGTGAACGCGAGATCCATCTTGCAACTCCTGTCCTCGCTATCCCTGTAACCAGAAAAGACGCGGCGCAAGCTGCGTCTTTTTTGTTTGTCCCAACACTAGGAAGTGGCTGCCGCAAGCACCGTTTGCCGTCGCACCTTTGCCCGATCGGTGGCTGCGCGCGACAATGGCGCATCGATTCCGCATCCCGGCCGTACACGCCAGGCCCGCCGCATTGCGTGCAGGCCGATGCAATTGCCCTGAACCGCCACACCCTGCCAGCGAGCGCACCCCATGTCTCCTACCGTCCATCCCGCCACGATCATCTACACCCTGACCGACGAAGCGCCGCTGCTGGCCACGCAGTCGCTGTTGCCGATCATCGAAGCGTTCGCCGCCACTGCCGGCATCGTGGTGGAGACCCGCGACATCTCGCTGGCCGCGCGGATCCTGTCGCAGTTCCCCGAGCGGCTGACCGACGCGCAGAACGTCCCCGACGATCTCGCCGAGCTGGGCGAGCTGGCCACCACGCCGGCCGCCAACATCATCAAGCTGCCCAACATCAGCGCCTCCGAACCACAGCTCAAGGCGGCGATCCAGGAATTGCAGCAGCAGGGTTACGCATTGCCGGACTATCCCGACGCGCCCACCGACGACGCCCAGAAAGACATCAAGGCGCGCTTCGACCGCTGCAAGGGCAGTGCCGTCAACCCGGTGCTGCGCGAAGGCAATTCGGACCGCCGCGCGCCGCTGTCGGTGAAGAATTATGCCCGCAAGCATCCGCACCGCATGGGCGCGTGGAGCGCGGACAGCGCGTCGCACGTTGCCCACATGGACGACGGCGATTTCTACGGCAGCGAGCAGTCGGCCCTGATCACCGGCGACGGCCACGTCAGCATCGCGCTATTTGGCAACGACGGCGTCACCACGATGCTCAAGGAACGCACCGCGGTCACGGCGGGCGAGCTGATCGACGCCTCGGCGATGGACATGCAAGCCCTGGCGCGTTTCGTCGATGCGCAAATCGCCGATGCCAGGCAAAAAAACGTGCTGTTCTCGCTGCACCTGAAGGCGACGATGATGAAGGTCTCCGACCCGATCATCTTTGGCGCGGTGGTGCGCGAGTTCTACCGACCGGTGCTGGACACGCACGCCGCCGTACTGGCCGCCGCCGGCTTTGATCCCGACAACGGCATTGGCGACCTGTACGCGCGCCTGCCGACGCTGCCGGCCGAGACCCAGGCGACGATCCTCGCCGACATCGACGCGCTGTATGCGCAGCGTCCGGCGCTGGCGATGGTCAATTCCGACAAGGGCATCACCAACCTGCACGTGCCCAGCGATGTGATCGTCGACGCCTCGATGCCGGCGATGATCCGCGACTCGGGCAAGATGTGGAACGCCGCCGGCCAGCTGCAGGACACCAAGGCGCTGATCCCCGACCGCTGCTATGCCGATGTCTACCAGGTGGTCATCGACGACTGCAAGGCGCATGGCGCCTTCGACCCGGCCACCATGGGCAGCGTGCCCAACGTTGGTTTGATGGCGCAGAAGGCCGAGGAATACGGCTCGCACGACAAGACCTTCCCGATGCCGACCGCCGGCAGCGTGCGCGTCACCGATGACCACGGCAACGTGCTGATGGAACACGCCGTCCAGCGCGGCGACCTGTGGCGCATGTGCCAGACCCGCGACGCACCGATCCAGGACTGGGTGAAGCTTGCGGTCAATCGCGCGCGCCTGAGCCACACCCCGGCGGTGTTCTGGCTTGACCCGCAGCGTGCGCACGACGTGCAGATGATCGCCAAAGTCGAGACCTACCTGAAGGACCACGACACCGACGGCCTCGACATCCGCATCCTCTCGCCGGTCGACGCCACGCGTTTCACGCTTGCGCGCATCCGCAAGGGCGAGGACACCATCTCGGTCACCGGCAACGTGTTGCGCGACTACCTGACCGACCTGTTCCCGATCCTGGAGCTGGGCACCAGCGCCAAGATGCTGTCGATCGTGCCGCTGATGGCCGGCGGTGGCTTGTTCGAGACCGGTGCCGGTGGTTCCGCGCCCAAGCACGTGCAGCAATTCGTGCAGGAAAACCACCTGCGCTGGGATTCGCTGGGTGAGTTCCTGGCCCTGGCCGCCTCGCTGGAACACCTGGCGCAGCGCGACGACAACGCCAGCGTGCGCGTACTGGCCGATGCCCTGGACGTCGCCAACGGCGTCTTCCTGGACAACAACAAATCGCCATCTCGCAAGGTGGGTGAACTCGACAATCGCGGCAGCCACTTCTACCTGGCGATGTATTGGGCGCAAGCACTGGCCGCGCAGGATGTCGATGCCAGCCTGAAGGCGACATTCGCGCCATTGGCCAAGACCCTGGCGGACAACGAGGCCAAGATTGTCGAAGAACTCAACCGCGCCCAGGGCGCCCCGGTCGATATCCACGGCTATTACCTTCCCGACCTCGCCGCCTTGCGCAAGGCCATGCGCCCAAGCCCGACCTTCAACGCCGCGCTGCAATCCCTGCAGCGCCAATAACCACGACGGCAGGCGGCCGGGTGGTTGACCCGGCATCGCCACGCGGGCCAGACTGCCGCCGCGCCGCGTGGCCGGCCCCGTTGCAACCACGCACCTCCGGAGTTTTTTTTCGCATGTCCAGCGACAGTCATAGTCGATCGCCCCTGCCGTCACCGGTCGTCGCGCACTGACCTGCTGGTCGGGCTTGTCGCGCTGCCGATGACGGCAGTGGCACACAGGTGAGCCCGTGAACGAAACCATCCACGACACGCCCGAAGCCGTCGACACGACGTCCCTGCTGGCCGCGCCATTCGCCGGCCTCAACATCGCCGACAGCATCGAGCGCCTCAATACGCTTGATCCCGAAGACGCCGCGGCGACCGTGCTGGCGTTGCCGCTGTCGCGCGCGGTCGACATGTTCGATCGCTTCGAGCTGCAGCATGCCAGCGCCATCGCGGCGCTGTTGCCGCACGACATCGCCGCGCGCCTGCTCGATGGCATGGCCGACGACCGCGCCGCCGACATCTTCCTTGAGCTCGACGAGGACACGCGTGCGCAGCTGGTCGGACGCCTGGGTGCGGGCACGCTGGCCTCGATCCGCACGCTGATGCATTACCCGCCGCGCACCGCCGGCAGCCTGATGACCACCGAGTTTGTCAGCGTGCCGGCGTCGTGGACGGTCGCCGAAACCCTCGCCCATATCCGCCACGTCGAGCGTTCGCGCGAAACCGTGTACGCGATCTATGTGCTCGATGCGCACAGCCACGCCCTGCTGCGCATGGTCTCGCTGCGGCGGCTGATCAGCGGCGACCCCGAGGCCTCGATCCTCAGCGTTGCCCAGGAAACCGCGCCGGTGACGGTCGCGCCCCTGCTGGACCAGGAAGAAATCGCGCGGCTGATCCGCCGCCACGACCTGCTGGCGATCCCGGTGGTCGACGATGCCGGCCACGTGCTGGGCATCGTTACCGTCGACGACATCATCGACACGATGATCGCCGAGACCACCGAGGACGTGCAGAAATTCGGCGGCATGGCGGCGCTGGAAAAACCCTACATGCAGATTGGATTCAGCCACATGATCCGCAAGCGCGCCGGCTGGCTGTGCGCGCTGTTCCTGGGCGAGATGCTCACTGCAAGCGCGATGCAGCATTACGAGGGTGCGCTGTCACAGGCGATCGTGCTGACGTTGTTCATCCCGCTGATCATGAGCTCGGGCGGCAACTCGGGCTCGCAGGCGACCTCACTGCTGATCCGTGGGCTCGCCCTGCATGAAGTGCGCCTGCGCGACTGGTGGCGCGTGGCGCTGCGCGAGGTGCCGACCGGCCTGCTGCTGGGCACGTTCCTGGGCATCATCGCGATCGTGCGCATCAGCGTGTGGCAACTGGCGGGCTTCTACGACTACGGCGCGCACTGGATGTTGATCGCCGCAACCGTCGGGGCGGCGCTGGTGGGCATCGTCACGTTTGGTTCGTTGTCGGGCTCGATGCTGCCGTTTGCGATGCAGCGGCTGGGCTTCGATCCGGCCAGCGCATCGGCGCCGTTCGTGGCGACCCTGGTCGATGTCACCGGGTTGATCATCTATTTCAGCATCGCTTCGGTCATCCTGAGCGGGACGATGCTGTAGCAGGCGGTGCGGTGCCGTCACGCCTCTCGACGCGCGCGCGACGCTCCCTGAATCGCCACTGTGGCAGGCTGTCCACACCCACCCTGGAGATTTCCCATGCGACATGTCCTGACTGCCTGCGCGCTGGCCGCGGCCTTGAGTGCTTCCACCATCGCACTGGCCGCCGACGCGCCTGCCGCGCCACCCGCCGCGGCGCCGGCGCAGGCCACCGCTGATTCCGCCCTGCAACAGGCGGTCGCCGGTCCCTGGCGCACGGCGAAAAACACCGCACGCGACCGCTATCGTCATCCGGCTGAAACGCTGGCATTTTTTGGCGTCAAACCCGGCCAGACCGTGGTCGAGATCACCCCCGGCGGCGGTTGGTATGCCGAGATCCTGGCGCCGTTGTTGCGCGACCAGGGCCATTACATCGCCGCCGTCGTCGATCCGATGGCGGTCAAGGCCGGTGGCAGCCGTGATTACCAGCAGGCATCCAAAACCAGCCTCGAAACGGCATTCGCCGCTGCGCCCGCACAGTTCGATCATGCGCAGGTCATCGCCTACGACCCGAATGCACCAAGCTTCGGGGCCGCCGGTTCGGCCGATGTGGTGCTGACGTTCCGCAACGTGCATAACTGGCGTTCGGCGAAGCAGGCCGACGGCATGTTCCGCGGCTTCTTCGCCGTGCTCAAGCCAGGCGGCGTGCTGGGTGTGGCCGAACATCGCGCCAAGGCCGACGTCGCCGACGGTGACAAATCCGGCTATGTCGGCCAGCAGCAGGTCATCGCCATGGCCGAGGCGGCGGGTTTCCGGCTCGACGCGCAAAGCGAGATCAACGCCAACCCGAACGACACCAAGGATTATCCCAAGGGCGTGTGGACCCTGCCGCCGGTCAGCAGCCACGACGCCGAGGACAAGGCCAGGTACGAGGCGATCGGCGAGAGTGATCGCATGACGCTGCGGTTCGTGAAGCCCTGAAGTCGGAATAGGGAATAGGGAATCGGCAATGGCGAATGGGCAATCAGCAGGCGAGCCGGCGATTGCCTGAGCGGATCGCGGCGACGCCGACCATGGCGTCACTCGTGTCCATCCCCGCATGCTCCATTCCCGCATGCTCCATTCCTGCATGCTCCAGTTCCGCATGCTCCAATTGTGAATTCCCCAATTCCGGCCCTCCATGCTCATCGCCTTCAACAAGCCTTTCGGCGTGCTGTGCCAGTTCACCGACCACAGCACGCCGGCGCGGCGGACGCTGGCTGAATTCGGCCTGCCGGCCAACGTCTATGCCGCGGGTCGGCTGGATTTCGACAGCGAAGGTTTGTTGCTGCTGACCGACGACGGCGCCCTTGCCCATCGCATCACCGACCCGCGCCACCAGCAGCGCAAGACATACCTTGTGCAGGTCGAGGGCCTCGTCGATGACGCCAGGCTGGAACCATTACGTCGCGGCGTGACGCTCAACGACGGCCCGACCCTGCCGGCCAGCGTGCGCCAACTCGATGTAACACCGACGCTTTGGACGCGCGACCCGCCGGTGCGCGTGCGCAAGACGGTACCCGATGCGTGGCTGGAGCTTGGCATCAGCGAGGGCCGCAACCGGCAGGTCCGGCGCATGACCGCCGCGGTCGGTTTACCCACCCTGCGCCTGATCCGCGTGGCAATCGGGGGCTGGCGGCTGGATGGCCTCGCCCCCGGCACCTGGCGCCGTGAAACGGCCCCGACAACCTGAATCATTCAGCCCTCGCTGGCCTTTCAAGCCTCGGATCGCAGGCTGCCGCGATACCTGCCGTTCATTCTGGTAACGTGGTGCAGGATTCATCCTGTTCAGCTTCACCGTTGCGGCCGCGCAGCGGCCCGTCAGCGCAGAGGGTCAACATGACGACGACGGTCTCATCCGGACGCATCCTGGTAGTCGATGACCAGCCGGCCAACCTGCGCGTGGTCAGCACGCTGCTGGCGCGCCATGGCTATGAGGTGATCACCGCCAGCAGCGGCGAACAGGCCCTTTCCCTCGCCAGTGCCCAGGTGCCCGACCTGATGCTGCTGGACATGATGATGCCCGGCATGGACGGCTTCGCGCTGCTGTCTGAAATCAAGCAGCGGCCGGAATTGCTGCGCGTGCCGGTGGTGTTCCTGACCGCCGCGCACGATCGCGACCTGCTGCTGCGTGCGTTTGACGCCGGCGCGGTCGATTACGTCACCAAACCCTTCATGCCCGAAGAATTGTTGGCCCGGGTCAATGCGCATGTCGGCCTGAAGCTCGCGCGCGACCGGCTTGAGCGGACCGCCCGCGAACGCCAGGAGTTGGTCAACCTGGTCGCCCACGACCTCAAGAATCCACTGAGCAGCGTGCTGTTTGCCAGCGAAATCCTGATCGCCGATGGTGTGCGGCCCGAACGCGTGCCGCGCTACCTGGAAATGATCCGCGACAGTGCGCAGGACGCCTTGGGATACATCAAGCGTTACCTGGAAATACAGGCCGACCATCATTCCGCGCGCGGAAACGCCGCATCCGGCAGCCTGGTCGCCTCGTTGCCGGACACCCTGGACTGGCTGGTCGGCCGCTACGGCCTGCAGATGGAAAGTCGCAGCCTGCAGCTGCAGGTGCGGGTGCCGGAGCACTGCAAACCGGTGGCCATCGATCCGCTGGTGCTGCGCCAGGTGATCGAGAACCTGATCAGCAACGCGATGAAATATGCGCCTGCACACGACATCGAGATCTCGGTGCGCGTCAGCGCCCCCGGGTTCTGGCAACTGTTGGTGGATGATCGCGGCCCCGGCATTCCGGCAGCACGCCAGCACCAGCTGTTCCAGCCGTTCACCCGTCTCAGCGACGAGCCGCGCGCGCAGGACCTGTCCACTGGATTGGGCCTGTCGCTGGCGCGGCAGATCATCGCCAATGTCGGCGGCCAGCTTTGGTACGAGGATCGCGAAGGCGGCGGCGCGCGCTTCATCGTCGAGCTGCCCGAAGCGGTTGCTGTCGAGCCAAGCCAGGATCACGCGCGCGCCAGCGTCGCGGGATAATCAACTCGCTCGCAGGCTGCACCTTCGCCGATTTGATTCGATTCGATTCGATTCGCCGAACGTGGCTGCGGCCATTACACACTACAACGCCGACAGTAGTCGGCGTTGTCGTGATCCGAGGATGGCGGCGGGATCAAGCTCCGCGCTGGCCGGCTGCCTTCAGCAAGCCTCCCTCAGCACGCTGCCCTCACCCAAGCGCCCCGCGGCGGGCAGGAAATCAGCTTTCCGCCGACTTGCGTGCGCGCTTGCTGGCGGTACTGCGTGTGCGTGGTTTGGCGGTGGAGTCGGCGCCACTGGCCTTCTTGGCATCGATGCGCGTGGACCTGCCTTCGATGGCACCGGTTTGTGACTTTTTCTGCTGGCGACGGACAACATAAAGCAGCAGGCCTGCGCCGGCGGCAGCGGCCACCGCGACCGCCGGATTACGCCGCACGAACTTGGTGGCGAGGCGGCTGCCGGTCTTGAGCGCGCCGAGTGCCGCGCCGGTCTCGATCCATTTCATGGCCCGGTCGGGCACGTTGTTCTTGAGGGTGTCGCCGACGCTGCCTGCGATCTCCAGCGCGCGGCCGGACAGGGATTGGAGTTTGCTCATGGCGTGACCTGATGATGTAAGTGACCAGCGGCCAGTGTCGGTGGGTCGGCGTTGAGCGAGCGTGAGCGGATGGGTTTGGTTGGCGACCCGTTCAGCGTCCGTCGGCGGCACGCCGCGACCTACGTGCGCGGCTTGGCGCGATGTGTCGCGGTGGCATTCCGCGGATCGTCGGGCCATGGATGTTTGGGATAGCGCCCCTTCATTTCCTTGCGCACCTCGGGATACGTGCGCTCCCAGAAACCGCGCAAATCCTGGGTGACCTGCAAGGGTCGGCCGGCCGGTGACAGCAGGTGGATGGTCAGCGCCACGCGACCGTCGGCAATGCGCGGGGTGTCGGCGAGACCAAACAGCTCCTGCAGCTTGACCGCCAGCACCGGCGCCGCGGCGTGGCCGTCGTCGTCGATCGCGTAATCGATGCGGCGTTGCATCCCGGACGGCACGCTGACCTGCGTCGGCGCCAGGTGGTCGAGGCGTTGCCGCAGGCTCCAGTCGAGGCGTGATTTCAAGGCCTCGGCAAGTTCAGCCGCCTGCAAGGCATCCAGCCGCGTCTTGCTGGCAAACAGTGGCCGCAGCCAGTCGTCGCGGGTGGCCTGCAAGGCGGCATCGCTCAGGTCGGGCAAGCCGAGTTCCGGCATCCACTCGCGCAGGCTGCGCACGCGGGCGCGCCATTGCCGCAGGCCGTCACTCCACGGCAGCGCATCCAGGCCAAGCTCGGCCACGGCGTCGGCCAATGCCTGCGCCGCCTGCGCCGCCTGCGCCGGGTCAACGCGGCCGGCCGGACGCGTGTCCAGCACGATGCCGTCGAAGCGGCGCACGCGCTGTGCCACAAGTGCGCGACGCGCGGCGTCCCAGCGGGTTTCATCGCGATCGGAAAACTGCGCGGCAAACGCCCTGCGCAGCTGCGCTTCATCCACCGGCGCGGCGCGCAGCAACAGCGCGTCGCGCGCATCGAAACGCAATTCGCTGGCGACCAGCCACGGCTCGCCGACCAGCATGCTGTCATCGAACAAACGCGCCATGCGGCCGTTGGCCAGCTGGTAGCGGCGCAGGTCGGTCGCGTGCCGGTACGCGATGCGATCGGGGAAGGCATGTGCAAGCAGGTCGCCCAGCCGGTGCGCGGGGATCTCGCCCGGCGGCTTGGCGTCCAGTCGCAGGCGACGGCGCCACTGCCTGGCCGCAGCGTCGATCGCGGCCAAGGCCGCGCGGTTGGCGTCGGCCGGCACGCGGCCATTGCGGAACGCAGCCAGCGCGCGCCAGCGTTCGGCCAGCGCATCGGAACGCGAACGGATGGGATCTCGCGCCTCGACCAGTGCGGCAAGATCGCAGGCCAGCGCACGATCCACGTCGCCCGATGCCGACAACAGCATCGCGGCCAGGCGCGGATGCGTGCCGAGCGCCAGCATGCGACGCCCGTGCGCGGTGATCGCATGCGACGCATCAAGCGCGCCCAGACGCCGCAACAGGTCGCGCGCGGCGGCCAGTGCGCCGGGCGGGGGCGGGTCGACAAATCGCAGGACATCGCTGCCCCAGCCGGCCAGCTCAAGCGCAAAGGCGGCCAGTTCGACCTGGGTGATTTCGGCGCGACGCTGGGGTTCGAGTCGTTGCGACGGCGGCCACAGCCGATACGCCCAACCCGCCGCAACGCGGCCGGCGCGACCGGCGCGCTGGTCGGCCGAGGCCTGCGTGATGTGCACGACATCCAGGCGCGAAAACCCGCTGTTGGGATCGAAGCGCGGCTCGCGTGCCAGGCCAGCATCAATCACCACGCGCACGCCGGGCAGGGTGACGCTGGATTCGGCGACGTTTGTCGACAGCACCACGCGACGGCGACCGCTGGGATCCGCGTGCAGGACCTGCGCCTGCTGCGCCAACGGCAGGTCGCCATGCAGCGCGAGGAGAATGACCTGGTCATTCCCGCGCGACCAAGACGCCTGTGGTGTGGTTTCTGCTCTTGTTTCTGTTTCTGTTGTTGTTTTTGTTTCTGTTGATATTCCTGGATCTTGCGCTTGTTGCAAGGGCGCAGTCGCCCGAGCCGCGCTTGCGCCAGGAGCAAGGCCTGCGTCGCCTGCGCGAACGCTCAGGGCATGTTGCACGCGCGTGATCTCGCGCTGGCCGGGCAGGAAGACCAGCACGTCGCCGGGATGCGTGGCCAGCGCGTGCTCCACCGCGCGACAGGTTTGCGCCTCGATGGATTCCTCGCGCCGCGACGGGAAATGCGCGATGTCGACCGCGAAGTGGCGTCCGGCGCTGGACAGGCGCGGCGCATCGATCCAGTGCGCCAGCCGCTCGCCGTCCAGCGTGGCCGACATCACCACGATACGCAGGTCCGCGTGCAGCGAGGACTGCACGTCCAGCGCCAGCGCCAGCCCAAGATCACCGGCGAGGTGACGCTCGTGGAATTCGTCGAACACCAGCGCGCCGATCGCATCCGGGCCGCCATCGCCCAGCATCGGATCGTCCTGCAGCATGCGCGTCAGGATGCCCTCGGTGACCACCTCGATACGCGTGCGCGGCGACACCTTGCGCTCGAAGCGGATGCGGTAGCCGACCGTTTCGCCGACGGCCTCGCCGAGCTGCCGGGCCATGAACGTCGCCGCCGCACGCGCAGCCACGCGGCGTGGTTCCAGCATCACGATCTTGCGGCCGGCCAGCCATGGCGCATCCAGCAGGGCCGGCGGCAGCTGCGTGGTCTTTCCGGCGCCGGGCGGCGCTTCCAGCACCAGCCGCGGATGCGCCGCGAGCGATGCGCGGATGTGCGGCAGCAGGTCATCGATGGGGAAGGCGGGGCGACTCACGCCCGCAGGATACGCGGCGCAATGCTTCCTGCCTTTGTAGGAGCGCCCCATGGGCGCGATGGCTTTACCGGTAACGCGATCGCGCCCATGGGGCGCTCCTACGAACAGCGTGCGGACCACGGTTGCTAGACTTCCCGCCATGGATCTCATCGACATCGGCGCCAACCTCAGCCACGACAGCTTCGACCACGACCGCGACGCCGTGCTGCAACGTGCGCGCGCGGCCGGCGTCTCGCAGTTGGTCGTCACCGGCGCCAGTCGCGAACATTCGCCCAAGGCGCTTGCCCTGGCGCTGGCGCATCCGGGCGTGCTGTATGCCACCGCCGGCGTGCATCCGCACCATGCCAGCGAGTACACCGATGAGTGCGATGCCGAACTGCGCGAACTGCACGCGCACGCGCAAGTGGTCGCGGTGGGCGAATGTGGCCTGGATTATTTCCGCGATTTCTCGCCGCGCCCGGCGCAGCACAGGGCGTTCGAACGGCAGCTGCAAATTGCCGCGGATACCGGCAAGCCGTTGTTCCTGCACCAGCGCGATGCGCATGAGGACTTCATTGCGATGATGAAGACATTCGATGGCACGCTCGGCGCGGTGGTGGTGCATTGCTTCACCGGCACGCGCAAGGAATTGTTCGACTGCCTCGACCAGGACTGGCACATCGGCATCACCGGCTGGCTGTGCGACGAGCGTCGCGGCCAGCACCTGCGCGAACTGGTCAAGCACATCCCAGCGCAGCGCCTGATGATCGAAACCGATGCGCCCTACCTGCTGCCGCGCACGGTGCAGCCGCAGCCGTCGCATCGACGCAACGAGCCGATGTACCTGGCCCATATTGCCGATGAGCTCGCCCGCGACCGCGGCGAAGACGTGGCGATGACGGCGGCGGCGACCAGCACCACCGCGCGCGCGTTTTTCGGCCTGCCGGCGCCTGGCGCATCGGAAGCGATCGGTCAACTTAATTAGTAAACCTGCCAGTACAATAGCGCCTCGCCGCTGCCGGCATTGCTCTCCCGGGATCCGCATGACCGTTGTTCGCATTGCCGCCCTGTGCACCTGCCTGGCGCTTGCCGTGTCCGCCTGTGGCGGCAAACCCGAAGCCGACGCCACAAGTGCCTCGTCACTGGCAGTCACCCTGGTGCAGGCGCAGCCCCGTGTCATCCAGCGCACCGTCGTCGTGTCCGGCCCGGTGGCCGCGTATGAAGAAATGCAGCTGGGCGTGGAGATCAGCGGCGCGCGCGTGACCGCGTTGAAGGTCGACGTCGGCCAGCAGGTGCGCAAGGGCCAGGTGCTGCTCGAACTCGACCACCGCACCCTGGACAGCGACCTGCAGCAGGCCAGCGCCGGATTGTCGGAAGCCGAGGCCGGGGTTGCGCTGGCGCACGCCAACCTTGCGCGCGGTGAGCTGCTGGTCAAGGACAAATACATCAGCGCCTCGCAGCTGGACGAACTGCGTGCCGCCCGTACCCAGGCCCAAGCCCGTCGCAACACGGCGCGGGCCGCGCGCGATGCGGCGCAACTGCGGCGGGACTTTGCCGAGCTGCGCGCGCCGGCCGACGGCGTCATTTCCAAACGACTGGTGCAGCCCGGCCAGGTGGTCGCCGTCGGGACCGAATTGTTGCGCCTGATCCGCGATGGCCGCCTTGAATGGCGCGCCGAATTGCCCGAAGACGATCTCGCCCGCGTCCAGCCCGGCGCGACCGTGCTGCTGCCTTCCAGCGCCGGCACCGTCAGCGGCCGCATCCGCGCGGTCAGCCCCGGCGTCGACAGCCAGACCCGCACCGGCACGATCTACGCCGACCTGCCCGAACCCGGCCCATTGCAGCCGGGCAGCTATGTCGAAGGCCGCATCGTCACCGGCGCCGGCAATGCACTGATGGTGCCCGCCGCTTCGGTGGTGGAACGCGACGGCCATGCCTATGTGTACGGCGTCGATGGCAACAAGATCGTGCATCGCCTGCGCGTGCGCACCGGAGTGGAAGTCGACGGCCGCATCGAGATCCTGGACGGCTTGAAAGCCGGCGACGCCGTGGTCGAACAAGGCGCCGGCTTCCTCGGTGACGGCGACCGGGTGCGGGTCGTGGACGCGCCATCGAATGCCCCCGCCACGCCTGCCGCGGCGCCCGCACGATGAATGTCTCCGCCTGGGCCATCCAGCGCCCGCTGCCGGCGTTGATGGTGTTCTTCGTGCTGTGCGTGGCCGGCCTGTGGGGATTCCACGAGCTGCCGGTGGCGCGCTTCCCGGATATCGCCTTCCCGATGACCACGGTCACCATCGCCCAGCCCGGCGCGTCGCCCAGCCAGCTGGAAACCGAGGTCACGCGCAGGGTGGAGGATTCGGTCGCGACCATTCCGGGCATCAAGCGGGTGATGTCGACGGTTACCGAGGGCGTAAGCACCACCACGATCGAGTTCCTGCTCAGCAAGGACCTGGCCGCCGCGCTGGACGACACCCGCGACGCCATCACCCGCATCCGCACCGACCTGCCGCAGGACATCCAGGAGCCGGTGGTCGGCAAGATCGACATCGGCGGCTCGCTGATGTCGTACGCGGTGGTCGCGCCGAAGCTGACGCCCGATGAGTTGAGCTGGTTTGTCGACCGCGAGGTCAACAAGGCGATGTACGGCGTGCCCGGCGTGGCGGTGGTCAAGCGCGTTGGCGGCGTCGAGCGGCAGGTGCGCATCGACCTGGACCCGAACGCCCTGCAGGCGCTGGGCGTCACCGCCGGCGACGTGTCGCAGCAGCTCGCGCGCATCCAGGCCGAGCGCGCCGGCGGCAAGGCCGAGCTCAACGGCGCGCAACAGGTGATCCGCACCGTCGGCACCGTCGGCGACGCGGATGCACTGCGCAATTATTCGATCAGCCTGCCCGATGGCCGCGCGGTGCGGCTGTCGTCGCTGGCGACGATCAGCGACGGCGCGGCCGATCCCACCCAGGTGGCGTTGCTCGATGGCAAGCCGGTGGTGGCGTTCTCGCTGTCGCGCACGCGCGGATCGAGCGAACTGGACGTCGCCGAGGGCGTGGAGGGCGCGATCAAGACCCTGGAGGCCGCGCATCCGGGCGTGCATTTCCAGCTGGTCACCACGATGGTCGACGAGACCGTGCGCTCCTACGACTCGTCGATGACGATGCTCTGGGAAGGTGCATTGCTGGCGCTGCTGGTGGTGTGGCTGTTCCTGCGCGACTGGCGCGCAACCTGGGTATCGGCGGTGGCGCTGCCGCTGTCGATCATCCCGACGTTCGCGGTGATGCACTGGCTTGGCTTCAGCCTCAACCTGATCACGCTGCTGGCGCTGTCGGTGGTGGTCGGCATCCTGGTCGACGACGCCATCGTGGAGATCGAGAACATCGTGCGCCACCTGCGCATGGGCAAGCCGCCGATCGAGGCCGCGCGCGATGCCGCCGCGGAAATCGGCACGGCGGTGATCGCGACGTCGCTGACCCTGGCGGCGGTATTCGTGCCGGTCGCGTTCATGCCAGGGATTGCCGGCAAGTTCTTCCGCGAATTCGGCTGGACCGCCGCCACGGCGGTGCTGTTCTCGCTGCTGGTGGCGCGCCTGCTGACCCCGATGATGGCGGCATACGTGCTGAAGGCGCATCCGGTCGAACACCGCGAATCACGCCTGATGACCTGGTACCTGGGCTGGGTGGACGCCGCGCTGCGTCATCGTGCGCGCACCCTGTGGATCGCCACCGGCCTGTTTGTCGCCTCGCTGGCGATCGTGCCGTTGATCCCGACCACGTTCATCCCGCTGTCGGATCTAGGCCGCAGCAACCTGAGCCTGGAGCTGCCGCCGGGCACGACCTTGCGCGACACCACGGCCGTCGCCGAACGCGCGCGCAAACAGCTCCAGGACATCCCCGAACTCAAGCAGGTCTACACCATGGTCGGCAGCGTCCTGGACCTGGGCGACCCGTCGAAATCCGGCGTCGGCGAGCCGCGATCGGCCACCCTGGTGCTCGACTGGGGCAAGGCTGACGATCGCGATCGCGACCAGAAGACGCTCGAACGCATCGCCCGCGCCAAGCTTTCCAACCTGCCCGGCGTGCGCGTGAGCTATGTCAGCTCCGAACCCGGCGAGGCGATGCAGCTGGTGCTGGCCGGCGACGATCCGCAGCGCCTGGCCGAGGCCACCACCGCCCTTGAACGCGATTTGCGCACGATTGAGGGCCTGGGCAGCGTGTCGTCATCGGCCTCGTTGCTGCGGCCGGAAATCGTGATCACGCCCGATTCCGCACGCGCCGCCGACCTGGGCGTGGCCACCGCCGACATCGCCGAGGCCGCGCGCATCGCCACCGCCGGCGACTACACCCAGCGCCTGGCCAAGTTGAACCTGCCCGAGCGGCAGATCCCGATCCGCGTCGGGTTTTCCGAAGCCGCGCTGGCCAACCCGGCGCTGATCGGCCAGCTGCGCGTGCGCGGCACGCACGGTCCGGTGCCGCTGGCGGCGGTCGCCGACATCCAGGCCGGCAGCGGGCCGTCGCAGATCTCGCGCTACCAGCGCCAGCGCAACGTGACGTTCTCCGCCGAACTCAACGGCCGCGCGCTTGGCGAGGTGATGGCCGAAGTGCAGGACCTGCCCAGCGTGCACACGCTTCCCAACGGGGTGAGCTTCCTCAACACCGGCGATGCCGAAGTGTTCATCGAACTGTTCGTCGGCTTCCTGCTGGCGATGGGCGCCGGCCTGATCTGCATCTACATGGTGTTGCTGCTGTTGTTCAACCACGCATTGATGCCCTTGACCATCCTGACCGCGGTGCCGCTGTGTGCAGGCGGCGCGTTTGGTGCGCTGCTGCTGACCCAGAACATGCTCTCGCTGCCGGCGCTGATCGGTCTGCTGATGCTGATCGGCATCGCCAGCAAGAATTCAATCCTGCTGGTCGACTACGCGGTCATGGCCGAAGACAAGCATGGTCTGTCCCAGCACGACGCGCTGATCGACGCCTGCCGCAAGCGCGCGCAGCCGGTGATCATGACCACCCTAGCGATGGGTGCGGGCATGATGCCGATCGCGCTGGGATTCTCCGGGGATTCCAGCTTCCGCGCGCCGATGGCGATCGCGGTGATCGGCGGCTTGATCACCTCCACCCTGCTCAGCCTGATCGTGATCCCGGCAGCGTTTACCGTGATTGATGATCTGGGCAACTGGGTGACGCGGAAATTCCATCGCAAGTCGGAAGCCACAGCGTCCACATCCACGCCCGCGACGCGCTAGGCGTAGGCGCTGGGCACGGCGTCAACCGCGGTACCGAACCCTGCGTGACGGCCATGCGGCTCCGCGGTCAGCTGCGCAAGCCGACGCCGCGCTTGAGCAGCCACAGCGCCAGCGCGGTCAGCGCGATCGCGAAGCCCAGCATCAAGGCATAGGCGACCCACACCGGCACGTCCGACACCCCGAGCAGGCCGTAGCGGAATGCGTTGACCATGTAGAAGATCGGATTGGCGTGGGTTAGCGCCTCCGCCCAGCCGGGCAGCAGCTTGACCGAATAGAACACGCCGCCCAGGTACGTCAGCGGGGTCAGGATGAAGATCGGCACGATCGCGACATCGTCGAATTTCTTCGCGTACACCGCGTTGACGAAGCCGGCCAGTGAGAAGATCGTCGCCCCCAGCAGCACCGTGGTCAGGGTGATGAACGGATGCGGCATGCGCACCTTGGTGAACAGCATGCCGATGCACAGCACGATGATCCCGACCAGCAAACCGCGCAGCACCGCGCCGGCGACGTAGCCGCCAAGGATCACCCAGTTGGGCATCGGGCTGACCAGCAATTCCTCGACATGGCGACCAAACTTGGCGCCGAAGAAACTCGACGAGATGTTGCCGTAGCTGTTCTGGATCACGCTCATCATCACCAGGCCCGGGACGATGAAATCCATGTACTTGATGCCGTCCATCTCGCCGACGCGCGAGCCGATCAGGCCACCGAAGATCAGGAAATACAGGGTCATGGTGATTGCCGGCGGCACCAGCGTCTGGCCCCAGATACGCAGGATCCGCACCACCTCGCGCCGGGCGATGGTGCGCAGTGCGGTCCAGTTGCGGCGCGCATCGCTGGGTGAGTTGGCGGCGTTGGCGATGTCAACGGTGGTCGGCGGCGTACTCATGCGGCCTTGTCCTGTTGCGAGGCCGCGTTCGGGCCGGTCATGCGTACGAACAATTCTTCCAGCCGGTTCGACTTGGTGCGCATCGAGCGCACCCGGATGCCGGCCTGGCTGAGCACCGCGAACACGCGGTTCAAATCCATCGCGCGCGGCATGTCCAGATCCAGGGTGTGGTCGTCGATGACGATCAACTGCGCGCCTTCGATCACCGGCAACGTCGCCGGCAACTCACCGTCGACGTCAAACAGGAAGCCTTCCACGTCGAGCTTCGCCAGCAGGTTGCGCATCGGTCCCTGCTCGACGATGCGGCCGTGGTCGATGATCGCCAGGTTCCGGCACAGGTTCTCGGCTTCTTCCAGGTAATGGGTGGTGAGGATGATGGTGGTGCCGGCGGCATTGATCTCGCGCAGCGTCTTCCACATGTCCCGGCGGATCTCGATATCGACGCCTGCAGTGGGTTCGTCGAGGATCAACAGGCGCGGCCGGGTCATCATCGCCCGCGCGATCATCAGCCTGCGCTTCATGCCGCCCGACAGGGTGCGCGCGATGCTGTTGGCCTTGCTCCACAATTGCGCGCGCTTCAATTCTTCTTCTGCACGGACCATCGCCTGGTCGCGTGGAATGCCATAAAAGCCGGCGTAGTTGACCAGGATGTCGAGCGGCTTTTCAAACATGTTGAAGTTCAGCTCCTGCGGCACCAGTCCGATCAACCGCATTGCCGCCTCGCGCTGGGCACTCAAATCGACGCCAAACACGCGCACCTCGCCCGAGGTCTTGTTGACCAGCGACGAGACAATGCCGATCAGCGTCGATTTGCCGGCGCCGTTGGGGCCGAGCAGGGCGTAGAAGTCGCCGGTTTTCACGTCCAGGGAAATGCCCTTGAGGGCTTGCACGCCGGTGTCGTAGGTCTTGCGCAGGTCGTGCACCGACAGGGCGGGGATCGTCGATGGGGATGCGGCCGCGTCGGGCTGCGATTGTGCGGTCATGGGGCTTCCTGGGCCACGGTCGCCGCGGCAAGCCGTTATTATAGGCGTCCTGCGGAGCCTGCTCCGGCCACCCGACGTCTGGTCCGTGTCCGTTTCGATCGCTGCAAATCACTTTCCGCTCAAGCTGATTGGTCGCCGCATGCTGGCGCCGACGGTCGCGCACCTGTCGTTCGTGCGCGACGACGGGCAACCGCTGGATTTCATCCCCGGCCAGTTCGTGCAGGTGCACTTCGAATATGCCGACGGCTCCGTCGCCAAGCGCAGCTATTCGCTGGCCACGATGCACGACCACACCATGGGTCCGGATGCCGCGGTCGAGATCGCGGTGAGCTACGTCGCTGGCGGCGCGGCCACGGCCTTGTTCGAGAGCCTTGGTGAGGGCGGCAGTGTCCAGGCCAGCGGACCGTACGGGCGTTTTTGCATGGCCCCCAATGACGCCAACCGTCGCTACCTGATGATCGGCACCGGCACCGGTATCACCCCATATCGGGCGATGCTGCCGTTGCTGGAAAAGCACATCGCGCAGCGCGATGTCGAGGTGGTCCTGCTGGCGGGGGCGCGTACGCCGCAAGAGTTGTTGTACGGCGACGAGTTCCGCGCGTTCGCCGACCGCCATGCAAACTTCCGTTTCGTGCCCTGCCTGTCTCGCGAATTGCCCGAAGCCGGTTCGCTGCATGCCCATGCCGACGTGCGCCATGGCTATGTGCAGCAGTTCCTCGAGGAATTCGCGCCCAGCGCCGAGCGCGACATCGCGTATCTGTGCGGCAACCCGAACATGGTCGATGCCTGTTTCGAGTCGTTGAAGGGCCACGGCCTGCCGGTGCCGCAGATCCGTCGCGAGAAATACGTCAGCAGCAAGTAGTTGCGCAGGCCGGCCGTGCCCGTACGGCGTGGCATCGGCGCTCATGCAGGTCCTGCCTGTGTCGCCGGACATCCAGATCCTGGACGCGGCGACATTTGGGCCAAAATCCGCCGCGAACCGGCGCTGCGGGAAATCACCACCCAACGTGTGTCACATGCGCCGCGCGGCGTCGTCATGTCATCCTGACGGTCTTGTTGCCGCCTTCCCTGCAGATCGCCATGTCCCTTTTGTCCGGTAAGACCAGAACCATCCTCCTGCTGTTGTGCGTGGCGGCGCTTTTCGGCTACCGGTATTACGCAAAATCCGGCCACGACGCGTCCACACCCGCTGCGTCTTCGCATGACGCATCTGCCGTGGGCGTGCCCGTCGTGGGCGCGCCTGTGGTGAAGCCGCGCATGTTCGGCCGGATCGCGTTCAAGCCCTGCACGCTGGCACCGCAATCGGGCGCGGCCAGTATCGAGGCGCAATGCGGCTCATTGGCCGTGGCCGAGAGCCCCGCACAGCCGCAGGGGCGCCGGATCAACCTCAACATTGCCTGGATCCCGGCCAACGAAGGCGGCAACACCCTGCCCGACCCGGTGTTCCTGCTTGCCGGCGGGCCGGGTCAGTCGGCCACCGCAAGCTATCCGATGGTTGCACCTGCATTCGACGCGGTGCTCAAGCAGCGCGACGTGCTCCTGCTCGACCAGCGTGGCACCGGCAAGTCCAACCCGCTGCTGTGCAAGGATCCTGGCGACGAGGTGATGACGCTCGACGAGGCGGCGATGCAGGAGGCCATGCGCATCGCCACGGAACAGTGCCGTGACGTTTTGTCGAAGCATGCGGACCTGCGTTTCTACACCACCACCGATGCCGTGCGCGATCTCGAGGCGGTCCGCCAGGCGCTCGGCGTGTCGACGATCAACCTGTTGGGTATTTCCTACGGCACCCGCGTCGCCCAGCAATACGCCACGCGTCACCCCGACCACACCCGCACGTTGGTGCTCGACTCGGTGGTGCCCAATGACATCCACCTTGGCAACGATTTCGCCCGCAACCTGGAGACGGCGCTGGCGCTGCAGTTTGCTCGCTGCGGCCAGCAATCCAGTTGCGCCGGTTTGCTCGGCGATCCGCGCGCGCGGCTGGATACCCTGATGGCCAAACTCAAGTCCGATCCGCCCCTGGTGCGCTATCGCGACGCCGACACCGGGGTGTCGCGCGAGCAAAGGTTGCTGCCCGGCCATGTCGCCGGTCTCGCCCGGATGTATGCCTACCAGCCGGCTGCAGCGGCCATCCTGCCCCTGCAGCTCAACGAAGCCGCGCACGGGCGCTACGACGGCTTGATGGCGCTGGCAAAAATGCTGGGCGGCACCCTGTCCGAACAAATGGCGTACGGCATGCAGATGTCGGTGATCTGCAGCGAAGACGCCGATGGCCTGAAAAGCGACCCGGAGATGTCGGCGTCCCTGTTGGGCAACGACGTGGTGACCGGACTCATCAAGCAATGCGCGACCTGGCCCAAGGGCGCGCAGCCCGGCGATTTCCACACGCCGCTCGCAAGCGCGGTGCCGGCGTTGCTGCTGTCGGGCGAACTCGACCCGGTGACGCCGCCCGCCTACGCCGATCGCGTGGTCAAGCATTTGAGCCATGGCCGCGCGCTGGTGCTGCGTGGCCAGGGCCACAACGTGATCGGCGCGGGCTGCATGCCCAAGCTGTTCGCGCAGTTCCTTGAAACCGCCGATGCCAAGGCGCTCGATGCGCACTGCCTGGATACGCTGGCCTACACGCCGCCGTTCACCAGTTTCAACGGCTGGGATCCATGAACGCGGCAGCGTCCAGCGGGCGGTGCGTGGCGCGAACGCGCCCACCGTCCCTGTCGATGTCCAGTGTCGCCGTGTGTTTGCGTGCTCCCTATTCCCCTCTTCCCACCTCTGGTCGCACCCCATGATCGTCGCCGAACACCTGCGCAAGACTTTCAAAAGCAAGACCGGCCCGGTGGTCGCGGTCGACGATGTCAGCTTCATCGCGCGCGACGGCGAAATCACCGGCCTGCTCGGGCCCAACGGCGCCGGCAAGACCACGACCTTGCGCATGCTGTACACCTTGATGACGCCCGAAAGCGGTCGCGTGCTGGTCGACGACCGCGATGTGGCCGCCGACCCGGTCGCCGCACGCCGCGCGCTTGGGGTCCTGCCCGATGCCCGCGGCGTCTACAAACGCCTGACCGCGCGCGAGAACATCCGCTATTTCGGCGAGCTGCACGGGTTGCCACTCGACGTCATCGCCCAGCGCACCCAGCTGCTGGCGCAGGCGTTGCAGATGGAGGACTTCCTCGATCGCCAGACCGAGGGTTTCTCGCAGGGCCAGCGCACCAAGACGGCGATCGCGCGCGCACTGGTGCACGACCCGCGCAACGTGATCCTCGATGAACCCACCAACGGCCTGGACGTGATGACCACGCGCGGGCTGCGCGGCTTCCTCAAGCATTTGCGCGGCGAAGGGCGCTGCGTGATTTTTTCCAGCCACATCATGCAGGAGGTCGCTGCGCTGTGTGACCGCATCGTGGTCATCGCCCAGGGTCGCGTCACCGCCCAAGGCACCCCGGATGAGCTGCGCGCGCAGACCGGCGAGGACAACCTCGAGGATGCGTTCGTGAAACTGATCGGATCGGAAGAAGGGCTGCACGCATGAAGGCGCTGTTGACGGTACTGAAGAAGGAGCTGCGCGAACTGGCGCGCGACCGCCGCACGATCCTGCTGGCGCTGATCATGCCCTTGCTGTTCCCGGTGTTGATCATCGGCATGGCCACGCTGGCTGAAAACCGGGTCAAGACCCAGATGGACAAGGACCTGTCGATCATGATCGTGGGCGCCGAGCATGCCCCCAACCTGGTCGCGTGGCTGGCCGGTCAAGGCATCGCCCACAAGACCCTGGCCGGCGATCCGGATGCTGCGATCCGCAGCCAGGACGAGAACGTGTACCTGAAGATCGAAGCCGACTACGCCAGGCACTGGCGCCAGGGCACACCGGCATTGGTGGAGATCGTCCACGACTCCACCCGGCAGGACGCCAGCATCGCGGTGAAGCGCGTCGAGAATGCGCTGGAGCGCTATCGACAGCAGGTGGGCGCACTGCGTTTGCTGGCGCGCGGCATCAGCCCGGCGGTGGCCACGCCGCTCGCCGTCGCGCACACCGACCTGGCCACGCCGGCCGCGCGCAAGAGCATCGCCCTGCTGATGTTGCCTTACCTGCTGCTGCTCACCGCGTTCATCGGCGGCGCGCACCTGGTGATCGACACCACCGCCGGCGAGCGTGAGCGGCAATCCCTGGAGCCGCTATTGGCAACGCCGGCATCGCGCGGCGCGATCGTCAGCGGCAAGATGATGGCCGCCGCGATCCTGAGCCTGATCGTGCTGGTATTGACCTTGCTCGCGCTCAAGCTCGGCGCGCAGTTCGCGCCGGGTATCGGCCGGATGATGGATATCGGCTTCATGGCGATCTTCCGGATGATGGTGATCCTGGTGCCGATCGTGTTCATCGGCACCACCCTGCTGACGTTCATCGCGGCCGGCGCCAAGTCGGTGAAGGAAGCGCAAAGCTACATGTCGGTGCTGATGCTGCTGCCGATCATCCCGACCATCGTGCTGCTGGTAAGCCCGGTCAAGAACCAGCTGTGGATGTTCGCCGTGCCGTTCCTGGCGCAGAACCAGATGCTGTTGAAAGTCACCCGCAGCGAATCGATCTCCGCGCAGGAATGGCTGGTGTATTTCGCCGCCGGTTTTGGCCTTGCCGCAGTGCTGTGGTATGCCGCCACGCGCCGTTACAACCAGGAGAAGCTGGCGATTTCCGGCTGACCCTGATTTTTCCAGGGTCCAAAAAAAACCCCGCGTGCTGCGGGGTTTTTTTTTTCACCAGCCGTGCCCACCCACCCGCTTCACTCGCCCGGATTGAACCCGATCGTGCGACGCGTGGTGACCGGCGCGGCGACGGGTTCAAAACGCCAGCGCTTCACCGCCGCCACCGCTTCACGATCAAACACCCGAGGCGGATTGGAGCGCACCACGCGCGCGCCCGATACCGAACCGTCGGTGCCGACGGTGAATTCAACCTGCACTTCACCGGACTGGTTGGCGCGCAGTGCTTCGACCGGGTAACGCGGGGCCGGCGTGCTGACCGGGCGCAAATCGCTCGCGGTTGCCGCCGGCTTCTCCGCCGCTTCCTCGGCTGGTTTGGCCGCCGGTTGCTGGGCGGCACGCTGTTGCGCGGCTGCTTTTTGCTCGGCGTCGCGCTGAGCCGCGGCCTTCTGGTCGGCCTCACGCTTGGCGCTGGCCTGCTGTTCGGCCTGCTGCTGCGCCACGAGCTGCTGGGCGGCCTGTTGCTGCTGCACCTGTTGTTGCTGCAGGCGCTCCTTCTCCATCTGCGCCTTGCGCAGGACTTCCTCTTCGCCCGTCAGCTTCTGCTGCTCGGCGCGCTTGACCTCCGCGTCCTGCGCGGCGGCAATGGTTGCCTTCAATCGTGCCAGGGCCGGATGCGCCTTGTCGGTCTTTTCGATCAACGCATACAGGCGCTGCGCCTCGACGAAATCACCGCGATCGCGACTTTGTTCCGTGGCGATCACCGTCATCGGCAGCAGGTCGGTCAGCGCGCTGGATACGCCCGGATCACCCGGCGACTTGTCGCGCAGGGCGAGGTAATACTCCATCGCATTGTCACCCGCCGGCGCATACAGGCGACTGTCCTGGTAAGACTGCGTGGCCTTCTGGCGGAGGCTGTCGGCACTGAGCGCGGCAACCTCGGCCGACACTGCCTGCGCGGGCGGTGCCACCGGCTGCGTCGTTGTGGCCGGGTTGGCCGCGTCGACTGGCGCGGTGGCTTCTTTCTTGCCACATGCGCCCAAGGCGAGGATCAACACCGATCCGGTGACAAGACACAGATAAATCGGACGCTTTTTTGACAATGTTACGGTCATCGGAATACTCCCCCTGAATATGAGAACGATACACACCCGCTAGGACGCGATAATACAGGCGGTTTGTCAACTCCCGTTTTGCCCGATCGCGCCTGGACGCTACTTGCCAATGCAGAACGTCGAGAAAATGTGACCCAGTAGATCATCCGGGGCGAGACGACCGGTGATTTCACCCAGCGTGTCGTGGCCGATGCGCAGGGCTTCGGCGGCCAGGTCAAGGGTTTCGGTCGCCAGCGCCTGGCGGGTCGCGGCCAGCTCAAGGCCGGTGCGGCGCAGGGCGTCGACGTGGCGCGCGCGCGCGGTGAAGGCGCCTTCGGTGGCGTCGCCATCGCCTTGCTGCCACAGCGCGCGCAGGCGCGCATGCAGTTGATCCAGGCCGGCGCCCGTGCGTGCGGAAACCTGCAGCGTGTCGGCATCCGCCCCGGCGGCCGCGCCCCCGGCCACGAGGTCGCACTTGTTGTGCAGCCAGATCTGCGTGGGCACGCCGGCCACGGCCTCGCGCAATGCCGCGCGCCCGTCCTGGGGCGCACGCGCATCCAGCACGATCAAAGCGATGTCGGCACGGTCGAGTTCGCCGTGGGCGCGGCGGATGCCTTCGCGCTCGATCGTGTCGCTGGTCTCGCGCAGGCCGGCGGTGTCGACCAAGGTCAGTTCAACGCCATCGATGCGCACGGTTTCGTGCAGCAGGTCACGGGTGGTGCCGGCGATGTCGGTGACGATGGCGCGGTCGTTGCCGGCCCGCGCGTTCAACAGCGACCTCTTGCCGGCATTGGGCGGCCCGACGATCACCGCATGCAGGCCGTCGCGCAGCTTGCGGCCGCGTTCGGCATCGGCCAGCAGCGCGTCGAGCGTGGCGATGGCGGCGTCGAGCTGCGTGCGCAACTGCGGGCCGCCAAGGGTATCGAGCGGCTCGTCGGCAAAATCGATCGCGGCCTCGACCTGCACGCGCAGGGCCAGCAGTTGCGCCGCGAGTTGGTCGATGCGCCGCGAGAACGTCCCGTCCAGCGCGCGGCGCGCAGCGCGGGCCGCGCGCACGTCACTTGCCGCAATCAGGTCGGCGACCGCCTCGGCCTGGGCCAGGTCGAGCTTGCCGTTGAGGAAGGCACGTTCGCTGAATTCACCCGGCCGCGCGCCGCGGGCGCCGAGCGCCTGGCAGCGCGCGACCAGTTCATGCAGCACCGCGCGGCTGCCATGCGCCTGCAGCTCGACCACGTCTTCGCCGGTATAGCTGGCGGGCGCTGCGAAGTACAGGGCGATGCCATCGTCGATGGTGTCGTGGTTCGCATCGACAAAACGCACATGCCGGGCGATGCGCACCGGCAATGGTTTGCCGCAAATGGCCGCGGCGATGGCCGGCGCCCGCGCGCCGGACAGCCGCACGATGCCGACGCCGCCGACGCCCGCTGCGGTGGCAATGGCCACGATGGTGTCGTGGTCGCCAGCGGAATCGGCGTCGGAGTCTGTAGCGCGCATGCCGGCATGTTCGCAGATGCGCGCCTGCCCTGGCGACGCGCAAGCAAAAGCCCGCCTTGCGGCGGGCTTTCAACATCAGGCGCGATGACCTGCGTGCATTCCAACCTCCCCGGCTTGCGAGGAAAGCCGGGACCCCGCGTCAGGCTTTCTCGGCCAGCGCCTTGCTCGGCGGCTCGGCGTACTTCTTGGTGATCAGCCATTGCTGCAACAGCCCCAAGCCACCGTTGGCCACCTGGTACAACACCAGGCCAGCGGGCAGGAACGCCAGCACCACACCGAAGATCAGCGGCATCGTCTGCATCATCTTCTGCTGCATCGGGTCCATGCCGACCGCAGGCGTGAGCCGCTGCGTGCCCCACATGATCGCGATGTTCAGCGCCGGCAGGATGAAGTACGGATCGCGCGCGGTGAGGTCCTGGATCCACAGCGTCCATGGTGCCTGGCGCAGCTCGACCGACTCCATCAGCATCCAGTACAACGCCATGAAGATGATCATCTGCGGCAGCACTGGCAGGCAGCCGCCGACCGGATTGATCTTCTCTTTCTTGTACAACTCCATCATCGCCGACTGGAATTTCTGCTTGTCGTCGCCGTAGCGTTCCTTGAGCTGGGCAATGCGCGGCTGGAAGCGGCGCATCTTCGCCGACGACTTGTACTGCGCGGCCGACAGCGGGAACAGCGCCAGCTTGAGCAGGCACACCATCGCGATGATCGCCCAGCCCCAGTTGCCAAACAGCATGTGCAGCTTGCTCAGCAGCCAGAACAGCGCCTGGCCAAGAATCGCGAAGGCCGCGAAGCGGCTGTAATCAACCGCGCGCTCCAGCCCGGGAACCGCCTGCGCCTGCAGCTGCGAGACCAGCTTCGGCCCTACCCACAGGCGCGCGTCGGTGACGGCTTTTTCGCCGGCGGCCAGCGAGAACGACGGGCCCATCGCGTGAATGCCGTCGATGCTGCCTTCGTGCATCAGGCCAAACCGCGAGGCCTGGTCTGGTTGCGGGATCCAGGCAGTGAAAAAATGATGCTGGAGCAACGCCACCCAACCGCCGGTGACGGTCTTGTCGAGCGGGCCATCGTCGACGAAGTCCTTGTAGCGGCGGCCCTCGTAGCCGTCGGCGGCGCTGAACCATTTGGCGCCGGCAAAACTATATGACTCCGGGTTGGTCATGCTGCTCTTGAGCTGCGGCGGAACCCGCGCCAATTGCCGGTAGATGTAGCCCTGCCATGGCTTGGCCCCGGCGACGACTTCATCATTTACGCCGATTGCGTAGCTGCCGCGCTTGAGGGTGTAGGTGCGTCGGATCTGCAGGCCTCCATCGCCTTGGGCGACGAATGACGCCTGCGCCTGCGCCTGGCCGTCGGCCAGGGTAATGGCGCGTTGTTGCGGCGCGGCCAGTGCCAGCGGCGGCACGGACGCGCCGTTTTGCCCGATCCAGCCACTTTGGGCAATGTAGTAATGCGCCGGATCGTCGTTGAGCAACTTCACCGGTGGGCTGTCGGCGATCTTGGCCTGCGGGAACTTCAGCAATTCGGCATCAAACACGTTGCCGCCATCGAGGGTCACGCGCAGTACGTCGGTGGTGATCGTGACCTGGTTGGCGTTGGTCGCCGCGGTGGCCGGCGTGGCCGCTACGGCGGGCGATGTCCCGACAGGCGTGGCGCTGGGAATCGCACCGTCCGGCTGGCTACCCGGGACCTGCGGACCCGGAGCGTCCTGGCCCGGTGCCATGCGGGGGATGCTGGCCGATGGCACGGCCTGGGTGGACGATGTGGTCGGCGCAACGGGCGCCTTGTCCTTGCCCCACTCCATCCACAGCAGCACGGCCACCGCCATCCAGGCGAAGATCAAAAACGTACGGGTCTGGTTCATCAGGCAGGCAGGCTCGGGCCGTCGGACGGATCCGACACAGGAAGGGGAAGGGCGCCAGCGACCGGCGTGGGGGCGATTGTGCCGTCCGTGCCGTGCGGCGGCAATGCGCCGGCACGCTGCAGCAGGGTCACGAAGCCGTCGCGCAAGGCCTTGTTTTCACTCGCCGCGGCGGCGCCACGCGCCACCACGACATACGCGCCGCCGTGCAGCTGTGGACGCAGTTGGCGAAAGATGTCGCGCAGCACGCGCTTGATGCGGTTGCGGCCGACGGCATGCGGATCAACCTTGCGCGAAACCGCCAGGCCCAATCGCGCTGGATCCTCGTCGGCATGGAAATGCAGGGCAAACAACGGTGACGCGGTACGCCGACCCTGCTTGAACACGACGTCGAATTGGGCGCGTGCGCGTACGCGCGCAGTGCGCGGGAAGCAGGCATTCATCGGCAAACAGGCAAGCGCACGGCCGCTGATCGGCCGTTCAACGGCCTCAGGCCGTCAGGCGCTGGCGGCCCTTGGCACGACGGCGGGCGATGATCTTGCGGCCATCGGCGGTCTTCATGCGGGAACGGAAGCCGTGATCGCGCTTGCGCTTGAGATTGCTGGGTTGGAAAGTGCGCTTGGTGGCCATGGCGGGACTCGAGCGAAAGCAGCGGAAATGACCGGCGATTGTACGTTGCCGGCAAATGCACGGTCAACCAGACGCTCGTCGCGGGGTTTGGCGCTGCTTTGCACGAGACGCCATCCACGGCCGTTTGCAGCGTAATGCAGCACTCCGGACGCGGTGGTAGTCTGGCCCTCCTCTTCGCTGCCGCCCTATCGTTGCGTGATGTCCTCACGGCGCGCGACAGGACGTCGTCATTTCGCAGAATCGACCGTTTATGGATGTCTGGCCCCGCTGCCTCGAACGCCTCGAAGCCGAATTCCCGGCCGAGGACGTCCACGCATGGCTCAAGCCCCTGCAGGCAACCTGGCGCGATGATGCCACCGTGTTGTACGCGCCCAACGCCTTCGTCCGCGACGAGGTGCGTTCGCGCTACCTGGTGCGCATCCGCGAATTGCTCGGACATTTTGCCGGCACGCCCGAGGTCAGCCTTGAAATCGGTTCGCTGCCACGCGCCTCGACGCTGCGCCCGGAGCCGGCCATGGTCGCCTCGCGCGCCGGGACGGGGGGCGAAGCGTTCTCAGGCAACCTGGACAGCCATTACACCTTCGACAATTTCGTCGAGGGACGCAGCAACCAGCTGGGCCGCGCCGCCGCCTGGCATGCCGCGCAGGACCCGGGCAATCGCGCCCACAACCCGTTGCTGCTGTATGGCGGCACCGGATTGGGCAAAACCCATTTGATGTTTGCCGCCGGCAACGAGATGCGCCGCCTGAATCCAGGCATGCGCGTGCTGTACGTCCGCAGCGAGCAGTTTTTCAGCGCGATGATGAAGGCATTGCAGGACAAGGCGATGGATGGCTTCAAGCGCCAGTTCCAGCAGGTCGATGCACTGCTGATCGACGACATCCAGTTTTTCGCCGGCAAGGACCGCACCCAGGAAGAGTTTTTCCACACCTTCAACGCATTGTTCGACGGCAAGCAGCAGATCATCATGACCTGCGACCGCTTCCCGCGCGAAGTCGATGGCCTGGAACCACGGCTCAAATCGCGCTTGGCCTCCGGCCTGAGCGTCCCGATCGACCCCCCGGACTTCGAGACGCGCGCGCAGATCGTGCTGGCAAAAGCCCGCGAACGTGGCGCCAACCTCCCCGAAGATGTCGCCTTCCTGATTGCCAAGAAAATGCGTTCCAACGTCCGTGACCTGGAGGGCGCGCTGAATACCCTGGCGGCTCGTGCCAACTTCACCGGCCGTGCCATCACCCAGGAGTTTGCCCAGGAAACCCTGCGCGACCTGTTGCGTGCGCAGCAGCAGGCCATCAGCATCGCCAATATCCAGAAGACCGTGGCAGACTACTACGGGTTGCAGATCAAGGATTTGCTGTCGAAACGCCGGACCCGCTCGTTGGCTCGCCCGCGCCAGGTGGCGATGGCGCTGGCCAAGGAGTTGACCGAACACAGCTTGCCCGAGATCGGCGACGCGTTTGCCGGACGCGACCACACCACGGTGATGCATGCCTGTCGGCAGATCCGCACCTTGATGGTGACCGACGGCAAGCTGCACGAGGACTGGGATAAATTGATCCGCAAACTCAGTGAATGAAATGTGGATAACGTGTGGGCAAGCCAAACGGTCAGGTTGACCGCAAAAGTTGTCCACAGCTTGTACCCACCGCAAGAAGCGCTTTATAAATGCGATATGACTCAATATAAATTAATATAAATCAACGACTTATATACGTTACACACTGTTTTTCAAAACACCAACACCACCATCTTTTTGTATTTATCCTTTCTTAGAGCCAAGGCATAGGAACCAACCAGCATGCGTTTCAGTCTGCAGCGCGAAGTGTTTCTCAAACCCTTGGGGCAAGTGGTCAACGTCGTCGAAAGACGCCAGACCTTGCCGGTCCTGGCCAATCTGCTGGTGCAGGTCAAGGATGGCCAGCTGTCGCTGACCGGGACGGATCTGGAAGTCGAGATGATTGCCCGCACTGCCGTCGACGATGCCCAGGACGGCGAAACGACGATCCCGGCGCGCAAGTTGTTTGACATCGTCCGGGCCCTGCCCGATGGCAGCAAGGTGTCGGTCTCGCAAACAGGCGACAAGATCACCGTGCAGGCCGGACGCAGTCGTTTCACCCTCGCCAGCCTGTCGGCCAATGATTTCCCGTCGGTCGACGAGGTCGAGGCCACCGAACGCGTCAGCGTGCCGGAAGCTGCGCTCAAGGAGCTGATTGAACGCACCGCGTTTGCCATGGCCCAGCAGGACGTGCGCTATTACCTCAACGGCCTGTTGTTTGACCTGGGCGACAAGCGCCTGCGCTGCGTGGCGACCGATGGCCATCGCCTGGCGCTGTGCGAGGCCCCGCTGGACACCGAGGTGCAGACCAAACGCCAGATCATCGTGCCGCGCAAGGGCGTGCAGGAGCTCCAACGCCTGCTGGAAGGCGGTGACCGCGCGCTGGAACTGGAAATGGGTCGCAACCACATCCGCGTCAAACGCGACGATGTGACCTTCACCAGCAAACTGATCGACGGTCGTTTCCCGGACTACGAGGCGGTGATCCCGATTGGCGCCGATCGCGAGGTCCGCATCGATCGAGAGGTATTGCGTGCCGCCCTGCAGCGCGCCGCGATCCTGTCCAATGAAAAATATCGCGGCGTGCGGCTGGAAGTGTCGCCGGGGCAACTCAAGATCAACGCGCACAATCCCGAGCAGGAAGAAGCGCAGGAAGAAGTCGAGGCCGACACCAAGGTCGACGGCCTGGCCGTGGGTTTCAACGTCAATTACCTGCTCGATGCGCTGAGCGCCCTGCGCGACGAATATGTCGTGATTGCACTGCGTGACGCCAATTCCTCGGCGCTGGTCCGCGAGGCCTCCAGTGAGAAATGCCGTCATGTCGTGATGCCACTGCGCCTGTGAGCCAGTGGTGTTTCACGTGGAACATCAACGCCCGGACCGTTCTGGGCGTTTTGTTTTGGTCCCGATGACCAGATATGCGCATTACCCGGCTTGATGTCCGTAACCTGCGCCGGCTTGCCAACGTCTCGTTGCTGCCGTCGCCGGGGTTGAACCTGATCATTGGCGACAACGGCGCAGGCAAGACCAGCCTGCTGGAAGCCGCACACCTGCTGGCCTATGGCCGTAGCTTTCGCGGCCGGGTTCGCGATGGGCTGGTCAAGACCCACGAACCGGCCCTTGAGGTGTATGCCGAATGGCAGGAAGAAGCCAGCCAGCGACCGCGCAAAGCCGGTTTGCGCCACAGCGGGCAGGCTTGGGAGGGTCGTTTGGACGGGGAGCCGGTCGCCCAACTGGGTGAGCTGTGCGCCGCGCTGGCAGCGGTGAGTTTCGAACCCGGTAGCCATGCCCTGGTCAGTGGAGGCGGCGAACCCCGGCGACGTTACGTGGACTGGGGTCTGTTCCACGTGGAACACGGTTTCCTGCCGCTATGGCGACGCTATGCCCGCGCGCTGAAGCAGCGCAACAGCCTGCTCAAACAGCGCGGCCGCGAGACGCAATTGGAGGCCTGGGATCATGAGCTGGCGGAGGCCGGCGAACCGATTACCCAACTGCGCCAGCGCTATCTTGAACAACTGCAGCTGATCTTTCAGCCGATTTCGGCCGAATTGGCGCCCGCGCTGGGTGAGGCCCGTCTCGAATTCATGCCCGGATGGAGGCGCGACGAGGTTTCGTTGATTGACGCCCTGCTGCTAGCCCGCGACCGTGACCTGCAAAGCGGCTTTACATCGGTCGGCCCGCATCGGGCGGATTGGCGGATTCGCCACGCCAGCCAGCCCAATGGCGAAGCCCTGTCGCGCGGCCAGGCCAAGCTCACCGCACTGACCTGCGTGCTGGCACAGGCCGAGCATTACGTCGGCTTGCGCGGCGAATGGCCTGTGGTCCTGCTGGACGACCTGGCCTCAGAGCTCGACCGGGCCCATCAGGCCCGGGTCCTGGACCGCTTGGCGCGCGGGCACGCGCAGGTGTTCGTGACCGGGACCGAATTGCCCGCCAACTTGCCGGAAGAAGGCCGGCCTTTCACTGTGTTCCACGTGGAACACGGTGAAATCCGCCCAGACAACCAGACCACACGCCCGCCGGGCGAGTGAAAAACCCAGCAAATTGCTATAATTAGCGCACCTTTAGCGAATGTATCTCGGCGCCGGCCATCGCCGCCGCCGCGGGAGTCTTGAGCCGAATGACCGAAATAAACGAGGGCGCCGTCGAGGGCCAGAACACCGAATACGATTCCACCCGGATCACGGTATTGCGCGGGCTGGAGGCGGTTCGCAAGCGGCCTGGCATGTATATCGGTGACGTCCATGATGGCACCGGCCTGCATCACATGGTGTTCGAGGTGGTCGACAACGCCATTGATGAGGCCCTCGCCGGCCACGCCGATGACGTCACCGTGACCATCCACGAGGACGGTTCGGTCGCGGTGTTTGACAACGGTCGCGGAATCCCGGTCGACATCCACAAGGAAGAAGGGGTTTCGGCCGCGCAGGTCATCATGACCCAGCTCCACGCCGGCGGTAAATTTGACGACAACAGCTACAAGGTGTCCGGCGGCCTGCATGGCGTTGGCGTCTCGGTGGTCAACGCGTTGTCGGAAAAACTTACCCTCGACATCTGGCGCAACGGCTACCACCACCAGCAAACCTACGCCATGGGTGAACCAGTAGCGCCGCTGGAGCGGCTGGAGGCCTCCGATCGCCGCGGCACACTGGTGCGGTTCTGGCCGACCACGGAAACGTTTTCGGACGTCGAGTTCCATTACGACATCCTCGCCAAACGCCTGCGCGAGCTGTCGTTCCTCAACTCCGGGGTCAAGATCACCCTTACCGACGAGCGCGGCGAAGGCCGTTGCGATGTGTTCCGGTACGAAGGCGGCATCCGCTCGTTCGTCGAGCACCTGGCGCAGCTCAAGACGCCGCTGCACCCGAACGTCATTTCAGTGTCGGGCGAACAAAACGGGATCGTGGTCGATGTCGCCATGCAATGGACCGACAGCTACCAGGAAACCATGTTTTGCTTCACCAACAACATCCCGCAAAAAGATGGCGGCACCCATTTGATCGGCTTCCGCGCCGCGCTGACGCGCACGCTGACCAACTACATCGAGCAAAACGGCATCGCCAGGCAGGCCAAGATCACCCTGTCCGGCGACGATATGCGCGAAGGCATGATTGCGGTGCTGTCGGTCAAGGTCCCGGATCCAAGTTTCTCCAGCCAGACCAAGGAGAAGTTGGTCAGTTCCGAGGTGAGACCGGTTGTTGAGAGCACGTTCGGTGCACGTTTGCAGGAGTTCCTCCAGGAACACCCCAATGAAGCGCGCGCCATCACCGGCAAGATCATCGACGCCGCGCGTGCCCGCGAGGCTGCTCGCAAGGCGCGTGACCTGACCCGTCGCAAGGGGGCGCTGGATATCGCCGGCCTGCCCGGCAAACTGGCGGATTGCCAGGAAAAAGACCCGGCCAAGTCGGAATTGTTCATTGTCGAGGGTGACTCGGCCGGCGGCTCGGCCAAACAGGGCCGCAACCGCAAGACCCAGGCGATCCTGCCGCTGAAGGGCAAGATCCTCAACGTCGAACGCGCGCGCTTCGACCGCATGCTCGCCAGCGCCGAGGTCGGCACGCTGATCACCGCGCTGGGCACCGGTATCGGCAAGGACGAATACAACCCGGACAAGTTGCGCTACCACCGCATCATCCTGATGACCGACGCCGACGTCGACGGCTCGCATATCCGCACCTTGCTGCTGACGTTCTTCTATCGGCAGATGCCGGAGCTCATCGAGCGCGGCCACATCTACATTGGCCTGCCGCCGCTGTACAAGATCAAACAGGGCAAGAACGAGCTGTACCTGAAGGACGATGCCGCGCTGGATGCGTACCTGGCCAACAATGCCGTTGAAGGCGCATCGCTGATCCCGGCCGAGGGCGAGCCGCCGATCGAGGGCGCGGCATTGGAGAAACTCCTGCTGGCCTATGCCGGCGCTGGCGAAACCATCAAGCGCAACGCCCATCGCTACGATCCGATGGTGCTTGCAGCACTGGTCGATTTCACCCCGCTCGATACCACCCACCTGGCGCAAAACATCGACGAGCGCCACGAACTCGACGCGCTGGAAAAGCGCCTCAACCACGCAGGGCTGGGCAAGCCGCGCTACTCGCTTGCCTTGCAGGCGGCCAGTGACGCGGCGCCCGCTTCGCTGCTGGTGACCCGCCGCCACATGGGCGAGGAATTCATCCAGGTGTTGCCGCTGTCGGTGTTCGAAAGTGGCGACCTGCGCCCGTTACGTGATGCCGCAGCGTTGCTGCACGGCCTGGTCCGCGAAGGTGCGCAGATCGTGCGCGGCAATCGCGCGCAGCCCATCACCAGCTTTGCCCAGGCCCAGGCCTGGCTGCTGGAGGAAGCCAAGAAAGGCCGTCAGATCCAACGCTTCAAGGGCCTGGGTGAAATGAACCCCGAACAGCTGTGGGATACCACCGTCAATCCCGATACGCGGCGCCTGCTGCAGGTGCGGATCGAGGATGCGGTCGCGGCCGACCAGGTGTTCAGCACCCTGATGGGCGACGTGGTCGAGCCGCGCCGCGAATTCATCGAAACCAATGCACTCAAGGCCTACAACCTGGATATCTGACGCGATGAGGTGGTGGTGGAGGGTGTCGGCCGCCTCGAGCTTGACGCGGCCTTCAACATCACGGGGCTAAGAATGGCGCATCCAACCACGCCCACCACCCATGCCCATGACCCATGCCAATAGCCCCACACCCCGACGGCAACAAAGAGGACCGCTGGTGAAAACACTCCTGCTCGCCGCGGGTGTCGCGCTGGTGCTCGCTGGCTGCGCGACCATGACATCGCCCACCGGACGCACCCAGTACGTCGGCGCCGTATCGCAGCAACAGCTCGACCAGATGGGCGCGCAGGCTTTTGCTGAACTCAAGGCGCAAAAGCCGCAGAGCAAGGACGCCCGCCAGGTCGCCTACGTGCGCTGCGTGGTCAATGCGCTGGTGCGCGAGCTGCCTGCCAATGTCGCGGGTGGCTGGGAAGCCGCCGAATTCGTCGATCCAGAGCCCAACGCGTTTGCATTGCCGGGGGGCAAGGTGGGTGTGTACAGCGGCATTTTCAGCGTGGCGAAAAACCAGGACCAGCTGGCGGCCGTCATCGGCCATGAGATCGGTCACGTGATTTCCCACCATCATGATGAACGCATTACCCGGCAACTGGGCACCCAGGCCGGATTGGGCATCGTTGGATCACTGCTGGGCTCGCGTTATGGCGAGGGCGCGGCCAATGCCACCAACCAGATCGGCGGCGTCGCGGCGCAGAGCCTGTTCCTGCTGCCCAATTCGCGCGTGCAGGAAAGTGAGGCCGATGTCGTGGGCCAGGAACTGATGGCCAAGGCCGGTTTCGACCCGCGCGCAGCCGTCGGCCTGTGGCAGAACATGCTGGCTGCCGGCGGCAACCGACCACCGCAATGGCTGTCCACCCATCCCGACCCGCAAAGCCGCATTGGCGAGTTGCAGCGCCGCGCGTCCGGGCTTGTGCCCACGTACGAAAACGCGCGCGCCGCCGGTCGCCGGCCGAAATGCGGCTGAGGCTTTCGTTAAATTGGAATTGCGCGAAAAAATGCGGATTCTGCTAGGTTTGCAAGCCGGCCCGAGCCACAGGCCGCGGGCGCGCCCCGCCTTTTTAAAATCGAAGACAGCACAGGTGACCTCCATGTTCAGCACGCCTTCCCCCCGCCGCGCCTTGATTGCAGTAGCCGTGTCCGTGTTCCTGATGGGCGCCGCCACCGAGACCTTCGCGCAATCGGCCTCCGATGCGTTCAACACCGGACGCCATGCCCGCAAGGCGGACAAGGAAAAGAAGGGCGAGAAGGCCAGCCCCAAGGCCGAGGCGAAGTACCCCAATGCAACGCGCGAGGAACCCGAAGCCAAGGGTTCGGCCAAGCTGCAGTCCAACCTGCAGAAGATCTTCGACGCGTACGAAGAAGGCGACGCCGCGAAAGTGATTCCGCTGGCCGATGCGATGATCGCCAATGAAAAATCCAATCCCTACGAGCGCGCCATCTCCGCGCGCCTGGCTGCCGCCAGCCTGATCGGAAGCGACGACGCCAAGGGCATGGTCTATCTGCAGAAGGCCGTCGAGTTCAATGGCCTGAGCAACAACGAACATTACGATTCGATGCTCATGCTGGGGCAGCTGCAGATGCAGGGTGATCAGGATGCCGTGGGCCTTGCCACGGTCGAAAAATTGATCACCGAGACCAAATCCAGCAGTCCGGAAGTACTCGCCATCAAGGGCAACGCCCTGTATCGACTGCAGCGTTTCCCCGAGGCCATCACCACCCTCACGCAGGCCATCGATACCGCGGGCGCCGCGGCCAAACCCGAGTGGCAGCAGCTGCTGATGGCATCGTACTTCGACAGTGACCAGCCGGCCGAGGCTGCCAAGATTGCCGAAGCCGTCCTGGCCAAGAACCCGAACGACAAAAAGCTGCAGATGAACCTGGCGTCGATCTACATGCAGGCCAACCAGGACGACAAGGCCACCGCCCTGCTCGAGAAGATGCGCGCCAGCGGCCAGTTGACCGATAGCAAGGACTATCACAATCTTTTTGCCATGTATGCCAACAGCGATGGCAAGGAAAAGGAAGTGATCTCCGTCATCAAGGAAGGCCTGGACAAGGGCATCCTGAAACCCGATTACCAAACCTACCTCGCACTTGGACAGGCCTATTACTTCACCGATCAACCGGGCCCGGCCATCGAGAACTTCAAGAAGGCCGCGCCGCTTGCCCCTGATGGCACCGCCTATTTGAATCTCGCCAAGATCCTGTCGACGGAAGGCAAGCAGGACGAGGCCAGGCAGGCGGCGCAGCAGGCACTCGACAAGGGATTGAAGAACCCGCAGGAAGCCAGGAAGATCCTGGGGCAGAAGAAATGAGGATGTCTGAACTTCCGAGCAGGAAGGTTGGTATCGGCAACCGGGATTGGTATAAGCTTGGAAGTTCGCGCGGCCAAAAAAGGCTGCGGATCAACAACACCCGGGACGTCGTGGCGTCCGGCCCTATTCGAGCTCGCTGCGCATGACGGAACAGATGCCGTACCACTCCAAGCAAGATGACCGTGAAGAAGACGGTCTGAACTGGCCGCGCATCTCGGGCATTACCTTGGCGATTGCCGTGCATGTCGCGGCGTTGCTGTTGCTGATGGCCCCGATTGCGCCTCCGGGCGGCGCCGAACAGGTCGACGACGTGACTCGCGTGGTGATCATCGAGCCACCACCGCCACCGCCGCCACCACCACCGCCGCCGCCCGAACCACCCAAGCCGCAGGAAATCAAGCAGCTGGCGCCACCGCAGCCAACGACGTTGCCGCCGCCGCCGGAACAGCCACCGGTGGTGTTTGATACCCCGTCGCCGATGGACACGCCAGCCCCGCCGCCGTCGCCACCGCAGCCGCCGCGCGCGCAGCCTGACATTGGTGCCAGCGTCGACATTTCATCGAAGAACATGAACCCGCCGAAATACCCGCCGGCCGCTGCGCGCTCAGGTATCGAAGGTACGGTGATCCTGATCATCGACGTCGATGCCAACGGCAAGGTCACCAACGTGTCGGTTGAGAAATCCAGTCGCAACCGCGATCTTGACCGCGCTGCCATGGAAGCGGCCAGGAAGTGGAGCTTCAGCCCGTCGATTGTCAACGGCGTGAAAGCGTCAGGTCGCGTCCGCGTACCGGTCGACTTCAACATGAGTTAAGGGTGGATTCCACCCGCGTTTCAATTATCGTTAGTCTTGTCCGCAACACCGATCCAACATACCCATACCCCAACATCCAAAGGTAAGCGTCATGCTGCAGGAAACCACCAACGTGCCAGCCGCACCCGGAGGCGACGCCGCCACCGCTCTCTCCCAGATGGGTGTCGACCATCTGATCAACGAAATGGTCAGTCATCCCGGGACGCACGCCGTCCAATGGATCGTGGCGCTGACCCTGATCATCATGTCGGTGATGTCGATCTACTGGATCGTCGTCAACTTCCTGAAGAACATCAACATGCGCCGCCGAGGCGACAACGTCACCGCGCGTTTCTGGGAAACCACGAACGCGCAGGATGCGATCCGCTTCATGGAAGAACAGCCGAAAAGCGAGCCGTTCTCCAAGATCGCGCTCGACGCCGCGCAGGCCGCCGCTCACCACCAGCAGCACGAAGGCTCGCGCCTGGTTGAGTCGCTCAACCGTTCCGAGTTCGTCGATCGCGCATTGCGCCAGGGCGTGACGCGTGAATCGATGCGCCTGGAAAGCGGCCTGACCGTGCTTGCCACCGTCGGTTCGACCGCGCCGTTCGTCGGCCTGCTCGGCACCGTCTGGGGCATCTATGGTGCGCTGATTCGCCTGGGCGCCGGTGGACAGGCCTCCATTGATGCGGTGGCCGGCCCGGTGGGCGAGGCGCTGATCATGACGGCGGTCGGTTTGTTCGTGGCCATCCCGGCGGTGCTTGGTTACAACTTCTACGTGCGCCTGAACCGGGTCACGAACAACAAGTTCGATACCTTTGCGCACGACCTGCACGACTTCTTCGCCACCGGCGCGCGAGTCGGCGAACTTCCGACCAAACGCTGATCCACTGAGGAAGCCCGACCATGTCCTTCAGTACTGGCGACGATAGCGGCGCACCGATGTCCGAGATCAACGTCACGCCCCTCGTGGACGTGATGTTGGTGCTGCTGATCATCTTCATGATCACAGCGCCCCTGATGTCGCACAAGATCAAGGTGGAATTGCCGCAGGCCAACCTCGACCATTACGAGGACAAGGTGTCCAAGGTGCAGCCGATCACGCTGGCCATCACCGAGGACGGCAAGGTTTACTGGAACGACCAACTGGTTACGTCAGACATGTTGGAAAGCCAGTTGTCGGTCGAAGCACAGAAGACACCGCAACCCGCGATCAACATCCGCGGCGACAAGACCACCAAGTACCGAGCAATCAACGAAGTGGTCAACATCGCCCAGGCCCAGGGCATGCGCAAGGTCGGATTCGTGGCCACCAAAGAACAAAACAACTAAGCGGAGGAGACGACCATGTCTTTCAGTTCTGATTCCTCCGGCGGGCCGATGGCCAACATCAACGTCACGCCCCTGGTGGACGTGATGCTGGTGCTGTTGATCATCTTCATGATGACCGCGCCGATGCTGTCGTACCCGATCGACATCGACTTGCCGCAACGCTCGTTGAATCCGCCGCCCACCACGGTCGACCCGCCAGACCCGATCCGCTTGCGCATCGACCAGTCCGGCATGGTCTACTGGAATGACAGCCCGACGCCGATCACGGCGCTGCGCAACATGATGGAAAGCGAAGTCCAGCGCGACGTCAACAACCAGCCGACACTGGAAATCGACGTCAACGCAGAAGCCGATTACGGCATCCTGGCCAAGGTGCTGGCGGTTGCCCGCAACGCGCAGATGCAGAAGATCGGTTTCGTCAAAAAGTAACCGCAGCCTGGCTGGTGGTGCCTGCAGCACACCGGCCCGGTTAACCGGATTTCCAACGCCGCCCATTGGGCGGTTTTTTTTGTGGTTCGGCCTTCTCGTGGACTGTCAAACGACGGCCCTAATGTTATTGTCGCAGCGCATCTGGGCGCGACGGGTACTTTATCGGGACGGCGTGTCGCGCGCAGCCTTTGGAGTGATGCATATTTATGCGAATGGGTTCACAGAATTCTCTGGGGGGGGCGTAGGCTCCGCAGTGCAGGGGATATCCCAAAAAGGGAGCATCTAAATGAAAATTTCCTTGAAAGCCATGTTTCTCCTGCTGTCGATCACGCTCATAAGCGCCGCGACACACGCTTCCGGCGCTGGCCAGAACTCGAATCAGGTCCGTGCGAGCGACCAGGAAATCGCTGCGCTGCTTGCCCAGGACAGCCACGAAAGAAACGAGATCGACAACACCATGGCGCCGATCCGATCGTCTGCCGAACTCAATACGTACCTGCAGGCGACGCCCGTCGCCCGCACGCCGTTGGGGCGGCTCTCGTCGGATGCGCGGCGACAGTTCGTCCGTAGCCTGACATTCAATGAAACCGGTTTGACCGGGTTCAACTATCGGGCGTTGTCTGGGGAGCTTTCGGCCTCCGAAATTTATCGGGTGCTGAGTCTGTTCGGTATGCAGCACGACACGGCGCTGATTCCGAACGTGCGAGTTGTGACGCCACTGGACAACGCGATCATGCGGCAGGTTTCGCCGCAGCTCTGTCCGCCCGTGGAACCCCAGAGCCATCATCGCCCGCTCAAACCACAAGCAACTTGTGCGACGGATCATATGGACTATCAGTGTCTCAGCAGGGCGACGTGTTCGCATGCGAATAGCTACATTTGTACGAGTAACTGCTGAGCATCCGCTTGTCATCCACTTGGCGCCCACGGCGTTGCCCGGGCGCCAAGCATTCTGGAATCATGCGATGCAGACAAAATGCCGACCAGATTCATGCGTGGGTAAATGTATCCTGGTCTTGCTTCTGAGTTTGACTGGATTTTCGGTCGGCTCAGTGGAGGTGGAAACAAACCAGATTTCCTTGATCGACCGCCAGTTGGAGCAGATGCAGGCGCTCGACCGTAAACTGATCTCCAGTCATCCGGAGAAGGATATGGTGCGTAATCGCGGGTTGGCGGATTTCTATCGCAAGCGATTTACCGCATACCAGGCGACCGAAGTCTTGGCCAATATGTCGGATGACGATTTGCGCGCACTTATGATTGCCGCGCAACTGGCTGCTTTTTACAGCTATGACGACACCATTCTCGACGACGCGATGACAGACCTGCGGCTGCTGGACAAGCGTGGCTTGGCTCGAACTGCGGATTTCGGAGAAGCATATCGGCTGCTGATCGGCAACCGCAGGTTCGACGATGCACGGATGTTCCTCGACAAGCACCCGTCGCTAAGCGAAACTCCGCCGCCTTTACTGCTTGGTTTGCGCCCCGGTTGGCACGGCGCGGCGGAAATGCGGATCGGTGATGCGGCACGAACGCTGGTGTGGACGCCGGTAGATCTCGGGAAACTACCTCGGATTGTGGTGATCGGCCATCCGCTGTGCCATTTCACCCAGAACGCCATTCGTGCCATCGAGGCAGACCCGACGCTCAACGTGCTGTTCGCCCGGCATGCCAAATGGTTGGCCCCGCAGGATCAGACCACCGATTTCGGCCTCTTCGGTGAGTGGAACCTGCAGCATCCAGAAGCTGCCACGACCATCACCTATCGAGCAGCCGAGTTTACGCTGATCGACAATTGGTCCACGCCCATGTTCTATTTCATCGATGATGGGCGCGTTGTGGCGCGCATTACTGGATGGCCGAAAGAAGGCCGCCGCGCCGAGATTCTCGCGGCGTACCAAGCGGCATTTGAACGGCCTCAGCCCACCAGTACCAGATAGCGTCGGACGGTCGCGGCCAAGCCGTCGTACAGCGCCTCGCCGATCAGCGCATGGCCGATCGAGACTTCCTGCACGCCCGGTACCGTGGCGAGGAAGCGTGCGAGGTTGGCCTGGTCCAGGTCGTGCCCGGCATTGATGCCCAGTCCGAGTGACCCGGCCGCACGCGCGGTGTCGGCATAGGCCGCAAGCGCGTCATCGGCATTGCCGATGGCGAAGGCGTCCGCGTACGGTCCGGTGTACAGCTCGATGCGGTCGGCACCGATGGCCGCGGCGCGCGCGACGTCGGCGCCGGTATTGGCGAACAGGCTGACGCGGCAGCCCAATGCTTTGAGCGCTGCCACGTGCGGGCGCAACGTCTCGGCATCGCGGGCAAAATCAAAGCCGTGGTCGGAGGTGAGCTGCGCGTCACCATCGGGCACCAGGGTTGCCTGGGCCGGTAGTGCCTGCGCGCACAGGGCGTGGAAGCCGGGATAGCCCTCGCGCGGTGGCGCGAACGGGTTGCCTTCCAGGTTGAATTCAACGCCGTACTCGCGCGTCAGCCCGGCCAGCGCCAGCACGTCGTCGGCGTGCACATGGCGCGCATCGGGGCGTGGATGCACGGTGATGCCGTGCGCGCCGTTATCCAGGCACACGCGCGCCGCCTGCAGGATGTCGGGCATGCGGCCGCCGCGCGAATTGCGCAGCACCGCGATCTTGTTGAGGTTGACGCTCAGGCGGGTCATGCGTGATGTCGGTGCGGCAATGCCGGCGTCAAGCCGCTGGCGGTTCGCTGGAAGCGGCCGCCGCGCGACGCGCATCGGCCTGTTCGCGCAGGCGTCGCAACTCCTGCGGATCGAGGATCATGCTTTCATCGCGACTCTGGCTACCAATGCGCCGCGCCAGCAGGCCCATCACCCAGGCGACGATGAAGCCGAGCGCCAACAACAGGGCGACGATCGACAAGGTAATCGACGCGGATTTGAGCGCGACCGCGAACGCGGCGATCGCCAACATCAGATACAACCAGATCATGTGGGTCGCTCCCTGGGATCGGCTGCCCGGAAAAGCCGACAGTCTAACGGCTTGAAAGACCTGCGCGCGCGTGATTGGGCGGGCGGCGGTCTACAGCAGCGGTGAGCCCAGCCGCGCCAGCGCTTCAGGCAGGCGGACCTGCAGCAGCGGCCGCCGACGATCGTCGCGCACGCACGGGGCGGACAGGAATTCGTGTTCAATCAGGCGTGCCAACGCAGCGGCGATGTCGTGGTCATGGAACAACATCGACACTTCGAAGTTGAGGCGGAAACTGCGGTTGTCGAAATTGGCCGTGCCGATCAGTGCAAAGCAGTCATCGACCAGCAGCGCCTTGGTGTGCAGCATGCGCGAACCATACTCATGGACCTTGATGCCGGCGGCCAGCAGTTCGTCGAAATACGAGCGCGCCGCCAACGTCACCAGCAGGCTGTCGCTGCGCCGCGGGATCAGCAGCCGCACGTCGATCCCCGACAGCGCGGCCGAGGTCAACGCCATCATGGCCGCCTCGCCGGGGACGAAATAAGGCGTCACCAACCACACGCGCTGCCGGGCCGCGTGGATCGCGGCCACGTGCGCCCGATGGATCGCCTCCCACGACGAATCCGGGCCCGAAGGCAGCACCTGCGCCGGAATCGGCCCAGGTCGCTTTTCCGGAAGCTGGCGCGCCAACTCCGCGATCAGCGCATGGCCCTGGGTGGCGTACATCCAGTCCTCGACGAAGACCGTCTGCAACATGCGCACCGCATCGCCATCGATGCGCAGGTGCAGGTCGCGGTAGGCATCGTCGCGCAAGCCGTCGTTTTCCTCGTCGGTGATGTTGATGCCACCGGTGTACCCGATGCGGCCATCGATCACCACGATCTTGCGGTGCGTGCGCATGTTGACCCAGGTGCGCGTCCACACGCGGCCCAGGCGCGGCGGATGGAACCATGCGAATTCGCCGCCGGCGTCGATCAGCGGTGCGAGGAATCGGCGCGTTGTTTTCGACGAGCCCACCGCATCGAGCAGCAGCCGCACCTTGACGCCTGCGCGCGCGCGTTCAACCAGCGCATCGCGAAGCCGGGTGCCGGTGGTATCGGGCTGGTAGATGTAGTACTCGAGGTGGATGTGTTCGCGCGCGTTGGCGATGTCCTCGAGCAGCGCGGCGTAGGTGGCCGCGCCATCCACCAGCAAGCGCACCGAATGCGCCGACGACGGTGGCAGGCCGGTGGTGGCCTGGCCCAGCCGCGCCAGCTCGGTCGCCGCATCGTGCCCATGCAGCGCTTCGTTGTCCGCGTCTCGTGGCGCGCGGGTGCGACTGCGACGCAGGCGGTGGCGCTTGATCTTCTGCGGTCCGAATACCTGATAGATCAGCAGGCCGACGAACGGAAGCGCAGCCAGTCCCAGCAGCCAGCTCAGCGTCGCCACCGGTTCGCGTTTTTGCAGCACGATCCAGCCACCCAGCCAAACCAGGTAGCCGATCCACGCGGTGGTCGCATACAGCCGGATATGCGGGATGGTGGCGATCGAATGCCAGGCGTGTTGCAGGGAGTCGAGCATTGGCGGATCCGTCGTCGCGGCCCCTGCGACGCATGCCATGTAGCCTACTGGCATGCGCGATGACGGCAAAGTGTCGGTGGACATGCACGGGGCGATCAAGGGTCGCGGCGCGGCGTCGTATGTCAGTGGGCGCTTCGAGAAACGCGTGGCACGCAGCGAGGATGACGGCTGGGGCTCGAGCTGGGATTCGACCGATGCCAGCGGTGACCCCGGCATGCCGCGGCATCCTGCGACCACCGTCACCGAAGAGCGCGCGCGCAGCATCATCAGCCGCAATACATCCCCCGACATCGCCTTCAGTCAGTCGGTCAATCCGTATCGCGGCTGCGAACACGGCTGCGTGTATTGCTTCGCGCGGCCATCGCACGCCTATCTCGACCTGTCGCCGGGCCTGGACTTTGAAACAAAGCTGTACGCCAAGACCAACGCCGGCGAACAGCTGCGCGTGGAGCTGGCCAAGCCGTCCTATCGCTGTTCGCCGATTGCGCTGGGCATCAACACCGATGCCTACCAACCCATCGAGCGTCGATATTGCGTGACCCGCGCGCTGCTGGAAGTCCTGGCGGACTGCAAGCATCCGGTCAGCCTGGTCACCAAGAATGCCCTGGTCCTGCGCGATCTTGACCTGTTGGTGCCGATGGCCGAACAAGGCCTGGTCACGGTGTATTTTTCAGTGACCACGCTCGACAACAAGCTCGCCGCAAAAATGGAACCGCGCGCCTCGGCGCCGCACACGCGGCTCAAGGCGATCCGCACATTGGCCGACGCCGGCGTGCCGGTCGGCACGATGGTTGCACCGGTGATCCCGATGATCAGCGATTTCGATCTCGAAGCGATTCTTGAGGCCGCTTACGATGCCGGCGCCCGCTCGGCCGGCTACGTGTTGCTGCGCCTACCGCATGAGTTGAAGGACATCTGGCGTGAATGGCTGCAGTTGCATTATCCCGAGCGCGCGCAACACGTGATGAGCCTGGTGCAGCAAATGCGCGGTGGCCGCGATTACGACAGCGCGTTTGCTACGCGCATGCGTGGCGAGGGTCCGTTTGCCGACCTGATCGCGCTGCGGTTTGCCAAGGCACACAAGCGGATCGGTTTTGGTCGATTGCCGGCGTTGGACACGACACGGTTCATCGCGCCGCGCACGCCATCGCCGCAAGGTGATTTGTTCTAAGGCCAGGCCCGATCGAAACCGCGCGCAGCGTCAGCTGCCGAAGCTCGGCAACAACGGTCCGCCCAGCCACAGCCAGCGCGTCATCCACGCGCAGACGATCGCCGACAGCAGGGTCATCGGCGCGCCGATCTTGATGAAGTCGCCGAAGCTGTATTTGCCGGGACCCAGGATCAGCAGGTTGCCGTGGTGTCCGATCGGGGTGAGGAAGGCGACCACGGCGCCGAGCGCGGTGCACACCACGAACGGCGTGGGCGGCATGCCCAGGGCGTTGGCCAAGGCCACCGCGATCGGACCCAGCAGGACCGTCGTCGCCGAGTCCGACAGGATCTGCGTCAACAACGATGCCGTGCCGAACATCACCAGCAGGATCGGCAGCGCCGGCCAGTCATGCACCACCATCAGCAAGCCGTCGGCGAGCAGCTGCGCCGTGCCGGTCTGTTCCATGGCGATGCCGAGCGGGATCACGCCGGCGATCATCACGAACACGCGCACGTCGATCTCGCGATACGCCTGGCCGATATCCACGCAGCGCAGGGTCACCATCGCCACCGCGCCCAGCAGGAAGGCCATCGGCGCCGGCAACCAGCCGGTGGCGGCGGTCAGGATGGTGACGCCCAGGATGCCCAGCGCCAGCGGCGCGCGCACCCGGCGTTTGGCTTCACCGGCAAACGGCACCAGCATCAGGAAGCCGTGGTGCGCGGCCAGATCGGCGAAGTGGCTGGGCTTGCCCCACAGCACCAGCAAATCGCCTTCGCGCAGGCGCGCATCCGCCAACCGCGGCGCGACCTCGCCATCGCGTCGCCACAAGCCGACGATCACGGCCTTGAGTTGGTGCGAGAAACCCAGCTCGCGGATGCTGCGGCCGACAAACTCCGAACCCGGCGCGACCAAGGCCTGCACCAGCTCTGCGTCCTCGACATCGCCGCCAAAACGCGCGATGGGATTGAGCGCGATGCCCGGATCGTCGTGCAGCGACGCCAGCGCATCGGCAGAGGCTTCGACCAGCAGCACGTCACCGTTGAGCAGCGGATTGCTGTTGCCAAGATCGTTGCGCAGCGTGTCGTCGCGCAGCCAGCCGACCATGCGGAATTTGGCCCCCAATGCCTTTTCAAGCTCGGCCAGCGGGCGGGTATTCCAGCGCGAGTCCTTGGTGATCAACAGCTCGGTGCGATAGCGATCCAGGCGCATGTATTCGTCGTCGCCCGAGTCGCCGCTGCGCTTGGGCAGCATCCAGCGCGCGACCAACATGTAGGCCACCCCGATTACCACCAGAGCGATGCCGATCGGGGTGATCGAGAAGATGCCAAGGGCCGGTGCACCGCTGCGCTCGAGCAGGTTGTTGGCCAGCAGGAAGGCCGGCGCACTGACCAGGGTGAGGCAGGTGCCCAGCGATGCAGCGAACGACATCGGCATCAGCAGCCGCGACGCCGATAGCCCGTTCGCCTTGGCGAAGCGGGTCAGGATCGGCAACATCATCGCGGTGACCATGACGTGGTGGGTAAACGAGGCCATCGCCGCCACCACCGGCATCGTCACCGCGATCGCGCGCGCCTCGCTCTTGCCCGACGCCCGCCCGATCCACTGGCCGATGTGTTCGGTGATGCCGGTGGCCGCCAACCCGGCGGAGATCACGAACACCGCCGCGACGATGATCGCCGGTTCACTGGCGAAGCCCGACAACGCCTGCTGGCCGTTGAGCACGCCGGTTATCGTCAACGCCAGCAGGATCAGCATGGCCGCGACATCGATGCGTACCCGCTCGCTGATAAACAGGTACAGGCCGCCGGCGAGGATCAGCAAAAACAAGATCTGGTTCAAGTCCATCGCGGTATTGTGCCTGTCGTGTCATTCACATGACCTACACCCCGCCGCGGACGGGACTTGCTACCGTTCACCGTCACGCGCAGGGCCAGAGAATGTTGACCGCAACACCACCCAATGATGCCGCCGCGCAGGATCGCTTCCGCCTGGCGATGGCGTCGTCGGCGCTCGGCATGGCCATCCTCGATCTCGATGGCCGCTGGCACGATGTCAATCCCGCATTGGCAGACATGCTGGGCCGCCCCATGACGCAATTGCTGGGCCAGGACATCGCCCGGTTCACGCCCGACAACGCAGGACTGGCCCGCGAATCCGTCGACGCGCTGGTTCGCGGCGTGGTCGATACGCTTGCGGTGGAGATCGATTTTTTGCGCGCCGACGGCGCGGTGCTGCACGCGCACCTGGACATCGCCGCGATGCGTGATGCCGCCGGTCGCGCGCTGTCGCTGGTCGCCCACGTCGGTGGCCTTGGCGCGCATGGCGCCAATGCGCATGACGTCAAAGGAAATGAGGTCAAAGGAAATGACGTCAGCGAAAACAACGTCAACACTCGGCAGGATGCCCTGCAAACCGAGAACGCGGCACTGCAGCGTGCGCTTGCCGACGCCAACCGGGCGCTGGCGGCGATGAATCAATTGCACGAGGCCTTTGCCCACGGTGTATCGCACGACCTGCGCGCGCCGCTGCGTGTGATCGACAGCTTCTCCACGCGACTGGCTACGCGCCTGGGCGAGACCCCTGACGCGGGCGCGGCTGCACGCGAAGACCTGGGCCGTATTCGCGACGCGACGACGCGCATGTCGACGCTGATCGATGCCCTGTTGGGATGGTCGCGCGCGATGCGTGCCGAACTGCACACAGGCGAGGTCGACCTCAGCCTGCTTGCCGACTGGGCGCTTGCCGAGCGGATCGACGCGGACCCCGAACGCGTCGCCGAGCTCAGCGTACAGCCCGGGCTGACGGCGTTCGGCGATGAGCGCCTGCTCAAGCAGATGATGGATGCGCTACTGCACAACGCCTGGATGTTTTCAGCTGATCGCGTGTGCATCGAGGTCAGCGGCGAGCGCCACGATGGCCGCATCGTGCTCGCCATCCGTGACCATGGCTGCGGTTTTGACATGCGCTATGCTGGAAAATTGTTCGTGCCGTTCCAGCGCCTGCACGGGCCGGAGCACGCCGGCGGAAGCGGCCTTGGCCTGGCCACCGTGCAGGGCATCGTCGAGCGTCATGGCGGCCGGGCGTGGGCGCAGTCGGAGTTGGGTGCCGGCAGCACTTTTTTCATCGAACTGCCCACCGTCGCCAACCTCGAGAATCGGGCATGACGCAAAAAGTGATCCTGCTGGTCGAGGACAATCCCGACGATGTGGAGCTGACCCGCATTGCGTTTGTCGAGGCCAAGGTGGCCAATCAGCTGGTGGTCGCCAGGGACGGTGTCGAGGCGCTGGATTATCTGTTCGCGCGCGGCACGTTTGCCGAGCGCGATCCCGATGACCTGCCCTCGATCGTCCTGCTTGACCTCAACCTGCCCAGGATCGACGGCCGCGAAGTGCTGCAGGCGATCCGGGCCAACGAGAAAACCCGCAGCCTGCCGGTGGTGGTGCTGACGACAAGTACCGAAGCGTTTGACGTCGAGGCCAGCTACGCGCTGGGCGCCAATAGTTACATCCGCAAGCCCGTGGAGTTCGAGCAGTTCGTGTGGGCGGTCAAGCAGGTCGGCCTGTACTGGCTGGTGCTGAACCATCCGCGCGAAGGCCACTGACGCGCATCGCGCATCGCCTGCGTGCGGCGTTCATTGCGCGCAGCATTTCTTGTATTTCTTGCCGCTGCCGCAGGGGCAGGGCGCATTGCGTTGCGGGGTTGGCGCGCGTTGCAGCGGTATCCGCGGGGTGAGCATGTCGATGCGGTGATGGTGCAGGTCGGCCAGCATGCCCGGCAGCGAGGCGATGATGTCCATGCGTTCGCGATATGCCAGCGGCGCGGGCGGCGCGGTCGGGTCTTCGGACAACACCTCGCCGCTGGCGAGGCGGTCGAGCAGGGCAAAGATCTCGTCGATCCACGCGTGTTTGTCGAGCCAGCTTTCCCACGCCGCTTCGCGCAATGCCACGCCACGGAAAAATCCTTCGGCCCAATCGCGGCCCACGTCCAGCGTGTCGGCTTGTTCGGCGTCGGGATCTTCCGGCAGCCACAGCAGCGGGCTGAGACGCGCCGGCAGGTCGTCGCCATCGTGGCGCACGCGGCGCGCGGCCAGTTCGCGGTGCTCGTGGAGCCAGGCGGCGACATCGCGCGCCTCGTCGCCATCCCAGCGCGGTGGTTTGCCGCCCCAGACCACCGCCTGCCATTCGGCCTCCGGCACGTCGACGGGCCCAAGCACCAGCGCGGACTGGAAGCCATCCAGCGCTTCCAGGCTCAGGCCCCGGAAGGGTACGGCGCGACGGTCGAGCCATTGTGCGAGTTGGTCGATGCGGTCGTCTTGCAGGATTTCGGAAGTCGCCATCGGTGTGCATCGTCGGTCGGGTGGCCTAGGGTAGTCCGCCGCCGATGCGACGCGGACAATGGCGACACTCGTGCCATGCGTACAGGCCTGTGATGTCGTCGTGTCCCTGTGAGTCCAATAGAGTTTATGAAGACTGCTGTGGGCGCCTGCACGGTGGCGCAGTGGCCGACACGGCCGAAGCGTTGATGCGCGCGCGCTACAGCGCCTACGTGCGGGGCTTGCACGACTACCTGCTGGCCACCTGGCATCCATCCACACGTCCGGCGGCGGAATCATTGGACGACAACGAAGCGGTGCGCTGGCCTGGGCTTTCGGTCAAGCGCCACCAGCAACCCACGCCGGATACCGCCACCGTCCAGTTCGTCGCGCGTTACCGCGTCGGCGGCGCAGCGGCGGTGCGCCTGCATGAGATCAGTCGTTTCGTGCGCGAGGACGGACGCTGGTATTACTGCGACGGCACGTTCCCGGACCGGTGAGCGCGTGGGCTTGCCGGTGCGTCAATGACCGCCGCCGGCGCTCAGGGCGTCGAAGCGTCGTGCCGGGCCTGGTCATGCATGGCGTGGTCATGCCCGCTGTGGTCATGCCTGATGTGGTCATGCCTGATGTGATACTGCGTAGCCGTTTCCACTTCGTGCTTCGAACCCAGGAACACCGGGATACGTTGGTGCAACTGGGTCGGCGCAACGTCGAGGATGCGGCCGCGGCCATCGGTCGCGGCGCCGCCGGCCTGCTCGACCAGCAGGCTCATGGGATTGGCCTCGTACATCAGCCGCAGCTTGCCGGGCTTGGAGGGGTCCTTGCGATCCCACGGATAGATGAAGATGCCGCCACGGGTCAGGATGCGGTGCACGTCGGCGACCATCGCTGCGATCCAGCGCATGTTGAAGTCCTTGCCGCGCGGGCCTTGCGTGCCGGCCAGCAGGTCGTTCACGTACTCCTGCATGGGCGCGTCCCAGTGGCGCTGGTTGGACATGTTGATCGCGAATTCGCCGGTCTGCTCCGGGATGCGCATGTGCCGCTGCGTCAGCATGAACGCACCCTGCTCGCGATCCAGCGTGAACGCGTGGGTGCCGTGGCCGATCGTCAGCACCAGCATCGTGCTGGGGCCATACAGGCAGTAACCGGCCGCGACCTGTTCGCGGCCGGGCTGCAGGAAGTGCTCATCGCCCACCTGGGCCACGCCTTCGGGACAGCGCAGCACCGAGAAAATGGTGCCGACACCGGCGTTGATGTCGATGTTGCTGCTGCCATCCAGGGGGTCGAACAGCAGCAGGTAGTTGCCGCGCGGGAAGGCGTCGGGAATCGGCTGGCAGTGATCCATCTCCTCCGACGCACAGGCCGCCAAGTGTCCGCCCCAGGCGTTGGCTTCCAGCAGGATGTCGTTGCTGAGCACGTCGAGTTTTTTCTGCGCCTCGCCCTGCACGTTGATGCTGGCGCTGCCGGCCGCCGCGACCGCCTCGCCCAGCACGCCGCCCAGTGCGCCCTTGCCGACCGCCACCGAGATGGTCATGCAGGCGCGCGCCACCACTTCGATCAACAGGCGCAAGTCGGGATTGACGTGACCGGCGCGTTTTTCCTCGATCAGGAAGCGGGTGAGCGAAATCGGGGCGAGCGACGAAGACGAAAACGAGTCGGGGGCCAGACCCACCGGGGCATCGGAAGCAGGCGACATGACGTGATCCGCAATGACGAGATCGGCATTGTCGCATTGCCGGGAAAATCCTGGCCGCCCACGCCACGCGGCCACCCATGGTGTACCGCAACGCTGTGCGTCACCTGCACGCAGAAAACGGATGCCAGATGGGTGCGCGGCAGTCGTGCATGTGGCGCCGACGTTTTATGAGAATGGCCAGCCGGCCTTGAACAACGCGGCTTTGATGGTCATTGCCGCCGTCGCCGGAATGATGGCGACGACTGCGGCGTCGACGCGCTCAGGCCTTGGCTCGAACAGCGGTGTGCGGACGCCCGCCTGCACAGTGGCTGCCAGCATCAGACATCGCCATCGCTGGACCAACCCTCGCCATTGCCGCGCTGGAACACCTGGTCGCTGTCCTGCACCGCGCCGGCGGGGATCGAAGGCTGCTGCGCCAGTCGCGCATAGATCGGGCTGAAGTCCGGCCCGGTGGCATCAATGAGTTGCTTGAAGCTGTCGATGACGAAATAGGTCTTCTGGTAACTGTCGATGCGGTAGCGCGTGCGCATGATGCGTTCGAGGTCGAAGCCGATGCGGTTGGGCGCAGCGGATTCCAGGCAGTGCAGGGATTCGCCCTTCGACGAGACGATGCCGCTGCCGTAGATGCGCAGGCCGTCGGCTTGTCGGATCAGGCCGAACTCGACCGTGTACCAGTACAGCCGCGTCAGGTTCTGCAGCGCATCGGCGCCAATGCCGTGCGCCTTGACGCCGCCGCGACCGTAAGCCTGCATGTAGTCGCCGAAGATCGGGTTCATCAGCAGCGGGACGTGGCCGAACAGGTCGTGGAACAGGTCGGGCTCTTCGATGTAATCGATCTGCTCGGGCGCACGGATCCACCATGTCACCGGAAAGCGGCGATTGGCGAGGTGGTCGAAGAAATCCAGCTCCGGCAACAGGCCCTCGACAGCGATCAGTGTCCAGCCGGTTGCACCTTCAAGCACCTGGTTGAGTTCGAGGAATTTCGGGATGCGGTCCGGCGTCATCCCCATCGCGTCCTGCGCGGCGATGAATTCGTCGCTGGCGCGGCCCACCAGGACCTGCCGCTGGCGCTGGTAAAGCTGGCGCCAGACGTCATGGTCGACGGCGCTGTAGTCGTCCCACGGCTGTTCGACGATGCCCGTGGCGTACACCGGCACCTTGCCCTTGTCGGTGTGCAGGTTTTCAACACGACGTGGCGGGACGGACATCGAGACTCTCCTTGGCAACACTCGACTTTAGCTGCGCAACCACGCAACAAGCTTGCATAATTGCGTGAGCAACGCAATTTAGCGCATGATAATTGCGCAAAAACAATAAGAGCCACACAAAATGCCCAACGTCGAGCTTGATCGCATCGATCTGCAGTTGCTGGCCCAACTGCAGCGCGGCGGGCGCCTGACCAACATCGAGCTGGCCGAACGCGTCCACTTGTCGGCGTCGGCGTGCCTGCGCCGGGTGCAACGGTTGGAGCGCGACGGGGTGATTGCCGGCTACCGCGCCGAAGTGGATCCCGAGCGTCTCGGCCTGGGCCTGCAGGCCTTCGTCCGCGTCCAGCTCAACCATCGCGACGCCGAATCCGTCGCCGCGTTTGCGGCCATCGTCAACGAACTCGACGAAATCATCACCTGCCACGCGCTGACCGGCGACATGGATTACCTGCTGCACGTCGCGGTGCGCGACCTCGAACATTTCTCGCGCTTTCTGCTCGATCGCCTGCTTGCCCAGGCTGGGGTGGCCGACGTCAACTCAAGTTTCGTGCTGCGCACGGTCAAGGCATTTCGTGGATTGCCGTTGCCGTCGGGATGATTGAAGGAAGGTGCGATTCGCGGCTTGCCTGATTCGGGTAGCGCCCTTGCGCATGCGCTCCAGGCAACATCCAACCCAGGCCCGATGCGCCTGACCAGCAAGGGGCCAGGCTGCGGTCAACTACTTCGCATGCACGGGCCTGGCGAATTTTTCACCGAAGAAATCACCCGTGTTCCATGCCGGGCGCTGCGCGCTGTCGCCGATCAACGTGCCGATGCGGGCATTGAGACGCGCCAGGCGCGCGGCATCGCCGTACTGGATGGGTTGGGTGGCGGTGTCGTCGCAGGGTTGGTGGTAACAGTTGCGCATGAAATAACGCAGGGCCAGCTTTGGATCACGCACGTTGTTCGTGTCGGCGGGGATCACGCCGCCGGTGAGATACACCGCCGGAACGCCGGCCCGGATAAACGCGTACTGGTCGCTGCGCACGAAGACGCTTTCTTCCGGGAACGGATCGGCCGACAAGGTCACGCCGACATCCTTGGCTGCGGCGTCCAGCGTTGCCTTGAGTGTGGAATGTTCGACGCCGATCGGCACCACGTCGGTGGTCGGGGCCATCAGCACCGGCATGTCCATGTTGATGTTGGCAACCAGTGATGCCGCCGGCACGGTGGGATGGGTGGCGAACCATTCGGCGCCAAGCAGGCCCTTCTCCTCGGCGGTCAGCGCGACGAACAGCAGCGAGCGTTTGGGAGCGTCGTTCGACGCGACGAGCTGGTGCGCGGCCTCCAGCATGATTGCAACGCCAAGCGCATTGTCGAGTGCACCGTTGTAGATGCTGTCGCCCTTGACCGCCGCGCCGATGCCGACATGGTCGAGGTGCGCGCTATAGACGACGTGGTCGGCGCTGCGCGTGGCATCGCTGCCGGACAATTTTGCAACCACGTTGCGCGAGGCGATCGGTGCGATGGTCGTGCGGCTGGCCAGCGCGAGCGTACCGGGCAAGGCGAATCCCTTCAGCGTGCCGGCGCGCGCGGCCTCGAACAATTCAACGGCGGTGCGCGGACTGTCGGCAAACACCAGGTCAGCGGCCGCCGCGCTCACCGAGGCCACCACGCGCAATTGCGGAAACGTGTCGATGCCCGCGCCGCTGGCGTCACGCAGGCGCATCGCGGGCCTTTGCCAGTTCTCCGCATTGCGTGCCCAGGGCGAGCCGGCCTCGTCCTCGGCGGTGCTGACGAACACCGCGCCGATGGCGCCACGCGCAACCACCGCGCGCAGTTTCTCGCGATGCGAGGAATAAAACGCCCGGCGATCATTGTCGAAACGGGTCGGCGCGCCACCAAACATCACCGCGATCTTTCCGTGCAGGTCGAGCCCGGCGAAATCATCGCGCTTCAGTTCCGGGGCATCCACGGCCTGGCCGACGAACACTGCAGGCGCATCGACCGCGGCGGTGGCCGTGTTGAAATTCTGCTGCGGCAAGAACTGCTCCTGGAAACGCAGCTCCAGGGTGCGGCCGTTGCGCGTCACCGCGAAGCGCGCGCCATCGCGCTCACGCGTGGCCTTGAGCAAGGGCACGTCCTGGAAAAACGTGCCGTCATCGCCGGCGGGTTGCAGGCCCATCGCGGCGTAGCGCTTGGCCACGTAGTCAGCGGCGAGGTCGTAGCCGGGCGTGCCGGTCTCGCGGCCCTGCATCGTGTCGTCGGCCAGGATGCGCACATCGGCCTCGATGCGCTGCGCGGCCGGATCCGACGCCCACGGTGCCGGCGTGGCGGGCACTGCCGGCACCGCGGCGGGCGCGCTGGCTTCGCGATTGCAGGCCGACAGACACAACAGGGTCACGGCAAACACCACAGTGGCGCGCTGCATCGACACGACTCCGGAATGGAAAGTCGCGACGCTAGCACAGCTTGCGCGCCACCCAAGGGACCACGACGGGGCGCGGCGGCATCCTGAAGGTATCCTCGTTCCAATCACTGGAGAGCAGGCATGAAGACCGCGTCCGATCACAGCATTGCGCAGCCGCCGACGCAGGCCGAACGCGTGGGGCTGCTGATGCTGGTGGCGGCGGCGCTGCTGTGGTCGGGCATCGCGCCGACCGACCGCCTCACCTGGCTGCTTGAAATCGTCTGGGTGCTGCTGGCACTGCCGGTGTTGATGTGGAACTGGCGCCGGTTTCCACTGACGCGACTGCTGTGCTGGCTGCTCGCGGCCCATGCAGTGGTGCTGATCTACGGCGGCGCCTACACCTATGCGCAGACGCCGCTGGGATTCTGGCTGCGCGATGCGATGGCGGCGCTCGGCGCGCAGGTCACCCGCAACCCGTGGGATCGCGTTGGTCATTTCATGCAAGGGTTCGTGCCTGCGATCCTTGCACGCGAGCTGCTGTTGCGGCTTACGCCGCTGCGTCGCGGCGGTTGGCTGGTGTACCTGGTGCTCGCCGCATGCCTGAGTTTCAGTGCGTTGTTCGAGCTGATCGAATGGTGGAGCGCGCTGATCTACGGAGCCGATGCCGACGCCTTCCTCGCCACGCAGGGCGACGTCTGGGACACGCAGTGGGACATGTTCCTGTGCCTGCTCGGCGCGATCGCGTCATTGCTGCTGTGGTCGCGCCTGCATGATCGCCAGTTGGGGCTAGCTAAACGTTGATCAAGCCAAGGCTTCCGCCGGGATCGTGAGCCCGATCAGCGCCAACCCCCATAGCAACCCTCCCAGTGTGATCCACGCGTAGTTGGCGAAACCCAGGCGCGCATTACGCCTGCCTGCAGGATCACCACAGGCCAAGTTGGCTGCCTTCTGCGACGCATGAAGCAACCAGCCGACCGGGAGCAACAAAACCAGGCTGACGATATCGGTCGTGGGCGAACCAATCGAGCGCGCGGACAATCGATCGAAAATACTGGATGTGACCTGGAAAACCACGTAACCCGTCGCGCAGGCGGTCGGCATCCACCGGTGCGCGGCATGGGACTTGGACAGTGAGTCCTCAATCTCCCGGTTGAGGCTATGCATGAAGAAAATCGCGAAGATGGCACGTGCGACGGGCCACATGGGCTCGCGATGCCAGGCGCGATAACAGGACCAATGCTTGTAGAACCAGTAGAACTGATAGAGGCCGAGCGTGAAGAAGAAAAGGATCAGGAATTTGCGCGGGGCGACGACGTAGAACTCCAATGATTGCTGCTCGTCCATGTCGCGAATTTCTGCCTGTGGAGGGGCATAGGGACCGCGAAGGTCTACATGGGGCTGCATTGGAGGTCCCGGGTCAGGGGTGGGCGGGCGAGGAGGGCAAATACAGGTCTGCGATCTTCAGCGCCAGCCGATACGGCTCCGGATCATTGCGGTTGCTCAGCACGATCACGGTGAGATGGCGTTGCGGCCAGCGCACGATGACGTTGCGAAAGCCGATTGATTCACCGGAATGCCACAACACCTCGCCGTGGATGCGCCAGCCGTAGCCGTAACCATCGACGTCGGGTTCGTTGGTCCTGGTGTGCGCGGTAAACGCCAGTTTGCGCGTGGCATCGCCGAGCAGGCGGTTGTCATACAGCGCGGCGTCCCATTTGGCGAGGTCGTCGATGGACGAGTACACGCCGCCATCGCCGAGCACCGCGCTGGTCGAACTCTGGTCGGTGCGCGTCCACCTGCCGTCGACCAGGCTGTAACCGAAGGCGCGATCGGCCACCGTCGAGATGCCATCCTCGCGGGCCAGGGTTTGCGTCATGCCCAGCGGCTGGAAGATGCGCTCGCGCAGGAACGTGGCGAAATCCCTGCCCGAGGCCTTGCCCACTACCAGCGCCAGCAGCGCGTAGCCGCTGTTGCTGTAGCGGTAATCCGTGCCGGGTGCGAAGTACAGGTGATCCTGCGTTTGCAACAAATGCAGCACGTCGAGGTCATGCACCTGTTCGGTGGCATCGGCGGCCATCACGTCTTCGTAATCGACCAGGCCCGAGGTATGCGTGAGCAGGTGATGCAGGGTGATCGGATCGGCCGCGGCAGGCAGCGACGGCAGCCACTTGCGCACGGGATCGTCGAGCGATAGCGAGCCATCCTGGGCCAGCAGCAAGATGGCCGCTGCGGTGAATTGCTTGGTGACCGAGGCGAGGCGATAGTTGGTTTGCGGCGTGGCCGCTACGCCTGCTTCGAGATCGGCATTGCCGTAGCTGCGACGCACCAGCGGCACGCCATCGCGCAGCACCAGTACCGAGGCGCCGGGGACATCGCCGGCATAGTCGTGCATCAGCGCGTCGACGGATTGCTGCATCGTGTCGCCTCCGGTCGCGCAGCCGCCGAGGATGACGACAAGGGCGGACAAAAATACCAGGGCGTTGCGCATGGCTCGATTGTAGCCTTGCCCGTGGCATCGCCAGCGCAAGTGATCGTCGGCGCGAGTTACCGGTCGTCGCGCGAGGGGAAGGGCAACACCACGCCGCGCTGTTCTTCCTCATGCGCGCGCTGCCACAACACCGGCACGTCCGCTGGCGCCGATGGTTCGAACTGGCTGCGATCGGCGTCCACCGCCAGCGCGGCTTGCGCGGCCTGTTCTTCCTCGATTTCCCAGCTGTACTTGCGCCGTGGCGCCTGCGGATCGAGGCGACGGAACACGAATGCCGCCACCACGCCGCCGAGCGCGCCGCCCAGGTGCGATTGCCACGACACATCCAGCTCGCGGGGCAGGATTGTCAGCAACATGCCGCCATACAGGAACAGCGCAATCATCGCCGTGGCGATCGACGCGCGGTCGCGTCGCAGCAGGCCCAGCACGAAGACCAGGAACATCAAGCCGTGGGTGAGGCCGCTGGCACCCAGGTGATGCGAACCCGGGACACCCAGCAGCCACGCGGCGAGGCCCGAACCCAGCCAGATCAATGGCAATGCGCGCAGCGTGGCGCGCGGATAGACGCCGCCGGCCAGCGTACCGAGCAGCAGCAGCGAGGTTGCATTCGCGGCAAGATGCCCGACCGAGCCATGCAGCAGGGGCGCGGTCAGGATGCCCAGCAGGCCGGCCATGGAGTGCGGGACCACGGCGAACGGCCGCCAGTCCAACGCGGATTGCGCGGAATACATCACCGCCAGCACCAGGATGAAGGCGAGGCTGGCTTTCAACGCACGCAGCACGCGGCTGCGGTCGGTTTTGCGCTGGGCCAGCGGATCTGACGGAGTCTGTGGTGTGTCGAGATGCATCCAGCGTGGATGGCGGCGAATCAGGCCGATGCAAGGCCCGTGGCCGGAATGCCCCGGTGCCGCGCGATAATGCGCGCATGACTGACACCCTAGCTACCGTTTACCTCAAGAACGCCTGGCGCAGCAGCCATCCGTGGATCTTCCAGAAACTGGTCGAAAAACCCGCGCAGCGCCCGAAACCGGGCAGCATCGTCGATGTCGTGGGCGTCGATGGCGCGTGGATCGGGCGCGGCTTCTACAACGGCCACTCGCGCATCGCCCTGCGCATCCTCGAAGCCCATCCGGATATCGCCGTGGATGCGCAGTGGTTTGCGCGCAAGATCGCTGCCGCCGTCGGCCTGCGTCGCGACGTGCTGAAACTCGATGCGGTCTCCGACGCCTGGCGCGTGGTGCACAGCGAAGGCGACGGGCTCAGTGGCCTGGTCGTGGATCGCTATGGCGACCTGCTGGTGGTGGAGTTCTTCAGCGCCGGCATGTACCGCCATCGCGAATGGATCTATGAGGCATTGAAGGCGCAGTTTCCGAACGCGCGTTTCTACAGTTTTGCCGACGAACACGTGCAGAAACAGGAAAGCTTCGATTACAAGCCGGTCGGCGCGGCAACGGCCAGCGTGATCAGCGAACATGGAGTGAAGTTCCGCGCCGATCCGGCCGGTGCGCACAAGACCGGGTTCTTCGCCGACCAGCGCGACAATCGACAGTGGTTGTCGCAGCAATGCGAAGGCCTGCGCGTACTCGACCTGTGCTGCAACACCGGCGGCTTCGGCGTGTACGCAGCGGCGCGCGGCGCGCGGGAGGTGGTCGGCATCGATATCGACGAGGACGTGCTCGATATCGCCCACGCCAATGCGAAATTGAACGACGTGCGGATCAAGTTCGTGCAGGCCGATATCTTCCCGTGGCTGCGCGATGCCTCCAATGCCGGCGATTTGTTCGACGTGGTGGTCCTTGATCCGGCCAAGATGACCCGCGACCGCGAGCAGGTGATCCCGGCGCTGAAGAAATACCTCGACATGAACAAACTTGCCCTGGGCGTGGTCAAGCCCGGCGGCCTGTTCGCCACGTTCTCGTGCACCGGTCTTGTCAGCGAGGAACAATTCCTCGACATGCTCCGCCGCGCCGCGTTCTACGCCAACCGCACGCTCCAGGTGTTGAAGGTCGCGGGTGCAGGGGCGGATCATCCGTTCCTGGCCAACGTCCAGGAGTCGCGTTACCTCAAGGCGGCGTTCTGCCGCGTGCTGGATTGACGCGGCCCGTCAGCGCATCGGCATGCGTCAGCGCAGCAGGTATTCGCGCAGCGCCACCGCGTTGTTGTGCGCCTCATCATGGGCGGCAAACAACAGGGTGATCGGGCCGTGCCTGGCATGTTTGCGCAGCTCGGCAACGGGCTCCGGGTTGGCGTCGAGTTCGTGGAAATAGCGTCGGCGAAACTCCGACCATTTCGGCGGCTCGTGGCCGAACCAGTGGCGCAGATCGTCACTGGGCGCGATGTCCTTCAACCACGGCACGCCGACGAGATCGGCCTTGGCCATGCCGCGCGGCCAGAGCCGGTCGACCAGGATGGCGGTATGCGTGTCGTGGGGTCGGTGTGCGTAAACGCGTGCCACCTGGATATCCATGCGCGGCTCCCTCGAAAATACGCGGTGGCGGGGGTCACCCGAACCGCCTGGCCTTCGCGTTGCCGATGGCGAAGTGGCGGCTGGTTCGACGCCGAGGCATGAGCATGCGCGCGACGATGGCAACGCCGAGTCAATGCTGCGGCGCATGGGTTCCAGTGCCGCGTGGCGGCAGTCCCGCCCGGCCAGGCGCAGGCCATGAGACCGGCGCCGCTACACTGATCGCATGAATACCGAAATCGTGTTGATCATCGTGCTGGTGGCCGTGGTGGTGGCGATCGGGCTGTTGGCCCTGCTGCTGCTGCGCAAGCCCGATGCGGTGCTTGAACGCCATCGCGTGCGGCTTGAGCAGGCCCTGCGCGACGAGCAGCGCGACGGCCGCAGCGAGTTGCGCCAGCAGCTCGACAGCCTGTCGGCGGTGCAGGAACAGCGTGGCGAAGGGTTTGGCGCGCGCCTGACCGAGTTCAACACGCGCACCGACCAACGCCTGGACGTGCTGCGCGAGGCGTTGAACGACGATGCGCGCAAGGCGCGCGCCGAACAGACCGAATCGCTGCGCAATTTCGCCGCGGCGCTGGATGCGCGCGTGGCCGAACTGACCCGCAACAATGCCGAGCGGCTGGGCGAGCTGCGGGCGACGCTCGAGAACAAGCTGCGCGAGCTGCAAGCCGACAACAGCGCCAAGCTCGAACAGATGCGTGCGACCGTCGATGAAAAATTGCATGCGACGCTGGAGACGCGCCTGACCGAGAGTTTTGGCAACGTCACCACGATGCTGGCGCAGGTGCACCAGGGCCTGGGCGACATGAGCAAGCTGGCCGCCGACGTGGGTGGCCTGCAGCGCGTGCTGAGCAACGTGAAATCGCGCGGTGTGTTTGGCGAAGTGCAGCTGGCGGGATTGCTGGAGCAGGTGTTTGCGCCCGACCAGTACGCGGCCAATGTCGCGACCGTTCCGGGCAGCACTGAGCGCGTCGAATTCGCGGTGCGCTTCCCCGGCTCCAGCGGCGAGGTGCCGGTGTGGCTGCCGATCGACGCCAAGTTCCCGCGCGAGGATTACGAGCGCCTGCTCGATGCGCAGGAACACGCCGATCTCGACGGCGCGCGTGCCGCCGGCGACGCACTGGAGCGGGTGGTGCGCAAGGAAGCCGTGCGGATCCGCGAGAAATACATCTGCGCGCCGCATACCACCGAGTTCGGCATCCTGTTCCTGCCGACCGAAGGCCTGTACGCCGAGGTGCTGCGTCGTCCCGGCCTGGTCGATGCCCTGCAGCGCGACCAGCGCATCGCGGTCGCCGGGCCGACCACGCTGCTGGCGCTGATGACCAGCTTCCAGATGGGGTTCCGCACGCTGGCGATCCAGGAACGCTCCAGCGAGATTGCGCGGACGCTGGGCGCGGTCAAGACCGAGTTCGGCAAGTTTGGCGAGGTGCTCGACGGGGTCAAGAAAAAGCTCGTCGAGGCCAGCAACAAGATCGATGACACCAAGCGCCGGACGCGGGTACTGACCGGCAAGCTGCGCGACGTGGAGGCGCTGCCGTTCGATGAAAGCCGACGTTTGCTGGGCACGGCGGATGACGCCGAGCTGGACGACGACGCCCCGGAAGATTCGTAGGCGCGCGCATGCGTTCAGGCGGTGCCGGTCAGGCGATCAAGGCGACCGGATTTCCACCTGCGCGATTAAAGACCAGCGCGATAAGAGCCTGCGCGATCAGGACTCGCAAGGACAATCGTCTTGCCCCGCTGCGTCAGGGCACCACGGTCCCAGGGATCAGCGGCATGGCATCGGCCGGCACCATCGGGTTGCCGTTGTCTTCGCGCAGGTAATCGGGCAACGGCTCATCGGACTGCTTGCTCTCGCCGAAGATCTGGTAGTTGCGCCGCTGCAACCAGGCATCGCGCACCAGCGCGTAATCATCCACGGCGCCCGCACGCATGCTGTCGACCGCGAACAGCTGCGTGCGCACGTCGACCAGCTGCAGGCCCTGCAGGAACACGCGCGCCCTGTCGGCCTCGATCTCGCGGATTGGCGACAGCTGGCCATCGCCGACCAGGCCGAAACTATCGCGCACGGTGCGCGGGCCGAACAGCGGCAGTTCGACGTAGCGCGAGGTCTTCCAGCCCCAGATACCGAGGGTCTGGCCGAAGTCCTCGCTCTTGTTGGGAAGCTTGGCGTCGCTGGCCGGGTCGAAGATCCCGCCGATGCCCAGCGTGCTGTTGAGTGCGAAGCGCCCGATCGATTGCGCCGCCTGTTTGGGCTTGCCCTGCAACAAGGCGTTCAGCGCGCTGACGGGCTGGCCGAGGTTGTGGAAGAAGTTGCCGACGCCCAGGCGGATCGGACGCGGCACGACGGCCACGTAAGCCTTGGCCAGGGGCTTGGCGATGACGCGATCGACGACGTTGTTGAATGCATGCACGCGCCGGTTGAGCGGCTGCCAGGGGTCGTAGCTTGCCTGCATCTGTGCGGGTGCAGGAAGCGTGGGGTCGTAGATCGGGTCGTAGGGCTGTTGGCCATACAGGGCGTCGTAGTCCTGTTCGGCCTGGCTGCGCGGGTCGGGCGGAGGCAGGTCCGATGACGAAACCGCGGCTGGCGGAACCATGTCGGGCGCCGGCGCATCGACCGCAGGCGGGGCCGACGGGACGACGGCAGCCTGGGCAGCGGCGGCTTGGCCAGCATCCGTGGCAACGACCTGCGACGGGGTCGGCTCGGCCGGCGCAGCGATCGTTGCCGTGGTCCTCGCCGTGGTCGTTGCATCGGCGCGCACCAGGGTGGCCGTCGCGGCCTCGGTGCGTGTGCCGCCGGGGCTCGTGCAGGCACCCAGCAGGCCCAGCGAAAGCACGGTGGCGGCAAGGGAAAACGAGATGCGTTGCATGGATGCTCCAGCGCGAAAACTCTAAGGTCAAACGGACGCCGGGAAATGGCGCGGCCGTCAAACCGTGGCGAAGGCCAGCTGCGGTGTCAGACGGTATGCGGCCTGCAGCTCGGTCAGACCCGCTGGCGCGCCCTCGATGACGATCGTACCGCCGTCGTTGGCCAATTCGGCCAGCAATGCCATTCCGGCGCTGTCGATGCGCGGCACCGCCGTCAGGTTGAAACGACGCACGCCGTCGAGTGCGCGTGACGCCTGCCGCCACAGGGCCGCGACGTCGCCACGCAGCAATGCGCCGGTGAATACCAGCGCATCGCCATCGCGCACCACGCTGGCCTTACTGGCCGGCATCGGCCTTCAGCTGGCCGTTGGCGAGTTCCCTGGCGACCTGCGGGATCGATTTGCTCTGCAGCTCGGAATCGAACTGCTGGCGGAAGGTCTGCACGAACGACACCCCCTCCACCATCACGTCGAACACTTTCCACTGGCTGCCGGATCGGCGCATCAGGTAATCGACCGGGATTGCATCGCCGCCGCTGCGCATCAATTCGCTGGACACTTTCACGCCAAGGCCGCGCGGCAAGGGCGTCTCGGACTTCACCCGCACGCGCAGGCGGGTGTTGAAGTCGAGCAACGATGAGCCATAGCGCTGCATCAGGCTGTTGGCCAGCGCGTCGGCGAACAGCTTGACGTCGGCATCCGAGGCGCCGCGGCCGTGCCGGCCGAGCACCTGGCGGGCGGCGTAGTCGCGGTCGAACATCGAGTTGAACTCGCTGTTGATGAACGTGCTCAGCGCGCCGCGGTTCTTGGTGAACTCCGCGCGGCGGCTATCCAGTGCGGCCAGCACGCGCTGGCTGTTGTCGAGCACCAGCTGGCTGGGCGAACCCTGCATGGTGGCGGCCGTGGCGGCAGGCTTGGCCTTGGCCTGTGCCAGCACCAAGCCGGGCGTGGACAACAGCAGGGCGCTGGCGATGAGGAGGGAGATCCGCTTGCGGTTCATGGCTGGGTACCGTCGCTGGAGGAGGGGGGTGCGGCGCTGTCATCGGCTTTGGCGGGCTTGTCGCCCGCGCCGCTGAACATGTATTTGCCGACCATCTGGATCAGGTCGACGGCAGGAGTGGTAAATGCGATCTCTTCGCCGGGTTTCAAGCTGTCCGGGTCGCCGCCGGGCTGCAGGCCGACGTAACTCTCGCCCAGCAGGCCGTTGGTCTGGATGCCGGCCGAGGTGTCCGCCGACAGCGTGTCGTAGCGGTTGTCGATGTCGAGCGTGACCACCGAGTCCAGCCGCTTGGGGTCCAGGGTGATGTCGCCGACCCGGCCGATGGTGACCCCGCCGATCTTCACCGGCGCCATCGACCGCAGCGGGCCGATGTTGGTGAAGCGCGCCTTCAGCTGGTAGGTATCCCCGCCGAAGCCGAACTTGCCGTTGGTCGACGCCACGGCCAGCACCAGCAGCGAGGCGAGTGCCAGCAGCAGGAAGGCGCCGACGGCGAATTCAAGGCGTGGTCCGCGTGTGGTCATGAAGCTATCTCCCGAGAATTCCTGGAACCGCTTGCCACGGATTCACGCCGAGGGTGCGGAAAAAAAAGCGCTTGATCCGCGTCCATCCGCGTCATTGGCGGTGAAAAGAAAGATCGAAACCGCAGCGCAGCGTTCATCGGAACAGCAGCGCGGAAAGGACGAAGTTGAACATCAGCACCAGCAGCGAGGCATTGACCACCGCGCGCGTGGTCGCGATCGAGGTGCCTTCGATGGTCGGCTCGGCGTGGTAGCCCACGTAGGAGGCGACCAGCGCCGCGGTACCACCGAACACCGCCGATTTCTCGAATGCCACCAGGAAGTCATGGCGGAAATCGACCGCGTCGCGCAGCACCTGCCAGAACGTGCCGGCATCGATGCCGATCACGTGCACGGCTTCAAAATAGCTGGCGCTGATGCCAAGGCTGCAGAAAAATCCGGTCAGCAGCGGCACGCAGATCACCGCCGCCCAGAAACGCGGCGCGACGACCTTGGCAACCGGATCGATCGCCATCAGCCCGAGCGCGGTGATCTGGTCGGTGGCGCGCATCAGGCCGAGCTCGGCGGCGATCGACGAGCCGGCGCGACCGATGAACAGCAGCGCGGTCAGCACCGGTGCCAGCTCGCGATACAGGCCCAGGCCGACCAGGGCGCTGATCTGGTTGGATGCGCCATAGGTTTCCAGCGCGCGGTAGCCCAGCAGGGTGACCGACAGGCCGACGAAGGCGCCGCCGACGGCAATGATCGGCAGGCTGCGCGCGCCGATCTTGTAGATCTCGCGGATCAGTTCGACGAAAAAATCAGCGGTCGGTTTCGATGCGCGCAGCACCGAGAAGGAAAACATGCCGGCACGGCCGAGCGAGCGGATGGCGGCGACAAGCGACATCAAGCGGTCTCCCGGCGTTCGTCGGTGTCGAAGGCGATGGGCCCATCGGGTTCGCCGCGCAGGAACTGCAGCACCAGCGGGTCGGCGGTGGCGTGCAGCTCCGCCGGGGTGCCGGAAAACACGATGCGACCGTTGGCGATGACGATGGCGCGGTCGGCGACCGGCAGGGTTTCGCGCACGTGGTGGCTGACGATGATGCTGGTCAGGCCAAGGATGGCGTTGAGGCGCGCGATCAGGCCCATGATCACGCCGCTGGCAATCGGGTCGAGCCCGGTCAGCGGCTCGTCGTAGATCATCAGCGGCGGGTCCAGCGCCAGCGCCCGCGCCAGCGCCACGCGGCGCGCCATGCCGCCGGACAATTCGCGCGGATACAGGTCCGCTGCGGTGCGCAGGCCGACCGCATGCAGCTTCATTGCCACCAAACGGTCGATCACCGGGCGCGGCAGGTCGGTATGCGTGCGCAGCGGCAGCGCGATGTTCTCGGCCACGGTCAGATCGGTCAGCAGGCCGTTGCCCTGCAGCAGCACGCCGATGCCCTTGCGCAGCTCCAGCAGCGCGCGCCGCTGCTGCGGCACGGCCTGGCCCAGCACTTCGACGGACCCGGCGGCCGGCACCAGTTCGCCGGTCAAGGCCGCCAGCAGCGTCGACTTGCCGCTGCCCGACGGCCCCAGCACCGCCGTGATGCTGCCGCGCGGCACTACCAGGTCAATGCCAGACAGCACCGTCCGCGTGCCGCGATCGAGGCGGACACCGGACACGCGCACGGCAATGTCTTGTAGGGGCAGTGGGGAAGCGGGCATGACAGGTCAGGTTACGGAGAGGAGTGCATCGTGGATGCGAATGCGGGGAGAGACGCGCTGGGGCGCAGCTTGGACAGCGCCGGCTGAACGAGACCGGAGTGGCTGAACCCGGCGGTACAGGAATTATGGCGCAATTCCGGGGGCGGAGCGCGCGTCCGCCCGCGAGCAGCTTGGCAACCCCGCAGGTTGGGAACCCCGTAGGAGCGGGGTAAACCCCGAGCTCTTTGCGCCGCCCGGGCGATACAACGCACCCGGGGGAACCCCCTCCCGCA
>JBBSST010000015.1:0-67982 GCA_038241735.1 Lysobacterales bacterium
AGCGCCCCATGGGCGCGATAAGGCTCTGCCGGCAACGCCCCATCGCGCCCATGGGGCGCTCCTACCGCACGCCAAGCAGCGGACAATCCTGCGGCAGGTGCATGCGCACGCGCCCGGGGATGCATTCGATACGAAAGTGGGTGGACTCCGCCGGCTCGCCATCGAGGTTGAGCACGAAAGGCGCATCGGCATCGATTTCCAGCCACGGCAATCGTGCCCGGGTCGCCGCCTGGTCAAGCGCGGCCTCGCTGCCATCGGTCAGCAGGGTGGCAAGCGTGCCGGCGACCTCTCCCGACAGTTCCGGGATGATGGTGAGGTCGAGCAGGCCGTCGTCGATCATGGCGTCCGGGCACAGTACCTGGCCACCGCCCGCCTGGCGCCCGTTGCCGACGCCCAGGGCAATGAAGTCGCCGCGCCAGGCGAATCCGGGGCCGTGGATGCTGGCGGCAATCGGATCGATGCGTCCAAGCCGGGCCATGCCGGTGATGAGGTAGGCCAGGCCGCCGAGCAGCTTCTTCAGGCCGTCATGCGTGTCCACGGTGACCTGGGTACCGAAGCCGCCGCTGGCGAGGTTCGCGACCCAATGCGAGGTGCCGTATGCGTCCAGGCGCAGCAGGTCGATCGGGCGTGGCGCCTGCGCGTGGACAAGCTCGAGCGCGGCGAGCGCGTCATCGGGAATACCGGCCGCGGTTGCGAAATCGTTGGCGGTTCCGAGCGGAACCAGGCCAAGTGCAGGCAATGTCCCGGCGCTTTCATCGCGATGCGCCAGGGTGGCGGCGACTTCACTGAGCGTGCCATCGCCGCCCGCCGCGACGATGGTGTCGATGCCTTCGGCGATTGCCTCTCCAACAAGACGCTCGGCGTCACCGGACTCCCAGGTCACGCGCACATCGAGCGCGATGCCGCGCTTGCGCATCGCCAGCACGGCATCACGCAGGCCGGCGTCGCCGGCGGACTTTCCATTGAGGATGAGGCACCAATGCGGTGGGGTCATCGGAACGACGCGGTTAGTGGTGGAGCCGATACGCTAGCAGCGCGGCGGCGACGTGGCGTGAACCGGCAGTGTCACGCACGCGTCATCGACACGGTGGAGCATGCAAGGCGATGGCAGGGACGGATGAAGGAGGCTGGATTGCCTCCAATGATTCCGCAGGCCGATGCCGCACGCATCGGCCTCATCTAATCGCGCCTCAGCGCGCCGCCGCGACGGCCGCGCGCATCTCGGCGACGATTGTTGCGTAATCGGCATGGCCGAAGATCGCCGAACCGGCGACGAAGGTGTCCGCGCCGGCCTTTGCGATCGCGCCGATGTTGTCCGGCTTGACGCCGCCATCGACCTGCAGCCGGATCGACCTGCCACTGGCGTCGATGCGCTGGCGCACGCGGGCGATTTTTTCCAGCGTCGATGGGATGAAACTCTGGCCGCCAAAACCCGGGTTCACCGACATCAGCAGCACGAGGTCGAGGTCGTCGAGCACGTAATCGAGCACGTCCAGCGGCGTGGCCGGGTTGAGTACCAGTCCGGCGCGGCAACCCACCGACTTGATCAACTGGATGGTGCGATGCACATGGCGGCTGGCTTCGGGGTGGAAACTGATATCGGTGGCGCCGGCCTTGGCGAAATCCGGGATGATGCGGTCGACCGGCTCGATCATCAGGTGCACGTCGATCGGCGCGGTCACGCCGTGCTTGCGCAGCGCTTCGCACACCAGCGGGCCGATGGTGAGGTTGGGGACGTAATGGTTGTCCATGACGTCGAAATGCACCCAGTCGGCGCCGGCGGCGATGACGTTGTCCACTTCCTCGCCGAGCCGGGCGAAATCAGCGGAGAGGATCGATGGCGCGATGACGGTCGGTTGCATGGCAGGCTCAATGGTGTGGGAGCGCCGAATGGGCGCGATGACGCGTTACCGGAAACACCCACGCCGCGGCAGTGCGGTGCGCGATCATCCGCGTTTGCGCAGGGTCTTGATGCGGTCGTAGGCCGTGTTGATCTCGCGCGCCTTGGCTTCGGCCTGGTCGCGCAGTTCATCGGCCGCGCCGGAGAGCTTATCCGGATGGTATTGGGTGATCAGGCGGCGATAGGCCAGGTCCACGTCGGCATCGCTGGCCGCGTCGGTCAGGCCAAGAACGCCCCACGGATTGTCGCGCGGGCTCCTGAACCAGTCCGCGTCGAAGGCGTGGCCGATCAGCAGCCCGATCAGCCCGCCGGCGGGATGGCGCATCAGCAAAAAGCCCGCGACGAAGCCCAGCAATTTTCCGTACCAACGTGTCATCGGTGAAGTCTAACGTGTATCGCTACAATGCCCGTCCGACGGCTGCCCAACGAGATCAATGGCAACGACCCTGCTTTGCGCGGAACTCCCGGGCCTGGCCCTGCGTCATCGCGGCAAGGTCCGCGACGTGTTCGACCTGCCCGATGATGGCGCGGAGTCCGGCATGGCGTCCAAAGCCGCCCACCAGGGCCCGCTGTTGCTGATGGTCGCTACTGACCGACTCAGCGCGTTCGACGTGGTGCTGCCCGACCCGATCCCCGGCAAGGGCGAGATGCTCTGCCAGATCAGCAATTTCTGGTTCGCCAAAACCGCCCACCTGATGCCCAACCATCTCACCGGCATCGAGGTGGCCAGCGTGTTGCCCGCTGGCGTCGACGCGGCGCTGTATGCGCAGCGTTCGGTGGTGACCAAACGGCTCAAGCCGGTTCCCGTCGAAGCCATCGCACGGGGTTACCTGATCGGCAGCGGCTGGAAGGATTACCAACGCACCGGTCGCGTCAGCGGCATCACCCTCCCCGACGGCCTGCGCCAGGCCGAACAATTGCGCCAACCGGTGTTCACGCCGTCGACCAAGGCGGCGGTCGGTAACCATGACGAGAACATCGACTTCGACACGATGGTGCGCAGCATCGGTGCCGAACTGGCCGAGCAGGTGCGCGACGCAACCCTGCGCCTGTACACGTTTGCCGCCGCCTATGCGGCCGAACGCGGCATCCTGCTGGCCGACACCAAGTTCGAGTTCGGCACCGACGCCGACGGCCGCCTGTATGTGATGGACGAAATGCTGACGCCCGATTCGTCGCGTTACTGGCCTGCCGATCAATACCAGGTGGGCAGCAGCCCACCCAGCTACGACAAGCAGTTCGTGCGTGATTACCTGGAAACGCTGGACTGGGACAAGACCGCGCCCGGACCGGCATTGCCACGCGAAGTGATCGAGCGCACGCGCGCCAAATATGCCGAGGCGCTGCAGAAACTCGCCGATATCCACCTGTAGGCCGAAGTCACGGCGCCGCCGTCCGGATCATCGAGCACCTGCGCCGAGCGGGATCACACCCCGGCGTCCGCCCTGCCTGTCGTCACCTGCTTGCGTCGCGGGTGGGGCCACGACCTGCGCCCGCCGCGCGCTATCCTCTGGGCACGTTGCACGGAGCGAGCCATGAACACATCCACGTCCACGCACACGGGTGACCGCCCCATCGACCGCTGGTTCGCCAGTTATTCCGGCGATCACCGCAATGCTGCCAACCAGGCGATCCATGTCATCGCAGTGCCTGCGATCCTGTGGAGCGTGATCGCGTTGCTGTGGTGCATCCCGGTGCCGATGACCTGGTTCAGCGCCGGCCTGTGGGCCGCACTGGCGATGTTTGCGGCGTGGATGTTCTATTGGCGCGCGTCGCGCGCGCTGGGCCTTGGCATGCTGCTGGTCCTCGTTGCGATGGCCTGGCTGACGCGATGGGTGCACGATCGGTTTGGGGTGTCCAACCTGCTGTATGCCGCGATCGCGGCATTCGTGGTGGCGTGGATCGCGCAGTTCGTTGGCCACAAGATCGAGGGCCGCAAGCCGAGCTTTTTCACCGACCTGACCTACCTGTTGATCGGCCCCGCCTGGGTGCTGTCCAAGCTGTATCGCAAGCTCGGCTGGAAATACTGACCTGCCGCATCAACGGTCGCTGGCGGCAAACATCTGCGCGGTTGGCTGGAATGCGCGCGGCGCGTAGCCAAGGTCACGTTGCGCGGGAATGAGGTCAAACACCAGGTCGTCGCGCATCCGCGCGACCGTGGCATCACCGACATCGCGCGCGATGCCGCAGCCATGTGCCAGTGCCAGCAATCCCCGGAACGCCCAAGGGGACAGCAGGTGCAGCGGCACGGCAGGCTGCAGGATCGCCAGCACGCGCGCCACCATCGCGCGATACGACAGGGTTTCGCCGCCCACCAGGGCATAAATGCCGCCATGCGACGCCGATGCGTCGATCGCCGCGCATCCCGCGCGTGCCAGGTCATCGACATGCACGGGCTGGCGCAGGCCGGTGGCGTCGCGCGGCAGCACAAACCGATGCCAGCGCCCTGCAATCTCGGCGATGCGCGTCAGTGTGCGATCGCCGCCGGCTCCATAGATCAAGCTTGGCCGCAGCAGCGTGGCTGCCGCCGTACGCGCAACCGCCGCCTGCAATACCGTGCGTTCGCCCTCATGCAGGCGCGTGGCGATGTCGCGCTCGTGTGCATCGACAGAGTCGTGCTTGACCTCGACGCTGGTCGAACCAAATGCGACCACGCGCGGACATGCAATCGTCGAACCCGCATACCAGCGCGCGAAATGATCCAGTGGACCGCAGCTGACGATGGCATCGACCTGCATCGGCAAGCCTTCGGCATGCCCAAGGCCCGCGCCAAGATCGCCGCGCAGCCAGCGCACGCCGGGCAGCGCCGGCTGTACCACCCGCGACACCGCATGCACCTGCCAGTCGTCTTGCGCAAGTCGCTGCAGCAGTGGGCGGCCAATTTGTCCACTGCCGCCAAACACCAGCGCGGTGCGCATCTCAGTCGTCGCCGGTCGCGCGCGGTTTAAGCACCACGCGCAGCCAGGCATATCCCAACACGGCCGCCGCGGTGGACGCCAGCAATACGCCGATCACGCTTTCGGTGTAGCGCAGCGCATCGTTGGCGAACGCCAGCGAGCCGATGAACAGGCTCATCGTGAAGCCAATGCCGCACAGCATGCCAAGCCCCAGCATGGCCTTGAAATCCATGCCGTCCGGATAGCGCGCAAACCCGCTTGCGCGCATGAACACGGCCGCAGCCACAATCCCGACCGGCTTGCCCAGCACCAGTCCCAGCGCGATGCCCAGCGGCAGCGGCGAGAGCAGATCGCCCAGCTTCAACCCACCCAGCACGAGCCCGGCATTGGCGAACGCGAACACCGGCAGGATGCCGTAGGCCACCCACGGATGCAGGGCGTGTTCGAGTGTTTCCAGCGGTGAATGCTCGATTGCATCGTGGATTTCGTTGTGGCGATTGACATGCGGGATCATCAATCCGGTAACGACGCCAGCCAGGGTGGCGTGGACGCCTGATTTCAGCACGCACACCCACAGCACCGCACCCAGCACCAGGTAAGGCGCCAACGCGGTGACACCGCGCCGGTTGAGGACCCACATCGCCGCAATCGCAACGGCGGCAAACGCCAGCGCCACCATCGACATGCCGTGCGAATAGAAAATGGCGATGATCAGGATCGCGATCAGGTCGTCGAGCACGGCGATCGTCGACAACAGCAGCTTCATTCCCAGCGGCACGCGCGAGCCGAGCAAGGCGAGGATGCCGAGCGCAAACGCGATGTCGGTGGCGGTCGGGATCGCCCAGCCGCGCATCGAATCGGCATCGCCCTGGTTGCTCCACCAGAAAATCAGCGCGGGCACGATCACCCCGGCCGCAGCGCACACCATCGGCAGGATCAACTGATCGCGACTGGACAGCTGTCCGCTCAGCGTCTCGCGCTTGAGCTCCAGTGCAACCAGCAGGAAGAAGATCGCCATCAACCCGTCGTTGATCCACAGCAACAGCGGCTTGGCGATGTCGAGCTCGCCGATGCGCAGCTGCATCGGCAGTTCGCGGAAGCCTGCGTACAGGTCCCGCAGCGGTGAATTGGCCAACAGCAGCGCCAGCAGCGCCGCCGCGATCAGCAGGATGCCGCCCGCGGCCTCCAGCTGGAAGAAATCGCGCAGCCGCTGCAGCGCGCCGAAACGATACGAGCCTGGCCTCATGCCTGCTGTGTCAGGAACAGCTCGAACGCAACCCATGCCGCGAACGCCACCAGCAGGATGCCGCCTTCAGCGCGACTCATGCGCAGGTCGCCCTTGAGCATCGGATACATCATCACCGCGAACACCAGTGCGGCCGGCAACTCGAAGCGCACGAACGATGCCGGCACCGGCACGTCGCGCACCACCGCCATGCCGCCCAGCACCACCAGCAGGTTGAACAGGCTGGAGCCGATCACATGGCCCACCACCATGTCGCCCTGCCCGCGCCGCGCGGCCGCGATCGCCGCGGCGACTTCAGGCAACGCCGTGCCGATCGCCACCACCAGCAGGCCGGTGAGCAGCGGCGCCATGCCAAGCCCGAGGCCAATGATCGGCGCGCTTTGCACCACCCAACGCGCGCCGAAATACAGCAGCACGACGGCAAGGACGAAACGCAGCAGGTTTTGCGTCAAATCCGTGCTGGTGCGTGCGAACGCGGCAATGGCGTCCTGCAGTTCGGGTTTTTCACGGCGCGTGCGGGCGATGCATATCGCCAGCACCACGACGAAGGCGACCAGCAGCGCCACACCCTCCCAACGCGTCAGCACGCCATCCCAGCCCGCCGCCATCACCGCCACCGTCGCCAGCATCAGGCACAGCAGCAACGGCGCCAGCACGCGCCAGCGCACCAGCAGCGGCGCTGCCAATGCCGCCGCGCCCAGGGTGAGGCCGACGTTGACGATGTTGCTGCCCACCGCGTTGCCCAGCGCCAGCGATTGGCTGCCGGTGAACACCGCGCGCGCATTGACCGCAAGTTCCGGCAACGAGGTGCCGAACGCCACCAGCAACAGTCCGGCCACGAACGGCGACGCGCCGAAGCGCTGCGCCAGGCCCGAGGCGTCCTTGATGATTGAATCGCCGCCTAGGGCAAGCAAAATCAAGCCGAGGACAAAAAAACCGATGGCTTCAAGCATGGCGCGCTTCTCCCGTGGACGGATGTCGATTCTAACGGGAGATGGCGATCGGGGCCCGCACGGGCACGTCGGCAGCGGCGAGCGCCCTGGCCATCATTCCCGGGCAGGCAGGAATGATGGGGCGAACAATTGCGGTCTAGCTGCAACCTTCGACGTAATCCACCTGCGGCACGACGCCGACGCGCCACGCGGTGACCGTGCCCGCTTTGTCAGTGGCGAACACAAGCTTGCCGGCGCCGCCGCTGTTGTCCTTGATGCCCAGGTACTTGCCGCCCTCGACATATTTATGCGGCGTCTCCTCGATCCGGCCCGCATACAGCTGGCCGATCTCGTCCGCGCTCATGCCCACCTTGCCGCCGCCCGGCGCGACTTCCCGGGCCGTGCCGACGTCGTAGCGCACGAATTTCTGGTTCTCGATCATGAAGGCGAAATCCGATGGCGCCTTCACCCATTTTGGCGAGAGGTAATAGCAGCCGCCCGATTCAGATGCCGCGCCCTTCAATTCGCCACCCCATGCCTGTTTCGTCTCGTCGGCGCTCATGCCCAGGCGCAGGTCACCGTACCCGTCCATGCGTGCCAGGCCGGCGTCCCGGGCGGTCGGCTGGCCATCGGCCTGGGCGGCGGAATCGCCCGTCGGGGCGGTGGCCGGTGGCACATCCTGCGCGGGTTGGTCCATCGGCGGCGGCGCGGCGGGATCGGGCGCTGTGTTCGTGGCTGTCGGCGTGCGTTCGGCGGTGCATGCCGACAATGCCAACGCGAACAAGGCGGTGGCGAGGAGCGAAAGTTTCATGCGGCAGCTTCCATTGAGAGCGGGCGCCAGCGTTGGCGATCGGGCGTTAACGCATTGCGAACGCCAATTTCCAAGGAGTGCTCCATGGGCACGATGAAGCTCTATCGATAACGCCTCATCGCCTCGTGGTGCACGTTTGCCGGATCAGCGCGGCGGCGAAAAATTCTTCTTCAACCCAGCCCAGCATTGCTGGTAATCGCGCTGTCGATGCGCGGCGTCGAGCGCCTGCCGGGTCGGGCTGATCACCATGCGCGTCTCGAACATGAAGGCCATGGTGTCGGCAATCACATCGGGCTTGGACAGGTCGGCCGTCGATGCTTTCTCGAAAGTGGCCGCATCCGGTCCGTGCCCGGTCATGCAGTTATGCAGCGAACAACCCCCCGGTGCAAAGCCCTCGGCCTTGGCGTCGTAGGCGCCATGCACCAGGCCCATGAATTCACTGGCGAAAGTGCGATGGAACCATGGCGGCCGGAACGTATCCTGGGCCACCAGCCAACGCGGCGGGAATATCGCGAAATCCATGTTGGCCGTGCCCGGCGTGTCGCTGGGCGAGGTGAGCACGGTGAAGATGCTGGGATCGGGATGGTCGAAACTGATCGAGCCGATCGCGTTGAAATGGCGCAGGTCGTATTTGCAAGGCGCGTAGTTTCCATGCCATGCCACCACATCCAGCGGCGAGTGGCCGATCGGCGCGCGCCACAGCTGGCCCTGGAATTTGGCGATCAACTCGAAGTCGCCTTCGGTTTGCTCAAAGGCCGCGTTGGGCGTGAGGAAATCGCGCGGATTTGCCAGGCCGTTGGCCCCGATCGGGCCAAGGTCGGGCAGGCGCATCATCGCGCCGAAATTCTCGCAGACGTAGCCGCGTGCCGCGCCGTCCGGCAAGGCGACAGTGAAGCGCACGCCGCGCGGGATGATAGCGATTTCCTGTGGTTCGACCTCCAGCACGCCCAGCTCGGTAGCGATGTGCAGGCCGCCGTGTTGCGGCACGATCAGCAGTTCGCCATCAGCGTTGTAGAACCAGCGACCCTGCATCGAGGTGTTGGCCGCGTACAGGTGGATGCCGATCCCGGTTTGCCCGGCGGGGCCGCCATTGCCGGCCATGGTGTACAGGCCGTCGACAAAATCGGTGGGCGCTTGCGGCATGGGCAACGGGTCCCAGCGCAACTGGTCCGGGGTCACCGGCTCGTGTCCGAACAGGTTATGAAAGCGCGATTGCGGGTACGGCGCGAACGTGCCGTGCATGGCCGTCGGGCGGATCCGATACAGCCAGCTGCGCCGGTTTTCGCTGCGCGGCGCGGTGAACGCGGTGCCGGTGAGCTGCTCGGCATACAGGCCATGGGCGACCGCCTGCGGCGAGTTGCGGCCAATGGGCAACGTATCGGGCACCGCCTGGGTCGCGAATTCGTTGCCGAAACCGGATTGGTAACCGTTACTAGCGATCATCGTCGAGAGCCTGCTCTGTGCTTGCAAGCCCCTCTCCCGACGGAAGAGGGGGCGAGAAAAAAACCTACAGCACGCCGCGCCTGATCTGGTCGCGCTCGATGCTCTCGAACAAGGCCTGGAAGTTGCCTTCGCCGAAGCCCTCGTTGCCCTTGCGCTGGATGATCTCGAAGAAGATCGGGCCGATCGCGTTGGTGGTAAAGATCTGCAGCAACTTGCGCTGCATGGTTTCAGGATCGGCGTCGATCAGGATCTTGTTGCGCGCCAGCCGCGGCACATCCTCGCCATGGTTGGGCACGCGCTGGTCGATCACATCGAAGTAGCTGTCCGGTGTATCCAGGAACTCGATGCCTTCGCCGCGCATGCGCTCCACGGTGGTGTAGATGTCATCGGTGAAGCAGGCGATATGCTGGATGCCCTCGCCCTTGTAGGCGTCTAGGTATTCGTTGATCTGCGACTTCGGGTCGTTGGATTCGTTGAGCGGGATGCGCACGACGCCATCGGGCGCGGTCATCGCCTTGGACACCAGCCCGGTCTTGGCGCCCTTGATGTCGAAATAGCGGATCTCGCGGAAGTTGAACAAGCGCTCGTAGTAATCCGACCACTTCTGCATGTTGCCGAAATACAGGTTGTGGGTGAGGTGGTCGATGAAGGTCAGGCCAAACCCGCTGGGATTCTGGTCGGCACCCTGGATCGGCAGGTAGTCCTCGTAGATCGAGCCCTTGTCGCCATAGCGATCGATCAGGTACAGCATGCAATCGCCGATGCCCTTGACCACCGGCGCATCGACCACCTTGCTGTCGGGCTTGTCGGTGATCTGTTCGCCGCCGTTGCCCAGCACGGTCTTGAGCACGTCGTCGCCCGGTTTCTTGAAGCGGATCGCAAACCCGCAGGCGCTCGGCCCGTGCGCCTTGGCGAAATCGGCGGCGAACGAATCCGGGTCCTCGTTGACCAGGAAGTTGACCCCGTTCTGGCGATACACCGTGATCGGACGCGTCTTGTGGCGCAGCACGGCGACGAAACCCATCCGGGCGAAATAGTCGTGCAGCAACTCGCCCTGGTCGGCGGGCGCGGCGAATTCGACGAACTCGAATCCATCGATGCCCATCGGATTTTCAAAGGTGGTGACCTGCATGCCAAGGTTGGGGCCGCTGGCGGGGACGTGGGGTTGGGCGCTCATGGATGATTCCTCGGGCTGGGCGGCATCACGCGCGAACAGGCACGCGACGCGGCGAGAGACAAGCTTCTTTATAGTTTCATATGAAACCATATGCAAGGCACAATGCCGCTATGCCGATCGATCTCCCCATCCAAAAAACTGCGCCACCACGCGTCCCGCGCGAACCTGACCCGCACCGACACGCCGTGCTCGAACTGGAAAATTTCCTGCCCTATCGGCTCAGCGTGTTGTCCAACCGCATCAGCCAGACCATTGCCGATGCCTACGTCGAGCGCTTCAACCTGGCCGTCACCGAATGGCGGGTGATCGCGGTACTCGGGCGTTTTCCGGATCTGTCAGCCAATGCGGTCGCCGAACGCACGGCGATGGACAAGGTCGCGGTGAGTCGCTCGGTGGCGCGGCTGCTGGAACGCGGCCTGCTGCAGCGTGAAATGCATGGCGACGACCGTCGTCGTTCGGTGCTGGCGTTGAGCCAGGCCGGCTATCGCATCTACGACGAGGTCGCGCCGCTGGCGCTGGAATGCGAACGCCGCCTGCTGGCACACCTGAGTGCAGATGAACGCGCGACGCTGGATGCGCTGCTGGATCGCCTGATGGAACACGGCCTGCCGCATCTGGAAGCCGGCACGCGGTAAGCGCGCGGAGTCACATGATCAGGACGTGGGCGCGTTGGCTTTGCCGGCAACGCTTGATCGCGTCCTTGCGCGCGCCGACGGATCCGGATCAGGATTTTTTCGGTGCCCACGCGCCGAGGAAGGCGACGAACTTTTCGCGGTCGTAGCTCTTGCCCGCTTCCAGCGCACCGGTGAACTGCGAATGCAGCAAGGTGCCATCGGCGTCGAGCACGAACAGGTGCGGATAACCTTTTACCTGCGGATATTGGCCGAGGAACGCTGCGTTCTCGTTGTCCTCGCTGTAGTTGACCTTCATCCACACGTAGTTGCCATCGCGCAGCGCGCGCACCTGCGTGTCATCGGCGATGAACGCGTCCATGCGATGGCACCACGAACACCACTCGCCACCGACATCCAGCACGATGCGGCGGCCGCTGCGCGCGGCCTCGGCCATCGCGGTGTGCAGGTCGGCCGTCGGATCACGCTGCGGGTCGAAGCTGGCGTTGAGCGCGGCGACCCCGGCAGCATCGGCGGCGCCCGCGGCCGCGACGTGATCGGCGACGCGATCGGTCGCCTGCGAGGTTGCCGGCAACACCATCGGTGGCGGAGGATTCGCCGCCACCGATGGTTTGGCGTCCGCCGTCGGTTGCTGGCAACCGGCGGCAAACAGCAGCGCGGTGGCCAGCAGCATCAAGCGCATCGCATGCCGATGTCGCGTCGCGCGCAATGATTCCATCGTCATTTCACGCCATGCATCAGCTTCTGGATCAACGGCGCGATCAGGAACAACAGCACGCCGGAGCCAATCAGGATCCAGAAGCCCATCGTGTAGCCGGACTGCGCCGACTGCACGCTCATGCCGCCTTCGCCGCTGACCATGCCGGCGAACAGGCCCGACAGGTTGTTGCCGATGCCGGTGGACAGGAACCAGCCGCCCATCGCGAAGCCGACCAGGCGCATTGGCGCCAGCTTGGTCACCATCGACAGGCCGATCGGCGACAGGCACAGCTCACCCACGGACTGGATCACGTAGACCATGAACAGCGTCCAGAACGGGATCTTGTTGGTGGCCGGGTCGACCATGCTGGCCAGCGCGATCATCAGCAGCAGGAACGCCAGGCCGTTGAAGATCAGGCCCAGGCCGAACTTGCGCGGGATCGATGGATTGGCGCGACCCAGCTTCACCCACAGCCATGCCAACAGCGGCGCCAGGGTGATGATGGCGACCGAGTTGACCGACTGGAACCACGCGGTCGGGAAGATCCAGCCACCGAGGTCGCGGTTGACGATTTCGTCGGCAAGGAAGGTGAAGGAGCTGCCGGCCTGTTCAAAGAAGCACCAGAACAGCACGTTGAAGGCGAAGATGATCAACATCGCGATGACCTTGTCGCGCGCGACCTTGCCTTCGCGAATGCCTTCGACCAGCAGCATCGCACCCAGCCCGATGAACATCAGCGTAAGGATCACCTGCAGGCTCTTCGCGCCCATGGCCAACAGCATGTACATGATCGGGATAGCCACGGCGCAGGCGACGAGCACCTTGGCCACGCCGGCCATGCTTTCCTTGCCCGGCAGTGGCGCGCCGATGCCCTTGAGCTTCGCGCGGCCAAACCAGAACCACAGCAGGCTGATCAGCATGCCGATGCCCGCGGCGATGAACACCATTTTGTAGGCGGGCATCGCGTCGGTGCCGAAGATCTTCTGGGCAAGGACCTGGGTGATGATCGGGGAGATCATCGCGCCCATGTTGATGCCCATGTAGAAGATGGTGAATCCGGAGTCGCGGCGCTCGTCGGCCAGGCCGTAGAGTTTGCCGACCATGGTCGAGATGTTCGGCTTGAACAGGCCGTTGCCGACGATGATGGTGGCCAGGCCGATATTGAAGACCTGCTCGTTTGGCAGCGCGATCATGAACAAGCCCGCGGCCATGATCACCGCGCCGGTCAGGATCGAACGCTGGTAGCCGATGATCCGGTCCGCCGCGTAGCCGCCGAAAATCGCGCCCGCGTAGACCAGCGCCAGGTAAGCGCCGTAGGTGTGGCTGGCCTCAGCCTGGCCGGAAGCAGCGCCGCCGTAGAACTGTTTCACGATGTACAGCACCAACGCCCAGCGGATGCCGTAAAAGGCAAACCGCTCCCAGAATTCGGTCATGAACAGCATCCACAGGGGGCGTGGATGGCCCATCAAGTCGCCGAATTCAGGCGGCTCGCCGGGTCGCTGTGGCGGAATCGGTTGGAGTTTCGGCGTAATGCTGTCGACGCTCATGGGCAGCCCCTGTGGTTCGCGGGTGAAACCCGCACGGACGCACGGGACGGCCGAGGATCACCGACCATGGGGCGGCTCGTCAAACGATAAAACAGATGTTGCGTCGCAGCATCACGCCTGCTTCGACTGCGGTTCGGTCATTTTGGCGATAACGGATCCGGGCTGCGGCCGATCAGCGTGCGCACCTCGAACAGCTCCGGGAAGAACGTCAGGTCCAACGCCTGCTTGAGGAAACCCACGCCGCTGGAACCGCCGGTGCCGCGCTTGAAACCGATGATCCGCATCACCGTGCTCATGTGGCGGAAACGCCACAGCTGGAACTGCGTTTCCAGGTCGACCAGGTCCTCGCACAGGTGGTAGGCCTGCCAATGCTTGGTGGTGTCTTCGTAGATCCGCACCAGTGCAGGCACCAGCCGTGGATCGAACACGTGCGGCTTCGACCAGTCGCGCTCAAGGTGCTCTGGCGCGATCGCATGGCCATGGCGCGCGAGGTAGCGCAGCACCTCGTCATACAGGCTCGGCATGTCCAGCGCCTCGCGCAGCACCACCTGCGCATCAGGGTCATGCGCAAACACCTTCAACATCGCTGCGTTCTTGTTGCCCAGCAGGAATTCCATGGTGCGGTACTGCACTGACTGGAAGCCCGACGACGGCCCGAGCAGGTCGCGGAACTCCAGGTATTCCGACGGCGTCAGCGTTTCCAGCACCGACCACATGTCGGTCAGCTGGCGCAGCACCGCCTTGCAACGCGCGAAGATCTTCTGGCACGGATCCAGCCGATCCGCGCGCAGGTGCTCCAGCGCCGCGCGCAGCTCATGGACCATCAACTTGATCCACAGCTCGGCCACCTGGTGCTGGACGATGAACAACAATTCGTCGTGGTGCGGTGGCTTCGATAGCGGCTGCTGCGCCGACAGCAGCCGATCAAGATGCAGGTAGCCGGCATAGGTCATGCGCCCGGCCAGGTCGGTATGGATGCCCGCCTCGAGCGCGCGTTCGTTGTTGTCGATGCTCATGCGGTCAGGATAACGCACGTCGCTGGATTGCTCGTTCTACCCCTGCTATTACCAGCTGCCGGTGTTGGGCATCGAAGCCCACGGCTCCTGCGGCGGCAGGTGGCCGTCCTGCAGCAATTCGACCGAGATCAGGTCCGGCGAGCGCACGAACGCCATGTGGCCATCACGCGGTGGACGACTGATGATGTAGCCCATCGATTGCAGCCGCGCGCAGGTCGCGTAGATGTCATCGACGCGGAAGGCGAGGTGGCCAAAGTTGCGTGCGCTGCCGTAGTCCTCCTGCCCTGCCGTCGGTGCGGCCGGCCAGTTGAAGGTCAGCTCGATCTGCGCATCCGGGCTGTGTTCGGCCGCCAGGAACACCAGCGTGTACTGGCCGCTTTCATTGTCCATGCGTCGGGCTTCGCGCAGGCCCAGGCCTTCACAGAAAAAACGCAGCGTGGCATCGAGATCGCGCACGCGCAGCATGCTGTGCAGGTATTTCATCGGCTCGAATCCATCGCGTTCAATCCAGGAACAAGTCGGGCAGCAACGGCTTGGAAGGATCGACGGCGTAGGACGAGAGATCCGTGACGCCGGCCGCGCGCAGGATCTCGTCATCGATCAGGAAATGGCCGGAAAACCCCCTCGCGGTCGTCGTCAGGATGGCATGCGCGGCATCGGCGATGATCTCGGGCTTGCGTGCATTGGCCAGGTCGACGCCGGGGATCATGTTGAGTGCGTCGGTGGCAATCAGCGTGCGCGGCCACAGCGCATTGACCGCAACGCCCTGCGGGCCGAACTCGGCGGCAAGCCCCAACGTGACCAAGCTCATGCCCATTTTTGCCAGCGTGTATCCGGTATGCGGCGCCCACCATTTCGGGTCAAGCGATGGCGGTGGCGCCAAGGTCAGGATGTGCGGGTTGGGCGCCTGCAACAGCCAGGGCAGGCACGCCTGGGCACACAGGAAACTGCCGCGCGCGTTGACCTGTTGCATCAGGTCGAAGCGTTTCATCGGCGTATCGAGCGTGCCGCGCAGCCAGATCGCGCTGGCGTTGTTGACCAGGATGTCGATGCCGCCAAACAGATCGACCGTGGCGGCCACCGCCGCGCGCACCTGGTCTTCCTCGCGGATATCGCATCGCAAGGCCAATCCTTGTCCACCGGCAGCGTTCACCGCGTCGGCGGCGCTGTGGATGGTGCCGGGCAGTTTTGGATTGGGCACGTCGGATTTCGCCGCGATGGCGACGTTGGCGCCATCGCGCGCGGCACGCAGTGCGATGGCCAGGCCGATCCCGCGCGAGGCGCCGGTGATGAAGAGGGTCTTGCCGGCGAGTGTGTTCATGCTGATTCCGGTGGCGGTCTGCCAGCCATTGTAGGAGCGGCTTCAGCCGCGAGATCTTCTAGCGTCATTTACGGGGCCGGGAAATGCTCGCGGCTGAAGCCGCTCCGGCGGATCATCACGGCTTCGGTCCCTGCCCTTCGTTGTCCTCCCACTTCAGCAGCCGACGGGTGACGAATCGGTACACCGGCTTGCCGGTGCGGAACCAGACGTCGCGCAGCCACGAGGTGCGCTTGAGCAGGCGACGCTCGACGGGGGTGATCGATTGCGGGCAATACGTCCGTTTGTGCTTGAGCAGGTGGCGCAGGTCCTCGCGCGCCAGCAAGCGCATCCAGCGCGAACGCGGATCGCCACGCACCGCCAGCTGGAAATCGATCACCGCCGGACTGCCATCCACCAGCACCAGCCAGTTGGCTTCCTTGGCCAGGTCATTGTGGGCAAGCCCGCGCCGATGCAGGCGCTGCAGCAGGCGCCGTGCCTCGCGGAAATAGGCCAGGTTCCCGTGCGGCGGACGCTGGTACATCGCCGCACCGTCCAGATAGCTGCGATCGAGCATGCGGCCGTTCCAGCAAAGCAGTTGCGGCATCGCATCGAGCCCGGCCACGCGCAGCAGGCCGCGCGCCTCGCGCCGCGCCAGCCACCAGGCCGGCACGCGCAACCACCACGGCACGTAACGCAGGTCGCGGCGCACGAACACCCCCCCGCTGCCGCGCATCAATGCAATGCGACCGAAGCTGTCGGACTTGAGTGCCTGGATCTCGATGGCGTCGGCATTGGGCATCCGTGGATTGTAGGGCGGGACGACAGGCGTAAATGGCGGCCGACGCATTTGGTCGAGTCGCAAACCTGTCCCATCGTTGCCAAATGCGCCCTATACAATCCGCCGATGCTCAATCAATGGTTCGAACAAATCGTCGCCTGGGTGGGTGCGCATCCGGTGGCTGCTGGCCTGGTGATCTTCGCCATCGCGCTGTGCGATGCGCTGATCGTGCTGGGCGCGATCGTGCCGGCGCTGCCGCTGCTGTTCGCAATCGGCGTGCTGATCGGGCTGGGTGAAATTTCCGGACCCTACGCGGTGGCGTGCGCGGCGCTGGGCGCACTGGTCGGCGATGGCCTGAGCTTCTGGATCGGCCGTCGCTGGGGCCCCAGGTTGCGCGGCGTGTGGCCGTTCGTGCGCTATCCGCAATTGCTTGATCGCGGTGAAACGATGTTCCGCCGCAATGGCATCAAGAGCATCCTGATCGCGCGCTACGTCGGCCCGATCCGCCCCTTCGTGCCTGCCGTCGCCGGCATGTTGCGAATGCCGCTGAAGCGTTATCTCCCGGCAAGCGTGTTTGCGGCGCTCACCTGGGCGCTGTTGTTCCTGATTCCGGGCTGGCTGCTGGGCGAGGCCTATGATGCCGTCGCCGCGGTCGCCAACCGGCTGGCGCTGGCCATCGCCGGACTGGCGCTGGCGCTGGCACTGGTGTGGGCCGGGGTGCTCTACACCTATCGCCTGTTCGTGCGGCACGCCGATTCGTTGCTGGCGCGCGCGCTGCGCTGGACGCGCGTGCATCCGCGCCTGGGCCGCTACACCGCTCCGCTGATCGATCCCAACCGGCCGGATTCGGCCTCGCTGCTGATCCTCGCCGTATGCCTGCTCGGCATCGGCGTGGCGTGGTTCGCGTTGCTCGGCACGGTCCTCATGCACCACGAACCGCTGGCGCTGGATCGCGCCGTGTTCGACGCCATGACTGCGCTGCGCAATCCGCTGGCCGATCGATTGATGGCCGGGCTGGCATCGATCGGCGATACGGTCGTGCTGGTACCGGCAGCGACGCTGGCGATGCTGTGGCTGCTGTGGCGCAAGCGCTGGATCGCGGTGGCCCACTGGCTGGCGGCGATGGCCTTCGGGCTGGTGTTGACGGCGGTGCTGGGCGCTGCAGTCGACATGCCAAATCCGCCGACCGCGCCGCTCGGGTTTGGATTTCCGTCGGTCGCGGTGACGATGACCACGATCACCTTCGGGTTCTTCGCCATCCTGATCGCACGCGAGATGCCGGGCCGCCAGCGCGTGTGGCCGTACCTGCTGACCGGCGTGGTGGTCGCCCTGCTCGGTTTTGCGCGCCTGTACCTGGGCGCACACTGGCTCAGCGACGTGGTCGGCGGAATGCTGTTTGGCATCGTCTGGCTGCTGGTGCTGGGCATCGCCTATCGGCGCCATGTCGCGCGCTCGTTCTGGATGCGTCCGCCTGCGTTCATTTTCTACAGCACGTTCGTGGTCGCCGCGTTGTGGCATGCACCCAGCGCGGTGGACCCGCTGCTGGCACGCTTCGAGCCGCCCGAGCCCTCGACCACGATGACGACGGACGATTGGTGGCAGCGCGACTGGGCAACGTTGCCCGCGCAGCGCAAGGAACACGACGCCAGCCAGCGCTGGCCGCTGGACCTGCAAATCGCCGGTCCACTGCAGCCACTGCAGCGCCGCCTGCAGGCCAACGGCTGGGGCGTGCAGCCGCAGGCCAACTGGCTGGCGACGCTGAAGCTGCTCGACGGCGACATTCCCGCCGCGATGCAACCGGTGTTGCCGGCCACGCTCGACACCCAGGCCGAATCGCTGCTGTTGCGCCGGCCGGGCGCCAATCCGGGCGAAACCAAGGTGCTGCGCCTGTGGCGCGCGCCGGCGCGTTTATCCGATGGCAGCCCTCTGTGGATCGGCACCACGCAGCTGCTGCGTTACGCAGAGCCCTTCGGCCTGTTCGGGCTGTGGATACCGCAGGCCGACACCGGCGTGGCCCATGACGATGTGCGCGCGGCGATGCGCGGTTTACAGATGCAACAGGCCGCACATCCGCACACCGGCGTGCAGGTGCTGCGCATCCGCATCCCGGCCGACACACAGGACCATCGGGATCAATCTTCGGGCGCCGACACGGGCAAGCAACACGTCGGTGATAAGGGCACGCAAGATCAACGCGGGCAAGATCAGGACATCCAGCCCAGCAGCTGATCCAGGCGCGCGTGCGGGTCGTCGTCCTGCAACAGCGCCTGCCGCTGTGCATCGGACAGCGGCAGGAACTCCGCCAGTCGCCAGCCGATCCATGCGGCATCCTCGTATTTCGACATCGGAACGCCGGCATGTTCACCGCCGGCTTGCTCGAGGATGCGTTCAAGCACCATCGCCAGCAACCCATGCTGCGGCCGCAACTCATCGACATCGGTATCGGCCCGACAGCTGATGTCCGCCACCACCAGTCCGTTGTCGCGCACCCGCGTGCGGCGTACCTGGAAACGACGCGCCCCGCGCACGCGCAGCGTCAGCACCCCATCGTCACCCAGGCCGAAATCCTCGATCAACGCCTCGGTGCCGAACGCCGCGGGCGTGGCCGGCGTGCCGACCTCGTCGCCATCGAGGATCAGGCAGATGCCGAACCCGTCGCCGCTACGGCTGCAGTCGCACACCAGGTCAAGGTAACGGCGCTCGAACACGCGCAGGCCAAGTGCGGCGCCGGGCAGAAGTACGGTGTGCAACGGCAACAGTGGAAGGGATTGGTTCGACATCGGTGCCAGCCTAGCGCAGGACGTGTCGTGGGCTTGTTCGCAGGCACGCGTGGTGCTTGCCGCACAACATGACACGCAGGCACGCAGCAGGGATGTCAACGATCCGTTGTGCTCGTCGCATCCCTCTGCTTGATCGCCGGCAACACGCTCTTCAGCGATTCCTCAATAGTTCGAGGAAACGACGCGGCGCGCCGTCGAAGCCGCCGTTGGACATGAACACGACATGGTCGCCATCGCGCACCAGCCCAGCCAGCGTCGCGATCAACGCATCGACATCGGCCGCCGCGTGGCCATCGCCGCGCAGCGCCGACACCACTTTGCCGGCGTCCCAGGCCAGTTCCGGCCGCTGCAAAAACACCACGACATCGGCACCGTCGAGCGATGGCGCCAGTGCATCGGCGTGCGCACCCAGGCGCATCGAATTGCTGCGCGGCTCCATCGCCACCACGATGCGGGCAGCGCCCACCCGCGCGCGCAAACCCGCCAGCGTGGTCGCGATCGCGGTCGGGTGGTGGGCGAAGTCGTCATACACGGTGACGCCGCGCGCCGCGCCCAGCAGCTCCATCCGGCGCTTGACGCTGCGGAACTCCGCGAGCGACGGAATCACCGCCGCGACATCCACCCCCACCGCATGGCAGGCGGCCAATGCAGCCAGTCCGTTCATGACATTGTGGCGGCCCAGCAACGACCAGCGCACCACGCCAAGCTCGACGCCGTGATGCTGCACGGCAAACGCACTGCCATCCGCGTCGAGCAATCGCGCGCTCCATTCAAACGTCGCATCGGGTCCATCCTGCATGCACAGGCCAAAGCGTTCGACGGGCGTCCAGCATCCCATCGCCAGGACTTCGGCCAATCGCGCATCTTCGCCATTGACGATCAGCCGCCCGCGCGCGGGCACCGTGCGCACCAGGTGGTGGAACTGGCGCTGGATCGCAGCGACATCGGGGAAGATGTCGGCGTGGTCGAACTCCAGGTTGTTGAGGATCGCCACCAGCGGCCGGTAATGCACGAACTTGCTGCGCTTGTCGAAAAACGCGGTGTCGTATTCGTCGGCTTCGACCACGAAAAGGGGCCTGGTTGGCGGAGGCAAGGCCTGGTTTCCGTCCCCTGCTTGCGCGGGAAGGTGCGCAGCACCGGATGCGGGCGCGCCAATGCCACCCATCCGCGCCGACACGCCAAAATCCTCCGCCACGCCACCAATCAGGAACCCCGGTTCGCGCCCGGCAGCCTGCAACAGGTACGCCAGGATGCTGGTCGTGGTGGTCTTGCCATGCGTACCGGCGACCGCCAGCGTGTCGCGGCCAGGCAGCACGTTGTCCAGCAGCCATTGCGCACCGGAGGTGTAGTCCAGGCCGGCGTCCAGCACATGCTCGACCGCCGCGTTGCCGCGCGACAATGCATTGCCGATCACCACCTGGTCGCAATCGGCCGCGATGTTGCCGGGCACGTAGCCCTGCTTGAGTGTGATGCCCAGCGTTTCAAGCAGGGTCGACATCGGCGGATAGATCGCCTGGTCGCTGCCTTCGACATCAAAGCCGAGTTCGCGCGCCAGCGTGGCGACGCCGCCCATGAAAGTGCCGGCGATTCCCAGGATATGGAGTTTCAAGATCAGGCCTTCTCGACGATTGCTGGGTTCATGCAATAAAGCGACGTGTCGATGGCGCCGACGCCATCCCTCCGGCGTGCGGAAGAGCGATGGAGCGAAGGCGCTTCTGGTCGCCGGACATCTGCTTCACCGGACATCTGCTTCACCGGATTAGCGCTTCAAGCATCTTTGATATCGGGAAGCCGAAGCAGAAACAAACATCAAAAGCGGACGCCTCCGCCTTATGGGTATGTTCTGTCGTAAACAGGTGAACGAACAACACGTGAACCCTGGCTTCAGCCCACGTCTGCCATCGGCGCGATCGCCTCGATGATGCGGTTGAACACCTCGTCGAGCGAACCGACGCCGTTGACGACCGTCAGCTGCCCGTGCGCGCGATAGAACTCGATCACCGGCGCGGTCTGCTCGTCGTACACCTGCAGGCGATAACGCACCGCATCGGGGCTGTCATCGGCACGGCCCTCGGCCTTGGCGCGGCCGGCGAGGCGGTCGATCAACAGCTCGTTGTCGACCTCAAGCTGCAGCGCCACATCCATCGGCTGGCCAATGCGCTGCAACAGCACGTCCAGTGCCGCCGCTTGCGCCAGGTTGCGCGGATAGCCGTCGAGGATGAAGCCATCGCCGGTATCGGGGCGCGAGAAACGCGCCTCCAGCATCCCCAGCAGGATCTCGTCGGAGACCAGGTCGCCACGCGCCATCACCGCCTTGGCCTGCTGGCCCAGCGGGCTGTCTGCGGCCACTTCGGCGCGCAGCAGGTCGCCGGTGGAAATGTGCGGCACCTGCAGATGATCTTTCAGACGCGTCGCCTGCGTGCCCTTGCCGGAACCCGGCGCACCAAGAAGTACCAGTCGCATCAATTGCTCCAAAACGCTGAAATGACCAGTCGCCGCGGGACGTTACACTGCCTCGGCTGCGGCGAAGACCGCGTCAGTTTACTGTATCCACCGCACATCCCGGGCCCACGCCCGAATTCCCGGACCCCTGCCGATGCCCCACGGAACCCTGCTTTACGCACAAAGCGGCGGCGTCACCGCCGTCATCAATGCCACCGCCTCGGCCGTCATCAGCGAGGCTCGCGTCCGCAGGATCAAGGTGCTGGCCGCGCGCAACGGCATCCTCGGTGCGCTGCGCGAGGATCTGATCGACACCCGCAAAGAGTCCGTCGCCGCGATCCGCGCACTGGCCCATACCCCCGGCGGCGCATTCGGCTCCTGCCGATTCAAACTGAAATCACTGGACGACGACCGGGCGAAATACGAACGCCTGCTGGACGTGTTCCGCGCCCACGACGTGCGCTGGTTCCTCTACAACGGCGGCAACGATTCGGCCGACACCGCCAACAAGGTCTCCAGGCTGGCGGCCGAATTCGATTACCCGCTGACCTGCATCGGCGTGCCCAAGACCGTCGACAACGACCTTGCCGTCACCGACTGCTGCCCGGGATTCGGTTCGGCCGCCAAGTACACCGCCGTGTCGGTGCGCGAAGCTGCGCTGGACGTGGCCGCGATGGCCGAGACCTCGACCAAGGTGTTCGTCTACGAAGCCATGGGCCGGCATGCCGGCTGGCTGGCAGCGGCCGCCGGTCTTGCCGGCAAATCAGTCGATGAGGCGCCGCATTTGATCCTGTTCCCCGAGCGCGCCTATGACGAGGCGGACTTCCTCGCCCGGGTCAAGAAAATCGTGGCAAAGGTCGGCTACTGCGTGGTGGTCGCCAGCGAAGGCATCCAGACCGCCGACGGCCGCTTCGTTGCCGACGCCGGCGGCGCAATCGACTCCTTCGGCCATACCCAGCTGGGCGGCGTCGCCTCGTATCTCGCCGGCCGCGTCAAGAACGAGCTGGGGCTGAAAGTGCACTGGACCCTGCCCGACTATCTGCAGCGCTCCGCCCGCCACATCGCCTCGAAAACCGACCTCGACCAGGCCCTGGCCGTGGGCAAGGCCGCCGTGCAGTTCGCGCTGCAGGGCCGCAACGCCACCATGCCGGTGATCGTGCGCACCTCCGACACACCCTACCGCTGGAAGATCGAAGCCGCCCCGCTCGACAAGATCGCCAACCGCGAGAAGAAGATGCCGGCCAGCTTCCTGCGCAAGGACGGCTACGGCATCACCGCCGCGGCGCGCACGTACCTGGAACCGTTGATTCGCGGCGAAGCACCACCACCGTACGGACGCGACGGGATTCCCGCGTATGTGCAGTTGAAGAATGTGGGCGTAAAAAAGAAATTGGCGGCGTGGAAGGAATAAGCGCCGGCTGGAATCGTTACTCCAGCGGGTTGGCCGCTGGTCTCTTCTCCCGTTCGCGGGGAAGGTGTCATGAAGGGAATAAGCGCGTTCAATCCGCCAGCGCTCTGCGGATAAGCGAGGCGGGGATGCAATCAGGAAGTCTTGATTGCATCCCCGCCGTTTGGTGCGTGCCAGGCTGCGCCTGTTTCAGCGCTGCCAACCTTCGCTGCGGAATATGGCTTCCACTTCAGCAGTACGCAGGAACGCTGCGAACCGTTTGGCCTGCGGATCAGCTTTGGGTGACAACACAATGCTGGTCACGCGGTAGATGCGACGCGCGGGTTCGATTTCGACGAGGTCGCCCGCTTGCGGGTTGTTTGCATGCCACTCCGGCCACGTGACCCAGGCGTCGACGTTTTTGACTGGATCCTTGAAGGTCCGAAAGCTCGCTCCACTGCCGTGCTCATACGCAACGATATTGCGCCTGAACAACGCGACATCTTCGACATTACCGAGCCGTCCGGCAACGTCTTCCCACACGCCGGTGCCTGAGGTGTTGGCGACGCCAGCCCCCTCTGTCACGACAATCCGAATGCCCGGCTTCATGAGGTCGGCAATACCCGAGATATGCTTCGGGTTGCCTTTCTGCACCAGGATGACCGATCGACGGATATACAGGGGCTCGACCGTCTTGGTATCAAACGCTTTGTAGGTTTCGAGAAACGCGGTCAGCGCTTGTTCGGACGTGCCCCAGAGCAAGTCCGCCTTCGCTTCGGCATCTTCGGTCCATTTTCCTTCCGGCCCGGCGGTAATCACCACCTTGGCCCCGGTCTTTTTCTCGAACAGTTTCGCTGCGCGCTGGTAAGCGGTGTGCGGCCCGCCCGCGCCGTACATCATGACTACGCCATCTGCAGGGTTGTGCAGGGTGTTTGGCGTTGCAGCGGATACCGGCGCACTCAGTATCGCGGCACAAAAACAGGCAAGAAAGGCATTACAGGCAATCAATCGCATCGAGGTTCTCTCATGATTTTGCGTCTGGTATGGATGAGACGCCATGGCAGCCCAACTATTCCAAACGATATCCATGACTCTGTCGCGCTTCCTGTACAAACCACCCGACCATGACACTGGTGTTGGCAGCCACGAATTACTGCGCAAATGCATGTGCCTGGCCCACGCATCTAGCCCGCATCGCCTGGATACGCGCAGCGCATCCGAGGGCTCTTCGCGCACTTCTCCGTCGATCATTCCGACTTGGCGTGTACGGTAATTTGGCGTGCGCGCGCCGCAAAAATGCGCTTGGGTCCTGGCCCGCGATTCTTCGTCGCGCACTCAGATGCATGCAATCAGATGCCAGCGCTCAGATGCACGCCATCACATGATTGACGCGATGCCATACCAGGCCGGACCGACTCTGCGTCGATCATCGTGCAACGACCTAGTTGCAGGCCTTTCCTTCGACGCTCATCACCGCGGCGTACATCGGGACGGCCGGGATCTTGCCGGCGGCCGCGATCTTTTTCGCGTCCTCAAGGTAAATCCGTGATTGTCCTTGTCCGTCCAGCTTCTGGGTGATCTCGACCGGCATGCGCCAGACGCGGACGACGGCGTATTGCGATGGACAGGCGGCGCTGGGGACGCGGATCAGGTCGTTGAATTTCCAGCCAGTGGCCTGGCTTGGTTTGGCCTTGGCGGCATCGACGAAGCGCGCGCGCGGCTGGCAGTTGGCGCTGGTGCGCACCACGCTGAACGTGTAGGGGTCGGCGACATTGCCGGTAAACACACCTTCGATGCGGGTGCAGGCTTCAGGAATCTGGCGCACCGTGTGGGCAACGCCGTTGGCCTGCGCAGTGCTGGCCGGACGCGTAATCTCGGGCACGGGATCAGGCTTTGGATCCGGCACGGCAGCGGAGGCGAATGCAGGGGCGGTCAGCAACAGCACAACGCTCAGGATCGGACGCATCATCGATTGGATCTCCAGCGGAATTCACCCGCAGGCTGGCACGCCACGCCTGAACTGATCCCGCACTGCAACATCCGGCCTGAATGGCGTGTGCGATAGTTTGTGGGTTGTTTTCTTTGCATTCTTCCGGGGAGGGATTTCATGCTTGAGCAGTATGGTTTGTGGCTGGCGTTGGGTTGCGCGGCCATCGCGATTCTCTATGGCGTTGTTTCGGCAGGCTGGATCAACAAGCAGCCATCTGGCAACGAACGCATGCGGGAGATTGCCGGCGCGATCCAGGAAGGCGCCCGCGCCTACCTCAATCGTCAGTACACCACGATCGCCATCGTCGGCGTGGTGCTGCTGATACCCATCGGCTTCTTCCTCGGCTGGCCCACGGCGGTCGGGTTCCTGCTCGGCGCCGTGCTGTCGGGGGCGGCCGGCTACATCGGAATGAACGTATCGGTGGGCGCCAACGTGCGCACCGCCGAGGCCGCGCGCAAGGGCATCAGCGCAGCGATGGACGTGGCGTTTCGCGGCGGCGCGATCACCGGCATGCTGGTGGTTGGCTTGGGCCTGCTGGGCGTGGCCGGTTACTGGATGGTGCTCAATCGCATGGGCATCTCCGGCGAGCGCGCCCTGCATGCGCTGGTTGGCCTGGCCTTCGGCGCTTCGCTGATCTCGATCTTCGCGCGCCTGGGTGGCGGCATCTTCACCAAGGGCGCCGACGTTGGCGCGGACCTGGTCGGCAAGGTCGAGGCAGGCATCCCCGAGGACGACCCGCGTAACCCGGCCGTCATCGCGGACAACGTCGGCGACAACGTCGGCGACTGCGCCGGCATGGCCGCAGACCTGTTCGAGACCTACGCGGTGACGATCATCGCCACGATGCTGCTCGGCGGGCTGATGTTCGCCGCCGATACGAATGCAGTTCTGTATCCGCTGGTGCTGGGCGCGGTGTCGATCATCGCCTCGATCATCGGCGCGTTCTTCGTCAAGGTGAAGCAAGGCGGCTCGATCATGGGCGCGCTGTACAAGGGCGTGATCGTGTCGGCGGCGCTGTCGGCGGTCGCATTCTGGTTTGTCACCGCCGACCTGTTCCCCGATGGATTGACCACGCTGGATGGCACCCTGGCGGTGTCGTCGACCAACCTGTTCTATTGCGGGCTGATCGGCCTGGTGCTGACCGGTGTGATCGTGTGGATCACCGAGTACTACACCGGCACGCAGTTCAAGCCGGTGCAACACATCGCGGCGGCGTCGACCACCGGTCACGGCACCAACATCATCGCCGGACTGGGGATTTCGATGAAGTCCACCGCGCTGCCGGTGATCGCGGTGTGTGCGGCGATCTGGGGCGCACATGGACTGGGCGGCCTGTACGGCATTGCCATTGCGGCCACGGCGATGCTGTCGATGGCCGGCATGATCGTCGCGCTGGACGCCTATGGGCCCATTACCGACAACGCCGGCGGCATCGCCGAGATGGCGGAACTGCCGCCGGAGATCCGCGCCATCACCGATCCGCTGGACGCAGTGGGCAATACCACCAAGGCGGTGACCAAGGGTTACGCGATCGGTTCGGCGGCGCTGGCCGCGCTGGTGCTGTTTGCCGACTACACGCACAACCTCAACACAGTTGGTGAAGCCAAGGCGGCGGTCAGTGGCGTCGCATACGAGGCGCTGCGCTTCGACCTGTCCGATCACATGGTGATCATCGGCCTGCTGATCGGCGGGTTGATCCCGTACCTGTTCGGTGCGATGGCGATGGAAGCCGTGGGCCGCGCGGCCGGTGCGGTGGTGGAGGAAGTACGCCGCCAGTTCCGCGAAATCCCCGGCATCATGCAGGGCACCGCCAAACCGGATTATTCGCGTGCGGTGGACATGCTGACCAAGTCGGCGATCAAGGAAATGATCGTGCCGTCGTTGCTGCCGGTGGCGGTTCCGGTGGTCGTCGGCCTGTTGCTTGGGCCGAAGGCGCTGGGCGGTTTGCTGATCGGCACCATCGTCACCGGATTGTTTGTCGCGATCTCGATGACCACTGGCGGCGGCGCGTGGGACAACGCCAAGAAGTACATCGAGGACGGCCACCATGGCGGCAAGGGTTCCGAGGCGCACAAGGCCGCGGTCACCGGCGACACCGTCGGCGATCCGTACAAGGACACCGCCGGACCGGCGATCAACCCACTGATCAAGATCATCAACATCGTGGCGCTGCTGATGGTGCCGTTGCTGTAGCCGCAGCGGTCCTGTTTGCGCAAGAAAAGCCCCGCACTGCGGGGCTTCTTTTTCCTGCTCCCCGCACCTGGGTGGAGAGCCGATGTCTAGCAGTTGCGCCGGCGGGCGCAACGCGGTTTAGCCCATGGCACCCACGTGCACGCCTGCAAAAGCGCTACAAACAAAACGGCGGCCATCGCTGGCCGCCGCTGCCCCCTTCCTTGTATGGCCTTGCTCCTCAGATCGCGTAACTCGGACGCAGTTCCAGGCCCATCTCGGCGCGCAGTCCGTTTTCGCTCAGTGCAGTCGGGTTGTGGGAGATCGGGCCGGAGCCGTCACCGAAGTCGTACGGCTTGGCGGTGGTCTCCAGGCCCACGGCCTGGCGTTCGGCATTGGGCACCTGTCCCTTGTCGGGACCGGCGCCGGTGTAGGTGCCCGGCAGGAAGGTGCCGTTGACGCCGTTGTAGGCGTGCGACATTTCATGGAACAGCGTTACTGACGGCACCGGCAATTCGGGGATGGCAAAGGCCGGGTTATAGGAAATGTCGACCGGGCCGGAATTACCCGGGCGACCATTGCGAATGTCCGAGCCGCCCACGCTCTGCGCATAACCGTTGTCGACATTCTGCAGTTCGCGGATGGTGACGACGTTGCCACTGGCCGCCGCGGTGTCGAACTCGGCCAGCATCCGCTGCCCGTTCGGCGAGCTGCGCAGCATTTCGATATCGGCCTCGACGCGTTGCACGAAGGCTTCGGAGCCTTCCACCTTGACGCCCTTCAAACCGGTCGAACTGTTGAGCACGACGTTGACGACGTCTGGATCAGCCGTGCCGGCGCCGGTGAGTGTGTCGCCCACGCCTGCCGAATAGACCCGCGCGTCTGCGCCGATGTTGCCGACTTCATTGCTGCCACCGCCGGTATAGATGCGATCGCCGTTGCCGCTGGCGGTGATGGCGTCGTCGCCAAGGCCGCCCGACAGCACATTCTTGCCGGCACCGGCGACGAGCACGTCGTTACCTTGGCCGCCTTCAATGTAGTCGTTGCCCTTGCCGCCAGTGATCGTGTCGTTGCCGTCGCCGCCGTACATCGTGTTGTTGTCATCACCGGCCTGGATGACGTCATCGCCGGCAGCACCAGACACGTAATTGAACCCCGCGCCGGTATCGATGCGATCGTTGCCGGCGCCGCCATCGATGCGGTCGTTGCCGCCGCCGCCCTGGATGGCGTCGTCGCCGTCACCCGCCTCGATGATGAAATTGACTTTCACCGACGGGTCGATGTCGATGGTGTCGTTGCCGCCGCCCGTGCGAACGGTGAGCTGCTGTCCCTGCGCGAGCTTGACGTCGTATTGCTCGCCGTTGACGTCGAAACTCAGGTTGCCATCCTTGCCCTGGGTGACCTGCACCTTGTCATTGCCGTCGCCGGTCTTGAACACCAGCTGGTCGGCCAGCACCGCGTATTGCTGCGAACGAGGATCGAGTTCGGCCGTGCGCTCGCGGGTGATCTCGACCTGCGCGGTGTTGCCCAGCTTGTCGACGAACAGCGGTTGCCCGCTGGTGCTTTTGGTTTGCTCCCGGGTGCCGGTGTTGGTGGCATTGCCGTCGATCTGGGTCGCCTCGCCGCGACTCGCGTCGGCCTGCACCTGGGTCGTGCCGACGGCACTGACATCCTGTGGGCCGCCCAGCGCGGGGTTGAACAATGAGCGCTGGCCCGGTTGGTCCCAGACCCCGCTACGGGGCGGAAGACTGGCATCGCTCAGGCGGGGCTCGATCTGGACAGTCATTGGCAGGCTCGCGGAACTGGATACGGAACCGTATGTTTGCCCACGGGGAGTGCCCGTCCAAGCTAGGGCGTACCCGAGGCGGCATTCATGCTGCGACGCAACACCGGCCGGCGTAGAATCGGCCTTCTTGTCATCCGTTCATCCCTTCATCCCACCCATCTTGCCGCGCGCCCTGCCGCGCGGCGCACAGGAGATCCGCACGACATGGGCCTCGACCTCGTCCCGACCGGCAACAACGTCCCCGATGAAATCAACGTCATCATTGAAATCCCCAAAGATGCCGAGCCGGTCAAGTACGAGGTCGACAAGGACAGCGGCGCGATTTTCGTCGACCGCATCCTGTCCACGCCGATGCGTTATCCGTGCAACTACGGCTACATCCCGCGCACCCTGTGTGGCGATGGCGACCCGGCCGATGTGATGGTGATCCTGCCCTTGCCGCTGATTCCAGGCTCGGTGATCCGCTGCCGTCCGGTGGGCGTGCTGCGGATGTCCGATGAGGCTGGCAGCGACGAAAAATTGCTGGCCGTGCCGATCGACAAGGTGTTCACCGGCTATCGGCACATTGATGACCTGTCCAAGGTCAGCCCGCACTGGCTGGAGCGCATCGGCCACTTTTTCGAACACTACAAGGACCTGGAAAAAGACAAGTGGGTCAAGCTCGATGGCTGGGGCAATGCCCAGGAAGCCAAGGAAATCCTGAAGGCCGCGATCGCACGCTACGACGCACTGCCAGGCAAAAAAAACTTCTGAAGCCGGCACGGCCGCCGCGTTGCATGGCGGTCGTACAACCGTCTTGCCGCCGCCGGTACCACGCGCATCACGTCGCCTGGTTAACGTCGCCAAGCCCTAGGGCCAGCACCAGATGGCTGGCGTCCACCAAGCGTCCTACGCTTTCGCCACTGTAGCGGTGGCAAAAGGCGAGAACGATGGACGGCGTGCGTGCAGCTTTCAATACGATCGATCGGTCCTCGATGGCCTTCACTCCGGCGAAGGCCACGGCGATGTCCGCGGCGGCGTCCGATGGCGACCTGCTCGCCCATCTGGGCGAACTCGCACGCACCGACAAGCTGGTGGATTTTCTCCACCAGACCGACGACGCCATCCTCCTGGCGAAGGCAGACCCGACGTTTGCCCGGCAGCTCGACCCGCTGCTGGGCCGTATCCGCGACACCCTCGACGCCTTGCCAACCGGCAATCTGTCACGGGTGGAACGCGATGCCGTCCAGGCCACGCAGCAGGCGCTTGATGCCTACCTTGCACCGGTCGTGGACCCGCCAAGGGATATCGGCGAAGTGCCGGGCGGCGGCCTGCAAGCCCATGAGGATGCGGGTAGCCACCTGATCGAACGCCATGTCGGCAAGAGCGAACAGGATCTGGTCGATCGCCTGCAGCGCGAGAACATCAGTGCCTCGTCCAGTTTCCGCGACCTGCCGGCCGCCGAGCATTTCGTTGCGGCGACGATCATCGACAACCAGGCCAAAGTCGATGCCTGGCTGGACGGCAAGGGTGGAAATCGCCTGGTGCTGGATGGGCACTTCGACAGCAGCACCGGCATCTCGGTGAAACGCGGTGACGCCCAGGCGACGGATGTGTTTTCGGTGAAGCTGGTGCTGGAGCGTTCAAACGCGCTGGACATCGGCTATAGAATCGTGACCGGCTATCCCACCGCGCCTTGACGCGACGCGCCCTAGCGCGACACGCCCCGACACGACACGACACGACATGACATGAGCACGCGCATCGCATGAGTGACTATCCCGCACTGGAAAACTTCCTCGCCGCCTATTTCCACCAGGATTGGCGCGTCGAACACGACACGCCCGATGCAGTGGCCCTGTCCTTCCTGGACAGCGAGGCCGATGCCGAGATCGCCGGCGTGCGCGCCGACCTGGCGCAGCTCGATGCACGTCAGCTTGACGAGACCGCACTGGGCAATCAGATGCGCGCGCTGGGCTGCGAATACGACCCCACGCTTGACGGCAGCCGCTGGGACGACTGGCTGACGCGGCTGCGCGCGCGCTTTGCCTGAGCGATTACGGCAACTCCCAAGGTTGATGCGTCTGCACTAGGGTTTGCCCCGATTCCCCTGCCCATGGCGGGCGGCCAGAATGGCGGAATTCCCAGCGGAGACCGCGGCATGCTCCATTCGATCGGCATCAGCGAGCGCCATTGGGCGGATTGGCAACCCGTGTCGTCGCCCACTGCGCCTTTGGCAGGCGATGCCGCGCAAATCCGGCAGGCGCTGGCCGGCGCGACTTGCGCGCAACGCCCGCAAACCGCATTGGCGTTGATGGAAAGCCTCGGCGATGCGCAGCTCAAACAGTTGACGAGCAGCGATGAGGGGCTGGACGCGTTGGTCGCGCTGGATGACGCGCTGGCCGATGCCGCCGACCACCTTGGTGACACCGCGTCCCAGCGCGAACGCATCCAGGTCGCGCTGGACGTTGCCGTGCCGCCACGCGATGACGATGGCGGCGTGGCCGATGGCGCCGCCGGCGTCAGCCAGACCACCGCGCACATTGGCGACAACACCGTCACTTGGACCAACGATAGCGAAGGCCGGCCGATCCGCGCCGAAGCCGACCTGAGCGAAGTGTTCAAAGGCATCGATCGCAGTTCGGCGGAAACCACCGCGCAGCGCGATTCCGCAGGGCGCGGCGTCGAGGGCGACCAGGGTGGCCATCTGATCGGCCATCGCTTCGTCAAGGACCAAGGACTGAAGAACCTGTTCCCGCAGAACGGCAACTTCAACGTCAGCGCCTACAAGACGCTGGAGAACGAATGGGCCGACTGGATCGACAGTGGCAAGGACGTCCACATCACCGTCGACCTCACCCCGAAGAACCAGGATCGGCCCGAACGCGTGCGCGTGTCGTATGAGGTGGTCGATCCGGCCGACGGACGCGTCGTGTACGATCAACGGGTCACGTTCCGCAACGAGGCCGGCCAGCAGTTCGACCGGGTTCCGCGCGCCGACATGGCCAACGCCTGACCGACCCGGAGTTCCGCATTCCCATGGACAAGGACGCATTGATCCTTGAAATCGGACGCCTGCTCGCCAGCGATCGCAAGGTCGCCGCGCAGCCCTGGGATCAATACGCGCTGGTCGCATGGCAGGGCGAGGGCACCACGACGCTCAACGGCTTTCGTTATGTCGGTGAGCAAGCGGGTCAACCAGCCACGCCGGAATCATTCGTGCTTGAGGATCGACTCGACGACCTGCGCGTCGCGACACGCGTCGATGGCAAGGATGACTGGCGCGCCTGCGTGATCAAACTCGACAAGAACAGCGGCAAGGCCGTCGTCGATTTCTTTTATGGCGACGACGCCGATCACTGGCGGGTGACGCCTGCGACAGCGGGCGATATCGCGCAGCGTGCGCGCCCGTAGCGATCCGGAAACGTTGGTCTTAACTGCTTTGGCGCCGGTTTACGGTCAATGCAATCAGCCGCGACACCACGATGGCGATGTACATGACCCCGGCGAACATCTCCAGCGATGCCAGTGCACGCGCCATCGGGCTTAACGGGATGACATCACCCAGGCCGGTGGCAGACAGGGTGGTGAAGCTCAGGAACAACAGCTCGATCCAGGTCCTCGCGCGCTCGGGTTCCACTGCCGCACCGAAACTTCCCGGAACCCATGCCTGGCAGACGACATAGGCGAACGCGAATGCCCATGCAAGCAGAGTAAATGTAGCGCCTGCCGCCAGCAGCTCATCGATCGTGACGCGGGTATCTTCGAGCATGTAGGCAATCAGCCCGAATGCCGCATAGAAATACAGCGCGGATTCCAGCAAATAGGAAAACGGCAGCAACCTTGGCTGGCCACCAAGATTGGCCAGCAGAGACAGTGCAATGGCCGGAATCGCGATCAACCATCCCACCCAGCTGACCGTCGGACTGCGCTTGATCACCCACAACACCAGCATCAGCACGACGATGCCGAATGCGCCGAACAGTGTGCGTCCGATCGCGGTGCCTACCATCACCGGGTAGAGCAACAACCCGATCAGCTGCACGGCAAGCAGGATGCCGGACGGATGCCGGCCCAGGCTCAGGCTGCGCAATAATTGCCTTGGAATTGATAACGCATCCGGTGCCGACCCCACTTCCACCTCACTTCACCGGCGCAATCGGCCCCGCCATGCCGGCACGATAGGGATAGCGCATGAATATCTCGGCAATCGCACGATCAGCCTCCACGGCCCGTTCCTGCGGCGCCTTGCGGGTGACCCGGCCGATCGCCGCGCCCGTCCACACCAGTCGATTGCGCGCGGCATCGACCAGGTCGACCGTCAACGTGCCTTCGGTGTACTGGCTGACCTGGGTTTGGTCATACCAGACGGGCACCGCGAAATAGCTGCGCGCCCGATAGCTGTAGAAATACTGCACATCGCTGCGCGGGATGCTGTAGACGTTGGTTTTCTCTTGCACGACGCCCTGGAAGTTCACCCGCAGGTCGGGCGATTTTTCGTCATAGGCATACCCATGCGATTCCATCTCGCCGCGCACGCCGGCCTTGATGCGCTCGGTGAGGAAGGTCGAATAGCCCGATTGCTCCATCGCGATGGGCTGGTAGAACGCCCAGGTCTTGTAACGCGCGAAATCAGCTTCCGGATCGAAGTCGGTTCGCACCGTTGGGCCAGTGGCACAACCGGCCAGTACGGCGAGCGCGCAGGCTGCCAGCAGCCAGGCGAAAAAACGTGGCGAAGTCTGCATGGTGGTCTCCTGTCGGGCGATGAGCCGAACGCTATCACGGTGCGGGGGACGGTAGTGTTGCGCAGGATGAATGCCTGCCAACGACCGACGGACCCAGCCGTTGGCCGCTGGATCCCGGGCGCAGGTGTCGGCGTCACACCGCCCGCCTCAGCCTTGTCGATACACCTCCGCGCCGTTGGCCAGGAACTCGGCCGACTTCTCGGCCATGCCGGCATCGAGCGCGACGGTCTCGTCGAAGCCATGTTCGGCGGCGTAGTCGCGCACGTCCTGGGTGATCCTCATCGAGCAGAAATGCGGGCCGCACATCGAGCAGAAATGGGCCAGCTTGTGCGCATCCTTGGGCATGGTCTCGTCGTGGAAGGACTGCGCTTTCTCGGGGTCAAGGCCGAGGTTGAACTGGTCCTGCCAGCGGAACTCGAACCGTGCCTTGCTCAGGGCGTTGTCGCGTATCTGCGCACCCGGATGGCCCTTGGCAAGGTCCGACGCATGCGCGGCGATCTTGTAGGCCATGATTCCGTCGCGCACGTCTTCGCGGTTGGGCAGGCCGAGGTGTTCCTTCGGCGTGACGTAGCACAGCATCGCGGTGCCGAACCAGCCGATCATCGCCGCGCCGATCGCGCTGGTGATGTGGTCGTAACCCGGCGCGATGTCGGTGGTCAGCGGGCCGAGCGTGTAGAACGGCGCTTCGCCGCATTCGGCCAGCTGCTTGTCCATGTTTTCCTTGATCAAGTGCATCGGCACGTGGCCGGGTCCCTCGATCATGGTCTGCACGTCGTGCTTCCAGGCGATCTTGGTGAGCTCGCCCAGGGTTTCCAGCTCGCCGAACTGCGCTGCGTCATTGGCATCGGCGATGCAGCCGGGCCGCAGGCCATCGCCGAGCGAGAAGGCCACGTCGTAGGCCTTCATGATCTCGCAGATATCCTCGAAGTGCGTGTAGAGGAAATTTTCCTTGTGGTGCGACAGGCACCACTTGGCCAGGATCGAACCACCACGCGAGACGATGCCGGTCAGGCGCTTGGCGGTCAGCGGCACGTAGCGCAGCAGCACGCCGGCGTGGATGGTGAAGTAATCCACGCCCTGCTCGGCCTGCTCGATCAAGGTGTCGCGATAGATCTCCCAGGTCAGCTCCTCGGCGCGGCCATCGACTTTCTCCAGCGCCTGGTAGATCGGCACCGTGCCGATCGGTACCGGCGAGTTGCGGATGATCCATTCGCGCGTTTCGTGGATGTGCTTGCCGGTGGACAGGTCCATCACCGTGTCGCCGCCCCAGCGGATCGACCACACCAGCTTTTCCACCTCTTCAGCGATGCCCGAGGACACCGCGCTGTTGCCGATATTGGCGTTGATCTTGGTCAGGAAGTTGCGGCCGATGATCATCGGCTCGCTTTCGGGATGGTTGATGTTGTTGGGCAGGATGGCGCGGCCACGTGCGATCTCGTCGCGGACAAATTCAGGCGTGATGAATGCCTGGATGCTGGCGCCGAAGGATTCGCCGGGATGCTGCTTCAACAGCAGCGCATCGCGCACCGCATCCAGGCGCTGGTTCTCGCGGATCGCGACGTATTCCATCTCCGGGGTGATGATGCCTTTCCTGGCGTAATGCATCTGGGTGACGTTGGCGCCGGCACGCGCCACGCGCGGCAACATGCGGCTGGGGAAACGCACGCCATCGAGCTTGGCATTACCGCCGCGTCCGCGGCCGAATTCGGAACTGGGTTGCGCCAGCAGTTCGGTGTCGCCGCGCTCCTCGATCCAGCGCGCGCGCAGGGGCGCAAGGCCGGTCGACAGATCGATCCGCACATCCGGATCGGTGTATGGGCCGGATGGGTCGTAGACGGTGATCGGTGGGTTGTCCTCGCCACCAAACAACGTGGGCGTCTGCGATTGCACGATCTCGCGCATCGCCACGCGCACCACATGCCCATGCGGAGCATCGTGCGAGCCTTCGACGAAGATCTTGCGCGAGCCGGGGATCGGTCGGGTCACCGACTCGGACAACTGGTCGGTCTGCTGCAACAGCGAGGAAGGTACTGCGTTCATCGACATCGTCCTGTTTCTTGGAAAGCCGGCACGCTGGCGGGCTCTCGCGGGGGAGTTGGATCAGGGACGAAGCGGCGGCGCAAGGACGGCATGGAAATCCGGCGTCCTGCAAAGCTTCCCTACGCCGGTGTCAACCGGATCAGGTTCGAAGGGTGTTTCTCAACCACGCCGGCAATGGCCGCGCGCGGTACCCCCGCTTCGTGGCCATTTCAACATGCCGCGACGGCCGGGGCCAGCCCCGCGACGCTTGACGATGCACGGCTGCATCCGGTATTGCTGTCGCCATGTCCTGTTCATCCGCCATCGCCCGCGCCCCGCACCTGCCGCAAAGCCGTGGCCCGGGTGCTGCTGCGATGACCGCGCCCCTGACCACGATGACCAGCACCACGACTACCACCACGACCACCACCCCAGCCAGGGTGCGGACGCGCGTGTCCAGCTGATTGATCACGCCACTCCGCACCCGACCCGGGTGCTGGCTGGCTGGCTACCCCGAATCGCGACGCGGAGCCCAACCGGAGCTCCACCATGTCGTCCGCAACACCTTCAAGCGCGATTGCGTCCTGCCACGTGCACAAGTTCGGCGGCAGCAGCCTGGCCGATGCCGCGCATATCCTCGCGATCCCCACGCGGCTCGATGACGGCGCCGACACGCGGATCGTCGTGGTCTCGGCCATGTTCGGCACCACCAATGCGCTGATCGCATTGGCGACGATGGCCCGCCAGGGAGGCGATTGCACGCAGGACTGGCAGGCGCTGCGGCAGCGCCACCTGCACGCCGCCGAGGTGCTCGATGCAGGCGATCATTTCGGCCTTCAGGCAACGTTGATCACAGGGTTTTCGGCCTTGCGCGATGATCTCGACGTGCTGGCCGCAGGCACCGCAGGCCACGAACATTTGAGCGCACGCGTGCATGGCCTGGGCGAAGTGTGGTCGTCGCTGCTGGTGCATGCCGCACTGGGCGGCGCGGCGAGCGGCTGGCAGCGCATTGATGCGCGCGAGGTGCTCGTGGTATCCGTGGGCGAAATGGGTGCGAGCGTGGATTGGGACGAGAGTCGTCGACGTTTTTCCGCCTGGCGTGCGCGTCATCCCGCGGCCCATGCCGTGGTCACCGGCTTCATCGCGCGCGATGGACACGGCCATGCCACCACCCTGGGCCGCAACGGCAGCGATTTTTCCGCGGCGATCTTCGCCAACCTGTGCAACGCCGAGGCGCTGACCATCTGGACCGATGTCGATGGCGTGCTGTCGGCAGATCCGCAGCTGGTGCCCGACGCGGTGTGCCTGCCGTCGCTGTCCTACGCCGAGGCCTGCGAGCTGGCGTATTTCGGCGCCAAGGTACTGCACCCGCAGACGCTGGCACCGCTGCAGTCGCGCGGCATCCCCTTGCGCATCCGCAACATCCAACGTCCGCAGGCACCAGGCACCCTGATCGCCGCCAGCTCAGAGGGCAGCGACGCACCGGTCAAGGGCCTGAGCCTGGTTCGCGACCTTGCCGTGCTGGAACTCACCGGCAACGGCATGGTCGGCGTGCCCGGTACCGCCGAACGCCTGTTTGCCGCGCTCCACGCCGCCGGCGTGTCGGTGATCATGATCTCGCAGGGCTCATCGGAACATTCGATCTGCTGTGTGGTGCGCGCCGACCAGGTCGAACGCGGTCGCATTGCGATCGCCACCGCCTTCGCCGACAGCATGGCCGGCCTGCACACGCAGGCGGTGCGCGTGACCTCCGGGATTTGCGTACTGGCCGCAGTCGGCGACGGCATGGTCGGCACGCCGGGCGTGGCAGCGCGCCTGCTGGGCGGCTTGGCGCAGGCGCGCGTCAACGTGCGCGCCATCGCCCAAGGGGCCAGTGAGCGCAACATCTCGGTGGCGGTCGCCAGTGTGGATGCGACGCGGGCACTGCGCGCCGCACATTCGGCTTTCTGGCTGTCGCCGCAAACGCTGTCGGTGGGCATCATCGGGCCGGGGCACGTCGGCCGTGCGCTGTTGTCGCAGCTGGCCGCAAGCCTGCCGCGCCTGCGCGCGCAATCGCGATTGGATGTTCGCCTGCGCGCAGTCGGCGACAGCCGGCGCATGCTCTTGTCGGACCCCGGCCTTGATCCCGGTACCGCGCTGGCTGCGTTGCGCGATGGTGATGGCGATACGCATGCCGCCACGGACCTGGATGCATTCGCCGCGCATGTCCGCGCCGAACACCTGCCGCATGCACTGATCGTGGATTGCAGCGCAAGCAGTGCAGTTGCGGAAATGTATCCACGATGGCTTGCCGCAGGCATCCACGTGGTCACGCCCAACAAGCATGCCGGCAGCGGCGACTGGACACGCTACACGGCGATCCGCGACGCACAGCGCGAAGGCGGACGCTTTTTGTACGAAGCCACCGTCGGCGCGGGCCTGCCGGTGATCATGACCCTGCGCAACCTGCTCGACACGGGCGACACCCTGCACGGCATCGATGGCATGTTGTCCGGTACGCTGGCCTGGCTGTTCAACCGCTTCGATGGCAGCCAGCCATTTTCAGCGCTGGTCCGCGAGGCGCAGGCGCTGGGCTACACCGAGCCTGATCCGCGCGATGACCTGTCCGGGCTCGACGTGGCGCGCAAGCTGGTGATCCTGGCGCGCGAAGCGGGGCGCGAGTTATCCATCGAGGATGTCAACGTGGAGAGCCTGGTGCCGATCGAGCTGCAAGCGGTCAGTCGCGATGAATTCCTCGCCCGCATCGATGAACTCGACGCGCCGATGCAGGCACGGCTTGATGCCGCCATCGCGCAGGGACTGGGCTTGCGCCACCTCGCGCAGCTCGGGCGGGATGGCAGTGCCAGCGTCGGCGTGGTCGGCCTGCCGCCGGAACACGCATGCCGGCATACCCGCCTGACCGACAACCTGGTGCAATTTCGCAGCGAGCGCTATGCGGACAATCCATTGGTCGTGCAGGGCCCCGGGGCCGGCCCACACGTCACCGCCGCCGGTGTGTTCGGCGACATGCTGGCAATCGCACAATCGTTGGGCACGCAAATGCATGGTGGAATGCGCGCATGAATCAAGCCTCTCGAACCGTACGCGCCTTTGCGCCCGCCAGCGTCGGCAACATCGGCGTTGGTTTCGACCTGCTCGGCCATAGCATCGTCGGGCCGCGTGATATCGCCAGCGTGCGTCGCATCGACGAGCCGCGGGTGCGCATCCGCGCGATCCATGGCGATACGCCAGGCGCACGTTCACTGCCGCTGGCGGCGGAAAAAAACACGGCCGGGCAGGCGCTGATTTCGCTGCGCGAAGCACTCGGCCTGCGCTACGGCTTCGAACTGGAGTTGGAAAAGGGCATTGCGCTGGGCTCGGGCCTGGGTGGTTCCGCGGCGTCATGCGTGGCCGCGCTGGTGGCCGCCAATGCGTTGCTCGACACGCCGCTGCCACGCGAGGCCTTGTATCGGTTTGCGCTCGACGGCGAATCGGTGTCCAGCGGCAGCCGCCACGGCGACAACGTCGCCCCGATGCTGCTGGGTGGCGTGGTGATGGCCACCGCGACGCAGATGATTGCCTTGCCGGTGCCCGATTGGCTGCATTGCGCGGTGGCGCACCCCGACCAGGTGCTGGAAACGCGGCATGCGCGCGCCGCGCTGGCCGAGCCGTATCCGTTGTCGCAGATCGTGGTGCAAAACACCCACCTGGCCTTGTTCCTGACCGGCCTGCAGCGGGGCGATGCGGGGTTGATCCGCGACGGCCTGCATGACGTGCTGGTGGAACCACGGCGTGCCCCGCTGATTCCGGGATTTGCGCAGGTCAAGTCGGCGGCGCTGGATCATGGCGCGCTGGGCGCGAGTATTTCAGGCGCCGGGCCAAGCGTGTTTGCCTGGTTTGCATCAAGACACCAGGCGCAAACCGCCGCGCCGGCAATGCGCGCCGCGTTTGCGGCCGCCGGCTTTGATTCGCGCGCCTACGTCTCGCCGGTTGCGGGGCCGCGCGCGGAGGTCATCGATGTGTCGTGAACCTTCTAACCGTAGGAGCGCCCCATGGGCGCGATGAAGCGTTATCGGGTAAAGCCATCGCGCCCATGGGGCGCTCCTACGGACGCCGATCAAGTCGAGGCTTGCATGAAGGCAGCACGATGAAGTTCCCGAGCACCCGCGGCGATACTGATCCCGCGTCCATCGATGACGCACTCGCCGGCGGCCTGGCGACCGATGGTGGGCTGTATGTGCCCGAACGCATCCCGGCACTCGCGTTCGCCACGGTTCCGGAAACCCTGGCGCACACCGCGCAGGCGATGCTGGCGCCCTACTTCAACGACAGCGTGCTGCGCAAATCGTTGGGCGATCTCTGCGCGCGCGCATTTTCCTTTCCGGCGCCCTTGCGGCCGCTGCACGGCGACGGCGACTGGCTGCTCGAACTCTTCCACGGCCCCACCGCCGCGTTCAAGGATTACGCCGCGCGGTTCCTCGCCGAAGCCTTGTCGGCGCTGCGCGGCCGCGATGCGCCGCCGGCCACGATCCTTGTCGCGACCTCCGGCGACACCGGCGCGGCGGTCGCGGCAGCGTTCCATCGTCGCCCCGGCTTCAACGTGGTGATCCTGTATCCCGATGGCCGCGTGTCACCGCGACAGGCACATGGCCTGTCGTGCTGGGGCGACAACGTGCATGCATTGCGCGTCAACGGCAGCTTCGATGACTGCCAACGCCTCGCCAAACAGGCGCTGTCCGATGCGAACCTGCGGCGCACGGTGTCGCTGGGGTCGGCCAACAGCATCAGCCTCGGCCGGCTGCTGCCGCAGACCGCGTATTACGCGCACGCCGCGCTGCAGTTCCACGCACGACACCAGGTCGCGCTGAACTTCATCGTGCCGACCGGCAACCTCGGCAATGCCTGCGCGGCATTCGTGGCCCGGCGCATGGGCGTGCCGATCGGCGAGATCCGCCTGGCGACCAATGCCAACGACGTGTTGCCGAAATTCTTTGCCGGCGCCGACTACGCGCCGCAGCCGGGACAGGCCACGTTGGCCAATGCGATGGACGTGGGTGCGCCGAGCAATTTCGAACGCCTGCGGCATTGGCACGATGACGATGCTGCGTTGCGCGCAGCCTTCATCGCCCAGTCCGTCGGCGATGACAGCATCCGCGACACCATCGCGCGCGCGCCGCAATGCCACGGCATCATCCCGTGCCCGCACACCGCGACCGGACTGCACCTGCTTGAAGACCTGCGCGCGAACGGCGACACCCGGCCCTGGGCGGTGGTGGCGACCGCGCACCCGGCCAAGTTCGAGGGCACCGTCGAGCCACTGGTTGGCCATGTCGTGGCGCCGCCACCGGCGCTGGCCGAAAGCCTGGCGCGTCCAGCGTCCGCCGAACCTCTGGCCAACGATTACGCCGCGTTGTCCGCGCAACTGCGCGCTGTCCCGGCATGAGCAGGCAACACTATTGACCAACCACCTTTCCGCGAGGACCCGCACGCCGCTGCCGTCACGCATCCACGGGACCCGCCCATGAACGCTTCCGGCCAACCCGCAGCATCGCAATGATGGGTGACGGCAGCCGGACCAGGCGCACGCAATCGACCGGCGCGACTCGGGTCTTCACATACGCAAGCCTGCGTCCCGGTTGTCGGCAATGCCTGCGACACGGGGAAAGCTGGCGATACGGAGACGACCCGACGCACGGGCCTGCATCGGGACATGACGCACATGCGTGGCCGCAGGACGTGGCCCGGACCCACGAAGCCGCAACGAAAACCGGCCTGCCAAGCCCAACCGGGGGCAACTACCGGTCCGGGTCACCTATAAATACCGAACCGATTGGTCTAGTATTAGGGGATGCCAGCCTCACCTGCCAGCAAGCCTGCCGCCAAGGCGCCGATCAAGCCCGCCAGCCCCGGCCGTCCCAAGGATCTCGCCAAGGGCGCGGCGATCCTTGAAGCCGCCACGCGCATGTTTACCCTGCACGGATACGAGCGCGTCAGCATGGATCAGATCGCCGCCGAGGCGGGGGTTTCCAAGCTCACCGTCTACAGCCATTTCGGCGACAAGGACGCACTGTTTGCCGCTGCCGTCAAATCCCACTGCGAAACCCAGTTACCGGCGGTGTTGTTCGAACCGTCACCGGGCACGCCGCTGCGCGAACGCCTGATGGACATCGCGCGGGCGTTCTTTGCGATGATCAGCGCGCCGCAGGCCGTGGCCGGACACCGCATCATGTGCGCGCCGCAGGTCACCGACTCGGCCTTGCCGCAACTGTTCTGGGAAGCCGGCCCGCAGCGCGTGCAGGCCTGCTTTGCCACGCTGCTTGAACGGCGCGTCGAAGCCGGTGAACTCGATATCGCCGACCTGCCGCTCGCGGCGTCGCAATTTTTCTGCCTGCTCAAGGGCGAGATGCACGCGCGCCTGGTGTTCGGTTGCGGCAGCACCTGCCAGCCCTCCGCCGAGGAACACCTGGCCGCATCGGTGGACATGTTCCTGCGTGCCTACGCCGGTCGCACCGGGAATCCGGCGTTGCCATGACCGCCGGCATGGTGCCAGCGGTCTTGGTGACTTCCGGCACTGCGCGCCAGCGTCCCGCAGCCGCGATGCTGTGCCGACGCCTTGAAGCCCGTGGCATCGGCAAGAAACCCGTTGCAAAACAACTATAAAATCGCGGAATGACCGCAACAGACCCAGAGATGTCGATGATCGATTACGCCAAAGCCCGTGAAACGATGGTGGAGCAACAGGTACGCCCGTGGGATGTGCTCGACGTGCGCGTGCTCGACGTGCTGGTAACGCTGCCGCGCGAAACCTTTGTCGATGACGCCTATCGCGCGCTGGCCTACACCGACATCGAACTGCCGATCGGCCATGGCGAGCGGATGATGAAGCCGGTGCTGGAAGGCCGCACCCTGCAGTCGCTGGCGCTGGATCCCACCGACGAGGTGCTGGAAATCGGCACCGGCAGCGGCTTCCTCAGCGCCTGCCTGGGCCGCCTGGCCCGCGACGTGGTCAGCCTGGAGCGCCACGCCGACCTTGCCCAAGTCGCGCGCGCGCGCCTGCAGGCCCAGGACATCGCCAACGTTGCCATCGAGACCGCCGACGCCCTTGCCTGGGAATCCACGCGCCAGTTCGACGCGATCTGCGTCACCGGCGCGGTCATCGAGCTGCCGCCGCGCTTCCTGCAGTGGCTGCGTCCGGGCGGCCGTCTGTTTGTCGTGCAGGGGCGCTCGCCGTCGATGGACGCCGTGCTGCTGCACAACGATGTCAACGGCATCCGCACTGAATCGTTGTTTGAAACCGACCTTGCCTACCTCGCCGGCGCCGCGCCCCTGCCCGCCTTCGTTTTTGATGCATAAGGAATCCGCATGAGCCGCCTCCCCCTCGTCGTCGCGCTGGCCGTAGCCACTCTCCTGCCCGCTTCGGCGTTCGCCGAAGACCTGCTGCAAACCTATGAACTGGCCCGCAGTGGCGACCCGCAGCTGGCCGCCGCCGAATCCACACGCCTGTTCAACAAGGAAGGCGCCGTGCAGGCGCGCGCGGTGATGCTGCCGCAGATCAACGGCAGCGCCTCGCTCAACCGCACCCACTACGCCGGCGTGTCCGACGAGCAGACCTCGCGCAACTACAGTGCCAACGTGGACCAGTCGCTGTTCAACTGGAGCAACATTGCCAACCTGCGGGCGCAGCGCGCGCTCAGCCAGGCCGCTGATTACGACCTCGAGTCGGCCGGCGATTCGCTGATCACCCGCACCTCGGTGGCGTACTTCAACGTGCTGGTGGCCATCGAAACCCTGGCCGCCGCCGAGGCGGCCCAAACCGCGACCCAGCGCAACTTCGATTACGCCGACAAGCGCCTGGAAGTCGGCCTGGCACCGATCACCGACGTGCACGAGGCCCGCGCCCAGTACGACAGCGCGCGCGCCAATGCCATCACCCAGCGCAACCTGCTGCGCGACGCCTACCAGGCGTTGACCGAGATCACCGGCACGCCGATCACCAACCTGAAGGGCCTGCCCGACGACTTCCGTCCCGAGTTGCCGGTCAACCAGAACGTGGAAACCTGGGTCGCCTCGGCGATCGAGCAGAACCCGGCGCTCAAGTCGGCGGAATACCAGGTCAGCTCGGCCGAGTTCGGCGTCTCCAGCGCGCGCGGCGGGCACTACCCGACGCTCAGCATCGGCGGCAGCTACGGCAACGGCGACAGCTGGGGCCTTGGCGGCGGCGGTACCATTCCCGGCTCGCGACTGGCGGGCGAATCGCGCACGGTCGGCTTGACCCTTACCGTGCCGATCTTCTCCGGCGGCGCCACCCAGTCGCGCGTGCGCCAGGCAATCGCCAATCGCGACATCAGCCAGGACCGCTACGAGCAGCAGAAGCGCTCGATCGTGCGCAACACCCGCAACTCCTACCAGACCCTGGTCGCCGGGATCAGCGAAATCGAAGCGCGCCGATCCGCCGTGGTCTCGGCCAAGGCCGCTTACGACGCCTCGCAAGTCGGCCTGGAAGTCGGTACACGCACCGTGCTGGACGTGCTGATCAACCAGCAGAACCTGTTCAATGCGCGCCAGGCCTACGCCATCGCCAAATACAACTATTTGCAGAATCGATTGCTGCTCGACCAGTCCACCGGTTCGCTCGACATCAACGACGTGCAGGACGTCAATCGCCTGCTGACCATCGACGCCGAGGCGGCACTGTCGTCTGGCCCCGACACCCCGCCACGGTAATCGCGTCGGGCGGCGTCCCGAACCGACGATCATCCATCGCGGAAACGGCGGCCTCACGGTCGCCGTTTTTTTTTCTGGATCATTCCTTGTAAAAACCACCGCGCCATGCCTGCCACTGATGCGTGGCCGGCGGGCGCATCCCAATCACCCGTCAGCGCTTCGGCAGGTCGCGACCTATGAGCGCCAACGTTCGTGTCAGCGCGCCGCGACCCTGCTCCACCAGCGCCAGGCCCGCGGCAGTCATCGACGAGCGCGCGTCGGTGTCCGCCAGCAGGTGCTCGATCGCCGCGCCCACGGCATCGGCATCGGCGCCGATACACAGGGCGCCGGCGTTGTCGAGTTGCCGGGCAATGTCGGCAAAGTTGTGCAGGTGCGAGCCGCTCACCACTGCCGTGCCGACGGCTGCCGGTTCTAATAAATTGTGGCCGCCGATGTCCTGCAGGCTGCCACCCACGAACGCAACCTGGGCGCATGCGTAGAAATCCATCAGCTCGCCCAGCGTGTCGATCACGAACACCGCATCGTTGCCGTCCGGCCAGTGGGTCAGCTTGCGCGTCGCGACGCGCCAGCCGCTCTCCACGCAGGCCTGCGCCACGGCCCGAAACCGCTCCGGGTGGCGCGGTGCCCACAGCAGCAGCAGGTCGGGCCAACGTTCACGCAGGCGGCGATGGATCGCAATCACCGCGGCTTCTTCCTGTTCGTGCGTGCTGGCGGCGATCCACGCCAGCCGCGAGCCGGCATGCCCGCGAAACGTGGCGGCCGACAGTGGCCAGCGCGGATCCATGGTGATGTCGTATTTCAGGTTGCCGGTGACCACGACCGCATCGCGATGCGCTCCCAGAAGCACGAAGCGCTCGCCATCGCGGCGCGATTGCGCCGCCACCGCACGCACCGTGCGCAGCGCGCGCCCGACCAGCGCGCGCAGGACGCGATAACCGCGCAGCGAACGTTCGGACAGGCGCGCGTTGACGATGTAAACGGGGATGTCGTGGTCGCGGCAGCAGAACAGCAGGTTTGGCCATAGCTCGGTTTCGACGATCAAGCCAAGCTGCGGGCGAAAATGCGCGAGGAACCGCTTGACCGCGCCGGACAGGTCGTACGGCAGGTAGGCATGCTCGACACGATCGCCCCACAAGTCCCGTGCGCGCGCCGAACCGGTCGGGGTGATCGTGGTCAACAGCAGGCGCAAGTCTGGTCGCTCGCGCAGCAAGGCGTTGACCAGCGGCGCTGCGGCATTGACCTCGCCGACAGAGACCGCATGCACCCATACGGTTTGCGCGTGCGGGGCGGCGCGATAGCGCGCATAGCGCTCGTTCCAGCGCTGGAAATATTCGGACTGGCGAAAGCCGCGCCAGATCAGGTGATACACGGTAATCGGCACCAACAGGTACAGCGCGGCCGAATACAGGCCGCGCAGCAGGTGTTCGACGATGTCCGCGTGCCGGTCGACCTTCACCTGCACAGCATAGCGAAGCGACCATCGTCGCGGCGACGGCATCGCTGCGATGCACGCCTAGGCCATCACGCCCGGCTGCAGTCGGGCGTGTCCCGCGCACGGCTGGACTCCGCCGGGAAGACAACCAGCGCGCCCATCGCATATTGGCCGGCGATGCACACCGTTAGAATCACGACATGCCTGCCACGTCCCCATTGCCTCCCCGACCGATTGCGCCACCGCCGCTGGGCCCTCGCCATTGGCCGACATGGCTGGGCATCGCTGCGATGGTGGTGCTGGCGCGCCTGCCGTGGCCCTGGCAGCGCGGCCTCGGTCACGCGCTGGGCATGGTGCTGCGCACCGCACTGCGTGATCGCCGCCGGATCGCATTGCGCAACCTCGAACTTTGTTTTCCTGAACTCGATACCGCTGCCCGGGATGCCTTGCTGCGCGCACATTTTTCCGCGCTCGGCATCGGCATGTTCGAGTTCGCACGTGCGTGGTGGGGATCGATCGCACCGCTGCGCAAAGGGCTGATCGTTGAAGGCCTCGAACACATCGAGGCGGCGCGCGCCAATGGCCGCGGCGTAATCGTGGTTTCGGGGCACTTCACCACCCTTGAGATTTGCGGCCGCCTGATGTGCGACCACATCCCGCTGGCCGGCATGTACCGGCCACATTCGCAACCGGTGATGGAATGGGCCGTGCGTCGTGGCCGCGCGCGTTATGCCGCGGCGATGTTTCCAAAGCAGGACGTGCGCGGCGCGGTCAAACACCTCAAGCGCGGCGGCCTGCTGTGGTATGCACCCGACCAGGACCCGAGCCGTGGCGACAGTGTGTACGTGCCATTTTTTGGCCAGCCCGCGCACAGCCTGACCTCGACCCACCAGCTCGCCCGCCTGTCGGGCGCCGCCGTCGTGTTGTACCAACATGCGCGCCGCGCCGATGGTGGCTACACGCTGAAACTGTGGCCGTCGTTCGATGGATTTCCATCCGCCGATCCGACTGTCGACACCGCCCTGGTGATGGCCGGCATCGAAACCATGGTGCGCGCCGCGCCGGCGCAATACCTGTGGATCCATCGACGCTTCAAGCGCCGCCCGGATGGTACGTCGGCCTACGAATAATGGTTTTGTCCGTGATGCGGCGTTGTCCGCGGACGGGCATCGACGCGTGAGCGCGTTGACGCGTCATTTGCGGGGAGAAAATTTTCTTTTCGCCAAGAAGATCAGGGGCTTTCGCGCAGGTGCGCGAGTTCATTTTTTTTGTTAAGCCCCACTGCGCGCGCAGAAGCGCGCGCGAACGGCGAAGCCGGCCCGAAGCGCCATGAATGGCACGATTAGTGTTTGCCTTCGCTATTCGAACAGCTGGCAGACCATTCATGTCCCCAGGCCCGTAGGGCAGCGCACATGGATGTGCGCGGTTTCCAGCCGAGCCATGGAGGGCGAGTCTGGAACCCCCCCCCCGCACCAATCAAACATCAGCTGTGCCCTGTCGGGAAAAGCGTTTTTCTTTGGTTCCGTTTCTTTGACTCGCGCCATCCATGGCGCTTGCCCTCCGGGCCGGCTTCGCCGTTCGCGCGTGCTCCTGCGCGCGCAGTGACGCTTATCAAAAGAAATGAACCCGCCAAAGGCGGGAGCCCTTGATTTTCGCCTCCATGGCATTTCCACAACACAACACAACGCCACGACACTCAACAATCAAACGGCATTCCCACACGACAGCCTTCCTCCCTCGAACTCGAACTCCAGGAGGAACGCCTCGTTTCCAGGACAAGATCGCTGGATGCCACGCCCCTGCGATTGGAATCCCCGCCTGCGCGGGAGTGAAACGCAAAATCTACCTGACGCGCCGCGCCAGCAGGCTTCCCGCATACAACGCTGCCAGCAACAATGTCAGCCCGCCCCAGAACGTCGAATAAAACGCCAGGTGCGTGTTGAACGGAAATACCGTCACCGCCAGTGCCAGCATCGCCGGACGGGCGCGGTCGCGGGCAGCCTCATCTGCATAGCGCCATGCGCGCCATGCCAGCGCCGCGCCCGCAAGCCATAACAACAAGCCAATCAGGCCGGTTTCGCTGAGGATTTCGAGGACGATCTGGTGGGCATGCAGGGCCGGCCCCGCGCCCCAGGCCGGCGTTTGCGCAGGCTCCGGATCACACGCCGGAAATGCCTCGCGGAAGCCACGCGCACCGATGCCGTTGATCGGGTGCTCGCGCGCCATGCACAGCGCCGCGCCCCAGATGCGGCCTCGGCCGGACAGCGCGCTGTCCACGCCGGTTTCATCGGCCGTGAGTGCTTGCGTGGTGCGCTGGATACGTTCGCGCACCTGCGGCACGGTGAGGGTCAACACCACCAGCAACACGCCGCCGAACGCGAACACGCCGGCGAGTTTTTTCCAGCCAATCAGGCGCCAGCCGGAGAACAGCAGCACCAGCGTGTAGGTCAGCCACGCCGCGCGTGCGCCGCCCAACAGGATGACGGCACCGACCAGCGCCGCCGCGACAATCCAGCCGAGGCTGCCGAAACGGCGACCGGCCTCGTACAGCACGAAGGGCGACAGGCTGGCCAAGACGATGCCGAGCTTGAGGTTGCATGGTCCCAGCACGCCGCTGAGCCGATCGGCCGCCGCGACCTCGGCCGCGCTGCACATGGGTTTGTGTTCGATCAGCTGTTTGAGTGCATCCAGCCCCCAGAACAAGGGGCTGGTGCCTGTCAGTGCCTGCAGCAAGGCGTCCAGCGTCCAGGCGCCGACGATCACCGCGAGCCCGCCGAAGGTGATGCGACGCCCGCGTGCGTCGGCGACGGCCGACGCCACCAGCCACAGGAACGGCAGGTACCGCAGTCCGGTCGCGGCCTTGTAGAACGCATGCCGCGCATCGATGGCGTCGACCGCGGAAATCAATTGCGGCAACCAGTAGGCAAAGAACAGCACGCTGGTCAGCGCCCAGGCCGGGCCACTGAGCAACGTGGTGCCGCCGCGAAACCGTGACAGCAGCAACTTGAAGATGGCGGCCAGCGCGCCCAGCACCAGCACGCCTTCGGCGATGCCCGGTGCCGGCCACAGTGCAACAAAGGCCAGCACCCAATACGGTGCCCAGCGCCAGCCATCTGCGGTCAAGGCCGCGCCGGCGTTGCGGTCAATGGCGGATGGCGTAGTCGGCGAGTTCGTCATAGGCGGCGAGCGTGGATTGCTGCATGGCGTTCAGGGAATAGTGCGCGAGCATCGCGGGCATCGTAGCGGGAAGCGCACCGGGATGGGCGAGCAATGCGCGCGCGCCGGCCTGCAGCGTCGCGCTGTCGAACGGCGTGATCGCGCCCTGCGGCTGCAGTTCACGCAAGAGTTCACCGACCCCGCCATGCGCCCAGCCCAGGACGTGGCGCCCGACCGAAAGTGCCTCGATCACGGTGCGACCAAACGCTTCGGGTCTGCGCGACAACTGCAGCACCAGGTCGCTGGCGGCATAGGCCTGCGCAATGGCAGCCGTGGGTGGGGTGATGGCGAGTGCTTCGTCGATCCCCAGCGCCACGGCTTGGGATTGCAGCTCGGTGATGTAATCGCTGCGCGTCGCCTCGCGTGCACCGGGCATCCACAGGCGTGCATCGCGGCCGTCAGCGCGCAGCTGCGCCAGCACTACCAGCGCGTCGGCATGACCCTTCAATCGAGTGCCGCGCCCTGGCAGCAGCAGCAATGGTCCGTCTCCACCAAGCGCCGGATGCAAGGCGGCAACGTGCGCGCGCGCGGCGGGGTCGGGCCAAGGCGCACGTGGAAATTTCTGCGGGTCGATGCCGCGCGGTATCACCCGCAATCGCTGGGCATCGGTCTGCGGGTAATGCTGCAACACGTAGTCGCGCACCGTATTGGACACGCACAGCACGCGTTCGCCGCGGGTCATGATGGCGCTGTAACGCGAGGGTGAATTGAGGCCATGCACGGTGGTGACGAATCTTGGCCGCCGGGTTTGCGGCAATCCACGCAGTGCCCGCCAGCCGATCCACGCCGGCAGGCGCGAGCGCGCGTGCACGATGTCGACGTGTTCACGCGCAAACAGCTCACGCAACGGGCCGATGGCGCGCAGGGTCGCCAGCGATTTACGGCCGATGTCGAGCGTGATGTGTTCGGCGCCCGTGGCCTGCAATGTCGGCAGCAAGCGGCCGCCGGCAGACACCACGATGGCGCGATGGCCGGCGCGCACCAGCGCATCGGCGATCTCAATGGTGGAGCGTTCGACGCCCCCCGACTCAAGCGCCGGCAATAGTTGCATCACGGTCAACGCGCGCGGCGCGGTGTTGCCAGACATATCGTTGCCAGACGAATGATCGCGATGGGGATCGTCGCGACCCATCCCGTGGTTGCCGGTCTCAGTCAACGAGGACGAAGTGCGCGCCACAATACGGGCAATCGGACTGGCCGTTCTGCTCCTCGATCGCCATGTACACGCGCGGATGCGAGTTCCACAGAGCCATCGAAGGCAGCGGACAGCTCAACGGCAACTCGCTGCGATGCACCTCGTAGCACGACTGGGCATTGGCTTGCACGGAGGTGGCGATGGCTGCATTCATGGCATTCGGGGTCGGTGCGGAAGACGCACAGTTTAACGCCGCCATCGTTGAGGCGCGCAGGTGCGGGCCGGTGAGGCTTGGCCGCAAGGCCATCGCGCCCATGGTGCGCGGCTACAGGGGCAGGTCAAACAACAATGCGTCGGCCATGGTGTCGCCGACGCCGACGAGGCTGATGTCTGCGGCTTCCTGCACGTATCCGATCGCATCGCCAGCGCCCATCGGTTGTCCATCGACGTGCATCGCGCCTTGCGCCAGTTGCAGCCAATAGCGCCGCTCGGGCCGCAGGGTGAACGTCACGGACTCACCCGCGCCAAGCTGCACACCGTGCAGCCACGCCTGCTGGCGGATCGCCAGGCTGCCGTCGCAGCCGTCAGGTGACACCAATGTCGCCCAACGTGCACGTCGTGCCTGCGGGTCGAACGTGCGTTGCGCATGCGCGGGCGACGCATTGACGCGGTCGGGCTGGATCCATATCTGCAGGAAATGCACCGGCGCATCCTTGGATGCGTTGAACTCGCTGTGTTCGATGCCGTGGCCGGCGCTCATCGATTGCCATTCGCCGGCGCGCAGTACGCCCTCGCTGCCAGGGCCCTGGCCCGATGCGTCATCGCGATGCGCGAGGGCGCCGTCGATGACGTAGCTGAGGATTTCCATGTTGGCGTGCCCGTGCGGGGGGAATCCCGCGCCCGCGGCAACCCGGTCCTCGTTGATCACGCGCAGCGGCCCCCAGCCCATCCAGGCGGGATCGTGGAAATGACCGAACGAAAACGTGTGCTGACTGTCCAGCCAGCCGGTTTTGACATGGCCGCGATCGGCGGCAGCGCGCATGACCTGCATTGCAAATTCCCGAGTTGAAAAATCTGCCGCCATGCACGGCACGGCAGGTGGCGACGCGAGCTTACTTTGCCGCGTCGGGCTCGGTCACCAGCGCCTCGGTGGTGATGCGCAACATTACCTCGTCGCTGACGTTTGGCACGTACAGGGCGACGTTGAAATCACTGCGCTTGATGGTCGCGGTCGCGTCGAAGCCAATCGCCTGGCGCTTGGCCATCGGCTGCACGGCGGCCTTGTTCAAGGTCACCTCAAGCACCACCGGCCTGGCGATGCCCTTGATGGTGAGGTTCCCGGTCACTTTCAGCTTGCCTTTGCCCATGTCCTCGACCCGGGTGCTCTTGAAGGTCGCGTCCGGGAACTTGGCGGCATCGAAGAAATCAGCGCTTTTCAGGTGCTCGGTGAAGTCCGCCACCAAGGCATTGAGCCCGACCAGCGGCAAGGTCACCTGCACACTTGATGCGGCGATGTCGTCGGCGTCGTAGACCAGCGTGCCGTCGGCCTGACCGAAGTACGCCGAGGGGTGGGAAAACCCGAAATGACTCCATTGCGCGATCACCTGGGTATGGTTGGGATCGAGCCTGTAGGTCAGCGGCGCGGCGACGGCCGAGGCGGCGAACAGCGAGAGTGCGGCGGCAAGCAGGAGACGTTTCATAAGTGGATTCCGGCAATCGAGACGCGGCTGGCAAACAGCCTGGAAATATCGGGATGAGAATTTCAGGGTGAAAACATCGGGATGAAAATATCGGGAAAATTGCGAGCCATTGCCTTGCGCGTGCCTTGCGTGCGGCATGGCGGCGCTTGCATCACTCGATGCGCGCGGCCTCGTCAAAGCCCAGCCGCGGCGAACGACCGAAGATGCTGGCCGGATCACCCTGGCCGAGGTTGACCAGGAAGTTGGACTTGATCGTGGTGCCCTTGAAGAAGGCTTCGTCGACCACGGCGTTGTCGAAACCCGACATCGGCCCGGTATCCAGGCCCAACGCGCGCGCCGCCAGGATCAGGTAGGCGCCCTGCAGGCTGCCGTTGCGAAAGCCGGCCTCGCGGCGGCCGTCGCGCGGGCCGTCGAACCAGCTTTTGGCGTCGGTATGCGGGAACAGGTAGGGCAGCTTTTCGTGGAAGTCCTCGTCGAAGGCGACGATCACCGTCACCGGTGCGGCCATGGTCTTGTCGTGGTTGCCTTCCGACAGCGCCGGTTCCAGCCTGGCCTTGGCGGCGCTCGACTTCACGAACACGAAACGGGCCGGCGACATGTTGGCGCTGGTCGGGCCCCACTTGACCAGGTCATAGAGCTGGCGCAGGGTCTCGTCGCTGACCTCCCCACTGAAGGCGTTGTAGGTGCGTGCGGTGCGGAATAGTTGGTCGAGGGCAGCGGCCGGCAAAGCATGGGTCATCAGGATCTTCCGTTGAATCGCGCCACGGCATGCGGCGAAGGTGGGCAGTGTAGAGTTCCGCGAATGAAGCAACAGCCTCGTACCCGGAACGTATTACCTACTTTTTTGGAACAAAAGCGGCTTCAGTGATTGATTCAACGCAAATCTGGGCAATCAGTGACGGCCATGCCGGCAACGTTCGCCAGGCCAGCGCCTTGGCAGCCAGCGTCGCCGACCTCACCGGCGCCCGCGTTGTCGCCCACGAGCTCGCCACACGGATTCCGTGGCGCTGGCTGGCGCCGCGCCGATGGCCCGGCAGCGCGCTCGCCTTCGGCGACGATTTTTTCAAAGCCCTGGCCACGCCGCCACGGCTGGCCATCGGCTGCGGCCGGCAGGCCGCGCTGGTGACACGCCTGCTGCGCGAACGCGGCGCGCAAACCGTGCAGATCCTCGATCCACGCATCGACCCCGAAAATTGGGACCTGCTCATCACGCCACAACACGATGGCCTGCATGGCGCCAACGTCATCTACACGGTGGGCAGCCTGCATCCGGTCGACGATGCCTGGCTGGCGCGGGCACGCGGGCTATTCCCCGCGTTTGCCGAACTCCCCGGCCCGCGCACGGCCGTGTTGCTCGGCGGCGGCAGCGCGCATGCGAAATTCGATCGGGCTGCCTTCGAACGCCTGGCGCGGCAGCTCGATGACATCCTGGCGCGCGACGGCGGCAGCCTCTTGCTCACCACCTCGCGGCGCACGCCGGGCGCGATATGCGAGGCCTTGCGCCATCGCTATGACGACACGCCCGGCATCGTCTGGCGCGGCGAGGCCGACGGCGCCAATCCCTATGCGGGCCTGCTGGCGTGGGCCGATCGCATCGTGTGTTCGGCCGACTCGGTCAACATGATCTCCGAAGCCTGCGCCACGCGCGTGCCGGTCTTTGTTTTGGACCCAGGGCATGTGCGCGGACGGCCGCGTCGTTTCCTGGAGACGCTGCTCGCATGCGGACGCATCCGCGCCATGGACGCCACACTGGCGGCGTTCGACGTCGAACCCCTGCGCGAAACCGCGCGCGTCGCCGAGCACGTTCGCCAACGCCTCTTGTAGGGGCGTCCCATGGGCGCGATGAGCGTCAGCGTGTAGGCATCGCGCCCACGGGGCGCTACTGCACGGTGTCGAAATCCAGCGCGCAGGCGTGCACGGCTTTGCGCACCGCCGCGCGCGCACCGGCCACCGCGTCGTTTTCCACCATCCAGCGCCGGCGTCGGTCCAGCGTGCATTCCAGTCCCGCGGCCAGCAGCACGCCGTGTGCATCGCACAGGGCGTGCGCGGTCGCGGCGTCCAATGCGCCCACCACGCAGGCCGCCTCGATCAATCGCGGCGTATCACGCGGCACCAACAGTGGCCGATGCTGGGCAGCATCGCGCAGCACCAGGTATTGCAGCAGAAATTCGAGGTCGACCAGGCCACCGTCGCCCTGCTTGAGGTCGAAGCCGGCCGCGTCACTGCGGTCAAGTTCGGAGCGCATGCGCCGGCGCATCGAGATCACGTCGTCGCGCAATGCCTGCGCGTCGCGCGCACGGCCCAGGGTGTCGTCGCGGATCGTGCGGAAGGCCGCGCCAAGCGTGGCATCGCCGGCCACGCAACGGGCGCGCACCAGCGCCTGGTGTTCCCAGGTCCACGCGCGGTTGCGCTGGTATTCGTCGTAGCTGGCCAAGGTGGACACCAGCAGGCCCGTGCCACCATCAGGGCGCTGGCGCACGTCGATGTCGTACAGGCGACCGGCCGACGTCACCGTCCCCAGCAAGGCGACGATTTTCTGCGCCAGCCGCGCAAACCAGCGCGGCGCATCCAGCGCGCGCGCGCCATCGGAATTCGCCTCGCCGCCGTCATCGGTACGCGGCGCGTCGTAGAGGAAGACCAGGTCGAGGTCGGAACCAAACCCGAGTTCCTCGCCGCCCAGGCTGCCGTAACCGATGATCGCGAAACTCGCATCGGTGATCGTGCCGTGCGCGTGCTGCAGTTCGCGCAGCGCCAGCGCCAGCACGACATCGAGTACCGCGTCGGCCAGCCATGCCAGTTGGCGCGCACTGTCCTGCGCATGCTGGCGGCCGTCTAGCGTGGCCAGCGCGATGCGGAAACTCAGCGCCTGGCGGGTTTCGTTGAGCGCCATCAGCGCCGCTTCGGTGTCGTCGAGTTGCAGGGCTTGCGCACACGCCGGGGCGAACGTGTCGTGCTCGGGCAATGGCCCGGCGACGCGCGCATCAAGCAGCTCATCGAGCAGCAATGGCAGGGCAGCGAGACGCTCGGCGAGAAAGGCGCTGCGCACCACGGCATTGACCAGGCGCGACAAGGCCACGGGCTGCTCATCGAGCAGGGCCAGGTAACTGGCGCGGCGCGCGATGTTGTGCAAGAGCGCAAGCAGCCGCCGCAACACCAGCCCGGAATCGTGCGCCTTGCCTGCGGCCTGTATCAATACCGGTGCCACCCGATCCAGCCGCGCGCGCGCGCTGTCGGACAGGTCGCGCACGCCAGGGGTGCGCACGAAATCACGCAACGCGGCATCTGCGGCGATGGCTTCGGCATAGCCTGCGTCGGCCAGCACCTGCGCGTCGCCGTCTTCGGGCAGTGCGCGCCAGTATCCGGCCAGGCCATTGGCGTCGGGCTTGCGTTGGCGCGGCGCCAGCAGGGCTTCAAATTCGAGTGCCACCAGGCTGCGCTGTGCATCAAGTGCATGGCGCAAGGCGGGCCAGTCGACATGGCCCAGTCCGACCGCCACGCGCATGCGATCGTGCGGGTCATCGGGCAAGGCATGGGTCTGCGCGTCGCGCAGCATCTGCAGGCGGTTTTCCAGGCGCCGCAGGAATCGATACGCCGACACCAGCGTGTCGTGCGCGTCGCTGGAAACATGATGCGCCGCCAGCAGCGCATCCAATGCCGGCAACAGTCGGCGTTCGCGCAGGCTTGCGTCGCGTCCGCCATGGATCAGTTGCAGGGCCTGGGCCAGGAATTCGATCTCGCGGATGCCGCCCGGGCCACGCTTGATATCGTCGGCAAGGTCCTTGCGCGCGACTTCGGCCGCGATCGTCGCCTTCATCGCGCGCAGGCCGTCCAGTGCGCCGAAGTCCAGGTAGCGGCGATACACGAACGGCCGCAAGGTGGCGAGGAATTCATCGCCGGCCTGCAGGTCACCCGCGACGGGCCGCGCCTTCAGCCACGCATAGCGTTCCCAGTCACGTCCTTCGCGCTGGAAGTATTGCTCCATCGCCGCGAACGACAACGCCACGCGCCCGGCGTTGCCGAACGGGCGCAGGCGCAAATCGACGCGATGGCAGAACCCCTCGGCGGTGGTGTCATCCAGCAACCGGGCCAATTGCTGGCCGAGCCTGGCGAAATACGCTTCCGCCGCCAGCGGGCGGGCGCCGTCGCTGTCGCCATCCTGCGCATAGGCATAGACCAGGTCGATGTCGGAGCTGAAATTCAGCTCGCCGCCACCCAGCTTGCCCAGGCCAAAGACGACCAGCTGTTGCACGTGGCCGTCGGCGCTGCGTACCGCCCCGTGGCGCCTGGCGAAATCGTCGTGCAGTGCGCTCAACGCGAGCTGCAGGCATTGCTCGGCGAGCCGCGTGCTGCCGGCAAGCGTGGCATCGACATCGTCCAGCCCGAGCACGTCGCGCCAGACCAGCCGCGTCGATTCGGCGCTGCGGTAGCGACGCAGCAAGGCCGGCCAGGCGTCGCGCTGCTCGGCGTCCAATACCGGCAAAGGCAGCGGCTGCGCACCGTCGTCGGCAATCAGCCGGGCCAACACGTCCGGCTGCCGGACCAGCACGCCGATCGCAAAATCGCTGGCCACCGCCACCTGGCGTACGGTCTCGCACAGCCGCGCATCCGCCCGCAGCTCGGGCGGCAAGCGCGCCAGTGCGCGCTCGATGACGGGATCAGGAGGCAGGGCGGCGGCGGGTTCGTTCACGCGGCCATTGTGGCATCGCACATTAAAAAAGCCCGGAGCGGCGAACCGCTTCGGGCTTTTGCTCCCTCCCCCACGTCGGGTGCGGAGTAACTGTGAAGGAATTGTTAGTACAGATGCACGCTGCACTGCAAAACAGGACTGGCGGGTTCAACAATGATCCTCACGCGGCCCGCCTCAACGCGGCGCGCGGATGCAGGAGATCGAGCACTGACTGGGCAGCGGTTTCGCCGGATTCGCAGCCGCCTTCCATGAATCCCTGGGTGTCGAGGGCGCAGTGTTCGCCGGCAAAATGCAGGCCACCGACAGACGCGCCCATCGCCCCGCGCAGGCCGGTCCAGTCGCCGGGACGCAGGCAGGCGTAGCTGCCCAGCGTCCACGGATGCGAGGGCCAGTGCATGCGCACTTCACGCGCGCCGGCACGCGCAGCCAGCACCCCGGGAAACATCGGTTCGATCGCCGCGGTTGCGGCATCGGCCTGCTGTCTTGCCGTGCCCTGGCCCAGTTCGATGCCATGGCGTCCACCGGTGAAATTGGTCAACACGCCGCCAGTGCCGGCCTGCTTGCGCGTGGTTTCCCAGCTGCTCTGGAATGCAAGATCACTGAACGCCGCACCATTGGCCCCCTGCGCACGCCAGACGCGACGGTCATAGCCGATCATCAATTTTGCATTGCTGCCATAGGCCAGGTGGTCGATGGCATGGCGCTTCACCGCCGGCAGGGCCAGGTCGATGCGCACTTGCCGCAGCAGCGTGAAGGGCAACGCGAGGATCACCTGTCTTGCGACCACGTCGTGCGTCGCGCCATCGCGCCGGAACGTCAGGATGTAACCCGACGCGCCGCCGCGCACGGCCTCCAGCACGCTGCCGGTTTCGAGCGCATCGACCAGCTTCGCGCCCAGGCCATGCACGATCCGGTCATTGCCGCCACGCACATGGAAGCGCTCGTCGCTGCCGCCGAAGATGGCGAAGTGATCCTTCTCGTCGGTGCCGATGAAGGTCAGAAAATTCAGCGCCGACTGCGCGTCGATCTCCAGCCCCATCTCGGTGGTGTAGGCGACATCGATCAGCTTGCGCAGCCAACCTGATACGCCATTGCGGTCCAGCCACTGCGCGATCGACAGCGCATCGAGCGCATCGGCGTTCTGGTGGTCGTCATGAAGGATGTCGCCATCGCCGAGCGTGGCGAGGTCACGTTCAATCGCCGCCGCAACGGGAACAAAGGCTTCGACGATCTCGCGCTCGGTGAGCGCGCGGCCATCGAAAAACCAAGTGTCGCGGTCGCTGTCATTGTCGAGAAGATCGTCGAGCACCAGGCCCAGTTCACTCGCCAGTGCGCGGATGCGGAGGTGATCGCTGTCGATCAGTTCACCGCCCAGCTCGATCACCTGTCCGTCGCCGCCCTCATCGCCGGTGAAGTGGTCGCGCAGGCTGAACATGCGTCCGCCGATACGCGTTTGCGCCTCGAACACGCGCACCCGCACGCCCTGCTGGCGCAGGCGCCATGCCGCCGTGAGCCCGGCGATACCGGCACCGACGATGACAACCTCGTCGCCTGCCGAAGGCTTGCCCGGCTTGGGTAGCGTGCGGCAACCCGCCACCAGCAAGCCCGCACCCGCAGCCTGCAGGAAACGGCGTCGCGAAGGATCGCTGCGGGTTTCGCATCCGCGTTGGTAAAACTCATCAAGTGGCGCGCGATCCTGCGCTGCGGCATGCGCGATGCGTGCTGCGCGCTGCAGCAAATGGAACAGCGGAGTACGGCCCATGTGCGGAATCCTTGCGGGAGTCAGCATCAATATCGCGAAAAGCGGCGATCAGCGGCCAGTGGGTGGACACACGCAACGCCCGTAGCAGCGTCCAGCCGGGGCGATGGATCGTTACCGGTGAGAGCCACTCGCGCCCATGGTGCGCTGCTACGACGGTCGCGGTCCGCGCCTGAGATCGCGCAGGATCTCGCGCGCCGCGTTGCGGCCGGGCAGTCCAGTGACACCGCCGCCGGGATGGGTGCCGGCGCCGCAGAGATACAAATGCCCGAGCGCGCCGCGATAATTGCCCTGCCCCAGCAGCGGCCGCGCGCTGAACAGTTGATCGAGTCCGAGCGAGCCATGGAAGATGTCACCGCCCGTCAATCCAAACGTGCGCTCCAGGTCCAGCGGCGACAGCGCTTTGTAGCCCAGTACGCTGCGGCGGAAATTAGGTGCGTAGGCATCCACGGTATCGATCATCAGGTTGGCAACCGTGTCGCGATGCGCGTCCCAGCCGCCGTCGACTTGCCCGCTGTCCGACAGCCACGGGCTCACGTGCTGGCAAAACAGGCTGGCGACGTGCGAGCCCGGCGGCGCCACGGCAGGGTCGACCAGCGTGTCGTCGAGCGTCGATGAAATCACCACCTCGACAATCGGCGCGCGCGCCCAACCGGGGTTGTGCTCCTTCGACTTGGCATCGAAATACGCCTGCTCGAAATAGCGCAGCGATGGCCCGATCAGGATTCCGCTCTGGTGGTGCGGCTGCAAATGCGTGCCGGGTGCGGCGATGAAATCCGGCAATTCCGACAGCGCGACATTCATCCGGAACGTGCCGGAGCCGTTGCGGTACGCCGCGATGCGCTGCGCGGTGTCGTCGTCGAGCGCGCTGCGTTCGACCAGCCGCGTGTACAGCAGCTTCGGGTTGAGGTTGGACACGATGGTGCCCGCGCGGAACTCGCGACCATCGGCCAGCACGACGCCCACCGCGTTGCCCTGTTTTCCCTGCGCAGGCTCGACGATCACGCGCGCGACCTCGGCGTCGGTTTCCACACGCACGCCGCGGGCCGCGCACTCTTTCGCCATCGCCTGGGTGATCGCACCCATGCCGCCGATCGCGTGGCCCCACGCGCCCTGCTTGCCGTTGACCTCGCCAAAGACATGGTGCAGCAGCACATACGCGCTGCCGGGCGTGTACGGACTGGCAAAATTGCCGACCACCGAATCCCAGCCCAGCACCGCTTTCAACGGCTCCGACTCAAACCAGGCATCGAGCATTTCGCCAGCGGACTTCGTGAACAGGTCGAGCAGGTCGCGGCGGCCACGCATGTCGAGGTGCTTCAGTTGCCTCGCCACCGACAGCGAGGCCAGCCAATCGGCGAGCACGAAACCATCGCTGACATTGGGCGGCGTGCGCGTGATCAATTCGCGCAGCACCACGACGACGCGGTCGAGCATCGCGTAGTACTCCGGCAATCGCTGCGCATCGCGCGCCGACCACTGCGCGACTTCCGCCTGCGTGCGCTCACCGCCCAGGCGGAAGGCGCGGCCGTCGGGCAACGGCAGGAAATTCGCATACGGGCGCTCAACCACGCGCAGGCCGTGATCGACCAGCCGCAACTCGTCGATCACTTTCGGGTTGAGCAGGCTGACGGTGTAGCTGGCGCTGGAATTGCGGAAACCCGGATGGAACTCCTCGGTCACCGCGGCGCCGCCGACAATGCCGCGCCGCTCCAGCACGCGCACCTTCAATCCGGCGCCGGCCAGGTACGCCGCGCACACCAGGCCATTGTGGCCACCGCCGATGATCAGGACGTCGCTGTCGTTTGCGTCCATGCGTCAGCCATCCCGGTCGGTCGAGGCGTCATGTCCGCGCTGCATGCGCTCAACCAGATCGGCGAGGTTCGCCGCGGCATGCGGGCGCGCCAGCGAGGCGGCGATGGCCGCGGCCTGCGGCAATTTGATCGTCGATGCGAACAATCCCGACAGCAGCGCTGCCAGTGCCGGCGAAGTGAATTCCGCCTCCGGCAGGCACCAGCCCACGCCCGCGTCGGCGAGCGTGTCGGCATTGCGACGCTGCTCCTCGCGCGCGCCGCCATGCGGGATAGGCACGAAGATCGCCGGTCGGCCGACGGTGAGCAGGTCCGCTGCGGTGGTCGCACCGGCGCGGGTGATGACCAGGTGCGCCGCGCGCAGGCGTGCACCCATGTCGTCGAAGAATGGCCGCACGGTTGCGCCAATGCCGGCCTGCTGCAGGCGCGTGGCGATGGCATCGGCATCGTCGCCCTTGTACTGCAGCGACAGGTGAAGCCGATGGCGGACGTGATCGGGCAGCGCCAGCAGCGCCGGTGGCACCACGTGCCCAAACACGCGCGCACTCTGGCTGCCTCCGACCACCAATAGTTCCAGCGGCGTATCCGCCGACAGCGCCGGATAGTCTGCGCGCGCGGCAAGGATGTCCTGGCGGACCGGATTGCCGGTTTCGGTGATGCGCGTGGCCGCAAAACCTTCGCAGCCTGCGACGTCCGCAAACGAGGTCGCCAGTGCATCGGCATGACGCAGCAGCTGCCGGTTGGCCATGCTCAGTCGCGTCGCCTGTTCGTGCAGCAGCAAGGGCAGCTTGAGGCTTTTGGCCGCAACCGCTGGCGCGAAGCTCGGATAACCGCCAAATCCCACCAGCAATGCCACCTTGCGCCGTTTCATGTCGCGCCGCGCTTGCAAGGTGGCGCGCAGGATCGTGAAACCAGCCGCGAGCTTGCCGCCGATGCCGCCGGCCAAGCTGCGCGCGGGCAACACCACGTATGGCAATCCCTGCAGCGCCTGGGTGTATGTCGCGCCACGGCGTTCGGTGTAGATCACCACCTGGTGCCCGCGTGCGAGCAGCTCGCGCGCCAGCGCTTCGGCCGGAAACAAATGTCCACCGGTGCCGCCGGCCGCCAGGGCAATGGTGTGTTCGCCGCGTACGATTCGATCCGGATCGGTCATGGAGAGGTGCGATGGCAGGGGGCTGGCACTATAACTGCCCGGCCGCGCAGGCCCGTGCCTGGAGCATGCGCGGTCTGGAGCATGCGCGCCCTGGAGCACGCGAGGTCTAAAGCATGCGAGGCCTGTAGCAGGCGAGCGGCGGCACCGCAGCGGACGCAAGCCAATCCGGCGATTGATATCGCGGGCGCCGCGCATCCGGTATCCCGTGCAACACAGGGCCGGACCGGTCCGAACCAAGCCCGACACGCTGCGCCTGCAATCGCGACTTCAGGCCGCGGCAAAAAACATCAGGTAGACGAGGCGGCCATTTTCGGGCGTGTCGCCGAAAGCCGGGCCTGCGGTATGCCACAGCCACGGACGCAACAGCACCAATCGATTGAACCGCATGGGCACGCGCATGGTCATTTCCCACTTCGAGTCGTCGATGCCATCGCGGTTGATGACATCGCGAAACATCGCCTGCCGCGAGGAATAGCCCATCGCCTCCAGCTCCGCATCGTCATACGGCGCGCGCTCGGTATTGGTCGGGATGTGGCGGAAGAACTCGGTCCCGCCCTGGCAATCCTCGGGCCGGCTCAGGTACAGGATCCCCGACCAGTGCGACGAGTCGACGTGCACCTTCGCCGTGCCGACATCACCTGCCTGGGTGATGCGGAACTTCGCATGCGACTGCGTCGGTGGCATCGGTTTGAGCGGCTCGCCGACCAGCTGCGACACCGCTTCGGTCAACCCGCCGATCTCCAGCCGCTCCACCGAGTTTCGACCGGGAAACGCACCCTGCTGCTCGGGGTAGGTGAGTCCCAGCGCAGCCTCGCGCAGTCCCTTCGCATCTGCGGGCCCGAGGAAATCGTCGACGATGATCAATGTGGTTGGCATGGCGCGGAGCCTAGCCTCGTGGCCCGGCTTGCTCAAGTCCGACCACATCGCCGGCGGCGAGATCGCGGCTTGCGCGCAAACAAAAACCCCGCATCGCTGCGGGGTTTTTGCTGTTGCGTGTTGCACGTGCAGGCAAATCAGAAATCCATGCCGCCCATGCCGCCCATGCCACCCATTCCGCCACCGCCGCCACCCATGGCCGGCTCGTCCTTCTTGGGCGCTTCGGCCACCATGGCTTCGGTGGTGATCATCAGGCCGGCGATCGAGGCCGCGTTCTGCAGTGCCGAGCGCGTGACCTTGGTCGGATCGAGGATGCCGAACGCGATCATGTCGCCGTATTCGCCGGTCGCGGCGTTGTAGCCGTAATTACCGGTGCCATCCTTGACCTTGTTGAGCACGACCGACGGCTCTTCGCCGCAGTTGGCGACGATCTCGCGCAGCGGCGCTTCCATCGCGCGCAGGGCAATCACGATGCCGTGGTTCTGGTCTTCGTTGGCACCCTTCAATTCACCGATGGCCTGCAACGCACGCACCAGGGCCACGCCGCCGCCCGGGACCACGCCTTCTTCCACTGCAGCGCGCGTGGCGTGCAGGGCGTCTTCGACGCGAGCCTTCTTTTCCTTCATTTCCATTTCGGTGCTGGCACCGACCTTGATCACCGCAACACCGCCGGCCAACTTGGCCACGCGCTCTTGCAGTTTTTCCTTGTCGTAATCCGACGAGGTATCTTCGATCTGCGCCTTGATCTGCTTGATCCGGCCTTCGATGCCACCGGTCTCACCGGCGCCGTCGATGATCGTGGTGTTTTCCTTGGTGATCTGGATCTTCTTGGCGCGGCCCAGGTCCTTGATCGTGGCCTTCTCGAGCGACAGGCCGACTTCTTCGGAAATCACCGTACCGCCGGTGAGGATCGCCATGTCTTCGAGCATCGCCTTGCGACGGTCGCCGAAGCCCGGCGCCTTGACGGCGCAAACCTTGACGATGCCGCGGATGGTGTTGACCACCAGGGTGGCCAGCGCTTCGCCTTCGACTTCTTCGGCGACGATCAGCAGCGGCTTGCCCGACTTGGCGACGGCTTCGAGCACCGGCAGCAGGTCACGGACGTTGGAGATCTTCTTGTCGTGCAACAGGATGTACGGGTCATCCAGCTCGGCCGACATCGACTGCTGGTTATTGATGAAATACGGCGACAGGTAGCCGCGGTCGAACTGCATGCCCTCGACGACGTCGAGTTCGTTGTCCAGGCCCGAGCCTTCTTCAACGGTGATCACGCCTTCCTTGCCGACTTTCTTCATGGCGTCGGCGATGATCGTGCCGATCGACTCGTCGCTGTTGGCCGAGATCGTGCCGACCTGGGCAATCGCCTTGTCGTCGGCGGTGGGCTTGGAGAGCTTCTTGAGCTCGACGACGGCAGCCTTGACGGCCTGGTCGATGCCGCGCTTGAGGTCCATCGGGTTCATGCCGGCGGCGACGGCCTTGGCGCCTTCGCGGATCAGGGCCTGTGCCAGCACGGTGGCGGTGGTGGTGCCGTCACCGGCGTTGTCGGAGGTCTTGGAGGCGACTTCCTTCAACATCTGCGCGCCCATGTTCTCGAACTTGTCGGCAAGCTCGATTTCCTTGGCGACAGAAACGCCGTCCTTGGTGATCGTGGGGGCGCCGTAGCTCTTCTCGAGCACGACATTGCGGCCCTTCGGGCCGAGCGTTGCCTTGACGGCATTGGCGAGAACGTTGACGCCGCGCACCATCTTGGCGCGCGCGTCCTCACCGAAACGGATTTCTTTGGCAGACATGATGAAACTCCGGGAATATGAAATGGGGGTAAGGGAATCGGTAGATCAGGAGCGGGATATCGGGTCAGGGACGGGGTCGGCGCAGGTGGTGTGCCCTACCGACGCCTCATTGCACATCACCGATTCCCGGCGGGCATCGCCTCAGGCGAGCACTGCGAGGATGTCGTCTTCCTTCACGATCTTGTATTCGACGGCTTCGAGCTTGTAGCTGCTGCCCGAGTACTGGCCGTAGATGACCTTGTCGCCAACCTTGACCTTCGGGGCGCGGACGCTACCGTTGTCTAGGGCCTTGCCTTCGCCGACGGCGACGACTTCACCCTTGGTGGGCTTTTCTTTGGCGTTATCCGGGATCAGGATGCCGCCGGCGGAAACTTCATCGGCTTCGATCGGCTTGATGACCACGCGGTCGTAGAGCGGCTTGAGATTCATTGCAATCCTCGCAAATGGTTGATTGAACTAGGAAAATTACTGTAGCTGGGTGCGGAGTTTAGCAGTCGTTGGTACCGAGTGCCAATTCCGGTGGCGATAAAACCCGGCAAGCCGGGATGCCTGTGAGATGGGGGAGCCATCCGGGCTTTCAAGGCCCACCGTGCCCGTCCTGCAAGCTCGCGGTCGGCTAGGCTATGCAAATCCCTTCGACCCGATCCTCCGGTGCTTCCGTTGCCCGCGACCGACCTGCTCGTGTGTTATTGCGCCTGCCCCGATGCCGACACCGCCTCGCGCATCGCCCAGGCGCTGGTCGACGAGCGGCTGGCGGCGTGCGTCAACGTGTTGCCCGGCGTGCACTCGGTGTATCGCTGGCAGGACACGGTGGAGCATGCAGGCGAAGTGTTGCTGTTGATCAAGACCCGTGGCGAGCACCTGCAGGCCGTGTCGGCACGCATCCAGGCCCTGCATTCGTATGAACTGCCGGAAGTCCTGGCGGTCGAAGTGGCGGGCGGCTCGCAGCCCTACCTGGACTGGATCGTCGCGCAAACCGCATCCACCCACACCTTATTGGAGTTGGAATAAGTGAAGTCGCCCGTCTCCCCCTGGCAGCGCTGGAGCACTGCGTTGCTGCTGTGCCTGGCCTGCGTGCTGCCGGCCATGGCCGCCGTCGACGAAGACGACCTGCTGCCGGTCGACCAGGCCTTCGTGCTGAGTGCCAAGGCAAGCGCGACCAACCGCATCGAGGTCAACTGGAAGATTGCCGATGGCTATTACCTGTACCGGCATCGCACCAAGGTGGTGTCGGTGGGCGCGGCGCAACTGGGCGCGATCGAACTGCCGCACGGCACCCCGCACGACGACGAGTTCTTCGGCAAGGTCGAGACCTTTCGCAAGCATCTCACCGGCTCCGTGCCGGTGGTCGCCGCCAATGGCGCCAGCGTCACCCTGAAAATCAGCTACCAGGGCTGCGCCGATGCCGGGGTGTGCTATCCGCCGCAATCGCGCAGCTTGACCGTGGCATTGCCGGCAGGCACGGCGTCCCGCGTCGGACCTGAAACCGCGGTCCCGGCCCAGGCTGATGCCGGTTTCGCGGCACTTGGAAAATCACTCGGCGGCGCGTCGCCATTGGCCGTGAAGACCGGCGGCGCCAGCGACGCCTTGCCGCTGCCGCCCGAGCAGGCGTTCAAGTTCGAGGCAATCGCCGATGGCGGCAATACGCTGCTGCTGCGCTTCACCCCGGCGCGTGGTTATTACCTGTATCGCGACAATACGCAGCTGACCCTGGCCGCCGAGGGCATCACGCTGGAAAGCCCGCGTTGGCCGCAGGGCGTGCAGCATCGCGACGAACACTTCGGCAATGTCGTGGTGTATTTCGACTCGATCGACGTGCCGGTGCCGCTGCGCCGCACCAGTACCAGTGCGCAGCAGGCGACCCTGACCGCAACCTTCCAGGGGTGCCAGAACGACGGCATCTGCTATCCGCCGATGACGCGCACGGTCCGCGTGGCCTTGCCCGTGGGCGAGTTGGCCACCAGCCCGGCCGCAACGCCCGCCATGGCCGCCTCGACGGCTGCGGCCGCCGCGATCGCGGCGCCATCGTCGATGACCCAAACCCCCATTGCCGATGGCAATGCGGCTGCCACGTCCGCAGCCGCGCTCCCGGCCGACGTGCCGCGCACCCTGCCACCGGCCGATATCCTTGGCAGCAAACCGCGCCAGGGCCCCGGCGTGTTGCTGGCATTGCTGCTGGCCCTGGCCGGCGGCCTGGTGCTCAACCTGATGCCGTGCGTGTTGCCGGTGTTGACCCTGAAAGCACTGTCGCTGGCCGGCAGCGGCGACCGCGCGCGCAGCCATGCGCTCTGGTACACCGCCGGCGTGCTGTCCAGCTTTATGGCCGTGGGTGCGCTGGTATTGGCACTGCGTGCCACCGGACAAGCGCTGGGCTGGGGCTTCCAGCTGCAGCAGCCGCTGGTGATCGGAGTGCTGGCCTACGTGATGTTCGCGGTCGGCCTGAGTTTGTCGGGCGTGTTCTCGCTGGGCCACCGCCTGGCGGGCGCCGGGCAGAGCCTGGCGGGCCGTTCCGGTCCTGTCGCGGATTTCTTCACCGGCGTGCTTGCGGTGGTGATTGCCAGTCCGTGCACGGCGCCATTCATGGCGGTGGCGCTGGCGTTCGCGTTTGCCGCATCGGTACCGCTGGCACTGCTGGTGTTCGCCGCGCTGGGCCTCGGGCTGGCGCTGCCCTTCCTGCTGATCGGTTTCGTGCCATCGCTGGCCCGCCGCCTGCCGCAGCCGGGGGCGTGGATGGAAACGCTCAAGCACGTCCTCGCCTTCCCGATGTATCTCACTGCGGTCTGGTTGCTGTGGGTGCTGGGCAAGCAGCGCGGCATCGATGCGGTGGGCCTGGCGCTGGTGGGCCTGGTCCTGCTGGCACTCGCTGCGTGGTGGCTGGAGCGCCTGCGTTTCCGGCGCGCGCCGGTGTCGCGCACGCTGGCGATCGCGGTGCTGCTGTTGGCGTTGGCGCCGCTGGTACTGGCTGACCGCCTGCCGCTTCCGCAAACCGCATCCGGCAGTACCGCCATCGGCGCGGCCGAACCGTACTCGGCAGCGCGACTGGCGCAGCTGCGCGGCGAAGGCCGGGTGGTGTTCGTGGACATGACGGCTGACTGGTGCGTGACCTGCAAAGCCAATGAAAAAGCCGTGCTGTCGCGACCTGCGTTCCGCGCCGCCATGGACAAGGCCGATGCGGTGCTCATGCAGGGCGACTGGACCAATGTCGATCCCGCCATTACCGCCTTCCTCGAAGCCCATCATGCCGTCGGCGTGCCGCTGTACGTGGTGTTCCCTAAAACCGGCGCTGCGGGCGAGGTCCTGCCCACGGTGCTGACCACCGGCATGGTCGAGGACGCGCTGGCGCGAGCGGCACGATGACGCCCAAACCGTGGCACGTCCTGGCCGTGGCGATTGCTGCCGGTGCGCTGGGCGTGGTCGCCAGCATCGTCCTCAATGGGCCCGGTCCGCTGCTGGGCACCGAAATCGGCCAACGCATCGTGCAGGGCGCGATGGTCGCCAGCGCGCCGGAGACGCCCGCCGGCGTGGCCGTCGCCAGGCGCGGGGACCGTGTCCCGGCGTTTGCCGTGCCTGACCTCCAGGGCAAATCCGTGCAGGTCCCGGCCGCGTATGCCGGGCGCCCGGTCCTGATCAACCTGTGGGCCAGCTGGTGCGGGCCGTGCATCAAGGAGATGCCGGAACTGCAGCGTTTCCACGTCGAGCAGGGCGCAAGCGGCACGCAGGTGCTCGGGATCGCGCTGGATGATGCGGTCGCGGTGCGCGATTTCCTGGAGCGCATTCCGGTGGGCTATCCCATCCTCGTCGACGCCGCAGGCCCTGCCGATGCCGGGGTGCGACTGGGCAATCCCAAGGGCGTGTTGCCGTATTCGGTGCTGGTCTCGGCCGACGGCATCGTGCTGAAGCAGCGCATCGGCCCGTTTGCCGATGGCGAGATCGACGCCTGGGCAGAGCCGTGGGGGGGGGGGCCGCCCCCCCCCCCCCCGCCCCCGGCGGGCGGCGCGGGGGCGGCCCCGCGGGGGGGGGGGGGGGGGGGGCGGCGGGCGCGCC
>JBBSST010000016.1:0-61820 GCA_038241735.1 Lysobacterales bacterium
GAAGCCCGGTAGTGCGACATGTTTCGTAGGAGCGGCTTCAGCCGCGAGCTCTTCATCGGGTAGGCGATGTCTTTGTGGAAGCGACCGAAGTCGCGAATTCGGTCGCCCCCACAGCGACCCGCCAGCTAGAATGCTCGCCGCTGAAGCCGCTCCTGCGGGAGCTTGGATGATGCTTTTCCACCCACAGTGGCAACCCCATGATCGGACGTGAAACCATCCTGACGCTGATCCCGCACCAGGGCGCGATGTGCCTGTGGGATGAGGTCATCGACTGGGACGCGCAGCGCATCCACCTGCGCGCAGGCAACCATCGCGATACCACGCACCCGCTGCGCTCGGGAAACCGCCTGCGTGCGATCCACCTGTGCGAATACGGCGCCCAGGCGATGGCCGTGCACGGCGGCCTGCGCGCGCAAACGAGCGGCGGCGTGGCCAAGCCGGGAGTGCTGGTGGCCCTGCGCGGCGTGCAGCTGCATGTGGCGCGCATCGATGATTTGCCCGATGCGCTGGACTGCACCGCCGAGGTGCTGGCGCAGACACAGACCAGCCAGCAATACGCCTTCCGCATCCACCATGCCGGCAGCCTGCTTGCCCAAGGCCGCGCCGCCGTGATGCTGGCGTAGGTCGGACCACGCCCCCACGCCCCCACGCCCCCACGCTCCACGCCTCCACGCCTCCACGCCTCCACGTCTCCACGCGGAAGAGCGTGTCGCCACGGGGGCAACGTACGCGCGTGCGGTCCCGAAAAAAGCCACATTTGCATGCCAACGACAGAACGTGGCTCCGACCAACGCAATCCATGCCGCCTCGCCATTGCCGCTCCACGGCTCGCGAGTCACGGCCGTCCTGCGCAATAATGCGCCCATGAATTCCTCTGCTTCGCAACGTCGCGCACTGGTCACTGGAGGCAGCGGTGATCTTGGCGGCGCGATTTGCCGGCAACTGGCCGGCGACGGCCTGCATGTGATCGTCCACGCCAACGGCCATCGCGCGCGTGCCGAGGCGCTGGTCGCCGACATCATCGGCAGCGGCGGCAGCGCCGAGGCGACCGCCTTCGATGTCGCCGATGGCGAGGCCACGGGCCAGGCCATCGCCGGCCTGCTGCAGGCCGGCCCGATCCAGGTCATCGTCAACAACGCCGGTATCCATGACGACGCGCCGATGGCGGGCATGACGCCGCTGCAATGGAAGCGTGTGATCGATGTATCGCTGCATGGGTTTTTCCACGTCACCCAGCCCCTGTTGCTGCCGATGGCACGCACACGCTGGGGCCGGATTGTCAGCGTGTCATCGGTGGCCGCGGTGCTCGGCAATCGCGGCCAGACCAATTACGCGGCGGCCAAGGCCGCGCTGCATGGCGCGTCGATGTCGCTGGCGCGCGAGATGGCCGGACGCAACATCACCGTCAATGTGGTGGCGCCCGGAGTGATCGCCGGACAGATGGCGGACGCGGCGTTCTCCGCGGAGGCGATCAAGCAGATCGTGCCGGCCGGACGCGCGGGTTCGCCCGATGAGGTCGCCGCCCTGGTGCGTTTTCTGTGTTCTGATGCGGCCAGTTACGTGACCGGACAGGTGATCGGGGTCAACGGCGGCATGGCGTGAGTGCCGGTCCGGCGCAACGTTCTTTCATCTGATTTTGTTTCATGGCGAAATAACCACCAAGGGGATGTGGCAATGACGTATTCGATCCGTTTTCTGGCCGTGCTGGCCGCCGGCCTGTGGTGTGGCAGCGCGTTTGCGCAATCGGTGCAAATGCAGCGGCCGGTGGCGTTTGCCCCGGAAAGCGATATTTCCGATGCCATCAAGACCGAATGCACGATCGGCGCCGAGCTTGCCGATGCCATCAAGCAGCATTCCAGTGCACCTATCGAGTTCACCACGACCGCTCCGGATCCCAATGAGGGGCGCGTGCTGCAGCTTGAAATCAACGATGCGGTCAGCATGGGCAATGCCTGGATGGGCCACCAGAAGTTCGTCAAGGTGCGCGGCGCGTTGTATGAAAACGGCAAGAAAGTGGCCGGCTTCAAGGCGCGGCGCAATTCGATGGGCGGCGCATTTTCAGGCTTCAAGGGTTCGTGTTCGGTCCTCGGACGCACGGTCGAGGCGTTGGGTGAGGATATCGGCGGATGGTTGAGCAATCCGGTCGATGGGGCCGGACTGGGCGATTAGTGATCCGCAGCGGCTCCATCCTGGTCCGCTGCCACGCACATCCAGGACAGGCTGGATCAACGACTCGCCGGGATGACGTCCGGTGCAGGCCCTGCCTGCAAACCGCGAGCGCCTGAACGGCGCCGCATTGCGCGGACGCCGGGGTTTCATCCACGCTCCACGACGGTGGCGTAGCATCGGTATTACTTGTTCCCCATGACACGGTACGCCGCCATGCCCCGCATCCTGCTGACTACGCTGTTCGCGCTGACGCTGTCTGCCTGTGCCAGCTCTGCTTTGATCACCGGCACCCCGCGCGCGCCGATCGACCCCTCGCAAGTGCGTATCTACTACGCGCCGCCGCCAGGTCAGTACGAAGAAATCGCCCTGCTGGAAAGCAACAGCGGCGCGCTGACCTACGGCGAACAAAACAAGACCAATTCGGTCATCGCCAAGCTGCGCCAGGAAGCGGCCAAGGTCGGCGCCAACGGCGTGCTGTTCCGCGGCACCGCCGATGGTTACGGTGGTGGCGGTGTCAGCGTCGGGGCCGGTGGCGGTCGCATCGGCGGTCGCGGCTTCAGCAGCGGCGGCATTGGCGTGGATATCAGCCCGCAGCAGAAGTTCGCCCGTGGCGTCGCCATTTACGTGGCCAATCCGCCGCCGATCGGCGCGGTCGCGCCGTTGCCGCCACCACCACCGCAACCGGCCCCGTCGCAGCCTTGAGCAAACCCAGCTGCGGGTGTTGAAACTGGTCGACGCCATCGCGATGCCGCGACGGCGTTGAGATCGCCGTTGAGATCGCCGTTTAGACTGGCGGCACGTTCGACGTCGACGCAGCGTTGATCCAATCACGGTGTCGGCACTCCGCCCGTTGGGCGCGGCCTAGTCCTTGGCGTGCAATCCCGGCGCGTCGGCATCGATCACGGGCGTGGAACGCGGCGTGCATAGCGCCAGCAGCGGTCCGGTCATCACCGTGGTCAGGATCGCCATCACCAGCAGCATGGTGAACAATTCCGGTCCGATCACTCCGGCATCCAGGCCGACCTTCATCACGATCAATTCCATCAATGCGCGTGCGTTCATCATCGAACCCACCGCGAAGCTGTCGCGCCAGCCATAGCCGGCCACGCGCGCGCCGGCCGCGCCGCCGACCACCTTGCCGATCACTGCCGTGGCCAGGATCAGCGCCATCGCGCCCAGGCCCGCGCCGACGAATGCATCGCCGGTGGTGCTGAGTCCGGCCAGTGCAAAGAAAATCGGCATCAGCACCACGATCGCGACGTACTCCAGCCGCTCGATCAAGGACTTCAACAGGCGGTCGTCGCGCGGCAGGCAGGCGCCGAACAGGAACGCGCCGAACACCGCATGCAAGCCCAGCCATTCGGTGGCCGCAGCGCAGGCAAACGTACCGATCAGGATCGCCGCCAGCACCATCAACGATGGCTGGCCGTCGGGTGCGTGCGTGCGCAGCAGCCAGGCGTACGCGGGCTTGAGCACGCCAAACACGATTGCCCCGGTGACCAGCAGGCCCAGCGTGGTCTTGAGGAAGCCGAAATACCCTTCGCCCGAACCGATCAGGGCGACCACCAGGGCCAGCATGATCCAGGCGAAGACATCGGCGATCGCCGCGCCGCTGAGTGCAAGCCGGCCCAGCGGGGTGTGGGTGATGTCGCGTTCCGTGAGGATGCGCGCCAGGATCGGGAACGCGGTGATCGACATGGCCGCGGCCATGAACAGCGCGAAGGGCCAGAAATCCACGCCCGCCGGGGCCAGTGGATACAGCACTGGCGAAACGGCGATGCCCAGCGCCATTGGCACCAGCACGCTGAGCAGGCCAACCGCGCCGGCCGCCTTGAGTTGCGCGCGCACGCCGTTGGGTGCGCGCAGCTCGACGCCGACGATGAACATGAAAAGTACCAATCCCAGCATCGACAGCGACGACAGGCCCGACAACGATTCGGGCGCAAACACGATCGCGTGGAATTCAGGAAACCAGGCGCCAAACACGATCGGCCCGAGCACCAAACCGGCGGCCATTTCGCCAATCACCGGCGGCTGTCCGATGTAACGCAACAACAAGCCGCAGCCGCGCGCGGTGGCCAGGATGATGACGAGCTGCAGCAGCAGCGGGCTGTGGTGCATGTGGAATCCCTTCGTTGGAATACAGTGCCCGGATGCGATGCGCGCTTGGCCAGGGCCAAGCGCTGCGCAACGACGCGCGCCTCGGCGTGGCGATCCTATCTACCCGGCGTTGGAATACCACGCCGCCGACAGGGACGGGCGCGCCGGGTCGGCGTCGTCGATCAATCCATGCCACGCAGCGACATCGATCGAGGGATGGGCCTGCTGGGCGCGCGCCATGATTTCAGCGGCCAGCCACTGCATGCGGGCGATGTTGGCCTGGATGCGTGCGGCGAAAGCATCGTCGTCGAGCGTGTCGTTGAGCGCACGGTTCAGCTCATGGAACCAGTCGATGTCATATTGATCGAGCATGGGTTGAGCGAGCATGGGTTGATCGAGCATGGATTGAGCGAGCATGGATTGAGCGAGCATGGATTGAGCGAGCATGGATGGGCTTTCGACATCACCTTTGCCCGCCGCATTGCAACGGCCCCACTCTCCCAGCAACGACTGCATGGCGAGATTGAGTTCGCTGCCACGCTGGAATTGCACACGCAGGCGGCTGAACATGCCAAGGTCGGTCAACCGTCCGGAAAAAAACACCGGCGCCAGCAGCGCCCAGTAAAACGTGTAATCCCAGATGATCTTGACTGGCATCACCTGGGTATCGCCGAACAACTCGTACTGATCCTGGAACAAGGTGAGGGTGTTGTCGTAGAACGAGGAGAACAGCTGCTGGTAGATCTGTGCGTATGGCGCAAACGGCTGGTGCGCGCGGTCCTTGCCGATCAGGTCGCAGATGAAAGTGTTGGAAATGGCGATGAAGTCGCTGCCAGGCGAATAGAACGGATCGATGAACACCCCGGACTCGCCGGTCAGTGCCCAGCGGTGGCCAAAGACCTGTTTGCAGCCATAGGAAAAATCGCGCAGGAACTTGAAATCCAGCAGCGCATGTTGCGGCTTGTCGAGCGACGCCGCGACGCCAGGCTGGTGTTCGCGCAGCCACGCCATGGCTTTCTCGTGGGTGTTCATCGTCTCCAGGCCATGCAGTCGCGGGTCACAGACGATGCCCAGCGAATGCGCACCGGAGGCCAGTGGGATCAACCAGAACCAGTAGCCCGGCCCGCACATGTGGTTGGTCGAACGCCAGCGATCGGGCATCGTGCAGCGCGCCAGCCATGCCGCGTCGTCGGACCAGTCGTTGGGGTCGATGCGCCCTTCGACTCGCCACCACACCGCGTTGATGTCGTGCGGGTTGTCCTGCGCCAGGTCGAGCTTGCGCTTGAGCAATCCGGCGCGGCCGCTGGCATCGATCACCCAGCGCGATGCCAGGGTCGCCGAGCGTCCGGCATGTTCAAACGTCACCCGGTGCGCGTCGTCGCCTTTACCCAGCTCGATGCCGCGCACCACCGCGTCATCGCGGAACTCGACACCCAGTGCACGTACGCGCTGGCCAAGGAAATTCTCGAAACGGCCGCGATCGATCTGCCACGAATGGGTCGGCAACGACTGGCTGACGCCCAGCTCGATGCAGCGATCGATGTCGGCGCGGCCCTCGGAGAAGAAAAACCGGAAGCCGAACTTGCGCAGCTGTTCGGCTTCCAGGTGCTCGCGCAGCCCGAGTACGCTGGAGAAATAATGCGCGCCGATTTCCACGGTCGATTCGCCGACCTTGAAAGCCGCTTCGGGCACCGGGTGCGCGCGGCGTTCAATGATGCTGATGCGCAGCGTCGGGTCCTGCTGCTTGAGTTGCAGGGCCAGGGTCAGGCCGGCAAGCCCACCGCCGAGGATGGTGACATCGGCATCGCTCGCGATATCTATCGTGTCGGTCGTGTCGGTCATGTCGGTCATGTCGGTCTTGGCTCTGATTGTGCGGTGGCGCTGGCCCGTCGGTGATCGCCATCGTCATCGTCGATCAGCGGCGGACGTGCCCGCGTGCGGGCGTATTCGCGCGCCATGTCGCCCTGCGCGAAGATCTGCCTGGTTACGTGCGAGACGATCTGCCGCAGGTCGTGGAACAGGCGGAAGTGACTCTTGCGAAAGGGCGTGGATGTGTCCGCCGAGGCGTAGCGCGTTTCGATCGGTACCGCCACCACGCCGACACCGGCGCGGCGCGCAGCGGAGATCAGCAGCTGTGCCTCGTAGACGAATCCTTCGCCGGGCACGTCATCAAGCGCGACTACCGATTGCGGATAAAAACGTTGGCCACTTTGGCTGTCGACAACGCGAAAGCCGCAGGCCCAACCGATGCCCCAATCCCCGAAGTCGTTGCCGATGCGCCGATACCAGGGCTGGCTGGCGCGTTTGCGCAAGCGCGCACCGATCACCATGCAGGCGGGATGGCGATTGGCGGCATCAAGCAGGCGCGGGATATCGGCGCCGCTGTGCTGGCCGTCGCCATCCATGGTCAGCACCCCGCGCGCGCCCAGGCGCTGCGCGTGGCGAAAGCCATCACGCAGCGATGCGCCCTTGCCCATGCGCTGCGCGTGGCGCAGAACGGTCACGTCGAGGTCGCCGATGCACAGGTGCGTGCCATCGTCGGAGCCGTCATCGACGACGATCACGTGGTCGCAATGGGCCAGGGCGTCGCACACCACCTCGCGGATATGCGAGGCCTCGTTCAAGGCCGGGATCACGACCGCGACATTGCCGCGATCCAGGGGTGCCTGCACCGTTGGATCAACCATGGGCGATCTCCACGCGCAGCAGGCGGCCCGGGCCGGCCTTGAGCACGGCGATATCTGCACCGGTCGCCAGCGCATCGAACAACGGCAGCATCGGCGCCATCGAGTTTCCGGCGGCATGGCGTGCCAATGCGCCCGTGGCGATGGAGGGTTCGCCATCCACCAGGGTCGCGCGCAAACGCGTGCCGCCGTCGCCGCGCGACAGCAGCAGCGCACCGCCGAGCAGGCCGCGGCTGTGCGACATGGTGGCCAGCGGGCCAACGGCTTCGGTGTCGTAGGCGGCCAGCAGCACCGCCTCGGTTCCATCGGCCAGTTGCGTCAATGCCTCGACCAATCCCTGCGCAAAACTGGCGTCGAACGCGCTGATCGCCGTGGTCGCCTGCATGCAGCCGTTGCCGATGGTCCAGTAGCCGGCGGCGGCGTTGTGCACGGAATTGTGGAATTTGGTCGGCGACAGGGTGCGCGGATCACTGACCAGGGTGGCGCACATGTAATCGGTGATTGCCAGGTCGCCGTGGGTGGACGCGAACACGGACGGCAGCGCGGATGGATCGCGACCGGACTGCGCGCACGCGGCCAGCGCAACCTCCAGCGCCACGGCCACGGATTCGGGTGCGCGCCGGCGTTCGTTGGGCGCCAGTAATTGCGGTGACGGCTTGCGCGGGGCGTCATCGAGCAACCTGCCGGTTTCGACAAAATCACGCGCGGCCTGCCAGGACGGCAAGCCGTTGCTCCACCAACCGATGCCTTCGACGCTAGCGACAAGTTCGCTCATGGCTTGCCGAACACCAGCGAGCAGTTGTTGCCGCCAAAACCGAAGGAGTTGTTCATGGCGTAGCGCAGGTTTGCAGATGTTGCGTTGTCGAACCGGATCTGCGCGCCACACGCCGCGTCGCGGGTTTCGCTGTTGAGCGTGCCGGGCAACAGGCCGTCCTCCAGCGCGATCATCGCGAACACCGATTCGATGATGCCGGCGGCGCCAAGCGTGTGGCCCGTCCAGCCTTTGGTCGAACTGGCGTGCAGGGCGTCAGGAAATATCGCCGCGACCGCGTGTGCCTCGACCGCATCGTTGGCCGGGGTCGCGGTGCCATGCAGGTTGAGATAGCCGACCTCGGCCGCATCGATGCCGGCGCGGGCCAGCGCATCACTCATCGCCCGCTGCGCGCCGAGGCCCTGGGGATGCGGCGTCGACATGTGGTGGGCGTCGCTGGATTCGCCATAGCCGCGCAAGTGCACGTGGCTGTCGCCGGGTCGTACGCGTTCAAGCAGGGCGAAGCCACCGGCTTCACCGAGCGACAGGCCATCGCGGCGTGAATCGAATGGCCGGCACGGCTGCGCCGACACCAGGCCCAATGCGTTGAAGCCGAATAGCACGCTGGCGCACAAGGTATCGACGCCGCCGACCAGCGCCGCATCGACCACGCCGCTGCGGATCAGGCGCGCGGCCTGCGCAAAGACCTTGGCGCTCGATGAGCAGGCGGTGGCGACGGTGACGCAAGGCCCGCGCAGACCGGTCGCGTGCTGAATGAAACCGCCGAGGGAATGCACGGTATGCACCATCGGACGATCGAGATCGGCGGGGAAGTTTTTTCCGTCGTTTTCAAGCCGCGCATACGCCTGTTCGGTGTCGCGGATGCTGGCCGTGGAAGTACCCAGGACGATCGCGACACGCTCGGCGCCATGGCGCGCGCGCAGCGCGGCGATCTCATCCAACATGGCGTCGTGTTGCAGGGTCAGCCAGGCGAGGCGGTTGTTGCGACATTCCCACGTCGCGAAGGCCAGCGGCAGCGGCATGTCTTCAAGGCCATCGACGCGGCCGATCCACGTATCGAGTCGCTGCACCTGGGCCGCGCCGCTGCCAAAATCGTTGCGCCGCAAACCACCGCGTCGTTCATGCAGGGCCCGGGCCTGCGCCGCGCGCCCGCCGCCAAGCGCGGTGGTGGCGGTATAGGCGCGGATCGCCAGGGCAGGCATGGGCGGTGGCGAAGACATGGGCGACACGCGATGGATGCTCGATAGACGGAGGCGGCAGTATAACGGCGGCATCACGGGGTTAGACTGGCGTGGTCACCAGGATTGTTGCCATATGTCGAGTCGTGCTGCCCATCGCCTGCGCCTGTTCATCGATCGCGATGCCCTGCATGCAGGCGTGGTGGCGGCGATGGCGTGCGTGTTCAGCGCCGGGCTGGTGTATGCGGCGTACTTCGTGCACGTGCTGCGCGTGGCGCGCCGTGCATCCTGTGAACCCGAGCACGGTGAATCCTTGCTGGTGTTCGGCAAGCACGCGCCGCATGGGCGGATCGATGCGGATTTTGCCGCCCGTCTTGAACGCGCGGCCTCGCAGTGGCAACGCAAGCTCCCGCAACGCGTGATGCTGTTGGGCGGCGGGGCGCCCGGCATGCCCAGCGAGGCCGAGATCGCGCGCGACTCCCTGCGCCGGCGCGTCGCGGTCGGCGACGTCCCGCTGCTACTCGAAGCGCAGTCGCGCGACACCCTGCAAAACCTGCGCAACGCCCGCTCGCTGCTGCGGGCATCGGCGTCGCCGGGTTGCGTCACCCTGCTCAGCAACCGCTATCACCTCGCCCGCTGCGCGCTGTTCGCCAGGCAGCTGGGTTTTGATTGGGAACTGTGCGCCGCCGAATCCGAATGGCGCTGGCAGCCGCGCGGGCTGCTGTGCATTGCCGGCGAAGCGGCCTACGTCTGCTGGAGTGACATCGGCACCCGTTGGGCGCGACTGATCGGCAGCCAGCGAATGCTGTCGAAGGTGACGTAGGGCGGCGTTGCGGACGTAAGGGCCGGGTGCCCAGCCACCTGCTCACGCACAAGCAGGCGTCAGTGATCGAATCCCCGGGCCAGACGCTTCAGTGCCGCGACGTGCTGGCGGGCGAGTCATCCAATCGACGGGAAACGAGCGGCGACGGCTTCGATGAAAATTGGGGCGCAGGCTGAGCCTCCGCGCGTTCGCACGATGCTGGCCATGACGGGCAAGGCCGCATTGGATCATTCTGGCATTGGCCGGGAAATCCGGCCTTGGGCCATGGCGGATCGAGCCCGCCGGAGATGCGCGTCAGCCGCTCGTGGCCTTGTCGGCGCTCTTCAATGTGCGATAGCGCTCCAGCGCCTGCGTGAGGTCGCTGCCCAGTGAGGCGTGGTCGTGGAGCTGTTGCTGCAGGATGTCCTGCTGGCGCAGCAGGTCGCCGTGCTGGCGGATGATGTTCTCGGTCAACGGCTTGTGTACGGGCTGCGCTTGCAGCTCCAGGTTGGCGGCCTGGCGCAGCAGGCTGAGCAGGCTCTGGCGCAGGTTGATGATGCCTAGACGCGAGGTCTTCAGCGATTCCTCGACCAGGGTGATGCGCTCGCCGTAGGCGCGGCGCAGGTCGTCCTCGGTGGCGTAGGACTCCACCATCGCCAGGTCGCGACGCTTCTCGGCGGCAAGTTCGTTGGCGGCCAGTTCGGACTTGCGCTTGGCATCGGCGGCGGCGACGCGTTCTTCGTCGTTCAGCGCGCGGTCGATCGAGCGCATCGCGATGCCGCTCTTGGCGCTGATTTCGACGCGCGCGCTGTCGACGGCGTCGGCCGGCAGCGCATCGCCGCAGATCTTGCGGCCATTTTCGTTCCAGCAATACAGCTTTTTGCCTTCGACCTTGGCCTGGGCAAGCACAGGCATGGGTACCGTCACCAACAGTACGCATGCGAGCCATTTCGTTGTCGTGTTCATCGGTCCGTCCCCCCGGCCGGTCGATCAGATGGCCTGACAGCCATGCTGCGCACGGTAGGCGAGCAGGCGGTCACGTTCGGTCGCCAGTGTCGCGCTTTCGCCGGCAAACGCAAGCAGGTCGGACAGCCCGGCGATGGCGATCACCGGGATGCCGTGCTGCGCGGCCACTGATTGCGCTGCCGAGCGCGCGTCGTCGTCGCCGACGCGCTCCTGGCGATCCAGGGCAATCACCACCCCGGCCGGCGTGCCGCCCGCCCCGGCGATGATCGCCAGCGCCTCGCGAATGGCGGTGCCGGCGGTGATCACGTCATCGACCACCAGCACGCGGCGGCCGGCCAGCGGCGCGCCAATCAGCTGGCCACCTTCGCCATGGGTCTTGGCTTCCTTGCGGTTGAAGGCCAGCGGCAGGTCGCGGCCACGATGCGCGTACTCGCAGGCCAGCGCGGTGGCCAGCGGGATGCCCTTGTAAGCCGGCCCGAACAGCAGGTCGAAGGCAACGCCGGCGGCATCGATGGCATCGGCATAGCAGCCTGCCAGGGGTGCCAGCGATCCGCCCGAGTCGAAGCGTCCGGCATTGAAGAAATACGGGCTGACGCGGCCGGACTTGAGGGTGAACTCGCCAAAACGAAGCGCTTGCGCGCGCAAGGCGAGCTGCAGGAAGCGTTGGCGATGGTCGCTCATGGCGCGGATTGTCCCACGGCAATGCCAACGCCCATGCCCAAGGCGCGCACCATCAGGTGCAGGGGACCGGCGCTGCCGCCGGCATACAGCTCGCCGGTGTCGATGAAACCGGCGTTGCGGTAGGTTCGGATCGCGCCGACGTTGCTGCAGTTCACGTTCAGCGCCAGCAAGCGGCGGTCGGGGTGGCGGCGTTGCAGGTCGGCGCAACATGCGTTGACCGCGCGCGTGCCCAGGCCACGGCCCTGCCAGTTCGCGTCGATGAAGAACGCGCGCAGGCCGACGCTGGCCCTGTCGATGGGCCTGCGCGCAATGACGGTGGGTGCGTAATCGAGACGGTAAAAACCGATGGCGGTGTCGCCAAGCGCGATCGCCATGGCATCGCTGCGTGGATCGCGCAGGGCATCGTCGAGGTTGAAGACCACATCGCCAACGTAGGGTTGGTGCTCAGGCTGCACTCGCAGCGCGCGTACCGCCATGGCGATCTCGGGCGTGACAGGCATGACGTGGAGATCGGGTAGTGCAGGCATCGGGCAATGATAGCGGGGTGGCGGCGGCGCTCATGGCGCGGTTGATGTTCGGCGCATGTTCGAACCCATGTTCGGACCCATGACCGCGCCCATCTCCGAGCGCACGACACGCCGGGCGAATCCGTTACCCTTGCCCGTGTTGCCGGATCTGGCGTTTCGATTTCCGGCTCCCCTCCCGATTTCCGGCGCTCTCATGCGAATCATCAGCTTCAATGCCAATGGCCTGCGTTCGGCGGCCAGCAAGGGTTTCTTCGAATGGTTCAGCGCGCAACAGGCCGACGTGCTGTGCGTGCAGGAAACCAAGGCGCAGGAACACCAGCTCACCGGCCCCGATGGCCTCGACGAAAAATTCCTGCCCGCCGGTTACAAGGCCTGGTTTCGCGATGCCAGCACCAGGAAGGGTTACAGCGGCGTGGCGATCTACAGCAAGCGCGCGCCCGACGAGGTGCGCACGGCGTTGGGCTGGGAGGCCTTCGACGAGGAAGGTCGCTACATCGAGGCGCGTTTCGGCAACCTCAGCGTGGTGTCGTTCTATATTCCCTCGGGTTCGTCGGGCGAGTTGCGCCAGGGTTTCAAGTTCGAGGTGATGGAATGGCTCAAGCCAATCCTCGACCAGTGGCTGGCCAGCGGCCGCGATTACGTGCTGTGCGGCGACTGGAACATCGTGCGCAGCGCGCTCGATATCCGCAACTGGAAATCCAACCAGAAAAACTCCGGCTGCCTGCCATCGGAACGCGACTGGCTGAACGGCCTGTGCGCGGACGCAGGCACGGCTGACGCGGGTGGATGGGTCGACACCTATCGCGCGCTGCATCCGGACGGCCAGGATTATTCGTGGTGGAGCAATCGTGGCGCGGCGCGTGCCAACAACGTCGGTTGGCGCATCGACTACCAGCTGGCCACGCCATCGCTGCGCGCGAAGTTGAAATCCTGCGCAATCCATCCCGAGCCGCGGTTCTCCGACCATGCGCCGTTCGTGGTGGATTACACGGCATGAGTGCGCAAGCCGGCGGCGCGGCCACCGTTTCGTACAAGGGTTGGGCCGGGATCAAGCGCGCCTTCGGCACGCCGTCGGCGTTGACGATGATGTTGCTGGGCTTTGGCTGTGGCCTGCCGTTCTTGCTGATTGCGTCGATGACGCTGTCCACGCGCCTGCGCGATGTCGGGCTGGATCTTGGCAGCATCGGCTTGATCAGTCTGGCGAGTTTTTTCTACCTGCTTAAATTCCTGTGGGCGCCGCTGATCGATCGCTATGCGTTCCCGGTCACCGCCTTCCTCGGACGCCGGCGTTCGTGGTTGCTGGTATCGCAGGTGGTCGTGGCGATTGCCTTGTTTGCACTGGCATATGCGCGCCCGGAACTGGGCGTTACCGGACTGGTGCTCTGGGTGCTGGTGGCCTCGTTTGCCGGCGCCACCCAGGATTCGGTGGTGGATGCATATCGCATCGAAATTGCGCCCGCCAGCGCGCAGGCCGCGTTGGCGGCGACCTACACCCTTGGCTATCGCATCGGCATGATCCTCGCCGGCGCAGGTGCGCTGTACCTGGCCGACTACCGCGACTGGACGCTTGCCTACCTGGCAATGGCGTCGTTGATGGCCTTGCCGATCCTGACCACGCTGCTGTGCCGCGAGCCGGTGGCACCGGAATCCACGGTGGTGCGCAAGATCGATTTTGTCGGCGCATTCTGGCAGCCGTTTTCGAGCTTTTTCTCCAGCAACGGCCTGCTGCTTGGACTGATGTTCCTGCTGTTCGTCGGCTTGTTCAAGTTCCCCGACCAGGTGATCGGGGTGATGGCCGGACCGTTCTATCTTGATTCGGGCTACACCAAGACCGACATCGCCACGGTGTCGAAACTCTACGGCGTGTGGCTGGGGATTGCCGGTGCATTTGCCGGCGGTGTGGCGGTGGCCGCGTTCGGCTTCCGCAAGATGTTGTTCCTGGCCGCGATTGGCGTGGCGCTGTCGAATGTCGCGTTCCTGCTGATGGCCAACAACCCCTCGCAGCTGTGGGCGTTTTACGCGGCGATCACCGCCGACAACCTGTTCCAGGGATTTGCCGGCACGGTACTGGTCGCGTTCATGTCGTCGCTGACCGACCGCAATTTCACCGCTACCCAATATGCCTTGTTGGTATCACTGGCCAACTTGCCGGGCAAGTTTGTCGGCGGGGTGTCGGGATATATCGTCGAGGCCACGTCGTACAGCACGTTTTTCCTGCTCAGTGCGCTGACGGTGATCCCGACCCTGCTCTTGCTTGCCTGGCTGTGGCGGCGTATCAAGGAAACCGCGCCGGAACAGGGCGCCCCGCTGCAGGAAGCCGAGGCCTGAGATGACCGAGATCGTCCTTCACGACATCGACCCGGTATTGGCCGACCGCATCAAGCGGGTCGCCGACGCGCGCGGCTGGACCGTGCCAAGGACCCTGTTGAACCTGCTCGAACAAGGCCTTCATGTCTACGAAGGCGACGGCCGTGTGTACTTCGACACCTCCGAGAACGACGTCCTGGAAGCCGCCGTCGCGGCGCTGGAAGGCATTCCCGACGATGTCGGGTTCTCGCTGATCGGAAAGATTGCGGCGCCTGCTGACCAATAAACCGTGGCCTGCGCGTGCTCAGCGCCGGCCAACGCTTTCGCGCGTCGGCAGCGTCTGTGGCCAACCGCCCGCGAGCGCCACGTACAGCGACACCGCGCCGATCGCGCTGCGGGTACGGCTGTCGGCGAAGACATCCTGCGCCTGCAACTGCGTGCGTTCGGCGCCGAGCACCTCGAACAGGTCGACGGCGCCGGCATCGAAACGCACGCGTGCCAGCTGCGCGGCGCGGGCGCTATCGATCGCGGCGCGCTCGAGATACTGGTCCTCGACGCGCGCACGGGCGTAGCGCACCAATGCGTTTTCGGTGTCCTCCAGCGCCAGCAGCACGGTCTGCTGGTAGCGCGCAAGTTCACCGGCGGCATCGGCGTCCGATGCCGCGATGCGCGCGCGCACGCGGCCGATGTCGAGGAATGACCAGTCGATGCCGAGCGCAACCAGTCGTGTCTCGCTGCCGCGTTCGAACAGCGCACTGCCATCGATCGCTTGGCTGCCGATCAGGCCGCCGAGGGTGAAGCGCGGGAACAGGTCGGCGGTGGCGACGCCGATGCGCGCGGTGGATGCGTGCAGGCGCTGCTCGGCGGCGGCGATGTCGGGACGACGCCGCAGCAGTTCGCCGGGCGTCCCGGCATCGAGCTTCGACGGCAACGTCGGCAGCGGCTTCTGCTCCTGCAGTTCGGTGACCAGCGCGGCGGGTGTCCTGCCGACCAGCACCGCGAGGCGGTGCATGTCGAAGGCGACCTGCGCTTCCAGCGCCGGGATCCGCGACGAGGTGGTTTCCAGTTGCGCGCGCGCGCGCGCGGTGTCGAATTCGGTGCCGCGCCCGGCTTGCAGGCGCGCATCGACCAGGCGCAGGGTCTCGCGCTGGTTGTCGGCGTTCTCGCGCGCCACGCGCAGGCGCTCCTGCAGGCCGCGCAGTTCGAGGTAGGTGCGCGCGACCTCGCCGACGATCGCCACCTGCGCGGCTTCGAGGTCGGCGGCGCTGGCTGCGGCCTCGGCGCGTTGCGCCTCGACGTTGCGGCGGATGCGACCGAACAGGTCGAGTTCCCACGTGGCGCCGATGCCTGCGCTGTAGCTGTCGCCGTCGCGGTCGGCGCGCGCGACCCCGGGCGCCTGGTCGGCGCTGGCGCGCGCATCGCTGGCTTCGGCGTAGGCGGTGATGGTCGGGAAGCGGTCGAACTTCGCGCCGCGTAACAATGCATTGGCGCGGTCGTAATGCGAGAGCGCAATGCGCAGGTCGTGGTTGGCGGCCAGCGCCTGTTCGACCAGTGCGGTCAGTTGCGGATCGTCGAAGCCGCGCCAGAAATCCGGATCGGACGAGGATGCGGCCGGCACGTGCCCGGTCGCATCTTCATTGCCGGTCGCAGCTGTTGGTTGTGGCGCCTGCACGAACTGCGCGGGCACCGGTACGTCCGGCCGCACGTAGTCGGGACCGACGGTGCAGGCGGCCAGCGCCACGGTCAGCGCGGTGGCCTTGAACAGCGCGAGCGCCGGCGCTTTCAATTCATGCATGGGAATTCTCCGGGGAAATGTCGGAAGCGCGATCGTCGGATGGGCGACACCGGAAGGCGCATTGTCGCTGGCATCCAGGGTCCTGCGGATGTCGTCGCGCGACGGCATGCGCAGCGTGGAATCAGCCATGGGACGCCTCCACGAACTTGCCACCTTCCGGCGCGTGCACGGCGCCGCGCGTGACCAGCTTGCGCAACGCGACGTAGAACACGGGGGTCAGGAACAGGCCGAACAGGGTCACGCCGATCATCCCGGAGAACACGGTGATGCCGGTGGCCGAGCGCACCTCCGCACCCGCGCCGTGCGAGAGCACCAGCGGCACGGTGCCGGCGATGAAGGCAATCGAGGTCATCACGATCGGGCGCAGGCGCAGCTTGCACGCCTCCAGCGCCGCCTCCACGATGCCCATGCCCTGCAGCTCGAGCTCGCGTGCGAACTCCACGATCAGGATCGCGTTCTTGCACGCCAGCCCCATCAACACCACCAGCCCGACCTGCACGAACACGTTGTTGTCGCCGGTCAGGTAGACGCCGATCAGGGCCGAGAGCATGCACATCGGCACGATCAGGATCACCGCCAGCGGCAGCGTCCAGCTCTCGTACAGCGCGGCCAGCACCAGGAACGCCAGCAGCACCGCCAGCGGAAACACGACCAGCGCCGCCTTGCCCTGGGTGGCCTGTTGGTAGCTCAGGTCGGTCCACTCGATGGCCATGCCGTTGGGCAACACCTGCTGCGCCAGCGCCTCGACCTTTTCCATCGCCTCCGCGGAGGACAGGATCTTCGGATCCGCCTCGCCCATCAGGTCGGCCGCGGTGTGGCCGTTGTAGCGGATCACCGGATCGGGGCCAAAGGTCTGGCTGACTTTCACCATGCTGCCGATCGGCACCATCTCGCCGTTGACGTTGCGGGTGCGCAGATTACCGATGTCGTCGACGCTGTCGCGGAAGCCGCCATCGGCCTGGGCGATCACCTGCCAGGTGCGGCCGAACATGTTGAAGTCGTTGACGTACGCCGAGCCGAGGTAGGTTTGCAGGGTGTCGAACAGTTCGGTCAGCGGCACGCCCTGCGCCTTGGCCTTGGCCCGGTCCACTTCGGCATCGAGCTGCGGCACGTTGGCCTGGTAGCTGGTGTTCATGTAACCCAGCCCAGGGGTCTGCATGCCCGCGCCCTGGAACGCCTGCACTGCGCTTTGCAGCGCGCCGTATCCGAGGTTGCCGCGGTCTTCGATGAAGAACGAGTAGCCCGAACCGTTGCCCAGTCCCTGGATCGGTGGCGGCAGCATCGAAAACGCGAAGCCCTCCTGGATGCCGGCGAGCTTGGCGCTGAGTTCGGCGTTGATTTCCTTCGCGCTGCGGTTGCGTTCACCGAACGGCTTGAGGTTGATGAAGGCGACGCCGTAGTTGGGCGTGTTGATGAACTGCAGGGGATTGAAGCCGGGGAAGGCGATGTCGTTCTGCGTCCCCTCGATCTCCATCGCCATCGCGCCGATCTTCTTCAGCGCCGCGTCCGAGCGTTCGATCGACGCACCCTCGGGCATCTTGACGCCGGCGATGAGGTAGCCCTTGTCCTGCACGGGGATGAAGCCGCGCGGCACCAGGTGGAACATCAGCCCGGTGGACAACAGCAGCACCGCATAGACCGCGAACACCGCGCCGCGCCTGCCCAGCGCCTTCGATACGCCGCTCTGGTAACGCTGCGAATTGTTGGTGAAGAAGCGGTTGAACGGCCGGAACACCCAGCCGAACAGGCGGTCGATCAGCCGCGTCGGCGCGTCCTTGGCCGCATCGTGTGGCTTGAGCAGGCGCGCGGCCAGGGCCGGCGACAGGGTCAGCGAATTGATCGCCGAGATCACCGTCGAGATCGCGATCGTCACCGCGAACTGCTTGTAGAACTCACCGGTCACGCCCGACAGGAATGCCATCGGTACGAACACCGCGCACAGCACCAGCGCGATGGCGACGATCGGCCCGGAGACTTCCTTCATCGCCAGGTGCGCGGCTTCCAGCGGCTGCGCGCCCGCCTCGATGTGGCGTTCGACGTTCTCGACCACCACGATCGCATCGTCGACGACAATGCCGATCGCCAGCACCAGGCCGAACAGGGTCAGCGTGTTGATCGAGAAGCCGAGCAGGTGCAGGGCCGCGAACGTGCCGACGATCGAGACCGGCACCGCGATCAGCGGGATGATCGATGCGCGCCAGCTCTGCAGGAACAGGATCACCACCAGCACCACAAGCAGCGTCGCTTCGAGCAGGGTGGTGATCACCGACTTGATCGAGTCGCGCACGAACACCGTGGTGTCGTAGACCGACGTGTACTCGACGCCTGGCGGGAAGCCCTTCGACAGGTCGTCCATCCGCGCGATCACCTCGTCGCGGATCTCCAGCGCATTGGCCCCCGGCGCCTGGAAGATGCCGATCGCCGCGGCGTTCTGGCCGTCCAGCCGCGCGCGCATCGTGTAGTCGCCGGAGGCGAGCTCGACGCGGGCGACGTCGGACAGGCGCACGAGTTCGCCGTCGGCGCCGCTCTCGAGCACGATGTTGCCGAATTCCTCCGGCGTCGTCAGCCGGCCCCTGGCGTTGATCAGGGTCAGGAAATCGCTGCCATTGGGCATCGGTTCGGCGCCGAGCTGGCCGGCGGACACCTGCACGTTCTGCTCGCGCACCGCACGCACCACGTCGCCGGCGGTGAGCCCGCGCGACGCGATCTTGTCGGGGTCGAGCCACAGGCGCATTGCGTAGTCGCCACCGCCGAATGGCTGCGCGTCGCCGACGCCGGGGATGCTCGCCAACTGGTCCTTTACGTGCAGGCGCAGGTAATTGCGCAGGTACAGGGTGTCGTACTTGCCGGTCGGCGAAGTCAGGTGCACCACCATCAGGAACACCGGCGACTGCTTCTGCGTGGTCACGCCCTGGCGGCGCACGTCCTCGGGCAGCCGCGCCAGCGCCTGGCTGACCCGGTTCTGCACCAGCACGGTGGCAGCGTCGGCGTCCACGTCGGGATTGAAGGTGACCGTCATCTGCAGCACGCCGTCGGAGCTTGCGACCGACTTGACGTACATCAGGCCCTCGACGCCGCGGATCGATTCCTCCAGCGGCGTGGCGACGGTCTCGGCGATCACCTTGGGATTGGCGCCCGGATACACCGTGCGCACCATCACCGAGGGCGGCACCACGTCGGGATATTCGCCGATCGGAAGCAGCGGGATCGAGATCAGGCCGGCGGCGAAGATCACGATCGACAGCACGGCGGCGAAGATCGGTCGGTCGATGAAGAATCTGGAAAAGTCCATGGTCGGTTCCTTGTGCACGCCGGTTGGCACGCAACGATGGGAATGGAGCGTCCGTCTCCGCATGCGCGGAAGCGGACGTTTTCATCGATGGCCCTGCCGATCCTCCCTGGGGAAGGGAGGGACGGGGAGGATCGGCAGCCATCACGCCGGTGCGGGGATCCGGCCCGACGAGGAGGGCCGGATCGGCGGATGCGCATCCACGCGCAGCCACAGCCGCGGGTTACTTCATCGCGACCTGCGGCACAGGTGCCGGCGCACCCATCGCGATCGTCTTCGGTGCCACCCGCATGCCCGGCATGAACACCTTCTGCACGCCGTGCACGATCACCTTGTCGGTCGGCGCCAGGCCGGAGCTCACCACCCGCAGGCCGTCGATCATGCGACCGAGCACCACGTCCTTGCGCGTCGCCTTGTTGCCTGCGCCGAGCACGTAGACGTACTTGCGGTCCTGGTCGGTGAGTACCGCCTTGTCGTCGATCAGCATTGCCTTGAACTCGCCGCTGCCCTGGAGCTGGACGCGCGCGAACAGGCCGGGGGTGAACACGCGATCGGGATTGGGCAGCACGGCGCGCGCACGGATGGTGCCGGTGCCCGGATCGACTTGGTTGTCGATGAAGTCGATCGTCGCGGGATGCGGATAACCCTGTTCGTTGGCCAGCCCGATGCGCACAGGATTGTTGGAGCGCGCGCGCTCGCCCTTGCGTGCCAGTTCGTTGTAACGCAGGTAGCTTTGCTCGTCGCTTTCGAAATACACGTACATCGGGTCCTGCGAGACCAGCGTGGTCAGCAGCGTGGCATCGGCCTGGGCGAGGTTGCCCTCGGTGACCAGCGCGCGCCCTGCACGGCCATCGATCGGCGAATGCACATGGGTGAACTGCAAGTCGAGCTTCGCCGCGGCAACCGTGGCCTCGGCTGCGCGCACGCCGGCATTGCCCTGGGCGGTGGCGGCCTTGCGCGTCTCGAATTCCTCGCGCGAGATCGCCTTGGCTTCGATCAGCGCCTGCGCGCGGGTGTCCTGGGTCTGTGCCAGTCGCGCTTCGCTGCGTGCACGTTGCAGTTGCGCCTGCGCCTGGTCGAGCGCGGCGCGATACGGGCGCTGGTCGATCACGAACAACAGGTCACCCTTGTGCACTTCCTGGCCTTCCTTGAAGACCACTTGTTGCACGTAGCCGCTGACGCGCGGACGCAGGTCGACGGTTTCGACCGCGGCAACGCGGCCGGTGAAGTTGTCCCATTGCTGCACCTGCTTGCTCAGCACGGTGGCGACAGTGACTTCAGGCGCGGGTGGCGCCGCTGCGTTGGGCGCGGCTTCGCTGCTGCAGGCCGAGATGGCCACGGCCAGCAGGCTGGCCAGCGCGAACGTTGCGATGGGTGCGTGGATCAGGGCGCGGGATGTGTCCCAACGCGGTGTGCCCGAGCGGGCGAGGTATTTGCGACTGATCATTGGGCGGAGGTTTCCTGGTTGGAATTGGGATGTGGATGGATCAGCGAGCGCAGCAGCCTGCGCGCGTCCTGCAGACAGCGTGGTGTCAGCAAGTCGGCGCTGCGATCCGGTTCTTGCGGTATTGGCGCGCACGGCGCCGCAATTTCGTTCTGGTCGATGTCGTCGGGCCACGAAGTGGACGGCGTGTGCTCCGGATAGCTCACCACCGCATGCGTGGAATGGGTGGTGTTGTCGACCATCGCCAACGCGCGGGTTGCGATCGCGGTGGTGCTCGGCCAGCGTTTGCAGGCATGGCGCGCGTTGTCGTCGGTACGCACCGGCGAATCGATCGCCAGCAACTGCACGCGCACTGCGAATGCGCGTGCTTCGTCATGCAGCACGCGTGCCAGCATGCGCAGCGCCGCGGCGCCAATCGAACGTTGGCCATAACCGGCCCAGGGTTGCTCGGCGCCGGGCCCGCCGATCAGCACGTAACCGCTGCGATGATGTTCGGCCAGCAACGGCAACAGATGGCGGGCGGCGAACAGGTGTGGCAACAGGTCTTCGTCGAGGCGACGACGCAGGAAATCCGCCGGTTGGTCGAGCAACCGGCCGCGGCCGCCATGGCCGCAGATCGCCGCGACCACGCCGGTGATCGGGCGGCCCAGCGCGCGCAGGCGCAAGGCCAGTGCGGCGGCGTCGCCATCGCTGGCCACCGACGCCGACAGCGGTATCAGCTCGGCGTCGCCATGGCGTTCGCGCAATGCCGCCAACGCGTTGGAATCGCGGGCGATGGCGATCACCGGCCGACCACGCGCGACGGCGCTCGCGACCACGTCGCGGCCAATGGCGCCGGTAGCGCCCAGGACAATCAGATTGCCGATCATTGTCCCGCCCCAGGGATTTTGTCTCCCGGAAATGGGATATCGATGCCGGGTTTCGGCTCGGCGAGCAGTGCATCGACAGCTGGCAGAACCAGCATCGTCACCGGCAATGCCAGCAGCGCGGCCAGGCCCCAGGACGGCCAGAAAGCGACATCAAACCATTGATTGAAAACGAATGAGGCCAAGGCCAGCAGGTCGACAAGCAGCAGCAGGACCAGGCTGGCGTGGATCAGTCTCGGGCGGGTGGGAGCAGGCATGACGGGCTTCGCGTTTCGGGGTGCGAAGCAAGATAAAGCCGGATCGCGCACTTGATTAGTCGGCAAATCGGGGAATAATTGTCCCTCGCTTGGGCCAATGCCCATTCCCCCCACAGGAGCACCCCCATGGCCCGCGATCTCAACGACACCCTGATCTTCGTCAAAGTGGTCGAGCACGGCAGCTTCATCGCCGCCGCCAGATCCCTGCGGCTGCCCAAAACCACGGTCAGCCGCAAGGTGCAGGAACTGGAAATACGCCTGGGTGCGCAACTGCTGCACCGCACGACGCGCAAGCTTGGCCTGACCGAGGCCGGCAACATCTACTACGAGCATTGCCAGCGCATCGCGCGCGAACTCGACGAGGCCGAAAGCGCGGTCGGACAATTACAGGGTGGTCCGCGCGGCTGGTTGCGCATCACCGCGCCGTATTCGCTCGGCATCGAACGCATCGCACCGCTGCTGGGTGAATTCCATGCGCGGCATCCCGAAGTGCGCGTGGAGATGCTGCTGTCCAACGAATCGCTGGACCTGATCGACAAGGAGATCGACGTCGCCCTGCGGATCGGCGACCTGCCCGACTCCAACCTGATCGCGCGCAAGCTCTCGGTGCTGCGCACCCAGGTCTATGCGAGCCCCGCTTACCTCGAACGCCACGGTGAACCGCTGCACCCCGACGATCTGCAGCACCACCGCACGCTGGGCATGCAGAAGATGCATCGCAACAACCACTATTTCTGGCCGTTGAGCGATGGCGAGAATACCGTCGAATACCGCATCGATCCGATCATGGTTGCCAACGATCCGGCCGGGGTACGTGGCGCGTTGCTGTGTGGCGAGGGCTTGATGCTGGCCAGCGACATCATGGTCAAGGCCTACGCCGAGCGGGGTTACATCCGCCGCGTGCTGGCCGGCTGGACCGGGCCGGAATACGAGCTCAATGCGCTGTTTCCGCGCGGCCAGGTGACCTCGCCCAAGATCCGCGCATTCGTCGATTTCCTGGTCGAACGCCTCAGCTTCGACGCCGACTACATGCAGGTGCTGTGCCCGGATGCACGCGAGCGCTGCATGGCGGCGAAGAAAGCCTCCGATTCAGCCACCGCGGTCACCGCGGAGCTGGCCAAGGTTTCGAAGCGGCCCGCCGTCGCTGAAAAAGTTCGTGACGACACGGACGTCGAACTGGTGTGATCAGCGCCGAAGAATCCCGGGCCAAGCGTCGGCCTGCGCCAAGTCACCGACGCGCGTAGAAGCCGCGCTTGCGCCGCCTGCGCTTTCAAGCACCTGGCGCCTTCGGAAGCCATGCCCCGCAATGAGTGCGATCCAAAAATTTGTGTCGGGGGCGTCGCCCCGACCTGCGCTAGCGCTCCGACGCGCCGCTGGCGTAGTAGTCGCCGCGCACGAACAAATCGGGCTGGATCAGGTCGACGAAGGCGCGCGCCTGCGGTGACAGGTACTTGCCCTTGCGCATCACCACGCCGTAGCTGCGCGCCGGGAAATACTGCGCCAGCGATCGCGCGGCAAGGCGTTCGCGGTCGGCATCGGTCAGGCAAATCGAGGTGACGATGCTGATGCCCATGCCCATCGCCACGTACTGCTTGATCACCTCCCAGCCGCCGACCTCCAGCGCCACGGTGTAGGGCACGCGGTTTTGCTGGAACACCAGGTCGACCAGGCGATAGGTGGTCAGGCGCTTGGGTGGAAGGATCAGGCCGTAGGGCGACAGGTCGGCAAGCGCCAGTTCGCGCTTTTTTGCCAGCGGATGGTCGGGTGGGGTGATCAGCATCGGGTCGAAGTTGTAGATCGGCGCGTAGCCAAGATCCGCCGGCACGTCGAGCATCGAACCGACCGCCAGATCCACGTCGTCGGAACGCAGCAGGTTGAGGCCGCCGGCGCCGGTGACGTTGTGCAGGGTCAGCCGCACCCCCGGCTGCGCGGCACGAAAGGCTTCGACGATCTTCGGCAGCAAATACAGGATGGTGGAACTGCCGGCGGCGACGTGCAGTTCGCCGGCATCCAGTCCTCGCACCTGTTCGCGGAAGGCGTTGTCGAGTCCATCGATGCCCTCGACCAGCGGCCGCGCCAGTGCGTACAGCGCCTCGCCTTCGCGCGTGGGCACCAGCCGGCGACCGCTGCGTTCAAACAGTTTCACCCCCATTTCCCGCTCCAGCGCCTGCAGTTGCAGGGTAATCGCCGGCTGGCTGACGTAGAGCGCCTCGGCCGCGCGCGACACCGAGCCCAGCCGCGTGGTCTGGCAAAAGGCCCGCAACGGCTTCAAGCGGTCGCCCTTGTAGGCAAAGCGCGGGACGGCGGGACGATCTTCGGACATGCGCATTTCTCATATTAGCAGAGCTAATGATTAGCATTGAGAAAACTCAGTTGTCAAATACAGTACCCGAGCGGATGGTGGCGTTCCACGTCATTCACAGGAACGCTCCATGTCCGCAGTCCTCAAGCAAGCCTTGCCACCGTTGGGCGTCGAGATACTTGCCCGCGCCGAGGGCCAGGACGCACTGCTGACCCCGCAGGCGCTTGGGTTCCTGGCCGACCTGCATCGCCGTTTCGACGCCCGCCGCCTGTCCTGCCGGTCGGCGCGGCGCCAGCGCCAGGCGTTTTTCGACGCCGGCGGGCGGCCTGATTTCCGCGCCGATACCCGCGCCATCCGTGACGGCGACTGGCGCGTGGCGGAGATCCCCGCCGCGTTGCTCGACCGTCGCGTCGAGATCACCGGTCCGGTCGATCCCAAGATGGTCATCAACGCGTTGAACTCCGGCGCCAACTGCTACATGGCCGATTTCGAGGATTCGACCACACCGACCTGGGCCAACCTGCTGGCGGGCCAGCGCGCGATGCGTGAAGCGGTGGCCGGCACGCTCGCCTTCACCGGCGAGACGGGCAAGTCGTATGCACTCAAGCCGTTCGAGCAGCGCGCGGTGCTGATCGTGCGTCCGCGCGGCTGGCACCTGGACGACAAGCACCTGCTGGTTGACGGCCAGCGCATCAGCGCCAGTGTGTTCGACCTCGGCCTGTTCGCGTTCCACAACGCGACCGCGCTGGCAGCGATCGATCGCGGCCCGTATTTCTACCTGCCCAAGCTGCAGTCGATGGAGGAGGCCGCGCTGTGGAATGACGTGCTGGCGCACATGGAAGCGCAGCTTGGACTGGTGCGCGGCGCGATGAAGGTCACCGTGCTGATCGAAACCCTGCCGGCGGCGTTCGAGATGCACGAGATCCTGCACGCGCTGCGCGAGCGCATCGTCGGCCTGAACTGCGGGCGCTGGGACTATATTTTTTCCTACATCAAGACCCTGCGCGCGCACCGCGACTGCGTACTGCCCGAGCGCGCGCAGGTGACGATGACGCAGCCGTTCCTGCGCGCGTATTCGGAGCTGCTGATCCAGACCTGCCACCGTCGCGGTGCGCACGCGATGGGCGGCATGGCTGCACAGATCCCGATCGGCGGGACGGCCGCCGACGCCATCGAAGCCAACGCCGCCGCGATGGCACGCGTGCACGCCGACAAATTGCGCGAAGTGACCGCCGGACACGACGGCACCTGGGTCGCACATCCGGCGCTGATCCCGGTCGCCCGCACGATCTTCGACGCGCACATGCCCGGTTTGCACCAGCACGGCACCACGCGCGATGACCTCCAGGTCTCGCGCGATGACCTGCTCGCGCCATCGCGCGGCACCATCACCCGCGGCGGATTCGACGGCAATGTCGAGGTGTGCGTGCGCTATCTGGCCGCCTGGCTGGACGGCAACGGCTGCGTGCCGATCCATTGGCTGATGGAAGACGCCGCCACCGCCGAGATTGCCCGCGCCCAGCTGTGGCAATGGTTGCATTACGCCGATCCCGGCGAACAGCGGCCGGCGGGCCAGGGACTGCATCTGGATGACGGCAGTGCCGTGGATTTCGCCCTGCTGCAGCGCGCATTGCTCAACCTGCCCTCAAGACTTGCCGGCCAGGCGATGCCGGGCGCGGCGCGCGTGCCTGAAGCCATTGCCTTGCTCGAAACGCTGACCTGTCGCGACACGCTCGAGGATTTCCTCACCGTGCCTGCCTATGAGCGGTTGCCGTAGGGCGGGGTGACGTCCCCGAGCTTTTATCGCAAGCCAGTCGGGGGCTTCACCCCGGCCTACGTCATCCCGTAACCCTCGCCGACGCATTTCCGCAACCCGCAACCCGACATGGGACCACAAGGACACCATCATGAAAACCACGCTGCCCACCGCCGAACAACTCAAGCTCGACTGGACCAATAACCCGCGCTGGAGCGGCGTTACCCGCGCGTACTCCGCCGAAGACGTGGTGCGCCTGCGCGGCACCGTCGCGGTCGAGCATTCGCTGGCCAAACTGGGTGCCGACAAGCTGTGGCGTTCGCTGCACAGCGAGCCGTTCGTCAACGCGCTGGGCGCGATGACCGGCAACCAGGCCATGCAGCAGGTCAAGGCCGGCCTGAAAGCAATCTACCTGTCCGGCTGGCAGGTGGCGGCGGATGCCAACGTGGCCGGCGAAATGTATCCCGACCAGTCGCTGTATCCGGCCAACTCGGTGCCGCTGGTGGTCAAACGCATCAACAACACCCTGTTGCGCGCCGATCAGCTGCACCACGCCGAGGGTGACAACAGCATCGATTTCCTGCAGCCGATCGTTGCCGACGCCGAAGCGGGCTTTGGCGGCGTGCTCAACGCGTTCGAGTTGATGAAGGCGATGATCGAGGCCGGTGCGGCCGGCGTGCATTTCGAGGATCAGCTGGCCAGCGTCAAGAAGTGCGGCCACATGGGCGGCAAGGTGCTGGTGCCGACCAAGGAGGCGATCGACAAGCTCACCGCCGCGCGCCTGGCCAGTGATGTGATGGGCGTGCCGACCTTGATCGTCGCGCGCACCGACGCCGAGGCGGCTGATCTTTTGACCAGCGACATCGACGCCAACGACCAGCCGTTCGTCACCGGCGAGCGCACCGCCGAAGGGTTCTACAAGACCCGCAACGGCCTCGACCAGGCGATCTCGCGCGGCCTGGCCTACGCGCCGTACGCGGATCTTGTCTGGTGCGAGACCGGCAAGCCGGACCTGGAGTTTGCGCGAAAGTTTGCCGAGGCCATCCACGCGCGATATCCCGGCAAGCTGCTCGCCTACAACTGCTCGCCCTCGTTCAACTGGAAGAAGAACCTCGACGACGCGACCATCGCGAAATTCCAGACCGAGCTCGCGCGTTACGGCTACAAGTTCCAGTTCATCACCCTGGCCGGTTTCCATGCCCTCAACTACGGCATGTTCAATCTCGCCCACGGCTATGCGCGCCGGCAGATGAGCGCCTTCGTCGAGCTTCAGGAGGCCGAATTCGCCGCCGCCGACAAGGGGTTCACCGCCGTCAAGCACCAGCGCGAAGTCGGTACCGGCTACTTCGACAGCGTCACCCAGACCATCCAGGGCGCGCAGTCGTCGACGGTTGCGCTGAAGGGTTCGACCGAGGAAGCCCAGTTCGCAACCGAGGCCGCGTAATCACGGGACGCGTCTCAATGTCTCCCTGCGTGCTGCGTTGCCCGGGACATCGGCAGAAGACCCGCGTCCATCCCTCTTCCGTTTGCGGGAGGGGGGTGGCTGAGGGGAAGGGCGCAACACGGCGCGAAGGCATTTTGATCGACCTGGCGTCGGCCGCTCAGGCTGCCATCGTCTCCGCTCCCCGATCCGCACGTCGGTAACCCAGTGCCTCGGTGAGATGCATCGTGGCGATGTGCGGGCTGTCGGCGAGGTCGGCGATGGTGCGTGACACGCGCAGGATGCGATGCATCGAACGTGCCGACAGCTGCAAACCGTCGATGGCGCGTTCGAGCAGCTGCTGGTCGCGCTCATTCAGGCGGCACGAGGCCATCGTCTCGGCCTGGTTGAGCTGCGCGTTGGGCTTGCCCGCACGCTGGTCCTGCACGCGCCGCGCGCGCTCGACACGCGCGCGGATGTCGGCACTGCATTCGCCGTCGGGTGCATCGGGGCGTAGCTCCGATGGCGGCAGGCGCGGCACGTCGACATGCAGGTCGATGCGATCGAGCAATGGCCCGGAAATACGCCCGCGATAACGGCGGATGGCTTCGGCATGGCAGCGGCAGCGCCCGGAAGCGTCGCCGGCCCAGCCGCACGGGCAGGGATTCATCGCCGCCACCAGCTGGAAGCGTGCCGGGAATTCACTCTGGCGGGCCGCCCGCGAAATGGTGACGACGCCCGACTCCAACGGCTCGCGCAGGACTTCCAGCGCGCGTCGATCCCACTCCGGCAATTCATCGAGGAACAATACGCCGTGATGGGCCAGCGAAATCTCGCCTGGCCGAGGTTCGGCGCCGCCGCCGACCAGGGCTACCGCGCTGGCGGTGTGGTGCGGGGTGCGGAATGGGCGCTCGCGCCACCGCGCCGGATCCAGCCCGCGGCCACTGACCGATGCGATTGCCGCGGTTTCCAAGGCTTCCGCCTCGCTGGCTTCGGGCAGCAGCCCCGACAATCGTGCTGCCAGCAGTGTCTTGCCGCAGCCGGGCGGGCCGATCAGCAATAGGTGATGGCCACCGGCCGCCGCTATTTCGAGCGCGCGGCGTGCATGCAATTGCCCACGCACGTCGGTCATGTCGAAACCGCGGCTGCGAACGGTGGGCGGTGCAATCGCCAGGGGCAGCTCCTTGCTGCCGTTCAACATCGCGCAGACTTCCAGCAGCGTGCGTGCCGTGCGCACTTCCAATTGCTTGGCCAATGCCGCCTCGGCGCCGTTGGCGACCGGTACGATCAGCTTGCGACCCGCGCGTGCGGTGGCCAGCGCCGCCGGCAGCACGCCATCGACTGCGCGCAGTTCACCGGTCAGGCCGAGTTCGCCGAGGAATTCGTATTCGTCCAGCGCCTGCAGCGGGATCTGCCCGCTGGCGGCCAGGATGCCCAGTGCAATGGGCAGGTCGAAGCGCCCGCCATCCTTGGGCAGGTCGGCAGGGGCCAGGTTGACGGTGATTACGCGCGCGGGGAATTCGTATTGCGCGCACTGGATGGCCGCGCGCACGCGATCCTTGGATTCACGCACCGCCGCTTCCGGCAGGCCAACGATCGACATCCGCGGCAGGCCGCCGGCGAGATAAACCTCGATGGTGACGGCAGGCGCGCGCACGCCTGCACGTGCACGTCCGTGCACAAGCGCGATTCCCATGGCGGCGAACTCAGTTGGGTTGCGTTGGCGAGGGCGCGCGGGGTCCCGCGAGGCGTGCTTCGAGCTTCTCGACCATATGCTCCAGCGCGTCGAGTTTCTCGCGCGTGCGCATCAGCACCGCGCGCTGCACGTCGAACTCCTCGCGCGTTACCAGGTCCAGCCGGGACAGGCCCGATTGCAGCACGGCCTTGAAGTTCTGCTGCAGTTCCTCGCGGCCTTCGCGCATGGCCGGCGGGACAAGACCACTCAAGCGGCGGGCGAGGTCATCGATGTGGTTGAGGTCGATCATGTGGGCGGCTCCTCCAGGGTGCAGCCAGCTTGGCGCGAAACACGGAGCCGCGCCGTCGGCGTGGCCCGCGCCGCAGGGTAGGAAAATCCTGACCCCGTGGCAAGGCTCGCGGCAGCCTGCATGCGGCGACACGACTCGCGCGTCGCGCAGGCGCTGGCATCGGCCGCGCTATGCTGGGCCAATCAAACCCGACCCTGCCGACGTCCATCGGAGACTGCGCAATGAAAATGGTGATGGCGATCATCAAGCCGTTCAAACTCGACGACGTGCGCGAGGCCCTGGCTGACGCTGGCGTCGCCGGCATCACCGTCACCGAGGTCAAGGGGTTCGGCCGGCAAAAGGGCCATACCGAGCTCTACCGCGGTGCCGAATACGTGGTCGACTTCCTGCCCAAGATCAAGCTGGAGGTCGCGGTCATCGATGAGCAGGTCGACGCAGTGATCGAGGCGATCATGAAGGCCGCGGGCACCGGCAAGATCGGCGACGGCAAGATCTTCGCCTGGGACCTGGAGCGCGTGGTGCGGATCCGTACCGGTGAGCTGGATGGGGACGCGCTGTAACAGCGTATGTCGATTGGCGTTGCCACCCATCCCATGACGGATATGAGCGGCGTCGCAGCCACCCACCCAGCCCGAGAAAGCGCTGGGCATGGCCGCTGCATCCATTCCCATGAATCGCTCGCAGCCGTCTGGTCCGCGGGCGGCGTATCCGGCAACCATTGCCTTGATAGCGAAACCGTGCCCACTGACCAGAGTGCTACGTCTTTGCAGGCAGTGGAATTGGATCTACGCGCGAAGCAAGGATTACTCGCCGAGCGCAGCGGCCACGAAAGGCGGCAACGTCAGCGCGGCATGATGGGTATCGGCGCTGTAATACTTGCTGTCAAACGTCTTTGCGCGCGCGTCGACCTTGCGGAACCTGAAATCGCCTGATTTCTTCGCCAGCGTGCAGCTCCACCAGCCGGTCGGGTAGCACGGCTGCGGGAAGGGCAAGGTCTTGAACGTGGTGAATCCGGCCTTGGCCATTTCGCCGCGCATCTGCTTGATCAGGTCCAGCAGCACCAGCGGTGATTCGGATTGCTGCACCAGGATGCCGTCGTCCTTCAGCGCGCGGAAGCAGCTGGCGTAGAACGCCTTGTTGAACAGGCCCTCGGCCGGGCCGACCGGATCGGTGGAATCGACGATGACGATGTCGAGGCTGTCGGCTGCGCAATTGGCCATGTAGGCGATACCGTCGTCGAACAACAGTTCCGCGCGCGGGTCGTGGTTGCTCTCGCACAGCTCCGGGAAATATTTTTCCGCCATTCGCGTGACGTGTTCATCGATGTCGCACTGCACGGCGCTGGCCACGCCTGGATGCCTGAGCACCTCGCGCAGCGTGCCGCAATCGCCGCCGCCGATGATCACGACATTTTTTGGATCCGCGTGCGTGAACAGCGCCGGATGCGACATCATCTCGTGGTAGAGGAAGTTGTCGCGCGTGGTCAGCATCATCGCGCCATCAATGAGCATCAGGTTGCCCCAGTCGGTGCTCTCGTAGATCTCGATTTTCTGGAACGGCGACTGCACCTGGTCGAGCTTGCGCGTGACCCGGTAGCCGATGGCGGAGCCGGCGGGTTCGAAGTTTTCGTACAGCCAGGTGGGCGTAGTCATGGTGTGGGTCCTGTGGATTTGCGCGCGATTCCCGCTTGGGAGTCACGACGGGTGTGCGTTGATGCGAATTGTAGCGAACCGGTCATGGCGCAATCTGATTGGCGCCGTGTTTCATTCCACGGGCGGCAATCGGGTTGTTGGAAAGGCGGTGAGCCATCCGTTGGGGCGCGAGGCGATCCAGCCGCGGAAACACCACGTCCATCGGCGCGCGCACCCGCCGGTCACGGCCCCGGCACAGGCAAACGCTAGAATGCACGCCTCGTTTGTCTCCGTGGAACAACGCCCATGACCGCCTGGTCGACCGACCTTGCCCGCAAGACCTATTCGATCCCGCATTGGTCGGAAGGCTATTTCGATGTCGACGACGCCGGACGCATCGTGGTCCGCCCCAAAGGCCTGCAGGGGCCGACGATTGCGTTGCCTGAAGTGATTGACACGGCGCTTGAAAACGGTGCCCAGCTGCCACTTCTGGTGCGCTTCCCCGACATCCTCGGTGATCGCCTCGGCGCGCTGCAATCGGCCTTTGCGCAGGCGCAGGCCGAGTGGGAGTACCCGGGCGGCTACACGGCGGTCTATCCGATCAAGGTCAACCAGCATTTCGGCGTCGCCGGCACCCTGGCGTCGCACGCCGGCGACGGCTTCGGCCTGGAAGCGGGCAGCAAGCCGGAGTTGATGGCGGTACTGGCGTTGTCACGGCCGGGCGGGCTGATTGTCTGCAACGGCTACAAGGATCGCGAATACATCCGGCTGGCCTTGATTGGCCGCAAGTTGGGCATGGAAACCTTCATCGTCATCGAGAAACCGTCGGAACTGCGGCTGGTGATGGAAGAAGCCAAGGCCCTCGGCGTCAAGCCCGGGCTGGGTGTGCGCATGCGGCTGGCGTCGCTGGGTGCGGGCAAGTGGCAAAACAGCGGCGGCGACAAGGCCAAGTTCGGGTTGTCGCCGCGACAGGTGCTGGACCTGTGGAAATCATTGCGCGATGCCGGCATGACCGATGCGCTGCGCCTGCTGCATTTCCACATGGGCTCGCAGATTTCCAACGTGCGCGACATCGCCAACGGCATGCGCGAGGCGACGCGTTATTTCGTCGAGCTGTCGAAGCTCGGCGCGAAGATCAGCCATGTCGATGTGGGCGGCGGCCTGGGCGTGGATTACGAGGGCACGCGTTCGCGCAGTTTTTGTTCGGTCAATTACGGGGTCGGCCAGTACGCGGCCAACATTGTGCAGCCATTGGCCGATGCCTGCGTGGCGAACGATCTTCCGCCGCCGCGCATCGTCACCGAATGCGGCCGCGCGATGACCGCGCACCACGCCGTGCTGGTGGCCAACGTGTCGGAAGTCGAAGCCGCGCCGGAAGGCCGCGTGCCCGATGCCCACGACGATGAGCCGATGGTGATCCGCCACCTGCGCGACATCCACGGTGAACTCGATGAACGGCCGGCCGTCGAGTTGTTCCAGGAAGCCCAGCATTTCCATGCCGAAGGGCTAGCCCTGTATGCGCTTGGACAGATTGACCTGACCCATCGCGCGCGCATCGACGACTTGTTCTACGCCATCGCCCACGCGGTGAAGGCGCGACTGACCTACGACGAAAAAAGCCATCGCCCGCTGCTGGACGAATTGAACGAGCGCCTGGTCGACAAATATTTCGTCAACTTCAGCGTGTTCGAATCGATGCCCGACGTATGGGCAATCGACCAGGTGTTCCCGATCGTGCCGATCGAACGGCTGGACGAGGCACCCGATCGTCGCGGCATCATCGCCGACCTGACCTGCGACTCGGACGGCAAGATCGATATCTACGTCGAGAACGAAGACCTCGATACCTCGCTGCCACTGCATTCACTGCGACATGGCGAAAGCTATCGGCTCGGGTTCTTCATGGTGGGTGCGTACCAGGAGATCCTTGGCGATATCCACAACCTGTTTGGCGACACCGATGCCATCGAGGTGCGCGTGAGCGGGCAGGGATACGAGGTGGTGCAGCAGCGTCGCGGTGACACCACGGACGTGATGCTGGATTACGTGGGCTACAAGCTTGACGACCTGCGCCGGATATATCGTGACAAGGTGGCGTCGGCAAACTTGCCGGCAGAAGAAGCACAGCGCATGGCCGATGCCCTGGAAGCAGGGCTGACCGGATACACCTATCTCGACGATTCGCCGCTGGCGTAACCGGTATCGGCTGCCGACAGACCCGCATGGCAGCGTCGTCTTGTAGGAGCGGCTTCAGCCGCGAGTTTTCACCCGTGATCCGCGTATGCGAACAAAGACAGGCGGATCAAAAGCTCGCGGCTTAAGCCGCTCCTACGGGGTGTTTCAATACACGGTATGCGGGACCCGCACAGCGCGCAATCCTGCGTTTCGCTACGCGCCGCGATGCACCTGCAGCCCCGCGAACGACTGGCTGACCGGCATCATTTCGAGCCGGTTGATGTTGAGGTGCGGCGGCAGGTTCGCCAGCCACCAAAGCGTTTGGGCGATGTCATCGCCGGTGATCGGCTGCGCGCCCTTGTACAGATTGTCGGATGCAGCCTGGTCGCCGCCGGTGCGCACGAGGGTGAATTCGGTTTCAGCCATGCCAGGTTCGATCGAGGTCACGCGCACGCCGGTGCCGTGCAGGTCGGCGCGCAGGTTGAGCGAAAACTGGCTGACGAACGCCTTGGTCGCGCCGTAGACGTTGCCGCCGGTGTAGGGATACGTGGCGGCGATCGAACTGATGTTGAGGATGGCGCCGCGCCGCGCGATCAGCGTTGGCAACAGCGTGTGGGTCAGCGTGACCAATGCGGTGACGTTGGTGTCGATCATCTGTCGCCACTGCTCGAGACTGGCTCGCTGCGCCGGTGCAGTCCCCAGCGCGAGACCGGCGTTGTTGACCAGCACGTCGATGTCGGCGAACGCGGGCGGGATCGCATCGAGCGCGGCCTGCATGGCATCGGCATCGCGCATGTCGAACGCGGCGGCATGCACGCGCTCGGGGCCGTGGCGGTCGACCAGTTGCTGCAGGCGATCTGCGCGACGACCGGTGGCGATGACACGCCATCCGGCGTTGGCGAAACGGTCAACGGCGGCGGCGCCAAAGCCGGCGGTGGCGCCGGTGATCAGGATGGTCTTGGTCATGGCGCAATTCTAGACCGTGCGGAATTCCTGCAGGAGTGCAGCAGCGGCGCGATGGGTGCGATGGACGCGATGGGCGCCATGGGCGTGATCGTCGCTACCGGCAAGACCATCACGCGGATGGCGCATCCCGGCACGAACGCAGTCACCAGACGAAGGGGATCAGTCGCCTGGTGGCAGCCGCATACGCCGGGTAGTGTTCGGGGAATGCCGCGGCCAGCACGCGCTCCTCGATGCGGATGCGCCACAGGAACGCCAGGGTGACCGGTACCACCACGACCAGCAGTGACAGCCAATTGCCGAAGCCCAGCGAAAAACCATAGAAAGTCAGCAGTGCGCCGGTGTAGGAGGGGTGGCGCAGCCAGCGATAGGGGCCGCTGCGGATCAACTGGTGATCGGGCTGGATGTTGACGTCGACGGTGAAGTAACGCGACAGCACATGGATCGCCCACCAGCGCAGCGGCAGGCCAGCCAGCATCAAGCCGATGCCAAGCCACCACATCGGCACGCGCAGGTCCCGCGGGAAGCGTGCCTGGCCGACGCTGCCCAGCCATACGGCCAGTGCAACGCAGGCATAGATGGTGACCAGCAGCAGGCGCAAGGTGCCGGCATCGCGCGTGCGCGCCGCATCGCCCGATCGTCGGCTCAGGCCGATCCAGAACTCACTGAGTGCCCAGACCAGGCAAAGCGCGGGGAAGAGTTTGTCCATCGACCGAGTCTGCGCGACGCGGCACACAGCCGCCACGACAGTTTGCGCCGATCAGGATTTCTTGGTGGTCTTTTTCGCTGCGTGCCGGGCGACTTTCTTCACCGCGACACTGGTCGGCTTGTCGGGGCTTGGGTCGGCTGCTTTCGAGATCGCCGGCTTGCGCTTGCGTCCGGTCGCGCCCTTGCCGGTGGTGCGGGTCTTGGTGGCGCGATGCTTCTTGAGCATGTCCTCGGCCAGCACCACGTCCTCCGACAGGATGCCGGCGGCCTTGGCGATGGCGATGCGCGCCTCGGCCTTGTTGTCGTCGGGATTGGCCAGCAGCAGCTCACGGATCGCCTCGCGCAGCGCGGCCTCGGCGTTGTGTTTCAGGCGCAGGGTATCGCCTTGGCGGAACAGGCCCATCAAGGCATCGACGACGGGTTTGATCAGTGCAGCTTCGATCGGCATGGCGGACTCTCCCTCGGGCCAGCATTGTGGCCCCGGGAGTTCTCATGCGTCGCGACCGGAATTGGAGCCGGTCACAGCCCCGCCTTCCCACCGCGACCACCGGCCGGCCGCGGGAGTGCCGGACGGCTTGGACTACTTGGCTTTGATCGCCATCGCCGGCAAGCCGCCGTTGGCCAGCTTGCCCTTTGCCGTCGCCAGTTCGGTGGCCGTGCCGTACGGGCCCATGCGCACGCGGTAGACGGTCTTGCCGTTGATCGCGGCGGACTCGACGCGGGCGTTGAGGCCCAGCAGGGCAATCTTGGCCTTGACCGCTTCGGCATCGCCCGAGGCACCGAATGCGCCGGCCTGCAGGATATAGCGTGCCTGGTTGCCGCTGTTGGCCGCAGGCGGTGGTGTCGTGCCAGGGGTCACCGAAGCGGGCGCATTGGCGACGGGCGTCGTGGCGATCGGCGTCGGTGCGTTTGCTGTCGGTGTCGGCGTGACCACGGCAGGGTTCGCGGCTGCGACCGGGGCCGCCGGCTGTTGCCCGGACTGGCGCTGGCGCGCGGCTTCGGCGCGTGCGCTGGCAGCGAGTTCGGCATCGGACATTGCCACTTCCTGGCCCGGCAGCAAGGTGTAGAAATCGTACTGGCGCTCCTGGTCGTCCTGGGCCTGTGAGGACGCGGCACCGGGTTTTTTCGGCGGCGCGCCGTCCATGGGCGCGGGCAGGTCGACGGCATCGTCCTCGCTGCGCGCGGCAGCCGGCCGCGCGTCGGGATTGGCGCGCGGGCGGATGAAGCCGTCGCTGCCGTCGGACTTGAACAATCTGGGTGCGCCCAGGAAGGCCACCACGGCGATCACGATGCCCAGGATCAACCACGCCCAGCCGGGAAGGCCGCCACGGTTGCTGTTGTTGCGTCGCGCCTGCGACTTGCCGCGTTTGACTGCCACTTACATCATCTCCGGCGCATTGACGCCTATCAGTTCAAGTCCGTTGGCCAGCACCTGGCGGGTCGCCAGTGCCAGGGCCAGCCGCCCGTCGCGCACGTCGCCATCGTCGACCAGGAACTGGTGGTCGTTGTAATACGACTGGAAGCCTTGCGCCAGCTCGTGCAGGTAGGCCGTGATCAGGTGCGGCTCGAGTTGCTCGCCGGCCGCGGCGACCACGTCGGGCCAGCGCGCCAGGTCGGTCAGCAGGTCGCGACTGGCAACGTTGTCCAGGTCGAGCGGTTGCGCCAAGCCGTTGTCCAGGTCGAAGCCCAGGCCGCGCTCCTTGAGTTGCCGCAGCAGGCCGCAGATGCGCGCATGCGACAGCTGCACGTAGTACACCGGGTTGTCGAGCGATTGCGAACGCGCCAGGTCGATGTCGAACACCAGCTGCGAATCAGGCTTGCGCGCGATCAGGAACCAGCGCGTGGCATCGCGGCCGGCCTCGTCGATCAAGTCGCGCAGGGTGAGGTAACTGCCGGCGCGCTTGGACAGCTTCACTTCCTCGCCGCCGCGCATCACCGTGACCATCTGGTGCAGCACGTAGTCCGGCCAGCCGGGCGGAATGCCGGCATCGAGTGCCTGCAGGCCGGCGCGGACGCGGGCAAGACTGCCGTGATGGTCGGCACCCAGTTCGGTGATCGCGCGTTCGTAACCACGCTGCCACTTGCTCAGGTGATAGGCCACATCGGGCACGAAATAGGTAAAGGTGCCGTCGGACTTGCGCATCACGCGGTCCTTGTCGTCACCAAAAGCGGTGGTGCGCAACCACAGCGCGCCACCTTCCTCGTAGGTGTGGCCGTGCGCGATGAGCTCACGCACGGTTTCGTCGACCTTGCCATCGGCATACAGCGATGACTCGAGGAAATACACGTCGAATGCGACGCCGAACGCGGCGAGGTCGCCGTTCTGTTCGCGGCGCAGGTACGCCACGGCAAACTGGCGAATGGCATCGATGTCGTCGATGTCACCGACACCGCTGACGACCTGTCCATCGACTTCGACCGATGCGCCGTCGAGATACGCACGGGCGACATCGGCGATGTAGTCGCCGCGATAACCGTCTTCGGGCCAGTCGGCGTCATCGGGCTTCTGGCCGCGTGCGCGCGCCTGCACGGACTTGGCCAGGTTTTCGATCTGCACGCCGGCATCGTTGTAGTAATACTCGCGCCGCACGTTCCAGCCGTTGGCGTCGAGTGCGCGCGCGATGCAGTCACCGATCGCCGCCGCGCGACCATGGCCGACGTGCAGCGGGCCGGTGGGGTTAGCCGAGACGTATTCGACGCCGGCCGTGCGGCCCTGGCCACGGGTGTTGCGGCCATACTGCGCGCCGCGTGCATGCACGGCGCGCAGCTGCCGCTGCCACGCCGCAGCGGTGAGGCGGAAATTGAGGAAGCCCGGTCCGGCGATCTGGACCGTGGCGATGTCGTCGTTGCCGGGCAGCGCGTCGATCAGCGCCTGTGCGATGGCGCGCGGATTGCGCGGTTGATCCGGGCCCACGTGTTTGACCAGCAGCATCGCGGCATTGGTGGAGAAGTCGCCGTGGCTGCGATCCTTCGGACGCTCGACCACAAAGTCGGGCGTCGGGGCGTCTGCGGGCAGGGTGCCGCGTTGGCGGAGGGTATCGATGCCCTGGACGATGAGGGCGCGGAGCTGGGATTTCACGGTGTTGTTGCAATCTCGATGGTCGGCCATTGTAGCCGAGCCATCGGCAGGCCTCAGACCCAGTCGCGCGCGGCCAGCGACACCGGGGCGCCGTCGCCGATCACGAAATGATCGAGCAGGCGCACGTCGACCAGTGCCAGTGCCTGCTTGAGGCGTGCGGTCACGGCGCGGTCGGCGGCGCTGGGCTCGGCGCTGCCGCTGGGGTGGTTGTGGCCGACGATCACCGCCGCGGCGTTGTGGGCCAGCGCCCGGCGCACGACCTCGCGTGGGTGTACCTCGGCGCCATCGACGGTGCCGCGGAACAGCTCCTCGAACGCCAGCGCGCGATGGCGGGTGTCGAGGAACATCGCGGCGAAGATCTCGTTGGGATGGCCACGCAGGCGCTGGGCGAAATAGCGGCCAGCGGCCTGCGGATCGGTCAGCGCGTCGCCACGCTCGAGGCCAGCGGCGAGGTAGCGGCTGCACAATTCCAGCGTGGCTGCCAGCTGGCAGGCGCGAGCCGGGCCGAGACCGGGCAGTTTGACCAGGTCGGCGGGGGCGCGTTCGAGCAGGCTGCGCAGCGGACCGTAATCGGCCAGCAGCTGGCGCGCCGTCGCCACCGCGTCCAGCCCGCGCAGCCCGGAGCCCAGGAATATCGCCAGCAATTCGGCGTCCGACAGCACCACGGCGCCGCGTGCGAGCAGTTTTTCGCGGGGACGCTCGGAGACGGGCCAATCGCGGATATGCATGTTGAAGGCCGGAATGGGGAGGCGGTAGGGACGGATCCATCGTAGCCAGCGCGCGGATGGGTTCCATCGGGCGCAGGAGCGGCTTCGGGTAAGCTGATGACTGCACTTTGCGTAGGGATTTCCTGACGGCATGGCGGACGCAACTTCCAATCTCCGTGGGCAGCGCGTGCTGCTGTGCGTGTGCGGCGGCATCGCCGCCTACAAGGCCGCCGACCTGGTGCGGCGGCTGCGTGATGCCGGCGCCGTGGTACGCGTGGCCATGACCGAAAATGCCCTGCACTTCGTCGGCGCGGCGACCTTCCAGGCGGTCTCCGGCGAAGCCGTGCGGACGTCGCTGTGGGACGCGGCGGCGGAAGCGGCGATGGGGCACCTGGAGCTCGCCCGCTGGGCCGAGCGCATCGTGATCGCGCCGGCCACGGCCAACACCCTTGCGAAACTCGCGCATGGGTTTGCCGACGATCTGGTCAGCACGCTGTGCCTGGCGACCGCCGCGCCGATCGCCATCGCCCCGGCGATGAACCACCGCATGTGGCGGCATCCGGCCACCCAGGCCAACCTCGCCACCCTGCGCGCGCGCGGCGTGCAGGTGATCGGCCCCGACGACGGCCCGCTGGCCGAAGGCGAATCCGGGCCGGGACGGATGCGCGAACCCACGGCAATCGTGGCGGAATTGGCAGGGCTGGCGACCACCCCGCACGCGGCAATGCCGGCAGCGACGCCGGAAACACCGGCATGACGACAGCGACCCCGCTGGCCGGGCTGCGCGTGCTGGTCAGCGCCGGGCCGACGTTCGAGGACATCGACCCGGTGCGCTACCTGGGCAATCGCAGCAGCGGCAAGATGGGCTTTGCAATCGCCGCCGCCGCCGCTGAGCGCGGCGCACGGGTGCGGCTGGTGGCCGGACCGGTAGCGCTGGCGACGCCCGAAGATGTCGTCCGCATCGACGTGCGTTCGGCCGCGCAGATGCATGCCGCGGTCCTCGCGCAATTGCCGGCCGACATCTATATCGGTGCCGCCGCGGTGGCGGATTTCACCCCCGCCGAGGTCGCGCCCGGCAAGATCAAGAAACAACCCGGCAAGGACACCCTGACCCTGCAGCTGGTACGCACCGCCGACATCCTCGCCGACGTTGCCAACCATGCCTTGCGGCCGCGGCTGGTGGTGGGGTTTGCCGCCGAGACCGACCACGTTGCCGAAAACGCGCGCGCAAAACTCGCCGGCAAGAACATCGACCTGATCGCCGCCAATCGCGTCGGCGTCAGCGGCAGCGGCTTCGAAAGCGACGACAACGCGCTGACCGTGTACTGGGCTGGCGGCGAACGTGCGCTGGGCCCGGCGCCCAAATCGCGCCTCGCCGAACAGCTGCTCGACCTGATCGCCCAGTCGTGGGCGCGCACCAGAACGTGAGCATGGACACGGATGAACACACGTCGCTGCGGATGCACGTCAGCCGGGGCAGGCGACCATCGCCGGCGCTGCGTCGACCTCGGCGCGGCCCGCCGCGCACGTACTTCAATCCGTCTACATCCGTCTGCGTTCGTCTCAATTCGCGTCGATTCGCGTCAAACAAAGGCTTTTGAACCCGATGCACCACACCCTGCAGCTGAAAATCCTCGATCCGCGTTTCGGCGCGCAATGGCCGCTGCCCGCTTACGCCACGGTGGCCAGCGCCGGACTCGACCTGCGCGCCGCGCTGGATGCGCCGCTCACACTGGCGCCGGGCGATGCCGCGCTGCTGCCGTCGGGCCTGGCCATCCACATTGCCGACCCGCAGTTGTGCGCGGTGGTGTTGCCGCGCTCGGGCCTGGGCCACACGCACGGCATCGTGCTGGGAAACGGCACCGGCCTGATCGACGCCGACTACCAGGGTCCACTGATGATCAGCATCTGGAATCGCGGCCGCGAGGCCTATGTCATCGAACCCGGTGACCGAATTGCGCAGCTGGTGCTGTTGCCGATCGTGCGCGCGGCCCTGCAAGTAGTGGATACTTTCGCCGACAGCGCGCGTGGGGCGGGTGGCTTTGGCCACACCGGCGTGCGTTGAACAATGGCAATCCGGGGGGCACGCCATGACCGATGAACACGAGCCAGGCAAATTTCGCGTCGCGATGACGCACCTGCGTCCTTACCTGCCTGCGCTGGCCGTCGTGCTGGCGCTGCTGGCGCTGTGGCTGGGGTGGAGTGGCTGGCGCCAGATCCAGGACAACCAGCGTCGCGGCGAGCTGGAGCTCAGCCGTGACAGCGCCGTGCAATCCACCGGGCACGTTCTGAAAGGCGAGCTGGATCGGCTGACGCAGCGGCTGGCGTCGACCGATGTGCAATCGGCGTTGCAGGCCGACGACCTGGCGGCCGCGGGCGTGGCGATTGGCAAGGACTGGCCCACTGCCGAAGAAATCGTCGTATTGCCCCCATCGCTGGAAGGCCTGTATGCGGGCCTGCCCAAGAGTGGCTTCGGACGCATTGCCGCCGCCGAAGCGGCGCTGTCTGAAAACAAACCCGTGCTGTGGGCGATCCGCGAAAAAGGCCAGCCCGTCATCGCATTGGCCGCGCCCGCGCACGCCGGCAATCGTGTGGCCGGCATCGCGTTGATACGCCTGCCGCTGGCGCGCGCCACGCTGGGCCTGCAGAACGTCAGCCTGGCCGACGACAGCTATTTGGCGTTGCGGCAAGGCAACTACACCTTGTTGGAGCGTGGCGACGCCGCGTTGGCCGATGCCGCAGAGCGTCGCGCGGTGGCAGTCACGGGCACCAACCTGCGCGTTGCGGCGGCCGTACCCAGCCCGGTGATCAGCCCGTTTGGCCTGGGTGAACTGGCATCGTTCATTGCTGCGGTCGTGCTGATGCTGCTGGCGTACGTGTGCTGGCGCCTGCCCAGTCGCATCGGTAGTCTGCAGCCGGCCGATGACGGCAGCGCGCCGACCCTGTCGCAGGTCATCATCGATACCCCCGCAGCGGCCGAAACCGTGTCCGCGATCAAGGACGCAGCCCGGCCGGCGCCGGTGCGCATCGATCGCAGCATCTTCCGGGCGTATGACATCCGCGGCATCGTCGGGCAGACGCTCGATGCCGGCGTCGCGGAGTTGATCGGCCAGGCGATCGGCACGCTGATGTTCGAAAAGGACCTCGGCGATATCGTGATCGGTCGCGACGGCCGCCTGTCCGGACCCGACATGGTCGCCGGCCTGGTCCAGGGCCTGCACAAGAGCGGTTGCAACGTCATCGACATCGGCGTGGTGCCGACGCCGGTGGTGTACTTCGGCGCCTACCACCTGCGCACCGGCTGCTGCATTTCCGTAACCGGCAGCCACAACCCGCCGGATTACAACGGCTTCAAGATCGTGGTCGGCGGCGAGACCCTGCATGGCGACGCAATCACCGACCTGCACGCGCGCATCGCCGAGGATCGCCTGCACAGCGCGTCCTCGCCGGGTAGCCTCAACGAGCGCGACATCGCCACTGACTACGTCGAGCGCATCGCCACCGACGTGCAGATCGGGCGCCGCCTCAAGGTGGTCGTGGATGCCGGCAACGGCGCAGCGGGCGAGATCGCACCGCGCGTGCTGGAAGCAATCGGCGCCGAGGTCATCCCCCTGTTCTGCGAGATCGACGGCACCTTCCCCAACCACCATCCGGACCCCAGCGAACCGGAGAACCTCAAGGACCTGATCGATACCGTGGCGCGTTTCGACGCCGACCTAGGCATCGCCTTCGATGGCGATGGCGATCGCCTGGGCGTGGTCACCCGCGATGGCGAGAACATCTTCGCCGACCGCCTGCTGATGCTGTTTGCCGCCGACGTGCTGGAGCGCAATCCCGGCGCGGTGATCCTGTTCGACGTGAAGTGCACCGGGCGCCTGCCCGGGCACATCCTGCGCCATGGTGGCAGCCCGCTGATGTGGAAGACCGGGCATTCGCTGATCAAGGCGAAGATGCGCGAAACCGAGGCCGAACTGGCCGGCGAGATGAGCGGACATTTCTTTTTCGGCGAACGCTGGTACGGCTTCGACGATGGCATCTACGCCGCCGCGCGCCTGCTGGAGATCCTTGCCACCGACACCCAATCGCCCAGCGACGTGCTCAATGCCCTGCCCAACGGCGTGTCGACGCCCGAGATCAAGGTCGATGCGCCGAATGGCGACCCGCATGGTTTCGTCGAGCGTTTTCGCGCGCAGGCGCACTTCGAGGGTGCACGCCTGTCGACCATCGACGGCCTGCGCGTGGACTGGCCCGATGGCTGGGGCCTGGTGCGTGCCTCCAACACCACGCCGGTGCTGGTGATGCGCTTCGATGGCGACTCTGCGGAAGCACTTGCGCGCATCCAGCAGGCGTTCCGCGAACAGCTGCTGGCGCTGGATCCGGAGTTGGCGCTGCCGTTCTGACGCAGCGCCCGTAGGCGCCCGTAGACGTGCCCGTAGGAGCGGCTTCAGCCGCGAGCTCTTGAACCACGGGCCATGGACCATGAACCATGATCGGTGATTCGAAAGGCCGCTCGCGAATTGAAATCGCGGGCGACCATCTAAAAGCTCGCGGCTGAAGCCGCTCCTACATGCCGCGGCGGGGCGCGCAGTGCAACTGCAAGTCATTCATGTATCGCCGTCGCCGCGCATTCGATGTTGAGCAACATGAAGTTCGTACCAGGGATTCGCACCAGGCATCACTGGCCAACCGCATCATCCACAGGGGAAAACCACCATGCGTCACTTCCGCAATATCGCCGTACTGCTGTCGCTGCTGTTCTTCTCGGGCGCGGCAATCGCGCGCAATGCCGAACTTGTCAATCCCGCGCCCGTCGCCGTGCCTGCCGGCATCACCCAGGAGCAGGCCGTCAAGGACATCAAGCGTGCGCTGGCCGGACGTGGCTGGGTGGTTGCACTGGAACAGCCGGGCCACATCGAATCAATGCTAAACCTGCGCGAGCACGTCGCCCGCATCGACATCAAATACGACGCACGGGACGTCGTGGTGACCTATCTCGACAGCCGCAACCTCGATTACAAGATGAAGAACGGCAAGGCCTCGATCCACCGCAACTACCTGAGCTGGATCGACAACATCACCAGGGACATCGCAACCAACATGCAGCTGAGCGTCGCGGAACAATGAGTGGCGGGAAGGGGTGCAGGTTGCGCCCCTTCTTCATTCGGGATTCCTTCAGCCGGTGATTTTCGTCGTGTGAGGGGCTTCGGCCGCGACTTTTTGGATCATGATCGTTGGTTCGAAAGGCCGCTCGCGATACGCAATCGCGGGGGACCGTCGGAAGGCTCGCGGCTGAAGCCGCTCCTACAAAAGGCGGGCTGCGGGGTTACTTGTGTGCCGGGATGAACTGCTCTTCCACGGCACTGGCCAGCAGGTCGGGTGGCAACAGGCCCTGGTCGAGCAGGAAGTTGTTGAAGGCGAGGCGGTCGAACTTGTCGCCCAGCGCGAGTTCGGTATCCATGCGCAGTTCGAGGATGCGGCTGTAGCCGTAGAAATAACTGCCGGCCTGCCCAGGCGCGTTGAACATGTAGCGATCGAGTTCCTGCTTGGTCATCGCCTTCGACATCCCGACCTGGTTCTCCAGCACCTGGCCGGCGCGCTCGCGGTCGATCAGGCCCAGGTTGAGCATCGGGTCGAGTATCGCGCGCGCCCCGCGCAGCAGGCGGAATTGCAGCGCGATCATTTGCCCGTCGAGGGGCTCGTACGGCAGCATTTCGGCTTCCGCATACAGCGCCCAACCTTCGACGTTGACCGAGTTGAACGCGAACATCGTGCGCGCCAGCGAGATCCCGCGTTCGACCATCGCGGTGAACTGCAATTCATGGCCGGGGCGGCCCTCGTGCGCCGATAGCGTCCAGGCCGCGGATTCGAAATTGAAGTCGTCGTAGTGCAACGCCGAGCCGTCGGCCGTGGGCACCGTCACCGGCAGTACGAATTGCCCCTGCTGGCCGGTATTGCCCACCAGCGGCGCCGGCAGGAAGTGCGGCGCCGGCTGCGCGGCGGATTCGGCTTCGCTGCCCAAGCGCATGACCAGCGGCCGCTTGGGCACATCGACAATGCCACGTTGGCGGATGATCGGATCGATCGCATCGATCACCGTGCGATAGCGTGCCTCCAGCTGTTCGTTGGGGATCGTGTCGTGCTTCAGCGCGCGAATCACAGCCAGGTAATCGCCGGCATCGATACCGACCAGGCCTTTCGCCTTCGCCACCAGCGGCGCCAGCTGGACCATCATCGCGCGCGTTTCCATGAACTCGACTTCGGCGCGGCGGATCAGCAGCCGGGGGTCGATGTCGATGCCGTACTGCTTGAGCTGGAATGCGTACAGTTCCGGCGGCAGCTTCGCGTCGGTGCGCGCGTCCGGCAGCACCGTGGTCCGCGCCCAGCCCCCGTAATCCTTGAACTGCTTCGCCATTGCGTCGAGCGCCGGGCCGGCGCCCTGGATCTTGTATTTCGCAAACAGCTTGCGGATGCCTTCAACGTAGGTGTCGACGTTGCCGAGCGCCTGTTCGACTTCGAGCGTTGTCGGACGCAGCAGCGTGCTGTCGGCGGCTCGCTCGGTATAGCGCGCCTTTGCCAATTCGGCGATCGGTGTCGTACCCGGCGCCATGCCGACATAGGCCTTGAGCCGGTCGAGTGCGCGTGCGCGGCGCGCGGTCGGCGTCTGGTCGGACAGCAGTCCCTGCATGCCCGAGAACACCAGTTGCGGCGCGTCAACCCATGGCAGCAACAGGCGTTCGTTGAGCGCGCTGCCCTCGATGCTCTCGTCGGCGGCGTGGATCATGATCTGCAAATCCTGGCGCACGTTGGGATTGCGCTCGGTTTGCAGCTTGGTTCCAAGGGCTTTCTTCGCGGCGGCCATCGCGGCGCGGAATCGCGTGCCGTTGTCGGGACCAAGGTCGGCCACCTTGTCGTCGTAGCCGGGGATGCCGAAGAACGAAAAATCTTCCGGCCGAAACGCGGCCTGCGCGTCGATCAACACCTGCGCGTCGGCGTTACTGGTCGTCACCCAGGCGGGCACGGCCGCGACCGACGCTTGGGGCGCGGGCGGGGCGGCGTGGACGCGCATGCAAACGGGCGCGACGAGCGCCAGGGTAATGGCGAGGACGAGCGGCTTCATGGGCGGGATCCCGGCAAAGAGTGCCTGCGACCCTACCTCGCCAACCTGATTGAAACAATCGCCGATACGTCAGGGTGCGCAGGCTGTGCACACAAGCGCGCTGTTGCCGGTCGCGTTAGCATGGGGTGCATGAGCGCGTCGTGTGAGCATGCGCCGCGTAGGCATGCGCTGCGCGGACATGCGCCGACGCAGCGGGCGTGTAACGCGTGCCGCGCATCCGGATCGACACAACAATCGGGGTTGACATGGGTTTGATGATCGGCGGCAAGTGCCTGCGTGGCACGTTGGCGATGACAGGATTGGCGATGATGATGCTTGCCATCGCGGTGGCGCCCGCTGCGGAGCAGGTACCAACGATGGCTGTCGCGACGGTCACTGCCGCCGACTACGCACGCGCGGAAAAATTCCTGCCGCACAACACCACGCCGCTGGTCGACCATGCCATCAGCACGATCAGCTGGATCGACGACAACCAGCTCATCTATCGCCAACATGATGCGGGTGGCGACCGCTACCTGCGCATGGACGCGTCGCGTGGCGGCATCGTCCCGGCATTCGATCACGTCAAGCTCGGACGGGCATTGGCCAGTGCGACCGACAAACCGGTGAAGGCGGAGACACTGCCGCTGACGGCGTGGTCGATCGGCGATGTCGGTCGCATCGACATCACCACGCGAGGCAAGAACTACCGCTGCGATCTGTCGGGGAAAGGGAAGGGCACGTGCGTTGCCGGCAGAATCGCCGAACCCGGCGTGCTGTCGCCGGACAAGAGACGCGAGGCCTTCATCCGCGACTGGAACCTGTGGACGCGCGATGTCGCCAGCGGCGCGGAAACCCAACTCACCCGCGATGGCGTCGAGAACTTCGGTTACGCCACCGACAACGCCGGCTGGACCCACAGCGATCGCGCGATTCTGGTGTGGTCGCCGGATTCCAGGCGCATCGCGACCTTCCAGCAGGATCAGCGCAAGACCGGCGAGATGACCCTGCTGGGCACCAATGTCGGCCATCCGCAGGTCAAGACGTGGAAGTATCCGCTGGTCGGCGACGAACACATCACCATGATCGAGCGGGTGATCATCGAGGTGGCCGCGAAAGCAACCGTGCGCCTGAAAATGCCGCCCGACCAGCATCGTTCCACCCTGTGCGACGACGTCAGCTGCAATGGCGGCTGGGAAGACGTGCAATGGGCGGCCGATGGCAAGACGCTCGCATTCGCTTCGACCTCGCGTAACCACCAGCAGACCTGGCTGCGCGTCGCCGATGCCGCCACGGGCGAGGTGCGCACCGTGTTCGATGAAAAGGTGAAGACCTATTTCGAGAGCGGCAACGGCGCGGTCAACTGGCGTTACCTGCCCGAAAGCCGCGAAGTGCTGTGGTTCAGCGAGCGCACCAACTGGGGCCAGCTGTACCTGTACGACCTCGACAGCGGCAAGCTCAAGCACGCGGTGACCACCGGTGAGCGCAATGTCACCGAAGTGCTGCGCGTCGACCCGGCCACGCGCACGGTGTGGTTCCGCGGCGTGGGCATGGAGCCGGGCCGCAATCCGTACTACCAACATTTCTACAGGGTCGGCCTGGACGGCAAGCCCCCTGTGCTGCTGACGCCCGAGGACGCCGACCACAAAGTCGCGCTGTCGCCCAACGGCACGTATTTCGTCGACACGTATTCGACCACCACCACCCCGCCCGTCACGGCGCTGCGCAGCGCGACCGATGGCAGCATCACGCGGGAAATCGCGCGCGCGGACATCAGCCGTTTGCGGGCCACCGGCTGGGTGGCGCCGGAACCATTCACCGTGAAGGCGCGCGATGGCCGGACCGACCTGTATGGGCTGATGTTCAAGCCGTCGACATTCGATGCGTCGAAGACGTATCCGATCATCAACTACATCTATCCCGGTCCGCAGGTCGGGTCGGTGCGCAGCCGCAGCTTCCTGCCCTCGCACGGCGACAACCAGGCGCTGGCGGAGCTCGGGTTTGTCGTGGTCGCCATCGACGGCATGGGAACGCCGTCGCGCTCGAAGGCGTTCCACGACGCCTATTTCCAGAATATCGGCGACAACACCTTGCCCGACCAGGTCGCCGGCATGCGCCAGCTGGGCCAGCGCTTTGCCTGGATCGACATGACGCGTGTCGGCATCTGGGGGCATTCGGGCGGCGGCAATGCGACGGCCACGGCGATGTTCCGCTATCCGGATTTCTTCCACGTCGGCATCGCGGAGAGCGGCAACCACGACAACCGCAACTACGAGGATGACTGGGCCGAGAAGTGGCAGGGATTGCTGCGCAAGAACAAGGATGGCTCAAGCAATTACGACGACCAGGCCAATCAGAACCACGCCGGCAACCTGAAAGGCGACCTGCTGCTGATCCACGGGATGATGGACGACAACGTTCCGGTGTCCAGCACGCTGCTGGTGGTCGATGCGCTGATCAAGGCCAACAAGGATTTCGACCTGGTCGTGCTACCCAATGCGCGGCACAGCTATGGCGAGGATTCGTCGTACATCACGCGCCGGCGCTGGGATTATTTCGTCGAGCACCTGTTGGGCGCACAGCCTCCGAAGCAATACTCGATGACACCGCCGACGCCTTGATATCGCCAGCGTCGGCAACGACGCCCGCGCCTACGCCAGATAGCCGCCGTCCACGGGGAAGCTTGCGCCGGTCACATACGACGCCGCAGGCGTGCACAGGAAGGCAATCATCGGCGCGATCTCGTCGGGTTGCGCCACGCGGCCCAGCGGGATCAGCTGCAGCATCGTCGCCAGGATTTTCTCGTTCGAGGTCAGCGCGCTGGCAAATCTTGTATCGGTCAATCCTGGCAAAACCGCGTTGACGCGCACGCCCTGCGGGCCGAGTTCGCGGGCAAAACCTTCGGTCATCGACACGATGCCGGCCTTGGTCATCGAATACACGCCCTGGCCGGGCGCGCTGCGCCGCGCGTTGACCGAGGCGATGTTGACGATGGCGCCACCGCCGCGCGGGGTCATGCGCTGTGCTGCCTGCACCGTCATCCAGAAATAGCCGCGCAGGTTGACGTCAACGGTCTTCTGGAAACTTCCCAGAGACTGTTGGCACATCGGTCCGAAGTGCGGATTGGTCGCCGCGTTGTTGACCAGGATATCGGGCGCCAGCGCGCGTGCATCAAGCTGGGCAAACAGGGCGTCGATCGCGGCGATCTCGCCAATATGGGCGGCCAGTGCGGTGGCCGCGCCGCCGGATGCACGGATCGATGCCGCGACCTCTTCACAGGCCGCCTGCTGGCGGCTGCTGATCACCACGTGCGCGCCCCAGCTTGCGAGCAGCCGTGCCACCGCCTCGCCAATCCCGCGCGAGGCGCCGGTGACCAGCGCGGTCTTGCCTTGCAGATCAAACAAATCAGCCGGTGCCATCGCGGTAGACCTTCGGTTAGAGTCGCGGACACCAGCATGCCGGATCGGGGACGCCATCGCATGGGCAGTAGCAAGGTCTTGATCACCGGCGCCGGCAGTGGACTGGGCCTGGCATTGGCGCAACGCCACGCCGCGTGCGGCGATGCAGTCGCGTGCGTGGATATCGATGCGACGCGCGCGCAAGCCGCGCGTGCGTCGTTGCCGGGCGACGGCCATGCCGCTTTTGTCGCCGACGTCGGCAGTGACATCGCGATGGACGCATTGCGCGCCACCGTGCTGTCGCAGTGGGGCGCGCCCGATGTGCTGGTCAACAACGCCGGCATCGCCAGTGGCGGCAGCCTGCTGGAAAGCGACATCGCGCAGTGGCGCGATGTGCTGGAGATCAACCTGCTCGGCGTGGTGCGCGGTTGCCAGGCGTTCCTGCCGGCGATGCTCGAAAGAAAATCCGGTCGCATCCTCAACATCGCCTCGTTCGCGGCGCTGGCCGGAGCGCCGTCGATCATGACCTATGGCGTGGCCAAGGCCGGCGTGGTGACGTTATCGGAGCAACTGCGCGCCGAACTGCATGGCAGCGGCGTGTCGGTGTCGGTGGCGTGCCCGTCGTTCTTCAAGACCAACCTGCTGCAGAACTGGCGCGGCAGCGAGCAGATGAAGGGCCACGCCGCAAAAATGATGTCGCGTGGCACCGATACGCTCGATGGCGTCGCCGACCGGGTGTTCGACGAATTCGCACGCGGGCGTTTTCTCATCCTGCCTACGCGCGGCGCGGCTGCGCACTGGCGGTTTCGACGCTGGCTGCCGTCGCTGTATTTCCGCAAGCTGATGGCGCAGCTTGCGCCGCATACGCGCTGACCCGGGGGAACACGCCATGCAGTGGATGATCTATGGAGCCAATGGCTACACCGGCCGCCTGATCGCGCAGGAAGCACGACGTCGCGGGATGTCGCCGATCCTGGGCGGGCGTGGCGATGACGTGGCGGTACTCGCGCAGCAACTTGGCCTGCCGCATCGCCGCTTCGCACTCGACGATACCGCCGCGCTGCGTGCCGGACTCGACGGCATCGGTTTGGTGCTGCATTGCGCCGGTCCGTTCTCGGCCACCTCCGCACCGATGCTGGATGCCTGCCTCGCGGTCGGCGTGCATTACCTCGACATCACCGGGGAGATCGACGTGTTCGCGCACTGCCATGCCCAGGATGCGCGTGCGCGCGAACGCGGCATCGTGGTGTTGCCCGGTGCCGGTTTCGACGTGGTGCCCACCGATTGCCTGGCTGCGATGCTCAAGCGCGAGTTGCCGTCTGCGAGCGAGCTGGTGCTGGCGTTCGAGGCCGGCGGCGGGCCGAGTCCGGGTACGGCAAAAAGCAGCGTCGAAGGCCTCGGCAAGGGCGGCCGCGCGCGCATCGACGGCGTCGTACGACGCGTGCCGCTGGCATGGAAGACACGCAGCTTCACGCGCGATGGACAGGCGCGCACGGCGATGACGATCCCCTGGGGCGACGTGTACACCGCGCACGTCAGCACCGGCATTGCCAACATCGAGGTTTACATGGCGGTGCCCGCGACAACCATCGCTCGGCTGCGACGCTTGCGCGTGCTCGGCCCGCTGCTGGGCACCGCGCCGATCCAGGCGTGGCTCAAGCGAAAAGTCGCCCGCTCGGTGCGCGGGCCGTCGGATGACACGCGCGCGGCCAGCGTCAGCCATGTCTGGGGCGAAGCGCGCGACGGCAGCGGCGCGGTCGTCGCGCGGCACATGCTGGTGCCCAATGGCTACACGCTCACCGCGAGCGCATCGCTGGGTATCGTCGAACATTTACTGGGTGGCAGTGATGCCAGCGGCTACCGCACGCCGTCGCAGTTGATGGGCGCCGATTACGTCCTCGGCCTGCCGGGCGTGACCATGCTCCAGGACGCAGGATGATGACGCCAATGACACCAGGCCACGCGATGTTGGCTCCATCGATGTTGGCTCAATCGACGTTGTTTGCGCAAAGCGATCGAAGCCGCGCGCTGGCCACGCAGCTCGAAGCCTTCATGGCCACGCACGTGTATCCCGCCGAAGCGAAATTCGCCGCCCATGCGGCGGATCCGGTGACCCGCTGGACACCGGCGCCGCTGCTGCAGGTCTTGCAGGACAAGGCGCGCGCAGACGGCCTGTGGAACCTGTTCTTGCCAGGCAACGATCATGGCGCCGGCCTGGGCAATCTTGAGTACGCGCCGTTGGCCGAATGCATGGGACGCTCGTCGATCGCCCCGGAGATCTTCAACTGCAGCGCGCCCGACACCGGCAACATGGAAGTGCTGGCGCAATACGCCAATGCGCAGCAGAAAGCCCGCTGGCTGCAACCGCTGCTCGATGGCCGCATTCGCTCCGCGTTTGCGATGACCGAACCCGAGGTCGCCTCGTCGGACGCCACCAATATCGCCATGCAGTTTCGCCGCGATGGCGCGCATTACGTGCTCGACGGCCGCAAGTGGTGGACTACGGGCGCCGGGGATCCGCGTTGCGCGGTGCTGATCGTGATGGGCGTGACCGATGCCGACGCGCCCAGGCATCGCCGCCAGTCGATGCTGCTGGTGCCGATGGACAGCCCCGGCCTGCGTGTCTTGCGGCCGCTGCAGGTGTTTGGCTACGAAGACGCGCCGCAGGGCCATGTCGAACTTGGTTTCGAAAACGTGCGCGTGCCGATCGCCAACCTGATCCATGACGAGGGCAGCGGTTTCGAGATCGCGCAGGCGCGGCTGGGTCCGGGTCGCATCCACCACTGCATGCGTCTGGTCGGCCTTGCCCAGCGCGCGCTGGAGGCCATGGTCGAGCGCGCGAGCAGCCGCGTTGCGTTTGGCCAGGCACTTGGCGCGCATGGCATGGCGCAGCAGGCGATCGCGCTGTCGCGCTGCGAGATCGAGCAAGCCCGCCTGCTGACCCTGCAGGCCGCCGCCGCACTCGATGCGCAGGGCAACAAGGGCGCGCGCGACCTGATCGGCATGATCAAGATCGTCGCCCCGCGCATGGCTTGCGCGGTGATCGATCGCGCGATCCAACTGCACGGTGCCGGCGGCTTGTCGCAGGATCACTTCCTCGCCCATGCCTATGCCAGCGCGCGTGCGCTGCGCCTGGCCGATGGCCCCGACGAGGTCCATCTGGCAGCGCTTGCGCGCTCGATGTTGAAGGCCGCCCGGCATGCCGGCTGATCCGTTCGCACTGCCCGAAGCCGCGCTCGCCGATTACCTCGGCCAGCACATCGAGGGGTTTCGCGGGCCGTTGACTGCCCGCAAGTTCAGCGGCGGCCAATCCAACCCCACGTATTGCATCGACGCGGCCAGCGGACGCTACGTGCTGCGACGCAAGCCGCCGGGAAAGCTGTTGCCATCTGCACATGCGGTTGATCGCGAGTACCGCGTCCTGCGCGCCCTGCGCGGCAGCGCAGTGCCTGTCGCGCGCGCCTTGCACCTGTGCGCCGATGACGCGGTGATCGGCTCGATGTTCTACGTCATGGCGTACATCGACGGCGAGGTGTTCTGGGATCCGGCCCTGCCCGGACTTGGTCAACACCAGCGCAGCGCGTATTACGACCGCATCATCGCCACGCTGGCGGCGCTGCATGCGATCGATGTCCAGGCCGTTGGTCTTGGCGACCATGGCAAGCCGGGCAATTATTTCGCCCGCCAGCTTGCGCGCTGGAGCGAGCAATACCGCGCCAGCGAAACCCAGGCAATCGCGGCGATGGAAACCCTGCTGCTTGAATTGCCGCAACGCTGCCCCGCCGATGATGGCCGCGTGGCATTGGTGCATGGCGACTACCGCGTCGACAACCTGATGTTCGCCAGCGCCGAGCCGCGCGTGCTGGCGGTGATGGATTGGGAACTGTCCACGCTGGGCCATCCGCTGGCCGACCTTGGCTATCTGTGCATGGCGCTGCGCCTGCCCAACCAATCGCCGTTGCCCGGCCTTGCCGGCGCCGATCGCGCCGCGCTTGGCATTGCCGACGAGGCTGCGATGCTGCGCCGTTACGCGGAACTCAGCGGCACCCCGGTCAATGCCGATTGGGCGTTCGTGCTGGCCTTCAGCTTTTTCCGCCTGGCGGCGATTGCCCAGGGCGTGGCCAGGCGCGCGCAGCAGGGCAACGCGTCCAGCACGCAGGCGCAGCAGGCCGGGCACATGGCCGTGGTGCTTGCACAGATGGGATTGCAGGCGTTGCGCGACGGCTGAAGGTCGTGCAAATTTCCGACCCGGTCGCAGGCCCGATCAAGCCTTGCGCGTGCCTTTTCCAAACAACAGCGCGTGTTCCTCGTCGCTCATCGGTTTTCCGGCGTCCGGGTTGACCTGTTTGGCGAGTGCGTAGGCACGCTGCACGGCCGGACGCGCGGCGATCGCCGCATGCCAGCGTTGTACCTGGGCAAAAGCTGTGAGGTCCAGCGGCGCCGGGGCGTGGGGATTGATCCACGGGTGGCAGGCCATGTCGGCGATGGAATAGTCGTCGCCGGCGATGAACGCGCGGCCTGCAAGCTGCTTGTCGAGAACGCCGAGCAAACGCTGCGCTTCGCTGCCGTAGCGTTCGATCGCGTAGGGGATCTTCTCCCGCGCATAAACGTTGAAATGGCCGTATTGCCCGGTCATCGGGCCAAGCCCGCCCACCTGCCAGAACAACCATTCCAGCACCGTCTTGCGTCCGCGGATATCCGATGGAATGAATTTCCCGGTCTTTTCGGCCAGGTACAGCAGGATTGCGCCGGACTCGAACACGCTGATCGAGGCACCGCCATCGGCAGGCGCGGTGTCGACGATCGCCGGCATCTTGTTGTTGGGTGAAATGGCCAGGTAGTCCGGCTTGAACTGGTCACCCTTGCCGATATCGACCGGCTTGATCACGTATTCCAGGCCGTGTCCCGACCCGGCGAGCTCTTCCAGCAGCAGCGTGACCTTGTGGCCGTTGGGCGTGGGCCAGTAATGCAGCTGGATCATCTCGCGGCTCCTCGGGCGGGGATGGCCAGTGTAGGACGCGGCCCCTGATGCGGGCGTGCACGCCATCGCCACGATGGGTTTGGCGGGCTGGAACGTCGCGAGAAAATCCTTGGCAGCCGCCCTTGCGCTCGGGTATCTTCGCGCTCTTTTCCCGCATTCCAGGCCTCCCGATGAGCCATGTCCGCTCGCCCCGCCTCAGTCCCCTGGCCGCGCTGATCTTCAGCTCGCGCTGGCTGCAACTGCCGCTGTACCTGGGCCTGATCGTGGCGCAGGCGATCTATGTCTGGCAGTTTGGCGTCGAACTGGTGCACCTGGTCGACCAGGTAGTCCTGGGGGGCCACGCGACCGAGGTCGCGTCCGCAGGCGCGCCTGCGATCGAGCAGAGCGCGGAAGTGGTGATCATGCTGATCGTGCTGGGCCTGATCGACGTGGTGATGATCTCCAACCTGCTGGTGATGGTGATTGTTGGCGGGTACGAGACCTTCGTTTCGCGCCTGGGCCTGCAGGGACATCCGGACCAGCCGGAATGGCTGTCGCACGTCAACGCCAGCGTGCTCAAGGTGAAGCTGGCGATGGCGATCATCGGCATCAGCTCGATCCACCTGCTCAAGACCTTCATCGAGATCGACACACTCGGCATGCCCGGCAGTCGCTTCACCGAGGCCGGCGTGATGTGGCAGACCATCATCCACTGCGTGTTCATCCTCTCGGCCATTGGCATTGCCTACACCGACAAGCTGATGACGGGCACATCGAGCAAGCGCGAACAAGCCGCCGCGCACTGAGGCAGGATGTTTGCGCCTGCGTCTTGGGTCGCGCGTGTGTATTTCGATGATCGGCAAAAACTGAAAAGATCGCGGCTGAAGCCGCTCCTACGGGGAAACGGGTGGTCGTCGCCGAGGTTGCGACGGCGTCTCGCGTAAAATGCCGCAATGGATGTTTCCCACCTGCTCGACGGCCTCAACGACGCCCAGCGCGAGGCCATCACCGCGCCACCGGGTCATTACCTCGTGCTGGCCGGCGCCGGGTCCGGCAAGACCCGCGTGCTCACCCATCGCATCGCCTGGCTCCACGAGGTGTTTGGCGTGCCGGTGCACGGCATTTTCGCGGTCACTTTCACCAACAAGGCCGCTGGCGAGATGCGCCATCGTGCCGATGCGCTGCTGCGCCAGGCGGGACCGGCGTCGGGCAGTCGCGGCCTGTGGATCGGCACCTTCCACGGCCTGGCCCATCGCCTGCTGCGCCTGCACTGGCAGGACGCAAGATTGCCCGAGAGTTTCCAGATCCTCGACAGCGACGACCAGCTGCGCATGGTCAAGCGCGTGGTGCGGCAGCTGGAGTTCGACGAGACGCGCTTCCCGCCCAAGCAGATCGCGTGGTGGATCAACGCGCAGAAGGACGAAGGCCGTCGCCCGCACAACATCCAGCCCGCGCATCCCGAGGATCGCGGCGATGAATGGTCCGAGGTGATGTTGCGCAGTTACGCGCTGTACCAGGAGCGCTGCGACCGCGCCGGACTGGTGGACTTTGCCGAGATCCTGCTGCGCGCACACGAATTGCTGCGCGATACGCCGGCACTGCTGGCGCATTACCGCCAGCGCTTCAGCCAGATCCTGGTGGATGAATTCCAGGACACCAATTCCATCCAGTACGCCTTCGTGCGCGTGCTGGCCGGCGACAGTGGCCAGGTATTCGTGGTCGGCGACGATGACCAGGCCATCTACGGCTGGCGCGGCGCCAAGGTCGAGAACGTGCAGAAATTCCTGCACGATTTTCCGGATGTCAAAACCATCCGCCTGGAACAAAACTACCGATCCACGGCCAACATCCTCAATGCCGCCAACGCGGTCATCGCCAACAATCCCGCGCGTTTGGGCAAGCAGCTGTGGACCGACAGCGGCGATGGCGAGGCGGTCGACCTGTTCGCCGCCTACAACGAGGTCGACGAGGCGCGCTTCGTGGTCGAGCGCATCACCACCTGGGTGCGCGACGGCGGCAGCCACGGCGATTGCGCCATCCTGTATCGCAGCAACGCCCAGTCGCGCGCCTTTGAAGAAGCCCTGCTGGCCGACCAGATCCCGTACCGCGTTTACGGCGGCGTGCGTTTCTTCGAGCGCGCCGAGATCAAGGACACCCTGGCCTACCTGCGGCTGGTGAGCAATCGCGCCGACGACGCGGCGTTCGAGCGCGCGGTGAATACCCCCACGCGCGGGATCGGTGAGCGCACGCTGGACGAGGTGCGCAAGCGCGCGCGCGCCGACGGCGTCACGCTGTGGGACGCCTCGACCCGCGTGTCGCAGGACAACGCACTGGCGGCGCGCGCGCGCAATGCGCTGGCCGCGTTCCACGCGCTGATCAATGCACTGGCAGATGAGACCACCGAACTGCCGCTCAAGGACAAGATCGACCACGTCCTGATGCGCTCGGGCCTGCGCGAGCATTACGAAAAGGAATCCAGGGGGTCGCTGGATTCACGCGTCGACAACCTCGATGAGTTGGTCTCGGTGGCCTCGCGTTTTGTGCGTGGCGACGACGACGAGAGCGCCGCGTTGAGCGAACTGGTGGCCTTCCTCGCGTACGCCGCGCTCGAGGCCGGCGAGAGCCAGGCGCAGGCCGGCGAGGATGGCGTGCAGTTGATGACCCTGCATAGCGCCAAGGGCCTGGAATTCCCGCAGGTGTTCCTGGCCGGCATGGAGGAGGGCTTGTTTCCGAGTGCGCGTTCGCTCGATGAGAGTGGACGGCTGGAAGAAGAACGCCGCCTCGCCTACGTCGGCATCACCCGCGCCCGGCAAAAACTGGTGTTGAGCTATGCCGAGGCGCGACGACTGCATGGCCAGGACATGTACGGCATGCCGTCGCGCTTCCTCAAAGAGATCCCCGCGGCATTGTTGAACCTGGTGCGGCCCCGCGTGCAGGTCTCGCGCTCCTCGTATGCCGCCTCGCCCCGCCGCCTCGGCCACGCGATCGTCGACGAGAACCCGGGCATCCGCCTGGGCCAGAACGTCTCGCATGCCAAGTTCGGCAGCGGCGTTGTCACCGATATCGAAGGTGCCGGAGCGCACGCGCGCGTGCAGGTGAACTTCGACGGCGCCGGCAGCAAATGGCTGGTGCTGGCTTACGCAAACCTGTCGGTCGAATAATTCGCATCGCACCAGGGCGCATGGATCGCTCGTGATACGCGCACGTGCCGCGCATGCGCGGGCTTTTGCACGCCCCAGCTAGCCGGTGCGGCTTGCGGCTTGGGCGCTCCGCCGTCTCCTGGATGCCATTGGCCGGACGAATCGCTATTTGAGATGCCAATCGCCATCCTGGCCCTTCGCGTACGTCTGCTTCACCGCCGACCACGCCACCCTGTGCGCCGTCTCCTCGCGGGACGCATGCTGGCGGCGCTCGTCGGCATCCTTGTATTCATCCCATGCGCTGTTGAACGCCTCCCTGTAGATCTCCTGCGCGTGCTTTGGAATGTGGCTGCGCACCGAATCGGGGAGTTCATCAATACGGTCGTACGGCATGCGACGCCTCCGTTGCTGGGTGTGCAGCGAGGATGGATCGAGGCGGGTCAAGCCTTCGAGAAATCCGCTTGATGACGCAGCGGTGAACGTAACGCCGTGCACCTGATCTCGTATGACCTGATCGTGTACGACCTAATTGCGAATCACCTAGTCGCGAATGATCAGGTCCGGCGATTCGTCCAAGGTCCCATCGGCTTCGAGGACGACATGGCGCTTGCCGTCGCGATGGAACAGCACCGGGATCGGATCGCGGAACATCGGCCGCCGCACGAAGCGCAGCGTCCACTGGAAGTGTTCCATCGTCTCCAGTGCCGTCAGTTGCGCAGGCGTCAGTCCGTCGCGCAGTGCGTCGGCATCCAGATCGCCCGATAGGCGTCGTTCGCGACCGTACATGTCCCGTCCTGTAAATCAACCACCGCCTATCGTGGCGCCAGGCGCTTGCACACGGCGTGAATCGCCCGCTTTCGTTTCACTTCGGTATCACCCGCGCCCCCGTACGGTCTGGAGCCCGCTCAAACGAGCCCGCTCAAACGAGGGTGTGCCGTGAGCCGACCACCGCAGCCACCTGCATCCACCAGGCGATGCGAGCCGTCGCCACACAAGGGAGCCTGACCATGGCCCGCCCCATCTGGACCGGAACCCTGTCGTTCGGACTGCTCAACGTGCCGGTGTCACTGATGTCCGGCGAGCGCCGGGTCGACCTGCATTTCCGCATGCTCGACTCGCGCGACCGCAAGCCGATCCGCTACGAGCGCGTCAACGCCGAGACCGGCGATGAGGTGCCGTGGAAAGACATCGTCAAGGCCTTCGAATACGACAAGGGCAGTTATGTCGTGATCGATGAGGAGGACATCAAGTCGGCCGCGCCCGAGAGCCACGAGACCGTCGAGGTCGAGGCCTTTGTCGACGCCGGCGCGATCCCGCCGCAGTTCTTCGAGAAACCCTACGTGCTGGTGCCGGCGAAGAAGGCTGAAAAGGGCTACGTGTTGCTGCGTGAAACCTTGAAGGCGACCAAGCAGGTCGGCATCGCGCGCGTGGTGATCCGCACCCGCGAATACCTCGCCGCGGTGATGCCGCAGGACGATGCGCTGCTGTTGATGCTGCTGCGCTACCCGCAGGAGTTGGTCGATCCGGCCGACTACAAGCTGCCGGAAGGCAAGCCGTCGTCCTGGCGCATCACCGCGAAGGAAATGGACATGGCCAAGCAGCTGATCGGGTCGATGTCGGGGAAATGGGCGCCGGACGGCTACCACGATGAGTTTCGCGCGCGCCTGGAAGCGGTGATCAAGAAGAAGATGAAGTCCAAGGGCGCCCTCGCCAAGGCCGACGACAGTGAGCCGGAGGCCGCCGAGGATGCAGCCACCAACGTGGTCGACTTCATGTCGCTGCTGCACAAGAGCATTGCCAGCAACAAGCGCACGCCGGCGAAGAAGGGCGCGGCGAAGAAAGCGGGCAAGAGCGCCGCGAAAAAGGCGCCGGCGGCGAAAAAGACGGAAAAGGCTGCGAAGAAAAAGACCGCAGGGCGCAAGGCGAGCTGAACCATGAGCCTGCGCGACTACACGCGCAAGCGTCGCTTCGACCGCACCCCGGAACCTGCCGCGAGCGCCCGCCGCGCACAGGGCCGCCGCCCGATCTTCGTGGTGCAGTTGCACCATGCGCGCTCGCGTCACTACGACTTCCGCCTTGAAATCGACGGCGCGCTGAAAAGCTGGGCGGTGCCGAAGGGGCCGTCGCTGCGCGCGGGCGAGAAGCGCCTGGCGGTGGAGGTCGAGGATCATCCGCTCGACTACGCCACGTTCGACGGCGACATCCCCGAAGGCAACTATGGCGCCGGCCACGTCGATGTATTCGACCACGGCCACTGGGCCTGCGACGGCGATCCCCTGCACGCGCTCGCCGCGGGAAAACTGGACTTCAACCTCAGCGGTGACAAGCTGCAGGGCAGCTGGAAACTGGTGCGCACCGCGATGCGCGGCAAACAGAAGCAGTGGCTGCTGATCAAACGCGACGACGCGCATGCCGCCGATCGCGAGGCCGACGACCTCCTCGACACGCCGCCTGCGCCTGCCAGCGCCGCATCCCGCAGCCGCACGCCGAGCGGTGCACGACGCGGCACGGCCGTTGCGAAACGAGCCGGCGCGACATCGATATGGCACAAACGCGCGCTGGTGCTCGAGCATGCACGCGATGGCCACATGCCGTTCGGTTTTGCGCCGGCGCTCGCGACCTTGCGCGTCGCGCCGCCCACGGGCGAGGGTTGGCTGCACGAGATCAAATGGGACGGCTACCGCTTGCTGGTCGATCTTGTCGATGGCGTCGCCAGGCTGCGTTCGCGCGGAGGACTCGACTGGAACGAGACCTTTCCGGACGTCGCCAGGGCCGTGGCGGCGCTGCCCGTCGCCGACGCCTGCCTGGACGGTGAGCTGGTGGTGCTGGGCGCCGATGGGCGCAGCGATTTCGCCGAATTGCAGCGTGTGATCGACGGGACTTCGAAGGCGCAATTGAGGTTCCTGGTATTCGACTTGCCCGGACTGGCAGGGGTCGACCTGCGCAAGGCGCCGCTGCTGGCGCGCAAGGCGCTGCTCAAGCAGCTGCTCGGCCGCAACGTCGGCGTGCTGGCCTTCAGCGACCACGTGATCGGCCATGGAGCTGAGGTGTTTGCGCAAACCAGGCAGCAGGGCATCGAGGGTGTGGTCAGCAAGCGTGTGAACAGCGGTTACCGGCCTGGACGTGGCGGCGACTGGATCAAGGCCAAACACGAGGACAGCGACGAGTTCGTCATCGTCGGCTACACCGCGCCAAAAGGTGCGCGCAGCGCGTTTGGTTCATTGCTGATGGCAACGCGCGACCGCGGGAAACTGCGCTATGTCGGTCGTGTCGGCACTGGTTTCGATGCCGCGGCACTGCGCTCGATCCACGCACGCTTGCAATCGCTCGCGCGCAAGGCCGCGACCGTCGACCTGCCCGGGCACGTGCCGTTTTCGCCGGGCAGCGTGCACTGGGTGAAGCCCGAGCTGGTGGCCGAGGTCGCGTTCCGCGGCTGGGCCAAGGAAGGCCTGCTGCGCCAGGCCAGCTTCAAGCGCCTGCGCGACGACAAGCGCCCGCGCGATGTCGTGTCGCCGGACACTGGATCGAACAGGCGGGGATCTGGCAGCCGCGAATCCAACAGCGGCGAATCGAGCAGCCGTAAATCGAGCAGCCGTAAATCGAGCAGCCGCAGCGAGGAGCCCGCCATGCAATCAAAGAAAGCAGCCGGCAGCGCAAAAGGTGTGTTGACCGGGAATCAGCGGATCACCCATCCCGAACGCGTGGTGTTCGAAGGCGCGACGTACACCAAGGCTGACGTCGCCGATTATTACCGCAGCGTCGCCAAATGGCTGCTGCCCGAATTGGTTGATCGCCCGCTGTCGCTGTTGCGCTGCCCGGACGGCAGCCAGGGCGAATGTTTTTTCCAGAAGCACCATGCCGGCAGCTTGGGCGAGCACGTGCGCGCCATCGCGCTGAAACAAAAAAGCGGCAGCGAGCAATACCTGTACGTCGATTCGATTGAAGGCGTGATCGACCTGGTGCAGATGAGCACGCTGGAGTTCCATCCCTGGGGCGCGCGCATCGACGATCCGGAACAGCCCGACCGGCTGGTGTTCGATCTGGATCCCGGCGAAGGCGTGCGCTGGCCGGCGGTGGTCGCCGCCGCGCGCGACCTGCGCGGCAAGCTCAAGCAGGCTGGCCTGCAAAGCTTCGTGCGCCTGTCCGGCGGCAAGGGCCTGCATGTCGTCGTGCCGATCGCGCGCGGACCGTCGTGGGACGACGTGCAGGCATTCTGCGAGGGGTTTGCGGACGCGATGGCCGCGTACGCGCCGGAACGCTATATCGCCACGATGTCGAAGGCAAAGCGGCCGGGCAAGATCTTCATTGACTGGCTGCGCAACACGCGTGGCGCCACCAGCGTGGCGTCCTGGTCGCTGCGCGCGCGCAAGGGTGCGCCGGTGGCGGTGCCGTTGCGCTGGGAGGAGCTGGGTCGGATCAAGCGCCCCGATGCTTTCGACCTGGCGAAGGCGAAACAGCGCGCCGCGCGCCTGCGTAAGGATCCATGGGACGGGTTCGACGAGATCCTGCAGGCGTTGCCCGAGCTCGCCGGCTAGCCTGCTGCGGGCACACAACGCCCCCTGTAGGAGCGGCGTCCGCCGCGAGCCGTTCGCGCTCGCGGCCTCGGCCAAGAGCTCGCGGGTGCATCCGCTCCTACCAATGGCACGGCTTTGCGTGATGGGGA
>JBBSST010000017.1:0-59731 GCA_038241735.1 Lysobacterales bacterium
AGGCAACGATTTTGTCGTGTTGTCCGACATCCTGGGTGACGAGGATCACCTCGGCGACATGGACTTCAAGGTTGCCGGTACCAGCGAGGGCATCTCCGCCCTGCAGATGGACATCAAGATCCAGGGCATCACCGAAGACATCATGAAGACCGCGCTGGCACAAGCCAAGGCCGGTCGCCTGCACATCCTGGGCGAGATGGCCAACGCACTGACCACCGCGCGTCCGGAGCTCAGCGAGTTCGCACCGCGCCTGATCACCATCAAGATCCACCCCGACAAGATCCGCGAAGTGATCGGCAAGGGCGGCTCGGTGATCCAGGCGATCACCAAGGAGACCGGCACCCAGATCGATATCCAGGACGACGGCACCATCACCATTGCATCGGTCAATGCCGTTGCCGGCCAGGCTGCCAAGGACCGCATCGAGCAGATCACCTCCGACGTCGAGCCGGGCCGCATCTATGAGGGCAAGGTCGCCAAGATCATGGACTTCGGCGCGTTCGTCACCATCTCGCCCGGAAAGGACGGCCTGGTGCACGTCTCGCAGATCTCCAACGATCGCGTCGAGAAGGTCAGCGACGTGCTCAAGGAAGGCGACATGGTCAAGGTCAAGGTGCTGGAAGTCGACAAGCAGGGCCGCATCCGCCTGTCGATGAAGGCCGTCGAGGAAGGCGAGGGCGTGTCGGCCGAATAAGCCGGGGCGACATCGCTGCACGATAAAAAAAGCGGGCTTCGGCCCGCTTTTTCATTGCCCGTCGCGTGCCGGCGATCAGCGGGCTCCGCCAACACGGTCTGCTACAGTCGCCGCCATCGTAACCACGGAGCATGGGCATGGCGGCAGGAGCACAGGAGCTCGATACCTTCGTGCGCGAGTCGCTGTCGCGCGGACAGTCGCGAGCGGCGATCACCCAGGCGCTGGCCGCCGCGGGCTGGACCGAAGCGCAGACGCACGACGTGCTGTCCGCGTATGCCGACATTGAATTTCCCGTGCCGGTACCGCGCCCGCGGGCCTCGCTGTCGGCGCGCGAGGCGTTCCTGTACCTGGTGCTGTTCGCCAGCCTGTACTACTCGGCGTTCCACGTCGGCAGCCTGCTGTTCGACCTGATCAACGCAGCCTTCCCCGATGCCGCCGCCGGACGCAACTACGACATGTTCGGCTCGTCGATGCGCTGGTCCACGGCTTCGGTGCTCATCGCATTCCCGGTGTTCGCGCTACTGGCGCGCCAGCTTGGGCGCGAAGTGGACCGGCAGGCGATCAAGCGCCTCTCACCGGTGCGGCGCTGGCTGACCTACCTGACACTGTTCCTGGCCGCCGTTACCCTGATCTGCGATGTCACGACGCTGGTCTACAACCTGCTTGGCGGAGAACTGAGCGTCCGCTTCGTACTCAAGGTGCTGGTCGTGGGCGCGATTGCCGGCGGCGTATTCGGATACTACCTGCGCGACCTGCGTCGTGAAGAGATCACATCGTGAGTACCCGACCCGTTGGGCGTTGGCTGCTGGTGCTGGCGGGTATCGTGGTGCTGGCAACGGTGGTGGCGGCGATCGCGGTAATGGGGTCGCCGGCCGAACAACGGCGCATGCGCATCGATGAGAGGCGGGTGGACGACCTGCGGCAAGTCGATGCAGCAGTGCGCGCCTATCGGGTCGACACCAACGCGTTGCCGGACACGCTCGACGCACTCAATGCGCGGCCAGGGGTGGCACTGGATGTCTCCGACCCGGAAACGGGGTCGCGCTACGCCTATCGGAAAACGGATCGCGATGCCTTCGAGCTGTGCGCGACGTTCGTCACCGATACCGCAGCTCGACCAAGAACCGGCAGGCGCTGGCATGAGCCACGTTGGGCGCATGGTGCGGGGCGACACTGCTTCACGCTGCGCATCGATGACGCGGACCGCAGCGGTTCGAAACGCCTTGCTCCATGACCACGGCGCCGCACGGATGCACTGCGCGTATTCGTGGCTGAGCCAGTCGTTCGCGGCATCAGAAGCTCGCGGCTGATGCCGCTCCTACGAAAGAGCAGAGCGTTCGCAGCTTCCGACACCCCACCGTCGCGGGCGCTTACGACGCTGGTGCCGGGTCCGCCAGGCCTTTCCTGATCCGGCGATACACCGCTTCGCTGCCGAGCAATCCAAGGTGGCTGGTCTCGTACGCGATCCATTGGCGCGTTTTTGCGATTTGCAGGTCGTGGTTGCGGTCGGGATGCTGGCCCAGCGCGCTGGCGATCGGCACCAGGCCATCACCGCGCAAGGTCGTGGGGTCGCGGCGTGGACTTGCTGCCTGCGTGCTCGCGGCGATCGCATGACAGCGCACATGCCTGGGCAAGGGCAGCGGGATTTTCTCGTCGCAATTGGCGCGGCCGCCAGCCGCATCGCCCCGCGGCCTGTCCACGTCACGCAGGTTGCCGTGGCGCAAGTCCCGGATGCCGGCGCTGCGTATGTTGCCGAGCCGAGCGAATGGCGCGCTGTAGGGGCTGGTGACAACAAGGCGGTCGACCCAGCTGCCCGCGCGTTCGAGCGGTGCGCCGTGGTGCGGGGTGCCCAGGAAGACCACGTCCGACAGGGGTGACATCCACTCATGTCCCGAATCGGCGGCATGCTGGCATGCGCTGCGCGCGACCAGGCCGCCCATGCTGTGGCAAAGCAGCGTGATGCGTTCCAGCGGCACCGGCCATGCCTGCTGCAGTTGCGCCATGGCGTCGGCGAAGTCGCGGCCATTGTGCGCAATGTGTCGGCCGCTGTTGTAGCGCAGGTACACCGGGGTGAGGCCGAGATCGCGCGCAAGCGCAGCCCCATGGTCGTGGCCGTGGGAACGCCATTGCCGATCGTTCATGCATAGCCCGTGCAACATCACCACGATGCGGGTGTTTGCATCCGGGAAGGCGACGCGCAGTGCCCGGCGAGTCAGCGGCAGGTCGCGACCGTCATGGCGAAATGCCAGGGAGGTGGCAAGCGGATTGTTGCTGGCTTCCAGGTGGTCGCCCAGCACGCCGTTGATGGCGGCCAGGATGGCGTCGCGTTCGTCGTGACGAGCGTGTTCGCCCAGCAGTGGCGCAAGCAGCGAAAACGAGGCGTCCACGCCATGACCGACCTGCCGGGTGACGCCGCGGATGCGCGAGTAGATCCAGCCGCTGAGCCCGGACCCGTGCGCAGGCGCAGCGCGTCCGATCGCGGCGGGCAGGTGGGTGATGGCGGCATGCATGGCTTCAACCATGTCGGTCGTGCCGGTGACGGCATCGATGGCGAGTTGGTTGAGGCCGCGCAGGTCGGCGGAGATCGTCTTGGTCATGATGCAGTCGAGCAGGGGTTCGGCATCTCCCAGCCTAGCGCATGGAAATGGAGCGTTGGCTCGCATGCCAGCGCAAGCTCGGCGCCAGGAGGGAATCCTTGACCAATGACTGGCCAGCGGCAATCGGGCGTGCCTGGATGCCCCTGGGTGACGCCGGGCGGGCGGAGATGCTCGGCACAGCGGCCAACACGGCACGCCAGCATGCGCTGCGGCAAAATCCATCGTTGCCCCGGCGTTCACCGCAATAACAAGACATCAGGTCGCGCGGGTGCCGCGACCTGTTGCCATGCCTGGATCGCCAACCCAACCCAACCCGGCCTGCGCTCAGCGTGCGCGCCGGATCAGGGTGCGATCGACCGGGCCGCGCGTCTGCCACTCGGGAACTGCAGGCTGTCCTTGCACGACTGGCGGCTGCAGCGATTGGCCATAGCGCGGCTGGGGGTTGTCGGGCAGGCGCGCCGCGGGAACCGATGCGGTATCGGGCGTGCGCTGCGCGGGCATGCCGACGTACTTCGGCGCCATGTCGTTGCCCTGGACGATGCCCAACGGGGCATAGCCCGCATATCCGGGGAATACCGTACCCAGCTGGTTGTTGCCCATGCGTCGGATCAACAGCTCGGACAGGACGCGGCGGAAATCGGTGGTGACGGGCACATCGCCGAAATAAGGCGACAGGATTTCCGGATCCAATCCCTGCCAGCTGCCATAGAGCTTGCGACCGTTGACCGCGCCGCCGAACACCAGCAATGGATTGCCATAGCCGTGATCGGTGCCGCGGCTGCCGTTCTGGCGTACGCGACGGCCGAACTCCGATTGCACGACCACGGTGACGCGGCCCATCTCACCGCTGGTCTTGAGTTCGCCGTAAAACGCGGCCAGTGCCTGCGACAACTCCGCGATCTTGTTCTGGTAATAGTGATACCCCGTACCGGCGGTGCCCTGGCCGTCGTGTGTATCCCAGCCGCCGACGTCGAGCGCGGCATAGCGCGTGCCAAGGTTGAAACGCACCGATTGCGCGACCGTCCACAGCTGGCGAGCGAACGAACTGGTGGGCCAGCTTGCCGGCAGATCGGCATAGCCTTGGCCGGCGATCACGCGCAGCGCGTTGTCGGCGCGACGACCACCGCTTTCCATCCCGGTCGGGCCTTGCCAGAGGCTGGCCAGCGTTTCGTTGACGCCCTTGAAGCCGCTGGGCGAGTCGGCGCGCACGCGCTGCCAGCCCCACGCGCCGGCATTGAGAGCGAAGTCCGTCGGGTTTCCCATCGTCAATGCCTGTGTCGCCCCAAGCAGGTTGGCCGGCGTGCGGCTATTGACCGCAAGCGAGGGCATGACTTCGTTGCCGGTCGCGCCGGGCTGCGTGTTCCATGCGCGGGTGATCCAGCCGGTACCGATGCCGGTCTGGCCCGGCGTGCCGAGATCCAGGTACATCTGCGCATCGAAATGGCTGCGCGTGACCTTGGTCAGCAAGCCGCAGCCGTGCACGATGGCCAGCTTGCCGTCTGTCCAGATATCGCGCAGGCCGCTGGCCGAAGGATGCAGGCCGAAGCCGGTGGCCGCGCCATCGGCCAGTGTGAGCGGCAATGCGCCATACGCGCCCGACACGTCGATCGACAGGTTGGGGCGTGCTTCCTGGTAGAAATTTCGATCGTTGCCCGACACCGGTGGCACCAGGTTCAGGCCATCGAGGCCGCCGCGCAAAAACACGTGCACGATGGTGTCGTAGGGGTTGACTGCGGCCTGGGCGGCATCGGAAAAAAACAGTGCCGGGCCGCCCACGGCACCGGCGGCAGCGGTCGCGCAGCAGCCCTGGAGGAAGGCGCGGCGGTCGAGCGTCAGCCGGTCGAGGATCAGTCGGGACATGGCGTGCTCCTCAGCGGGCCAGGAATTCGGGGGACATCAGCAGCAATGACACCATGCTGCGCAGGCGCTGCTGGTTGTAGTGCTTTTTCAGGTCATTGATCGACCACGCATCGGTATCGGCGATGACATCGGTGGCGGCGCCGTTCTGGCGCATGAAGTCGATCAACACCTGGCGCCGGTCCGGCAGGTAACCCAGGATGCGCTGGCACCAGAACTCGACCAGGTTCTTCGAAGTCCATTGAGTGACGCCGCTGCGGGTGGCGGCCAGGACCGGCATCAATGGCACGTTGTCCTGGCTGGTTTCGGTGAGCCAGTTGAGCAGTTTCCAGGTCATCGCATAACTGTTGGAACCCGACCACGCGACGCCGGTATCCGGGTATCCATCGGGTGCAGGCCAGTCATACGGCGTGTGCCCGGTGAAGCCCAGCCGCCACATCAGTTCGTTGCTCTTCGGGTCGTCCAGGCGCGGCGTCCAGTCGCCGCCCAGGGTGCGCATCGCTGCGGCCACGGCATCAAACGGACGCCGCGACTTTTGCCCCCAGTTGTTGAACGCCGCATCCGACAGAAGGATGTGGCGCAAGGTGCGCTTGATCTGGTCGGGATGCTGCCAGTTGGCGCGGAACACCAGCGCTGCGCTGTCGATCAGCTGCTGGCTGGGAGTGTCGGCGCAGAAATGGCGGATGATCTTCTTGCAGATGAACTTCGCCACGCGCGGATGGCTTGCAAGGCGGTCGAGGATGTCGCGCCCATCCTTGAGCGCGGGCTGCTCTGGATTGAGGAACATGCCGAGGGGATATTTCGGGCCGGCATCGTGCCAGGTCGAGCGATAGACAAAACTGCCGTCGTTGTCGTTGGGGAACTCCCAGTGTCCGTCCTTGATGGTCCAGCCGGTGAACGCCGCAGCGGCCTCGTAGACATCGATGTCGGTGTACCCGATCGGGTAGCTGCGATCTTCGGGGCAGGGCGGGACTTCGAACGGATTCATGAAGCCAAGGTAGTTCTCGGCACCAAAGGTATGCAGTTCCATCAATTCGCGGGCGAAGTTCTCGTTGGGGCCGGAGCGCGTATTGGAGCGGTTATCGAGGAAATACATCATCGATGCGCTTTGCGCCACAGTTTCGAGCATGCTGCGGAAATTGCCGAAACAGTTGGGCCGGATCACGTCGCGGTCGTAGTGGACATACACCGGGCCGGCGGAATATTCGCTGGCCATGACGTTGAAGTGGTCATGCCAGAACGCCACCATCACTTCGCGCAGCTGGCGCTTGGAATACACAGCGCGCACCAGCGCCGCGCGCTGGATTTCCCGCGCCGGTCGCATGCGTATGTCACCGACCGGATTGGGAACCACATGGTCGGCCCACAGTTGCGCCAGGCTTTTGCCCAGCGTGGTGTAACCAGCTGTCGTCAGGCGCGATTCGACCGCGCTGTCGTCGATGGCGGTCCAGTCGAGCTGTTTGTCCACGTAGGCCGTCAGCCGTGCAACATCATTCGCGCCCAATGCGTTGAAGGCCGCGATGTCGGCAGCCGTCGCGCCATAGCTCATGTTGCCCAATGCGCGTATCGCCAGCGACGGCGGCGCCAGCGTTATCAGGACCGGTTGCGACATGCGGCTGGTGGACGGCGGTGCCTTGAAGCCTGCCACGACCGCGACGTCGGGTGTGCTGACCGGATCACGCGCCAGGTAGGGATCAAAACGCAGCGGGCCATGCAACTGATAGCGTTGTCGCCATGCCGATTGGATCATCGCCGCTTGACTGGTTTCGGATACCGATGGGTGTGTCGCTGGCGAGCTTGTTAGCGGTCGCTTGGGCGTCGACCACGAGCGCACCGGTCGTGACATGCCTGGCCGAGTCATGCCTGGCCGAGTCGAGCTGGGCCGGGTCATGCCCGAACGGATCGCCGACTGTCGCTTTCTCGATGTGCGCTTGAACATCTCACCGCCCCAAAAAATTGCCCCTGCCAAGAGTATCGGCGAGTTTCAATCGCGGATTGTTGACTCGCCTCCCAAATCACGGCGCCGGGTGAGATCTTGCGGCCGGCTCGCGAGTCAGACCAGTCCGGTGGCGTAGAACACGCCGATCACCACGAACACCGCCATGGTCTTGACCACGGTGATCGCGAACACGTCTTTGTAGGCCTGGCGGTGGGTGAGGCCAGTAACCGCCAGCAAGGTGATCACCGCGCCGTTGTGCGGCAGCGTGTCCATGCCCCCCGACGCCATCGCGGCGACCCGGTGGAACACCTCCAGCGGGATGCCGGCGGCCTGCGCATTGGCGATGAAGGTCTCCGACATCGCCGCCAGCGCAATGCTCATGCCGCCCGAAGCAGATCCGGTGATGCCGGCCAATGCGGTGACGGTCACCGCCTCGTTGATCAGCGGGTCGGGGATCGCGCCGAGCGCATTGGCCACGACCAGGAAGCCGGGCAGGGCGGCGATCACCGCACCAAACCCGTATTCCGAGGCGGTGTTCATCGAAGCCAGCAAGGCGCCGGCGATGGCCGATTTGGTGCCTTCGGCAAAGCTGGCGAGGACCGGTTTCCATGCGAACGCCAGCACCGTCAGGATGCCGACCAGCAGCGCGCCTTCAACCGCCCAGATGGCGGCGATCTTCGCCACTTCCTGCACCACCGGCGCGGCGTTGCCGATCACCGCCGGTGAAAATTCGTGGTGCGAGCCGTAGGCCTGTGGAATCCACATCGTGAACAATTTATTGCTCACCCCGACCAGCAGCAGCGGCAGGATCGCGATCGCCGGATTGGCGAGTTTTCCGCCGACGAACGGCGCAGGTTCGTTCAATAGTGCGGCGGGGTCGCCGTAGCCTTCGCCGGCGACCAGTGCGCTGCGCCGCCGCCATTCCAGGTACGCCAGGCCCACCAGCAGGATGAAAATCCCACCCAGCGTGCCCAGCCATGGCGCGGCCCAGGTATTGGTGCCGAAAAACGAGGTCGGGATGATGTTCTGGATCTGCGGCGTGCCCGGAAGCGCGTCCATGGTGAAGGTAAACGCGCCCAACGCGATGGTGCCGGGGATCAGGCGCTTGGGGATGTCGCTTTGGCGGAACAGTTCGGCGGCAAACGGGTAGACCGCAAACACCACCACGAACAGCGACACCCCGCCGTAGGTGAGCAGCGCGCAGACCAGCACGATGGCCAGCATCGCGCGCTGCGCGCCGACCACGCGGATGGTGGCGGCCACGATCGACTTGGAGAAACCCGAGGTTTCGATCACCTTGCCGAACACCGCGCCCAGCAGGAACACCGGGAAATACAGCTTCAGGAAGCCGACCATCTTGTCCATGAACAAGCCGGTGAACATCGGCGCGACCAGCGACGGATCGGTCAGCAACACCGCACCGAGCGCTGCGATCGGCGCGAACAGGATCACGCTGTAGCCGCGATAGGCCACGAACATCAGGAAGCACAGCGCGGCCAACACGATCAGGAATGCCATTGAACCCACTTCCTTGCGCGACGTCGGGCCGTGCTTTGTCGAGGCGACAGTGTCGGCAACTCGGCAGGCCTTGGCCCATTGTCCGAAGGTACGATGCCGGCCGCTGCCGCGAGGCCATAGCCTTGCACCCAATCTGCGGCGCTTGCCGTGCGACGTGCATCCATGGGGAGAACAATTCGATGAAGCGCAAGTATCTGAGCCTGGCGATTGGTTGTGTGCTGCTGTCGCCGGCGGCGTGGGCACAACAGGCACCTGCCGACGTGGCGCCACCGCCTGCGGCACCTGCGCAGTCCGCACAGGCGCAGGAAGAAGCCAAGACCCTGGATGCGGTCACGGTGACCGCGCGCCGCCGCACCGAGTCGATCCAGGACGTGCCGGTGGCGGTCAGTGCGTTCGGCGAGGAACAGCTCAAGGACATGCAGGCCAGCGATGTCAGCGGCCTGCAGGGCGCGGTGCCCAACATGAACATCGTGCAGGGCCGCGGCTCGGCCAACAGCGTCAACGTCTTCATCCGCGGCATCGGCCAGCCGGACGCGCTGCAGACGTTTGATCCGGGCGTAGGCATGTATGTCGACGACGTCTATTACTCGCGCATCAACGGCGCGCTGTTTTCGCTGTTCGACATCCAGCAGGTGGAGGTGCTGCGCGGCCCGCAGGGCACGCTGTACGGCAAGAACTCCACCGGCGGCGCGGTCAAGCTGACCACCAAGAATCCGTTCGACAACGAGGGCGGTGCGGTCGAAACCACCTTCGGCAATTACGGCCGCAACGAGCAGCGCCTGTATTACAGCGGCAAGCTCAGCGACACGCTCGCAGCCAGCATCGCGGTGGCCTCGGTCCGCAATGATGGTTACGTGCGCGACGCGGTGACTGGCCGGCATTTCAACAACGACGATACCAAGGCGCTGCGCGGCAAGCTGGCCTTCCGCCCGGTAGACAATTTCCGCGCCACCTTGACCCTGGACCACACCGAACAGGATGTCGCGTTGACCATGGGCCGGTCGATGGCGCCGCTGCGCCAGACCGATCTGGGCCTCGGCACGGTGGTGCTGCTACCGGCACAAACGGGCGACTGGAATTACCGCGCGCGCACTTCGTTTGCGCCCGGCCAGGGGCAGACCCTGGAACATTCCGGCGTGTCGCTGGCGATGGAATGGGACATCAACAGCCAGTGGCTGTTCAAGAGCATCAGTTCATACCGCAAGCTCAAGACCCATTCGTTCATCGATATCGATGCCTCGCAGTTCCGGCTGGGCGACGTGCTGGTGGCGCTCGACCAGGACCAGGCCAGCCAGGAGGTCCAGCTGCACTACGACAACGGCAGCAACGTCCACGCCACGTTTGGCGCGTATTACATGAGGGAAAACGTGCCGTCGTATCAGGAAGCCTATGCCGATGATCTGTTCGCGTTGTTCGGCACGCCGCTGAGCTTCCTGCGCACCATCGACGACGACCTGACCACGACCAGCACCGCCGCATTCGGTCACGCCACCTGGGAATTCGTGCCCACCTGGACCCTGGCTGCCGGCGTGCGCTGGACCCGCGACAACAAGCAGTACGCGCGCACCACCAGCACCTTCTGGGGCGCACCGTTTGCCGGCTTGAACGAGACCGTGGCGTTTACCGGCGACAAGACCTGGACCGCGGTGACGCCATCGGTGAGCCTGCAGAAAGCCTTCAGCGACAACATCATGGGCTATGTCTCGGCCAACCGTGGCTTCAAGTCGGGTGGTTTCAACGGCCGCGCCAACACCGTCTATGACACCCGGCATGCCGAGTTCGATCCCGAATACGTGTGGACCTACGAAGTCGGCCTGAAGGCCAGTTCCGCGGACCGTCGCTTCCGCGGCAGCGTGGCGGCCTTCAAGAGCGACTACAGCGACTTCCAGGCGCGCGTCTCGCAGGACGTAGGTACCTTCCCGGTGCTCAACGCCGCCGAGTTGGACATCAAGGGCATCGAGCTGGAAGGCAGCGCGCTGCTGGGCGCCAGCACCATGCTCAGCGCGCAGATCGGCTGGCTGGATGCCAAGTACAAGAAGTTCGACGACTTCCGACTCGATCCCAGCTATCCGGGCTTCGATCCAAGCGTCAACCACGACCACGTGCCGTTCTCGCCGGAAACCACCGCGCGCGTGGCCCTGCAGCACAGCTTCAGCCTCGGCGAGAGCGGAACCCTGAGCGTGGGCGGCGATGTTTCGTATCGCAGCAAGACCTGGCTGTCGGTCGACAACCGCGACGTGCTGAGCCAGGACGCGTACACCTTGCTGGGTATGTTCGGGGTGTGGGATTCGCCGCAATACAGCTGGCAGCTGCGGGCCGGCGTGCGCAACCTGAGCGACCAGAACTACAAGACCGAAGGCCAGGAATTTGCCAGCGTCGGCAATATCCAGACCGCGTACTACGGCATGCCGCGCAATTACTACATGTCGCTGCGCTACAACTTCTGATCAAGACCACGATGGTGTGACGGCACGGCGGGCTTCGGCCCGCCGTTTTACATTCTGGATGCGGCATGCGCACCGGCGTGACGATGACACGCGTCGATTATGGCGTGCCTGCGGCTGTGCGGATGCATGCTGCAAGCACATCACCACTGGCAAGAATGCGCAGAAATGGCGCTGGATTTTCATAAACCGACACTTTGCGGCCGCTACCGACACAGGCAGAATTCGCTGACCGCGCGCTGCCCGCTTCCACGTTGATCACATGGATAATTTTCGCACGCGCTTTGGGTATGATCCCGCTGCAAGCGCATGACCAATGACGCCACGCCACCGCTTTGGGGAGCGATGAAATGCGCACGATGTATGGTTCCTTGTTCCGTCGCGTCCTGTTTCCGTTTTACGAAACCGGGCTGCGGCGTCGCAAGACACTCGCCTACCTGGACGAGTACGAACGCGACCAATGGCGGTCGCCCGACGAGATCCTGGACCTGCAATGGACCAGGCTTTCACGCCTGGTGGCGCACTGCTGGGACGAGGTTCCGTATTACCGCGAACGCTGGCGCGGGGCCGGCGTGGCCGGGCCTGGCGATATCGGCAGCCTTGCCGACTACGCCCGTTTGCCGCTGCTGACCAAGCAGGACATACGCGACAACTTCGAACGCCTGAAGGCGACGTCACTGCGCGATCAGCTGCTTTACAAGACAACCGGCGGGTCAACCGGCGAGCCGCTGCAGATCGGCTACACGCGCGACAATTACGAACGCCGGAATGCCGTGATGCATCGCGGCTACGCATGGGCAGGCGCATCACTGGGGCGCCGCGCGCTGCACTTGTGGGGCGAACGCCCCGACGAGCAGCCGGTCAAGCTCAAGATGCTGCACGCCGCGTTCAACCGGCGGGTCATGAACGTGTTCACCATGAAGGACGACAACATGGTCGAGTACGCCGATGCGATCGACACGTTCCGGCCGGACGTGATGGTGTCCTACGTCGCCTCGGTGGTGCGGTTGGCGCGGTGGCTGCTGGCGAACGGACGCAAGGTGCATGTGCCGCACGCGATCCTGTGCGCGGCCGAACCCTTGTACGAACACGAGCGCGCCCTGATCCAGGCTGCATTCGGGTGCCCGGCCTACAACACCTACGGTTGCCGCGAAGTCATGCTGATCGCCTCGGAGTGCGAAATGCGCGATGGCCTGCACGTCAACGCCGATCATCTGTGCGTCGAACTGGGCGGGCCGCTTCCAGGTGCAGCCGATGATGCGCCGCGCGAGGTGATCCTCACCGACCTGCATAATTACGGCATGCCGCTGATGCGATACGTCAATGGTGACCTGGCCACCGCCAAGTCGGGGAACTGCTCGTGTGGACGCGGCTTGCCGATGCTGGCATCGGTCGATGGACGCAGCATGGATGCGCTGCGCACATCGCAGGGTCATTTCATCGGCGAATACCTCGAATACCTGGTGTTCAACACCCCCGGAATCAAGCGTTTCCAGGCCGTGCAACACCGCATCGATCGGCTTGACGTGACGCTGGTGCGTGGCGAGGATTTCCAGGACAGTGCGCTGGATGTACTGCGCCATGGCATGCGCGAGGCATTCGGCGATTGCATCGCGCTGGATTTCCACTTTGCCGATGACATCGCGCTGACGCCAACCGGCAAGCTGCGGGTGGCGATCTCCAAGCTCGCACTGGGTCTGTGGATACCGTTGACGCAAGCGCTGCACGGGGGGCTGGAGCTGGGAGTCGAGCAAGTCGCGGTGTTCGTCTAGGCCTGCGTGGGGGCCGGCATGCATGGGGCAGATACGTTTCTGGCAGGCATGCGCGCAGGGCAAAGGGCCCCACCGTTATTCCGGGCGGCGGTATTGAAAACAGATGCGTGATGATCGCCAGGTCATCCCGGCCGCATTCGCCACGCTGGATACGTCACGCGCATCCACCGCCATCGCCCGCGTTATCCTGCGCGGCATGTCCGTTTGTCGCCATGCACCGCTCCTTCCATCGATCCGCCACGCGATGCCGCGATGCTGAGCATTGGCGTTGTCGTGCTGGCCGCGGTGCTGTGGCTGGCGTTGATGTTCGGCACAGCCCTGTATGGCGAGCGCCATCCGGCGGTACTCGCACGGCACTGGCACCACGTCTATGCGTTGTCGCTGGCGGTGCACTGCACGTCGTGGTCGTTCTACGGCACGGTCACCCAGGCCGCGCGCTACGGCTGGCCGTTGCCGCCGACGTTCCTCGGCGCGATCGCGTTCTATGCGCTTGCGATCGGCTTCATGATCCGGCTGGTGCGGCTGGCGCGCGAGACCAACGCCACCTCGCTGGCCGACCTGATTGCCACGCGGTTGGGCAAGGATGCGTGGCTGGCGGCGGTGGTGACACTGGTGGCCGCGCTGGGCTTGATCCCCTACATCGCGTTGCAGCTCAAGGCGGTGACGATGAGCTTCGTCACCCTCACCGGTGACGGCACGAGGACCGGCGTATCGGTCTGGCGCGATGGATCGTTGTACGTGGCGTTGACCATGGCGTTGTTCGCGATGCTGTTCGGCACGCGCCGCGCCAGTGCTACCGAACACAATCGCGGCCTGGTGTTGGCGATCGCCTTCGAGTCGCTGTTCAAGCTGGCGGCGATGCTGGTCCTGGGGGCATTTGTCTGGTTTGGACTGGATGCGCTGCCGGTGGCCTCGGTGCCGCCGCCCGAACAGACCACCGACGGCTTTGCACCGCTGGTGCTGCTGGGCGCGCTGGCGATGTTCATCCTGCCGCACCAGTTCCATGTCGGCGTGGTGGAATGCCGCGACGAGCGCGACGTGCGCACCGCGCGCTGGCAATTCCCGCTGTACCTGCTGCTGATCGCGTTGCCGGCACTGCCGCTGGCACGCGCTGGCAGCGTGATGCTGGGCAACCAGGTGCCTTCGGACATGTACGCACTGGCGCTGCCGTTTTCACAAGGCCACGAAGGCGTGGCGTTGTTCGCGTTCCTCGGCGGCCTCAGCGCTGCCACCGGCATGGTGGTGGTCAGCACGCTGACACTCAGCCTGATGATCGGCAACCACTGGTTTGCGCCGGGTTTGCTGCGCGGGATGTGGTCGCGCGGACAGGGCGACGATCGGCGCGGTGACCTGTTGCTGCTGCGTCGCGGCGGCATCGCCGCGATCATGCTGCTGGCGTGGGCCTACAGCCGCCAGATCGCCGGCAACGATGCACTGGCCGACGTCGGTGCGGTGTCGTTTTCAGCCTTGGCGACGCTGGCGCCAGCCCTGGGATTTGCGGTGTGGCGGCCGCAGACACCGCCGCGTGCGGCCACCGTCGGGGTCGTTGCCGCGTTTGCGGTCTGGGCCTGGGTGATGCTGGCACCGATGTTGGCGACGGCGCTGCACGCCGACCCGGCATGGCTGCAGCGCGGGCCGTTGGGCCTGGCTTGGTTGGCGCCCGATGCGATGTTCGGACTGACCGGCTGGAGCCGGCTGGGTCGCGCGGTCGGCGCCAGCCTGTTTGCGGGAATCGTGGTCACGCTGGTGCTGGCCAGCGTGCGCGCGGCGCCACGCCATCCTGCGGTCCGCGGCTCGGATCGGCAGACATTGCGCAATGCCGGGCGTCGGTTCCTGCCGGCACGCAACGTTGACAGCCTGTTGCACGATGCACCGGCAAGCGGGCCCGTGCCGGCCGACATCGAAGCGCGATTGGAGCGAGAACTGGCCGCCGTTCTGGGCAGCGCATCGGCACGCCTGCTGCTGGATGCCGCGCGCCGCGAGGCCGGCCCGGATCTGGATACGGTGGCGGCCATCGTCGGCGAGGCCTCGCAGGACCTGCGTTTCAACCAGCGCGTGCTGGAAGGTGCGCTGGAAAACATGAGCCAGGGCATCAGCGTGGTCGACGCGCAGTTGCGCCTGGTGGCATGGAACAAGCGCTATGCGGAATTGTTTGGATTTCCACACGGCTTGCTGCAGGTGGGCAGGCCGATCATCGACCTGAGCCGATGGGCGCTGCAGAAGATGCCGCCATCGGGCGACGTCGAACATTCGCTGCAGCGACGCCTCGCCTACATGCGCGCGGGCACGCCACACCTGTCCGAGCGGGTGTGGTCGGACGGCAGCATCGTCGAGATCCGCGGCAACCCGATGCCCGGTGGCGGCTTCGTGGCCACGTTCACCGATGTCACCGAATTCCGCAGCGTCGAGCGCGGCCTGCGCCAGGCCAACGAGACGCTGGAACAGCGCGTCGGCGAGCGCACCGCATTGCTGGAGGCGGCCAAGCACGAGGCCGAACATGCCAACGATGCCAAGAGCCGCTTCCTCACCGCCGTGGGCCATGACTTGATGCAGCCACTGCATGCCGCGCATCTGTTCACGGACACCTTGTCGCAGCAGCTCGACGATGCCGCGCAACGCGCCTCGGTGATGCAGATCCGCGGCGCGCTGGATTCCACCACGGACCTGCTGACCGGCCTGTTCGATATTTCGCGGCTGGAAGCAGGCGGACTGGTGCCGCAGCCGCGCGGGTTTCCGCTGGCCGAAGTGCTGGACCCGCTGGCCTCCGAGTTCCGCGCACTGGCCGCCGAACGCGGGCTGGCGTTTGCCTACGTGCCAACAGCGGCCTGGGTGCGCAGCGATCCTCAGCTGCTGCGCCGGGCGCTGCAGAACTTCCTCGCCAACGCCGTGCGCTACACCACGCGCGGTGGCGTGCTGCTGGGCGTGCGCCGGCAGGGCGATGGTGTGCGCATCGAGGTGCACGACACCGGCCGTGGCATTGCAGCGGAACAGCAGGAGGCGATCTTCGAGGAGTTCCGGCGCGGCGACGATGCGGCGGGGCAGGGGTTGGGCCTTGGCCTGGCGATTGCCGATCGCATTGCGCAACTGCTGGAAGCGCCGCTGACCCTGCGCAGCCGTGTCGGCGAGGGCACGGTGTTTGCGTTGCAGGTGCCGCGCGCGCCCATAGCCGCAATGCCCGGGCAAGTCACGTCGCCGCGTGCTGGCTGGACCGACGTGCGCGTGTTGGTGGTCGACAATGAACCCACCGCACTGCAGGCGATGCAGGGCTTGCTCACCGGCTGGGGTTGCGAGGTGGTTGCGGTTGAAAGCGGCGTTGCTGCCGAACAGGCCATGGCCGCGCGTCCGGCGTCACTGTGGTTGTTCGATTACCACCTGGACGACGGCGACACCGGCGCTGCGCTGTATGCGCGCATGGTGCAACGCTTCGGCGCGCGCCCGGCCTTGATCCTCAGTGCCGACGGCGGAGAAACGGTACGCCGCGCGGTGCATGAAGCCGGACTGTCCTTGCTGGGCAAGCCGATCAAGCCGTTGGCGCTCAAATCAGTGCTTGATCGCCTGCTGGCCGCACGCGCTGCCTGATGGTTTGTTTCGCAGCAGGCCTGTAGGAGCGCCCCGTGGGCGCGATGGGCATTTCCGACAAAGCATCGCGCCCATGGGGCGCTCCTACGCAAATCAGCCGTCGATCTGCCGTGCAGGATCGCGCAATTCAAGCTCGCGCAACACCACGCCGGCCTGGGTGCGGTTGCGCACGTCGAGGCGTTCAAAAATCGCCGACAGATGCGCTTTCACGGTGCGTTCCTGCACGTCGAGGCGGTCGGCGATCTGCTTGTTCAACAAGCCCTCGGCCACCAGCACCAGCACGCGGAATTGTTGTGGCGACAAGCTGGCCAGGCGCGCCGCCAGCGCGCTGTCATGATCCGAGGATTGCGCCCGCGTCACCGCGCTGCGCAGGGAAGCCGGCAGCCATTGTTCGCAGGCCATCACGCTGCGGATGGCGTCGCGCAGTTCGTCCAGGCCTGAACTTTTTGGCAGGTAGCCCGCCGCGCCGTGGTCCAGCGCGCGTCGCACCACGCGCGGGTCGTCGTTGGCCGAGACCACGATGACCGCGACCCCGGGATGCTGGGCGCGAATCGCGGCCAATCCGGCCAGGCCATGGTTGCCCGGCATGTGTAGGTCCAGCAGCACCAGGTCGATGCCAGGCTCCGCATCCAGCAACGCCAGCACACCGCCCAGTGATTCGGCCTCGCGCACCTGCAGGTCGAGCACCGCATCGGCCGCCGCCTGCCGGAGCGCGGCGCGGAACAGCGGGTGGTCGTCGGCAATCAGCAGGGTCGGCATGGAAATCTCATGGTCAAGCAGCGAAACCGTAACAGGAATGACCGCAGGCGGCGTGGTACCAAAGTACGATGAAGGCTGCGGCCTTGCTTGGTACTGTCACGCCATGACCGTCACCCTTGTTCGTACCAGCGTTGTCCTGACCCTTGGCCTGTTGCTGGGCGCGTGCGCCAGCGGGCCGCCACGCGGCGCCACGGAGGCCACCATGTTCAGCTTCGAGCGCAGCAGCCAACATCGCGGCGCCGACGACCTGCTCACCGCAGGACTGGGCCTGGACGGCCTGCGCGCGATGACGCCGCCAGCGTTGGCCGATGCCGATCATCCAACGGCATCCGAGCTGCGGCGTCGCGCGATCTGGCACAACTGGCGCGGGATCGCCGACCTTGTCCCGGGCGGTGGTTATGGCGAACTGTTTGGCAATACGACCAGCGTGCCGGGTCGCGAATATTCCGCCTACGCCACGTTGCCCGGTGCCCGCCAGCCGCACCGTGTGCTGCTGCAGTTGCCCGACGCGTTTGATGTGCGCAAGCGTTGCGTGCTGGTGGCACCGTCGTCGGGCTCGCGCGGCATCTATGGGGCGATCGCCGTGGCCGGTGCATGGGGGCTGCCGAAAGGCTGCGCGGTGGCCTATACCGACAAGGGCGCCGGTACGGACTATTTCGACCTCGATATCCAGGGCAGTGCACGCGCGGACGGCACGTTCGGCACCTTGGACCAAGACGACGACCTGGCCTTCGTGCCCGACGCACCGGTCGGTGCCAGTGGCGTGGCCTTCAAGCACGCGCATTCGCAGGACAATCCCGAGGCCGACTGGGGCCGCCATGTAAAGCAGGCTGCGGAGTTTGCGCTGCATGCATTGAACACCGCGCTGCCCGACGCCGCGCCGTTCACCTTCGCCAACACCCGCATCATTGCCGTGGGCATTTCCAACGGCGGCGGCGCGGTGCTGCGTGCGGCCGAGTTGCCCGGCGACTGGCTCGATGCCGTGGTGGCCGGCGAACCCAGCGTGCATGTCGACGGCGAGGGCGCGCGCAGCCTGTACGACTACAGCACCGAGGCGGCCTTGCTGATGCCGTGCGCACTGCTGCACATGCAGGGCCTGGCTCAACCGCCGCTGCAGGCGCAGGTGGCGCCGCTGTGGGCGCTGCGTTGCGCATCGCTGAAGACCGCCGGACTCGTCGATGGCGCCGACACCGCGGCGCAGGCCAGGTCCGCGTACGACACTCTGCGGGCACATGGCTGGAGCGATGCGTCGCTGCAGGCAGGCGTGCTGTCGGTCGGCTTCGACCTGTGGCGCGCGGTTGCGGTGACCTATGCCTCCGCCTACGGCCGTTACGGCGTCGGCCAGCATCCCTGCGGCTATACCTTCGCCGCGCAGAATCCGGATTTTTCGACGCGTGCGGCAAGCGCTGCAGAACGTGCCGCGTGGTGGAGTGACGCCGCCGGCATTCCACCGGGCAATGGCGTCGGGATCATTGACAGCCAGCTCGCGCCGCCGGATCCCGGCTTCGCCGGCCTGCAATGCCTGCGTGCATTGAACGATGGGCCGGGCGCCGATGCCGAGCGCGTACTCAAGGGCATTGCCGAAATCCGCGCGTCAACGCCGCGAAAAGGCTTGCCGGTCATGGTGGTGCATGGCACCGATGACGGCCTGGTGCCGATCGCGTTCAGTAGTCGTCCGTGGGTGACAAAGGCGCAGGCGGCCGGTCGCGACGTGCACTACTGGCAGGTGCGCAACGCCCAGCATTTCGATGCCTTCCTCGGTTTTCCCGACTACGCCGCGCGTTACGTGCCGCTGCTGCCGTACGTGTACGCCGCGCTCGACCACATGGAAACGCATCTCGACAACGGCACTGCGCTGCCGGCCGATGCGGTGATCCAGACCACGCCACGCGGCGCGGGCAAGCCGCTGACGGCCGCAAACCTGGCGATGCCCCTGTAGGAGCGCCGCATTCCCTCATGCGGCGCGCCAGGGCGTTATCGATGGTGCGTCGCGGCCGATGAGGCGTGCCTTTAGCCGTGCTCATCGCATCCGCACGGGGAATTTGGCAGGCTGTGCGCATATTCCCAACTGGAACGAGCCATGCCCCGTCCCCGTCATTTTTCGATGCTCCGCGATTTCCAGCTCGCCGACTGGTTCACCCTGGCCAATGCGTTCTGCGGCACCGGCGCGATCTTCGCTGCGATGCGTTTCCTGCAGGACGGCGTCATACGCGACCTGATGATCGGCATGGCGTTGATCCCGCTGGCCTTCATCTTCGATGTGCTCGATGGCCGCGTCGCGCGCTGGCGCAAGGTCGCCTCCACCCTCGGTCGTGAACTGGATTCACTGGCCGACGTGATCTCGTTTGGCGTGGCACCCGCTGCCCTGGCCTACGCCTGCGGCCTGCAGGGTGGCTGGGACTGGGTGGTGTTGAGCTACTTCGTGGGCTGCGGCGTCAGCCGACTGGCGCGTTACAACGTCACCGCCGAAACCCTGGCCGATGGCGGAGACAAGGTGAAGTACTTCGAAGGCACGCCGATCCCGACCAGCCTGGCGCTGGTGGTGATGCTGGCACTGGCCGCGCATTGGGGGCGTCTTGGCAGCGATGTGTGGTGGGGCGTCTGGCAAATCGGACCATGGCAATTGCATCCGCTGTCGCTGCTGTTTGCGCTGTCCGGTTCGCTGATGATCAGCAAGACCATCCGCATCCCCAAGCCTTGATCCTGGCGTTGTCGTGCAATAACGGTCATCAGGCCGTTGTTATGATGGCTGGACTGACCTTGGAGCGTAATGATGGGCAACAGCAATCAGGATGGAAACGCGATGCCGGGTGATCTTGAGGCATTGGCGCGCCAATACTGGACGGCGATGGGCGATGCGATGCGCAACGCCGCGCCCGGCGCCGCGCAAGCTGGCACCCAACCCTGGCAGCAGGCGATGGATGGCTGGAACCAGCGTGCACACGGTGCAGGCCAGCAGGGCAACGACGCAATGGATCGTTTCAACACGCAGGCACAGCAATGGTTCGGCCAGATGCAGCAGGTCGCCGCGCAGTTTGCCGGTCGCGATGCAGGGGCTGCCGATATCGCAAACGCATGGAAACATGCGATGCACGCCGGCACCGGACATCACAACGGCAACGCATTCCTTGACATGCTGCAGGGCATGCGCGGCCCGGGGCTGCAAGGTTTCGAGCAATGGTTGGAGCAGGTGTCGTCGTCGTTCAATGGCTTGGGCGGCGGTCACAACGATCCCCTGTCGTGGCTGCGCACCCCCACCTTTGGCGTGGCCCGTGAACACCAGCAACGCTGGCAAGGCCTGGCCTTGGCGCAAGCCGATTACCAGCAGCGCACGCAGGCCTACAACGCGCTGATGTTGAAGGCCACGCAGGATGCATACGCGGTGTTCGAAGGCAAGCTTGCCCAGTGCGAACAGCCCGGCCGCCAGATCCAGTCGGCGCGTGCGCTGTTCGACCTGTGGGTGGATTCGGCCGAAGAGGCTTACGCAAAAATCGCGCTGTCGCAGGAATTCCGCGAGGTCTATGGCGAGCTGGTCAACGCCCAGATGCGCCTGCGCGGCAGTGTCCAGCGCGAGGTCGAACACGCCTGTGCTTCGTTCGACATTCCCACGCGCACCGAGCTTGATGGCGCACATCGCAAGATCGCCGAGCTCGAACGACAGCTGCGGCGCCTGCGTGACAGCATCGCTGCCTCCACGGCCCCCGCGCCGACAGTGGCAAAAGCTTCTTCGCCCAAAAAGACGGTGGCAAGGGACACGACGGCTGCGGCAGAAAAAAGCCGTCCCGTCCGGCAAACCAGCGCGGAAAAACGCGCGGCTGTGGCAAAGAAGGCAGGTGTTGCCAGGAAGACCAGCCCCGTGAAAAAAGCCGCTGTGGTGAAGAGGGCTGCTCCGGCGAAAAAAACAGCGGTGGCACGCAAGGCCGGCGCGGTCAAGAAGGCCGTGGCCAAGCCTGCAGCGAAGGTTTCGCGATCGACGCCGACGGCACGCACCCGCGCCGCCGCCCGGCGCAAGACTGTTTCGGCCGCCACCGCGAAGTCAAAACAGTTGAAGCCGGCCGCGAAGAGGAAGCGCTGACATGATGGGCCCCGTTGATATCAGCGTAGACAAGCTTGCGGCCGAAGCAATGGTCTTCCAGAAGAAGCTCGTTGCAGGACTCGACACACTGCGCGAGGTCGACGATGTCGATTACGGCGCCACGCCCAAGCAGGAAGTCTGGCGTGATGGCAAGGTGGTGCTGTATCGCTACCTGGGCGAGGGCACGCGCACGGCAAAGGTGCCGCTGCTGATCTGCTATGCGCTGGTCAACCGGCCTTACATGGTCGACCTGCAGGCCGACAAATCGATCGTGCGCAACCTGCTGGCACGCGGCGAGGATGTCTACATCATCGATTGGGGTTACGCCGATCGTTCCGATCGTTTCCTCACCCTTGAGGACTACATCGAGCGCTTCCTCGGCGGCGCCGTCGACTACCTGCGCACGGCGCATGCGCTGGATGCCATCAACCTGCTCGGCATCTGCCAGGGCGGCGCATTCTCGCTGTGCTACGCCTCGCTGCACCCGGGCAAGGTCAAGAACCTGGTGACGATGGTCACCCCGGTGGATTTCCATACCGACGACAACATGCTGTCCAACTGGACGCGCGGCATGGACGTGGACCTGTTCGTCGATACGCTGGGCAACGTGCCGGCCGACGTGATGAACCTGTGCTACCTCACGCTCAAGCCGTGGCGATTGTTCGCGCAAAAATACGTCGGCCTGGTCGACATCCTCGACGACAAGCGCGCGCTCGAGGATTTCCTGCGCATGGAAAAATGGATCTTCGATTCGCCCGACCAGGCCGGCGAGGCGTTCCGCCAGTTCGTCAAGCAGTTCTACCAGGGCAATGGCTTCGTCAATGGCGGCATCGTGATTGGCGAGCGCGAGGTCCATCTTGGGCTGGTCGAGATGCCGGTGCTGAACATCTACGCCGAGCAGGATCACTTGGTGCCGCCGGCCGCATCGAAACGGCTGAAAGAGCTGGTCGGCAGCCAGGATTATTCCGAACTGTCGTTCCGCGGTGGCCACATCGGCATTTATGTGTCCAGCCGCGCGCAGAAGGAAGTGCCCGGCACGATCCACGACTGGCTGGCCAAGCGCGCGGGCTGAACCATGCGATGGATCATCATTGTCCTTGCAGTCGCGATCCTTGGCAGCGCCGCGTGGCCGGCGTCGGCGATCGATTCGACGCGGGAGATTTCCAGCCTGATCGATGCGCTGGCCCGTTCAAGCTGCCAGTTCGAGCGCAACGGGACCTGGTACGACGCCGACAAGGCGCAAACGCACTTGCGCAAGAAATACAGCTGGCTGCGCAAGCGCGATCTTGTCGACACGGCAGAACAGTTCATCGAGCGTGCGGCCAGCCGTAGCAGTGTCAGCGGCAAGCCGTACCACGTGCGTTGTGCGGGCGGGCCAACGGTGGAATCGGCGGATTGGTTTACCTGGCAATTGCGGCGCTTGCGTGCAAGCCCGCCATCACCCGAACGCGCTAGACTTTCTTCCACGTCCACGACACGCGTATTCCAATGAGCTTGCAAACCACGTTTACCCGTTCCGTCAACGATCGCGTCCTGGCCGGCGTCGTGGGCGGCGTCGCCCATCGCTATGGCTGGAATTCGACCCTGCTGCGCGTCATATACGTCGTTGTTTCGGTGGCATCGGCCGCGTTCCCCGGCATCCTGGTGTACCTGATCGCCTGGTTGCTGATGCCAGACGGCAGCGATTGATCGCGATGCCGGCACCGTCACGCATCCCACGCGTGGCATTGCGCATCGCGCAGGCGTTCGGCGCGATATGGACGCTGCCCAACTCGTTCATCGGATTGCTGCTTGGCGCGGCCGGCGTGTTGTTTGGTGCGCACATGCACGTGCGCAAGCGCGACTTTGCGCTGGTGTTCCACGGCTGGCCGTGGGGTCCGGGCGGCGCGATCACGCTGGGCAACGTCATCCTGCATACCGGACATACGCTGGATTCACCCTGCGCGACCTACGCGCATGGCGCAGGGCAGGGCGTTGAGCCCCACATCCAGCTTGCCGACCACGAACGCGCGCACGTCTATCAATACATGGTGCTGGGGCCGCTGTTCCTGCCGCTGTACCTTGCCTGCGGCGGCGTCAGCGTGCGCAACCGGTTTGAGCGCGCTGCGGATCGTTATGCGCAGGAAGGTCGCGGCTGGTGGCCGTGGTGAATACGATTTGAAGGCGTGTTGAAGGCGTGCTGAAGACATGCTGAAACCAGGTTCCGACAGGCGGTCGCTTTTTTTTACGCGCAGGTAACAGGCCCTGCGATAAGCTGCATGTGTTGAAGAAAAAGCGAACGGCGCAAGCCCGAAGCAATCGCTTCGACAACAGAAGGTCCGGCCATCGGAGCAATCCGACAGACTGGGCCTTCTTCTTTTTGTGCGCCCGGTGCGAAGCAAAGCCATCGCCGCCTTAGCGCGCGTGCCAGGCTACCGCGGCGGCGCCAGTGGCAGTATCTGGACGTGCTCGCCGAGCAACATCGCATCCGCAGCAAAACGGCGCTCGGCAAACACGATGACATCGTCTGCGACCAGCACCACGGTGCTGCATCGCGTGCCGTACTGCGCGCCACGCACGAACGGCGGCGACAGCGCGCGTTCCAGTTCAAGCCCAACGCCGGTATCGGGCAGCGCCGCGTCAGGCGCCGTGGCGGTGTCAGCGAGTGCGTCCAGCAACGGTGCCAATGTCGTGATGGTGATGTCCTGCGTCGCGCCTGCCACAGGCGACTGCAGCCACGACGACAGTGCGTGCATGGCCTGGGTGCTCTTCGGCCACGGCGCATCGAAGGCGCCGTTGGACATGGCGTGCAAACCCGGCGTGACCGCATGCGTTGAAAACACCGGATGGTTGCCGGCAAACACCAGTTCGTCGCCGTCCCAGGCCAGCAGGTTGAAACGACCGTACTGCTGCGCCATCGGCGCCAACGCCTGCAGCGAAGCCGTGGCGGTGCCCTGGGCACGCACGTAGTCGCGCACCAGCGCACCACGCGAGCGGGGCGCGACATCGTTGGACAATCCCGCGCGCACATTGGTCACGGCCGCCAGCCGACTGCGCGTGGACACCTGCAACCAGCTGCCGCCCGCCAGCAGATCGCGTCCGCCATAAACCTCCGCTGCGTCCGGGTCGACACCTGCCGCGACCGTCGGTCGTGCATGGAATTCGTCGCGATTTTCGATCAGCGCCAATCGATAGCGCGGATGGACACGCCACGCCAATGCAATCAGGCACATGTTGCGATGCTAGGGCAGGCGGCTGGAGAGATCATGAGCTCGGCGTTGGCGTACCTGCATCGCCTGCAAGACCGCTGGCAGCGGGCAGCAGGTCGAGCACGGTTTCCGATGGCCGGCACATGCGCGTGCCCAGTGCGGACACCACGATCGGTCGCTGCATCAGGATCGGGTGCGCCAGCATCGCGTCGACCAGTTCGTCGTCACTCAGTGCAGGATTCTCCAGATGCAACTCTGCGTACGGCGTGCCTTTTTCGCGCAGCACCTCGCGCACCGGCACGCCCATCGCCGCGATCAGCTTGTTCAAGGTTTCACGATCGGGCGGATCGTTGAGGTACTCGATCACGCGTGGTTCGATGCCGGCGTTGCGGATCAATGCCAGGGTACTGCGCGACGTGCCGCAGGCAGGGTTGTGGTAGATCGTGATGTCATGCATTGGAATCCTCCGGTCATGGTGTCGGCATCGCACCGCAGCTGCTTTCAGCAATGACGACGACATTGATCTGCGCGAAACCCGCGCAGCTGTGGGCGGATCATGGCCTGTGTCAGGATTTGGCCAGCACGCTGTGGCGGATGCCGTAGCCGAAATACACGACAAGACCAATCACCAGCCAGATGGCGAAACGCTCGTAGGTGGTGGCCGGCAGGCCGGAGATCAGCCACATCGAGAATCCGATACCAACCAGCGGCACGAATGGCACCCAGGGTGTACGAAAACCACGTTGCAAGTCAGGTTTGCGCTTGCGCAACACCAGGATCGAGCCGCAGATGACGATGAACGCAGCGAGCACGCCAATGTTGACCAGTTCGGCCAGTTCACCAATCGGAAATAAGCCTGCGGCCAACCCCGTGGCCATGCCCAGCAGCAGCGTCGGCCGATACGGCGTGCCGTAGGTGGGATGTGGTTTGGCAAACCAGGCCGGCAGCAGGCCATCGCGTGCCAGCGCAAACCAGATCCGCGCCGCCGCCAGCATGAAAGCGAACACCACGCTGATGATGCCGGCCACTGCGGTCAGCGAGATGATCGCGCTGATCCACGGCAACCCGAGGTTCTGGAAGGCTTCGGCCACGGGTGCGTCGCCACCCAGCGTGGAGTAGTGCGCGATGCCGGTGAGCACCAGCGAGATCGTCAGGTACAGCAGCATCGAAATACCCAGCGACAGCATGATCGCGCGCGGCAGGTCGCGTTGCGGATTCTTCGACTCTTCGGCTGCCGTGGTCAGTGTGTCGTAGCCGAACACCGCAAAGAACACCACCGCCGCGGCCGTCACCACGCCATCAAAGCCGAAGTGGCCGACGCCATTGGCATCGACGGTGCGTGCGGGAATGAACGGGCTCCAGTTGGTCGGGTCGATATAGAACACACCCACGCCGATCACCAGCATCACGCCCAGCACCTTGATCGCGACGATCACCGTGTTGAAGCGCGCGCCCCATTCGGTGCGCACCGTGAGCAGGACCGCCACCGCCATCGCCACCACGCCGGCGACCACGTTGAAGACACGGCCTTCGCCGCTGCCGTAGGCGCCTTGCGCCCAGATCGGCATGTCGAAACCAAACACGGTGTGCAGGAAGTTCTGCATGTAGCCGGACCAGCCGCTGGCCACGGCCGCCACGATCAGCGCGTATTCCAGCAACAGATCCCAGCCGATCAGCCAGGCGACAAGTTCGCCCAGCACCGCGTAGCTGTACGTGTAGGCGCTTCCGGTCACCGGGATCATGCCGGCGAACTCGGCGGAGCACAGCGCCGCCGCAGCGCTGGCGATACCGGCGATGACGAAGGCCAGCATCACCGCCGGCCCGGCGTTGGCCGCAGCCTGCTGGCCGGCCAGCACAAACACGCCGACGCCGATGATGCCGCCAAGGCCAATCGCGGTGAGTTGCCACAGCCCCAGCACGCGCCGGAAATCACGGCGCTGGCCCAGCTCGGACTGCATCTGCTCGATGCTCTTGTGGCGCGTCAGCCGCGCGAACAGGGACGGTTGGCTCATCGTGTGGTTCTCTCTGTCCCGGGGTGATCCCGATCATAACGGCTGACGACCCCGTTGGAGATTGTCTGCGCTCACGTCCCCCACCACCCCCAACCGTAGGAGCGGCTTCAGCCGCGAGCCCTACCCATATCACCGCAAATCCCGCATAGCCCCCGCGCCCGGCAACCACGCCGCTTATCTCGCCGTGCCATCACACAAGAAGCTCGCGGCTGAAGCCGCTCCTACGGTGTTGCCGCGCACTTCTCATCGCCACAAAAAAACCCCGCACGCGGCGGGGTCTGGAATGCAATCGCACTGTTGGCAGGCAATCGGCGGCCCGGACGATCCGGGCCGCCGATATATTCCAATAAGTCAGTCCTGCTTGCCCTCGGCCGGCGTGCCTTCAGCCGGCGTGTCCTTGGCCAGGCCGCGCTTGATCAGCAACGGATTGATGTCAGGCGCATGCCCGGTGAAATCGACAAACAGCTGCGAGGCATCCTTGCTGCCGCCGCGCGACAGCAGCGTGTCGCGGAAACGATCGCCGTTCTCGCGCTTCAGCCCGCCGTTCTGCTTGATCCAGTCAACCGTGTTGGCGTCCAGCACTTCAGACCAGATATACGCGTAATAGCCCGCCGCATAGCCGCCCATGATGTGGCTGAAATACGGCGTGCGATAGCGCGGTGGCACCGGTGCGTAATCCACGCCGTTGCGCTTGGCCGCAGTGGCCTCGAAGGCCATCACCGCGGACGCATCCGGGATCTGATCGGCGGGCAGCTGGTGCAGGCTCTGGTCCAGCATCGCCGCGCCCAGGTACTCGGTGGTGGCGAAGCCCTGGTTGAACTTCTGGCTGGCCAGCACCTTGTCCAGCAGCGCCTTGGGCATCGGCGCACCGGTCTGGTAATGCTTGGCGTAATTGGCCAGCACGCTGGGCCAGTCGGACCACATCTCGTTGACCTGCGACGGGAACTCGACAAAGTCGCGCGGCACGCTGGTGCCGCTGAAGTACGGATACTTCACGTTCGAGAACATGCCGTGCAGCGCATGGCCAAACTCGTGGAACGTGGTGGTCACCTCGTCCCAGGTCAGCAGCGTCGGCTTGCCATCGGCGGGCTTGGGGATGTTGAGGTGGTTGGCCACCACGGGTTTCATGTCCATCAGGTCCGACTGGCTCACGTAGCTGCTCATCCACGCGCCGCCGCGCTTGGACGCGCGTGCATACGGGTCGAAGATGAAGATCGCCAGCTGCGAACCGTCCTTGTCCATCACGTCGTAGGTCCACGTGTCGGCGCGATACTTCGGCAGGTCGGTGCGCTCCTTGAAGCTGATCCCGTACAGCTGGTTGGCAGCGAAAAACACGCCGTTCTCCAGCACGTTCTTCATTTCAAGATAAGGTTTGAGCTGCGACTCGTCGAAGTCGTACTTCGACTGGCGCACCTTCTCGGTATAAAACGCCCAGTCCCACGGCTCAAGCTTGAACGTCGCCTCGCCCTTGGCCTTCTGTTCCTTGTCGATCATCGCCTGCAGGTCGGCCGCTTCCATCTTGGCGTTGGCCACAGCGGGCGGTGCCAGCTGGCCCAGCATCTTGTTCACCGCTTCCGGCGTCTTCGCGGTCTCGTCGTCGAGCACATAGGCCGCATAGGTGTCGAAGCCGAGCATCTTCGCCTTCTCGGCGCGCAGCTTGAGCACCTGCGACACGATGGCCGTGTTGTCGTACTGGTTGCCGCGGCTGTTGCGCGCCACCGATGCCTTGAACAGGCGCTCGCGCAGGGCGCGATTGGTCAGCTGCGAAAGCGGCGGCTGGCCGGTGGTGTTGAGCAGCGTGATCACGTACTTGCCGTCCAGCTTGCGCGTCTTGGCCTCGTTGGCGGCGCTCTCGATCTGCTCGTCGCTCAGTCCGTCCAGCTGCGCCTTGTCGTCCACCACCACGGCCGAATCATTGACCTCGGCCAGCACGTTCTGGCTGAACTGGGTGCCCAGCTTGGCCAGCGTGCCGTTGATGTCCTTCAGGCGCGCCTTGTCGGAGTCGGGCAGGTTGGCGCCGCCGCGGACAAAGTCGGAGTAGTAGCGCTCGACCAGACGCTGGCCCTGTGCGTCCAGGCCCAGCGAGGTGCGCTGGTCGTACAAGGATTTAATCCGCGCGAACAGCTTCGGGTCCAGGCGGATGGCATCGCCGTGCGCGGAGAACTTCGGCGCATATTCGGCGCGCAGCTTCTCACGCGCGGGATTGGTGTCGGTGCCGACCAGGTTGAAAAACACCGTGGTGGCGCGGTCCAGCTCGCGGCCGGACTTTTCCAGCGCAATGATGGTGTTGTCGAACGTCGCCGGCTCGGCGTTGTCGGCGATCTTGCGCGCCTCGGCCAGCTGCTCGGCCATGCCGCGGTCGAAGGCCGGCGCAAAGTCGGCATCGCTGATCTTGTTGAATTCGGGGTAATGCAGCGACAGCGGGCTGTCGGCGGCAAATGGGTCGGCGTGGGCGGCGGTGGCGGCCTTCTGGGGCATGGCGGCGTCCTGGGCATAGGCGGGCGCGGCAATTGCCATGGCAACGGCCAGCGCGGCGGCGAGCGGGTGCTTCATCGGGGGTTTTCCTCGTCGAATTGGACCTTGAAGCCTACCGGATGCGCCGTGAGGCCACCCATGACCAAAGGCATACGCAGTCCCTTTCACCCGGCTGCGACCGCCCCATCGGCACCATGGATCGCCTCCCTGACGCCCCGCGCGCCGCCAAAAAAAAGAACACCCCGATGAGTGATGTCAAAAGTTATATGACTGCCAACCCCGCCACCTGCCGCGACACCACGTCCCTGCGCGACGTCGCCCAGATGATGATCGACAACGACTGCGGCCAGATCCCCGTCATTGACGCCGCTGGCAAGCCTGTCGGCGTGATCACCGACCGCGACATCACCGTGCGCATCGTCGCCGCCGGCAAGGACAGCGCCAGCGCCACCGCTGCCGACGCCATGAGCACCCCCTGCAAGTCCGTCAGCACCGACACCAGCCTGCATGACTGCACCTGCCTGATGGAAGCCGAGAAGATCCGCCGCATCCCGGTCGTCGACGCTGAAGGTAAGCTCGCTGGCATCGTCTCCATTGCCGACATTGCGCTGGCTGGCAAGAACGAAGCCACCGCGCAGGTCGTCAAGGAAGTTTCGGAGCCTGGAAAGCGCTGACCGATCAACTTCTGTCTGATTGTTCCGTCTCACCCGCAACCCGGGTGAGCCGGCGTGGCTTGGCGGCGCCAGAGCCGGCCGGCTGAGGCACCAGTTTTTTCATCGGTATCTCGGGATTTTCCGCCTCCGGACAGAACGTCTGGACGGAAAGTGCCGCAGATGGGAAGTATCGGGGGCAGCGCATACACAGCACGGCCCTGCATCTGGGCGTTGCGACCTAGCAGAACATCGTGGCCAGCTTATAGCTGAAGCGCTGCAGAGCCAGTTTCAACTCGGCCAGAGGATACGATCGAAACTTCTCTTGATACGTCGCTTGTTGGGGAAAGCGGGGTTGCGGCGACACGCGCCAAACCGCCGTCTCCATCAAGCCGCTAGACTCTATCCTTCGAGGTCGCCGTCATGGATAGCTGGGCGGCGTGACTGAAAATTGATGGAAGGTCTGCATGCACGTCAGGGAAAGCACCATCGAGCAGGAACTCATCGAGAAGCTCGGTGAGCTCAAATACACGCTGCGCCCCGACATCCGCGACCGTGCGGCGCTTGAGCGCAACTTTCGCGAGAAATTCGAGGCGCTGAACCGGGTGAACCTGGGCGATGCCGAGTTCAAACGCCTTCTCGAAGAAATCGTCACCCCCGACGTCTTCAGCGCCGCCCACACGCTACGCCACCGTAATGCCTTCACCCGCGACGACGGCACGCCGCTGAACTACACGCTTGTCAACATCAACGACTGGTGCAAAAACACCTTCGAAGTCGTCAGCCAGCTGCGCATCAACACCGACTACAGCCACCACCGCTACGACGTGCTGCTGCTGATCAACGGCGTGCCCGCGGTGCAGATTGAGCTGAAAACGCTCGGTATTACGCCGCGTCGCGCCATCGAGCAGATCGTCGAATACAAGAATGACGCCGGCAACGGCTACACCCGCACGCTGTTGTGCTTCATCCAGCTGTTCGTGGTGAGCAATCGCGATTCCACCTATTACTTCGCGAACAACAACGCCCGCCACTTTGCCTTCAATGCGGAGGAGCGTTTTCTCCCGATCTATCAATACGCCGCGCCGGATAACAGCAAGATCAACGGTATCGATGCGTTCGCCGATGCCTTCCTGGCCAAGTGCACGCTGGGTCAGATGATCAGCCGTTACATGGTGCTGGTCGCAAGCGAGCAGAAGCTGTTGATGATGCGGCCGTACCAGATCTACGCGGTCAAGAACATCGTCAAGTGCATCGAGGAAAATAGCGGCAACGGCTACATCTGGCATACCACCGGCAGCGGCAAGACGCTCACCAGCTTCAAGGCGTCCACGCTGCTGAAGGCCAACCCGACGATTGAGAAGTGCCTGTTCGTGGTGGACCGCAAGGATCTGGATCGTCAGACCCGCGAGGAATTCAACCGCTTCCAGGAAGGTTGCGTCGAGGAAAACACCAACACCGGCACGCTGGTGCGCCGCATGCTGTCGGACGACGCAGCCGACAAGGTCATCGTCTGCACCATTCAGAAGCTCGGACTGGCGCTGGACGAAAACAGCACACGCAACAAAAGCCGCGAGAAACGCGGCCTCGCCAGCCACGCCGATCAGCTCGAATCACTGCGCGACAAGCGCATCGTCTTCATCTTCGACGAATGCCACCGCTCGCAGTTTGGTGACAATCACCAGGCCATCAAGGACTTCTTTCCCAAGGCGCAGCTGTTCGGCTTCACCGGCACTCCCATCTTCGAGCAGAACGCCAGCTACCGGCGCATCGAGGGCGACGAGCAGACGCTCAAGACCACCGAAGACCTGTTCCAGCAATCCCTGCACGAATACACCATCACCCACGCCATTGAGGACAACAACGTCCTGCGCTTCCACGTGGATTACTTCAAGTCCGATGGCAAGCACGCGCCGAAACCCGGTGAAACCTTGGCCAAGCGCGCGGTGGTCGAAGCTATCCTGGCCCGTCACAACACTGCCACCGGCGGGCGTCGCTTCAACGCGCTGCTCGCCACCGCGTCCATCAATGACGCCATCGAGTACTACAGACTCTTTGAGGCCGCTCAGGCGGAAAAACAGCAAGCCGATCCGGCCTATGTGCCGCTCAACATTGGCGCCGTGTTCTCGCCGCCGGCCGACATCAGCGCCGATGTGAAGCAGTTGCAGGAAGACCTGCCGACGGAGCAGGCCGACAACAAGCAAGACCCCGAGGCGAAGAAAGCCGCACTCGAGGCCATCATCGCCGACTACAACATACGCTTTGGCACCAACCACCGTATCGAGGAATTCGACGCCTACTACCAGGACGTTCAGCAGCGCATCAAGGATCAGCAGTTCCCAAATGCCGACCTGCCGCTGAAGGGCCGCGAAAAGCTCGACATCACTATTGTGGTGGACATGTTGCTCACAGGCTTTGACAGCAAGTACCTGAACACCTTGTACGTGGACAAGAACCTCAAGCACCACGGCCTGATCCAGGCGTTTTCGCGTACCAACCGCGTGCTCAACGACACCAAGCCGCATGGCCAGATCCTCGACTTCCGCGGCCAGCAGAAGGAAGTGGACGCGGCCATCGCGCTGTTCTCCGGGGTCAAGGCGGAGCAGGCGCGCACCATCTGGCTGGTGGATGCCGCGCCAGTGGTCATCCATAAGCTCAAAGCCGCGCGCGACAACCTCGATACCTTCATGCAGTCGCAGGGCCTATCGGGCAAGCCGGAGGATATCGCCAACCTCAAGGGCGACGCTGCCCGCGCTGCGTTCGTCGAGCACTTCAAGCAGGTGCAGAAGCTGAAAGTGCAGCTGGATCAGTACACCGATCTCAGCGCCGAGCAGGCGCAGGCCATCGACACCATCGTGCCCCGCGACGAGCTCAATGCGTTCCGCGGCGTCTACCTGGAAACCGCGCAGCGGCTCAAGGCGCAGCAAGGCAAGTCGGGTGAGCATAAGAACGAGGACATCGACCAGCTCGATTTCGAGTTCGTGCTATTTGCCTCCGCCACCATCGACTACGACTACATCATGAAGCTGGCCGCCGACATCTCCATGCAGGCACCAGGCAAGGCCAGCATGAGCCGCGAGCAGCTGATCGGCCTGATCGCTTCCGATGCCAAGTTCATGGGCGAGCGCGATGAGATCAGTGAATACGTGCGCGGCCTCAAAGCGGGCGAAGGCCTGGACGAAGCGGCGATCCGCGCCGGCTACGCACAGTTCAAGCAGTCCAGGGCCGTACGCAAGCTGGCGGCTCTATCTGACAAGCACGATCTGCCGGTCAAAGCATTGCAGGCGTTTGTCGATGGCATCCTGGCTCGCCGGATTTTCGATGGTGAGCAGCTCACTGAATTGTTGGCACCGCTCAATTTGGGCTGGAAGGCGCGCGCGCAGAAAGAGCTGGTGCTGATGGGTGATTTGCTGCCGCTGCTGAAGAAGCGCGCCGGCGGGCGCGAGATTGCCGGGCTGAAGGCGTACGAGGATTGATGATGGCGAAGCAGGGCGCATCGACAGCCATGCCACGACTGCGATTTCCGGAGTTTCGGAAGGCAAATGCGTGGGCGACGATGCCGCTTGGACAGATTGCCGGGCGCGTATCCACCAAGAACACCGATGGCCGTGTAACGCGAGTCCTCACCAATTCCGCTGAATTCGGTGTTCTGGACCAGCGAGATTATTTCAAGAAGGACATCGCGACTGCGGGGAAAGTTGACGGTTACTACATCGTTGACAGGGGCGACTACGTCTACAACCCACGGACATCCGCGATTGCGCCCGTTGGGCCAATCTCGCGGAACAACCTCGGCGAAGGCGTAATGTCGCCTCTCTATACTGTTTTTCGATTCTCCGGCGATCTAACAGACTTTTACGAGCACTACTTCACATCAACTGGATGGCACTCATTTGTGCGAAGCGCGGCGAGCACCGGCGCGCGCCACGACCGTATGAGCATCACAACCGGTGCGTTTATGTGTATGCCAATGCCGACGCCGTCGCCGGAAGAACGGCAAAAGATCGCTGACTGCCTGACGTCACTGGACGAAGTGATTGCCGCGCAGGGTCGGAAAGTGGAGGCGTTGAAGGCACACAAACGCGGCCTGATGCAGCAGCTTTTTCCCCGCGAAGGCGAAACCCGCCCCCGCCTCCGCTTCTCTGAGTTCCGCAACGTGCCGGAGTGGAGGAAAGTATCAATTGGTGACATCGGTGAGGTGATCACTGGCAACACACCCGCAACTGCGCAGCAGGAGTATTACGGCGGTGATCGTCCTTTCGTTTCGCCAGCGGACATTTCCGATCGGCGTTTCGTTGAGACCACGAAGACAACATTGAGCGAAGCGGGCTTTCACAGAAGTCGCTCTATTCGAGCAATGAGCGTCTTGTTTGTTTGCATCGGATCGACTATTGGGAAAGTCGCTCAGAACACTCGGGAGTGCGCCACTAATCAACAAATAAACGCAGTTGTGGCGAATTCAGCGTTTTCGAGCGACTTCGTCTACTACTTGCTCCATATGGAGGCAGTGAGAATTGCGAGGCTAGCTGGAAGGCAGGCGGTGCCGATCATCAATAAGAGCTTATTCTCTGCAGTAAAGGTCGCTGCGCCAAGGCGTGAAGAACAGCAACGCATCGCCGACTGCCTTTCCACTCTCGACACCAAAATAAACGCCGAATCCGACCAGCTCGCCACTTTGAAGACCCACAAGCAGGGCCTGATGCAGCAACTGTTCCCCACGCCGGACGGTGCCGGCGCATGAGCGGCCTGATCCTCTACACCAGCGAAGACGGCCAAAGCCGCATCCAGCTGCGTGCCGACGGGCAGACGGTGTGGCTGACGCAGGCCGAAATGGCGAAGCTGTTCGACGTCACCACCGGCAACATCAGCTTGCATCTGAAAAATATCTTTTTGGACAAGGAGTTGGAACCTGAACGAACTGCCGAGGAATCCTCGGTAGTTCAAACCACGGTCCGCCGCGAGTTGCAGCACCGCGAGAAGGTGTTGGGTGAAGAGTCCGGGCAGCAGCGTCTTCCCTTATGGGCGAGCAATTGACCATGGACGCCGAGCAACTCCCTGATCTTCCCGCACTGGCGAAGCATCTGCACGACGAGCTAGACAGGAAGAAGTTTGTGTTGCTCTACGCATATAACGGAACGGGCAAGACCCGACTGTCTACCGCGTTTAAAGACCTCGGCAAGAAAGTTGATGAGAACGGAGAAGTCACAGATCGCGACACGCTCTACTTCAATGCGTTTACTGAGGATCTGTTCCAGTGGGACAACGATCTCGCCAACGACTGCGAACGCGTACTGAAGATCAATCAAGATTCCCGATTCTTCGCCGGCTTGGCCGAATTGGAAATGGACAACCGCATCCGCCCGTTGCTCAGCCGTTATGCCGACTTCGACTTCGAGATAGACACAGTCGCGTGGGAGGTCAGCTTCGCGCGGGAGACGAGGCAAAAAAAAGAGGACGGCACCTACGAGACGAAGCGGGAGGAGGGCATCAAAGTCTCACGCGGCGAGGAAAACATTTTTATTTGGTGTTTCTTCCTGGCCATCTTGCAACTCGCGCTTGACGGTGCCGAAGCCTACAAGTGGGTGAAATATATCTACATAGACGACCCGATCTCATCGCTGGATGACAACAACGCGGTCATGGTCGCGCATCATCTTGCCCAGCGGATGACCGACTCGCACGAACGGTTGCGAGTGGTCGTGTCTACGCATCATGTGCTGTTCTTCAATGTCTTGTGCAATGAGCTGAAAAAGCCACGCCGATATTTTCTCAGCAGGGCGCCGCGAGCCGAAGGCTATGCCCTTCATGAAACGGACAGCAAGCCGTTCCTGTATCACCTCGCCTCACTGGTCGAGCTGGCCGACGCCGAGAGGACAGGCGCGCTTTATACCCATCACTTCAACATGATGCGCCGGGTCATGGAGCAGACCGCGTGCTTCTTTGGCTACGCGAAGTGGGACGAGTGCATCAAGGCAGAGGACGATGACCCGAACCAGACGGTTTATAAGCGCGTCATCGATCTGATGAGCCATGGGGACTACTCACTCTATGAGCCTAGAGAGATGTTGCAAGAGAACAAGGAACATTTCGGCCGTATCTTGCGGCAGTTCATCACCCGACATCCGTTCAGCCCGGCGCTGTTCCCGAACGAAGCGACGTAAGAAGCCATGACTGAAGACAATCAGAAACAACTCGGTAAGACCCTGTGGAATATTGCCGACCAGCTCCGCGGCACGATGGACGCGGATGACTTCCGCGACTACATGCTGTCTTTCCTGTTCCTGCGCTACCTCTCGGACAATTACGAGACATCGGCGCGGAAGGAGTTGGGATCGGACTATCCCGATCAGAGCGCCATCGGCAATGGCGATAAGACGCCGCTGTCAGTCTGGTACGCGGAAAACCCTGCGGACGTGGATCAGTTCGAGCAACAGATGCGGCGCAAGGCGCATTACGTCATCCAGCCCAAGTTTTTGTGGAGCCATATCGTCCATCTGGCCAAAACACAGAACGACGAACTGCTCAACACCTTGCAGCAAGGTTTCAAGTACATCGAAGAAGAGTCGTTTGAGAGCAAATTCCAGGGCCTGTTCTCGGAGATCAATCTCGCCTCGGACAAGCTGGGGCGTAAATACGCCGACCGCAACGCCAGGCTATGCGCTGTCATCAGCGAGATCGCACGCGGCATGGCGCTGTTCTCCACCGACACCGACACGCTTGGCGATGCCTACGAGTACCTGATTGGCCAGTTCGCGGCCGGCTCGGGCAAAAAGGCAGGCGAGTTCTACACGCCGCAGCAGATCTCGAACATCCTCTCGGCAATCGTTACGCTCGATAGTCAGGAGCCGAGTACAGGCCCGCGCAGCAAGCTGGACAGCGTGTTTGATTTCGCCTGTGGTTCTGGCTCGTTGCTCCTTAACGTGCGCCACCGCATGAGCGAGGCTGGCGGCCGCATCGGTCGCATCTACGGTCAGGAATCCAACATCACCACCTATAACCTGGCGCGCATGAACATGCTGCTGCACGGAGTGAAGGACACCGAGTTCGAGATCCATCACGGCGACACGCTGAAGAACGACTGGGACTGGCTGCGCGAGACCAACCCGGCGAAGAAGCCGCAGTTCGACGCGGTAGTGGCCAACCCCCCGTTTAGCTATCGCTGGGATTTGGGCGAGGCGATGGATCAGGACATGCGTTTTGCGAACCACGGCGTGGCGCCGAAGAGTGCCGCCGACTTCGCCTTTCTGCTGCATGGGCTGCACTACCTGAAAGACGACGGTGTAATGGCCATCATCCTGCCGCACGGCGTGCTGTTCCGTGGCGGCAAGGAGGCAGCCATCCGCACGAAGTTGCTCAGCGACGGCCACATCGACACGGTGATCGGCCTGCCATCGAACCTGTTCTATTCCACTGGCATTCCGGTCTGCATCCTGGTGTTGAAGAAGTGCAAGAAACCCGACGATGTGTTGTTTATCAACGCCGCCGAGCACTTCACCAAGGGCAAGCGGCAGAACCAATTGAGTAATGAGGACATCGAGCGGATTGTCTCGACATACCAGCAGCGCCCAGAAAAGCCGATCGAGCGCTACGCGCGTCGGGTCTCGATGCAGGAGATCGTCGATAACGACTACAACCTCAATATTTCGCGCTACGTCAGCACCGCCGAAGACGCAAAGGAAATCGATCTCAAGGCCGTGCACGCCGACCTGCAAGCAATCGAATTGAAGATCGACGAGGCAAAGAAGCGTCACAACGCTTTCCTCGTGGAATTGGGGCTCTCGCCTTTGCCCTGAAAAAAGGAAAAAGGAGTCAGAGAAAATTTCCGTTTGTGGGATGACCCGGGTGTGAAATCTGCGAATACGCACCATGCCAACGACATCGTGCGAGGCAAGTGAAGTTGGCTTGCGGTTGCACTGCCGTCAATCAGCTTTTCCAATGGGGAATAAGATCCCCAGGGTGGTGTTTCCTGGCGTTCGCGCGCGGCCATCGTCTCCCGAGGCGACGTAGGCGACGCAGTGCGCGTTGGCGGCGTGCTTCTCTAGGTCGTGTTCACTGGTGCACAAATGGACCGGCGTCTCGCATTGGCCGCAAAAGCGAATAGTTGCGGTGTTTTCGATGACTCGAAGATCGTCCCAGGTTTGGGAGCATTCGAAAGCGAAGGGACAGTTTGCGATTGTCGGTGCGCTGTTCACGGTGTTCTTGTCTCCAATGAAATCTGTGTGCTCGAAGTCCTGCCAGGCAGGATGCTTTGGCTGGACAAACGGATTAACCGGGCAACTGCGGAAACGCGATGTCGCCGAAGTCTGCCGCGTCGGCGTCCATCATCAGCTCGATCACCGTCGGCACCAGTACCGCCATGAGGCGGGCGCCGTCGGTGACCTGGGCACGTTTTTCTTCGACGAGCGCCCCAGCCTGGACGTGCTGCCGCTGGACCTGGAGTCCGGGTACTGGGGAGGCGATGTGCTGCCGAAGCGTGTTTGACCGGTCTCGACGATCCGGTTTCAGGCCAAAAGGACAGGCTGTGCCTGTGGGCGGTGTCTCTTTTCAGACAACGATCATTGCTTTTTCGGCACCACGTGCTGTGGCATTCGCGGTATGCGGCGAATATATGGCATATTCACCGCATGGAAGCCGACCACACCTGGATCTGGGAACGCCCCGACTGGCCCTCACTGCGCCATGACGCCGGCGCGCTGGCCGGGCGGATGGCCGAGGCGGCGCACGCCATCGGCCGCCTGCATGGTCGGGTGGCGGTGCTGCATGGCGATGATCGTGACCGGGCCGCACTGGCCGCGCTGACGGCCGACGTGCTGGAGTCCAGCGCGATCGAGGGCGAGCGGCTGGACGTGGAGGCGGTGCGTTCCTCGCTGGCGCGGCGCTTGGGCGTGAAAGACGGCGGCGCGCGCGCGCGCGTGGATCGGCACGTGGACGGCGTGGTGGAAATGACATTGGACGCCACGCGCAATGCCGCGGCGCCATTGACCGCCGAACGGTTGCAGGCCTGGCAGGCGGCGCTGTTCCCGACCGGGCGCAGCGGCTTGTCCGAAATCCGCGTGGGTCGCTGGCGCGATGACGCGCACGGGCCGATGCAGGTGGTGTCCGGGCCGATCGGCCGCCAGCGCGTGCATTTCCAGGCGCCGCCGGCCGACCGGCTCGACCACGAAGTCGCACGGTTCCTGGACTGGTGCGAAGCGCAGGACGACTCCCCTCCGCTGCTGAAGGCGGGGCTGGCGCACCTTTGGTTCGTCACGCTGCATCCGTTCGATGACGGCAACGGCCGCGTGGCGCGCGCCGTCGGCGACCTGATGCTGTCGCGGAGCGACGGCGAGCCGTATCGCTACTACAGCGTGTCCTCGCAGATACAGGCCGAGCGCGATGACTACTACCGGATCCTCGAACGCACCCAGCGCAGCGATCTGGATGTCACGCCGTGGCTGGCGTGGTTCCTGGATTGCCTGCTGCGCGCGGTGCTTCGTTCCGACGGCGAACTCGATCGGGTGCTGGTCAAGGCGATGTTCTGGCAGCGCGTGGCGCACGTGCCGTTGGGCGAGCGCCAGGTGAAGGCGCTCAACAAGGTGCTCGACGAGTTCGACAAGCCCGTGACCAATCGCAAATGGGCGGCGCTGACGCGCACCTCGTCCGACACGGCATTGCGCGACCTGCGTGCGCTGGTGGAGGCGGGCGTGCTGGAGCCTACCGGCGCAGGTGGACGTTCGGCGGCATACTGGCTGGTGGGGGTGCCACTGCCCGACGATGGGGCAGGCACGCAGGGGGCAGGGCCGTGATGAAGGAAAACCACCTCGAGGACGTGTGCCTGGACTGGCTGGACAGCCTCGGTTGGGTCAGCGTGTCCGGCGACGTGTTGGCACCGGGAGAAGGTGAGCGGGAGCGTTGATCGGACGTAGTGCTGGCGCAGCGGCTGCGCGAGGCGGTGCCGAAGCTCAATCCGGGCCTCGCGCCGGCCGAAGTGGAAGCGGCGGTTGCGCAGCTCGCGGCCTACGGCGCGCAGTCGCTGGTGGACGGCAATCGTGAAATCTACGACTGGTTGCGCAATGGCGTGCCGGTGGAGCGCGTCGAATCCGCTGGGCACCGAACCGTGTTGCGGGTACGGATGATCGACTTCGAGGGTGAGAACGACCTGTTGGCCGTGCAGCAGTTCACTGTGCGCGGGCAGAAGGTGCGGCGGCCGGACATCGTGCTGTTCGTCAATGGTCTGCCGCTGGTGGTGATCGAGCTGAAGAACCCGGCCGATCTCAATGCCGACATCGAGTCTGCCTGGAACCAGATCCAGACCTACAAGGCGGACATCCCCCAGCTGTTCTATTTCAATCTGCTCAACGTGATCTCCGACGGCACGGTGGCGCGCTATGGCGCGTTGACCGCTGACCTGAGCCGCCATTCGCGCTGGCGCCTGCGGGGTGGCAACAAGGTTGCCAAAGGTCAATTGGAACTGGATGTGCTGATCCGCGGTTTGCTGGAACCGCGGACGTTGCTGGACTTCTTCCATGGATTTGTCGCTTACGGCGGCAACGATGGCGGCGCAAGCTTCAAGATCATCGCGCAGTGGCACCAATATCATGGCGTCAAGAAGGCGGTGGCCCGCGCGGTGGAAGCGCTGCTGCAACGCAAGGATGGCAAGGGTGGGGTGATCTGGTTCACCCAGGGCTCGGGCAAGTCGCTGTTGGCGCTGTTCTACGTGATGGCATTGCGTGATCGCCCGGAGTTCCAGAATCCGACCGTGGTGCTGGTCACCGATCGCAATGATCTGGATGGCCAATTGTTCGAGACCTTCGCCGATTGTCGCTGGTCGATCCGGGCCACACCGGTGCAGGCCGACAGCCGTGAGGACCTGCGCGACAAGTTGACCCAGTCGCAGGCAGGCGGCGTCATCTTCACCACGATGAACAAATTCGCGCCGCGCGTAGGCGAAACCACCGTGCCGGCGTTGTGCGACCGCTCCAACGTGATCGTGATTGCCGATGAAGCGCATCGAACCCAATACGGCTTCAAGGCTGACATCGACACGACGACAGGCCAGACCAAGTACGGCCTGGCCAAGTACATGCGCGACGCGCTGCCAAATGCGATCTACCTGGGCATGACCGGAACACCGATCAGCCTGGACGACCGCGATACCGAGGCGGTGTTCGGAACCTATGTCGATGTGTACGACATGATCGCCGCGCAGGAGGACGAGGCAGTCGTGCCGGTGAGCTATGAAAGCCGGATCATCGAGCTGCGTTTCAACGAGGCAGAGAAGCAGGCGTTGATGGACGAGTTTCTCGTCGCCACCGAAGACGAGGACGAGGACGAACAGACCCGCACCGTCAGCCGGCTCACACGCCTGGAAAAGGAAGCGGCGCTGCGGCAGCTGGTGGCCAAGGGCGTGCTGGTGGAAGGCGTCAACGACGTGTTCGCAACGCTCGGTCTTGGAAGGCCGGATATCTCGCTGCTGGACGAGGAGTTCCTCAAGCAGATTCGCGAGATGCCGACCAAGAATCTTGCTGCCGAATTGCTTGCGCAGCTGATCGCCGACCAGGTCAGGGCGCGTGGACAACGCAATGCGATGCAAGGCAAGGAGTTCACGGAAAAGCTGGAAGAAGCCATTGCCAAGTATCAGAACCGGGCATTGACGACGGTTGAGGTGATCGAGGAGCTGATCAAGCTTGCGAAGGAGATCAATGCGGCCAGGCCGCCGCACGGCATGAGCGAAGAGGAGTTCGCGTTCTATCAGGCGCTGATCGACAACGAATCGGCCGTGCGTGAGATGGCCGACGAAACCTTGCGCGCCCTGGCGCAGGAGCTCACGGACAAGCTGCGCAGGTCCGCGACCATCAATTGGCAGAATCGCGCGTCATCGCGAGCCAGGATGGTGGCGATGGTGAAAGTGCTGCTGGTCAAGTACAAATATCCGCCTGACAAGCAGCCGCGCGCCACCGAGATGCTGATTACGCAAGCGGAGCTGCTGGCGGATACCTGGGCGCATGAGGACGCATAGGCCGCAGCCTGCGTTTACCTGGACATTGTGCATAGCGAGAGAAGTGTCTCGTTATTGAACTGCCATCAATCAGCTTTTCCAATGGGGAATAAGATCCCCAGGGTGGTGTTTCCTGGCGTTCGCGCGCGGCCATCGCCTCCCGAGGCGACGTAGGCAACGCAGTGCGCGTTGGCGGCGTGCTTTTCCAGGTCGCGTTCACTTGTGCACAAATGGACCGGCGTCTCGCATTGGCCGCAGAAGCGAATAGTTGCGGTGTTTTCGATGACTCGAAGATCATCCCAGGTTTGGGAGCATTTGAACGCGAAGGGACAGTTTGCGATGGTCGGTGCGCTGGTCATGGTGTTCTTGTCTCCAATAAAATCTGTGTGCTCGAAGTCCTGCCAGGCAGGATGCTTTGGCTGGACGAACGGATTAACCGGGCAACTGCGGAAACGCGATGTCGCCGAAGTCTGCCGCGTCGGCGTCCATCATCAGCTCGATCACCGTCGGCACCACTACCGCCATGAGGCGGGCGCCGTCGGTGACCTGGGCGCGGTTGGCGGCACCGTTCCAGGTGGCGCCGCCGTGGACGATCTGGTTGCGCAGCACGTACAGGCGATCGAGCACGATGGACAGCAGCACGTCGGTCTGCTGTTCCATCAGGGCCTTCATGGCGACGCGCTTGCTTGCGGTAAAGGCATCGCGCCAGCGTTCGCTGCTGTGTGTTCGCGCAGTGCCTTCCAGAACGGTTCGAAGACGAAGCGGTTTTCGACCAGGGTGCGGATGGGGCCGGTGAACTGGCGATACAGGGCGTCGTGCAGGCGACGCTGCGGGTCGATGGCGAGCAGTTGGGTGAAGAAAAACCGGGTCTGGTCGCGCTCGCTGTGCTCGAAGCCGAACTCCTTGGCGTAGGCGGCGTTGAAGGCGATCCACAGGAACAGGAAGCGGGCGTCGGGGTCGTCGGCTTCCTGCTCGGCGCGGTTGAGCCAGCTGATGGCGCGATGGATGCGCACGCGCAGGTCTTCCGGCTGTGCATCGCGAATCGCTCGGTGACGGGTCTTGAGTGCGGCGGCTGTGGGCATGGCGGACTTCCTCGGAGCGCCGGGCAAGAGTAGACCAACCGCACGGCGGTGCCGATGCTAGTGTTGATCAAAGGAACGGGGCAGGGTCACTTCGGTCAATGGGTGGGCTGCGACAGGGTTGTATGGCGGCTTGTGTTGCTGTCTTGAAGGTAGTTGCGGTTTATGTCGATTCTGCAGCGATTGGCGTGGGGCTCGCGGCTGAAGCCGCTCCTACGAGGGGGCTGGGGGAAATCGGGTCCGGCTGGGATGGTCGGGTTTGACGTTTGCGAGTACGCACTACGAAGGAAAAGGCCATGTCACCGTCGTTCACTGCGCCAGGCGTTTACGTCGAAGAGATTCCCCACGGCCCTCGCACGATGATCGGGGTGGCGACGGGCATCACCGCGTTCGTGGGGCGCGCCGCACATGGGGTGATGGAAGCGGATTCCGATGCTCCGGTGACAATCTGTGCGTTCACCGACTTTGAGCAGCGGTTCGGCGAGCTGGATCCCGCGTACCCGATGGGCTATGCGGTGCGCGACTTTTTTATCAACGGCGGTGCGCAGGCGGTCATCGTGCGGTTGGGCAAATCACCGGACGGCGCATTGCTGGACGATGCCGACTACATCGGCAGTGTTGATGCAGGAACCGGGCTGCACGCGCTGCGCAAGGTGGACCTGTTCAACCTGCTGTGCATTCCGCCTGACACACGCGAGGGCGATACCTCGCCCGCCGTGTACCGCGCCGCGCTGGCGCTGTGCGTCGAGCGCCGGGCAATGTTGATCATGGATGCGCCGGCACAATGGCGCGATGTTTCATCCATCGTGCGCGATGGCAATGCGGCGCTGACCGCGCTCGGCGTCGACGGCGTTGCGGCGCGTAATGCGGCGCTGTATTTTCCGCGCCTGCTCCAGGCCGATCCGGCCTCGCCGGGACAATTGGCGTCGTTCGCGGCGTGCGGCGCGGTCGCCGGTGTGATGGCGCGAACGGATGCGACGCGTGGCGTGTGGAAGGCGCCGGCCGGCGCCGGGGCCACGCTCAATGGCGTGCAGGATGTGGCGCTGCACCTGACCGACGCTGAGAACGGGCTGCTTAATCCAATCGCGGTCAACTGCCTGCGCAAGTTTCCCAATCGCGCGCCGGTGGTGTGGGGCGCGCGCACGCTGGCCGGTGGCGACGCCTCCGCCGATGACTACACGTACGTTCCGGTTCGTCGGCTGGCGCTGCATATCGAGGAAAGCCTGCTGCGCGGGATGCAGTGGGCCGTGTTCGAGCCAAATGACGAGCCGCTGTGGGCACAGGTGCGTGCCAGCGTCGACGTGTTCATGCAAGGCCTGTTTCGCCAAGGCGCCTTCCAGGGCACCGTGCCGCGCGATGCCTACTTCGTGAGGTGCGATGCCAGCACCACCACGCCGAACGACATTGACCTTGGCGTCTTCAACATCAGCGTCGGCTTCGCGCCGCTCAAGCCTGCAGAGTTCGTGGTGATCAGGCTGCGGCAGAGGGCAGGGTCCAGCGACGGATCGTGATGAAGCGGGAGTCGCAGCGAGCGGGGCTGGTTTTCGGACGATGTCCGTGTTTCATGGTAGATGGTATGTCCTTGATCTAATGCGGATTTGATGGAGCCTCAAATGACCGATCAGGAAACGTCATCCAGCGAGAAACATTGGGGCAACCTGCGCTTCTCGCGACGCCGCAGCGGCTACGCAGAGGACACGCCGGAAGACAGCGCCAGCGCACGCTTCGTCATCGGCCTGACGGTATTCGTCATCGTTGCGCTGCTGTACCCGTGGTACTCGTACTGGGTGCAGACGCATCTGCTTGCGCGCGACTTGCAGCAGGTAACGCAAGCCATGGATTCGCAGGTTCGGGACGAGGTTCGACGCGTCGACGCGCACGTGCAGCAAGCGGCTGTGCGAAGCACGGCGACAGCCAACCGACGACGTGTCGGCGGCGTGCAGATGATGGGCGCCATGACCACCAACGGTGTCCCGGTGGTCATCGTGGATATGGCGGAGGCCAACCTGTTCGAGGGCAAGGCCTCGATCTGCAGGCAGGCGCCCGGTTGGCTTGGGCATCCGGTGGCGGGCTTGACGCTGCGGGTGCAGGCGTATCGCGGCAGCGCGCCTGCGGAGAGTATTGGTTCGGTGGAGTGTTGACGCAGGACGCTGGTTGGGGGTTCGCGGCTGAAGCCGCTCGTGCGGGGGGGGATGGATGAGGGTTCGCGGCTTAAGCCGCTCCTACGGGACGCACGGAGGCGTGCGCTGATGCGCTGTGGGCATTGGCGTTGCGTCCGGATTAGAGGGTCTTGGTCACTTCGCCGCCGTGCGCGGTGAGGACGTCGGCGGCGGCGTCCTGCTGCTCTGCGGAGAAGGCGTGCACGAGTACGGTGGTGCGGCGTTCGGCCATGGCGTCGTGGGTGGCCTGGATGTAACGGTCATGATCGGGTCGCAGCGCGACCAGTCCGCCCAGGAACAGGCCGGCGACGGCACCGAAGCCCACCAGCACCATTCCTGCGGCCCACGGCGACTGGATGATGAAAGGCACGCCGCGCCAGCTCAACAGGCCAAACGCCAGTGCCCCGACCACGGCGCCGGCAATGCCCAAACGCACATGCGCGATCACGATGGTGCGCCAGATGCCGCGGCTCTCCGGTTCAAGCTTGGCGTCGGCGCGCGGCTCATCGGGCGTGATGACCTGCACCTGCGCCGGCTGCAGTCCGAGCGCTTCGGCTACCGCCGCAGCGGCAGTGCGCGCGGTCGCGGCGCTGTCGAACACCGCGGCGAGCTTGCTGTTGGAAACCTCTCCGGTCACGGGAACGTCGGAAATTACGGACACGGCAGCGCTCCTGGTGGCGTTGCTGCCGATCATAGGCAGGGCGCCGGTGTCCCGGGCGTGATTGCGGGCAAATGCAAGCCGTTCGCGCGGCGAGGGCATCCTTGGATGACGTGTACAGCGATTTTTGACGCGGCACATGGCATTGCGCGATGCGTGCACGCCGCAATGCTTGCCAAGGCGACGACGAAAGGAGTTTGATGGACGCCTGTACGGAGACTATCGCCATGAACACCGTCTACGATTTCACTGCCACCGACATCGACGGCCACGACAAATCCCTGGCCGATTACGCTGGAAAGGTGCTGCTGATCGTCAACGTCGCCTCCAAGTGTGGCTTCACTCCGCAGTACGCCGGGCTGGAAACCCTGTGGAAGGACCATGCCGATCAGGGCCTGGTGGTGATGGGATTCCCCTGCGACCAGTTCGGTCACCAGGAACCCGGTGATGAGGCCCAGATCAAAAACTTCTGCTCGCTCACCTATGACGTCGATTTCCCGATGTTTGCCAAGGTCGACGTCAACGGCAGCGACGCCCATCCGCTATGGAAATGGCTGAAGGACGAGAAGGGTGGCCTGCTTGGCATCGATGCAATCAAATGGAATTTCACCAAATTCCTGGTCGGCCGCGACGGCCGCGTGCTCAAGCGCTACGCGCCGACCGACAAGCCCGAATCGCTGGCGGGCGACATCAGGGCGGCGCTGGGATGAGCGAGGGGCTGCGCCAGGCACCGACGACGACCCACCAGGTTTCGTATCGTTGCGAAGACCGATGCCTTACCGCACGGGTCACCGGCACTCTGGAGTCGATTGATGCGCTGATCGCGATGTTCGGTGGCTTTGCCGAGGAGTTGCTGCGACAAAAGCCCACAGCGCTGCTGGTTCTGGACGAGACCGTCAGCATCATGCCCACCGATGCCGAGTACCAGGAGTTGGCGGGGCACATGGAAGGCAGCGGGTTCGATCAGGTGCGCACGGCGTATGTCGACGTGCGCGGCGAGTCATTGGCCCGCATCGAACTGGGTGAGCTCATCGCGCGCGAGCAGGGCTACCAGCTGCGCGTGTTCGACAATGAAAAACTGGCGCGGATCTGGCTGCGCTACGGCGCGGATTGACGCGTGCGACGGGTCAGCTGCCCGCAGGCCGGCTCAAGGCTTCCGGCGGCAACAGGGCCAGCATCTCTTCCACGAAACCACCGATCATTTCCTGCGAATAGCCGCGATGGACGTGCGCGACCTTGCCGTCGAGCCCGATGATGAACATATGCGGCACGGCGGTAATGCCGTAGCTGTCGCTGATCGCGCCTTGCGGGTCGCGGATGTAATGCAGCGCAATGTCCTTGTTGGCGCGCACGACGGCATTGAACTCACGCCGATCCTCCTTGAAGTTGACCGCGATGACTTCAAGATGCTCGCGGCCGACCGCTGATTGGACGTTGCCCAGCACCGGCAGTTCGCGCCGGCACGGGCCGCACCACGAGGCCCAGAACGTGACGATGACGACTTTGCCCTTGTACTGGCTAACGGTGATGTCCTCGCCGTCGCGATCGGTGCCGAGCGTGTCAGGCGGGATGTCGCCGGCTTGCGGCGATGTCGGCAATGCGGGATCGGCCCCGGCCGGCCAGACGGCCAGGCAGAGGAAGAGCCCGATACAAATCGCTGGCCATCGCATATTCATTCGCCACGCTCCCCGTGCAGTCCATCGAGCATATCGAGCCCTAAGGCCCGCGCCAATGGCCGGATTACTTTTCGACGAACGCACGCTCGAACACGTAGTGCCCGGCCACTCCGATGCGGGGTGCGGCAATGAAGCCACGCGCGTCGAGGATGCTGCGAAAGTCCGCAAGCAGCTGCGGGCTGCCGCAGATCATGGCGCGGTCGTGCTGCGCATCCAGCGGGGCCAGGCCGAGATCCGCGGCGATGCGGCCGCTGTCGAACAGGTGGGTGAGGCGACCACGCTGGTCGCGACCGTCGACGCTGAAATCCTCGCGCGTCACGGCCGGGTAATACAGCAACTTCCCGGCGATCTGCTCGCCGAGGAATTCATGTCGCGGCAATTCGTTGACGATGTAATCGCGGTAGGCGAGGTCGCCGACGTTGCGCACGCCGTGGCAGAGCACCACGCGCTCGAAACGCTCATAGGTGTCGGGGTCCTTGATGATCGACAGCCAGGGCGCCAGGCCCGTGCCGGTGCCCAGCAGGTACAGGTTGCGACCTGGATGCAGGTCGTGGACCAGCAGTGTGCCCGTCGGCTTGCGACCGATCAGGATGTTGTCGCCGTGCTGGATATCGCGCAGGCGCGAGGTCAGCGGGCCGTTGGCTACCTTGATGCTGAAGAACTCCAGCTGCTCTTCCCAGTTGGCGCTGGCGATCGAATAGGCACGCAGCAGCGGGCGCACCGAGCCATCCGCCTGCGCGACCTCCAGGCCGATCATCACGAATTGGCCGTTGTCGAAACGGAAGCCGTCGTCGCGGGTGGTGGTGAAGCTGAAGTAGTCGTCCGTCCAGTGACGGACATCCAGCACCGTCTCGGTGCCAAACGCGGAGGACATGCGGGGATTTCACGTGGGGAAACCCGCCTATTGTAGCGAACGCACCCGGCCTGCCCGCCATGTTCACGCGCGCGCACCTATCCTGCCGCCATGCCTGCACCACATCCGCCATCCACGTCGCATGCGCCGGAAACGCTGTGGACCATAGGCCACTCCACGCGCGTATGGCCTGTCTTCGTGGAGATGCTGCACGAGGCAGGCATCGAGATATTGGTCGATGTGCGCCGGTTTGCCGGGTCGCGGCACAACCCGCAGTACTCACCGCTGGCGATGGCACCGGCCCTGCAGGCGGCCGGGATCGAATACTGGCCGATGCCGGCGTTTGGCGGACGCCGCAAACCGCAGGTTGATTCGCGCAACGCTGCCTGGCGCGTCGCGGCGTTCCGCGGCTATGCCGATTACGTGGCAAATGATGAATTCATCCAGGCGCGCGAACAGCTCATGCAGCGTGCGCGCGAGCACCGCTGCGCGGTGATGTGCGCCGAGGCGGTGTGGTGGCGTTGCCATCGGCGCCTGATTTCAGATGATTTCACCCTGCGCGGGTGGCAAGTGTTGCACTTGATGGCGCCGGGCAAGGTGCAAGCGCACCCGCTGAACCCCGATGCGCGCATGGTCGACGACGTGCTGTGTTATCCAGCGGCCGGAGATGCACAGGCCACGCTGTTCGCTTCGTAGGGACGATGCATGGCCGCGCCACGCGAGACCCGTAGGAGCGCCCCATGGGCGCGATCAAGCTTTACCGATAAAGCCCCGTCGCGCCCATGGGGGCGCTCCTGCGTTAGCGGTATCCCGCTGCCTGCAGCTCGAACAACTCCGCGTAGCGCCCACCCTGGACCAGCAATTGTTCGTGCGTGCCGGAGGCTTCGAGCTTGCCATCGGCAAGCACCAGGATGCGATCGGCCATGCGGACGCTGGAGAAGCGGTGCGAGATCAGTACCGCCGTCTTGTCATCGGACAGCTCCTTGAAGCGCTGGAACACCTCGAACTCGCTGCGCGCATCGAGCGCGGCGGTGGGTTCGTCGAGGATCATCACCTGTGCGTCGCGCATGTAGGCCCGCGCGATCGCGATCTTCTGCCACTGGCCGCCTGACAGGTCTACGCCATTCTTGAAACGTCGGCCGATCAACTGGTCGTAGCCCATCGGCAATCCGGCGATCACCTCGTCGGCGGCCGCACGCCGCGCCGCGGATTGGATGCGCGCGCGATCATCCATCTTGTCGATCTGGCCGACACCGATGTTCTCCGCGACGGTGAGGTGATAACGCACGAAGTCCTGGAAGATCACGCCGATGTTGGCGCGCAGGTCGTCGAGGTCGTAATCGCGCAGGTCGCGGCCATCAAGCAAGATGCGGCCTTCATCGGGCTCGTACAGGCGCGCCAGCAGCTTGACCAACGTTGTCTTGCCGGCGCCGTTTTCGCCGACCAGCGCGAGTACTTCGCCAGCGTGCAGTTCGAAATCCAGTCCGCGCAACGCCCAGCGCGGCGCCTCGGGATATCTGAAGCCGACGTTTTCGAACACGAAGCCGCGCGTGATCGGCTGCGGTATCGCGATGGCACCGGGTTTGGAAGCGATTTCCGGGACGACGTCGAAAAACGAATACAGATCGTCCAGGTACAGGGCCTGGCTTGCCACCTGCGAGAAGCCGACCAGCAGGCCTTCGAGCAGTTGCCGCAGGCGCCGGAAGCTGCCGGCCAGGAAGGTCAGGTCGCCGATCGAAAAATCCCCCTTGACCGTGCGCCAGGCGATGTAGGCATAGGCAACGTAATAGCCAAGCGTGCCGAGCGCGGCCAGCAACGTGCCCCAGAGAGCGCGTTTGCCGGCCAGGGCGCGGTTGGCCAGATAGAACTTGTCCGAGAGCCGCTTGAAGCGGGCGATGAAAAAGCGGTTGAGGTTGAAGATCTTGACCTCTTTCGCCGTCTCAACGCTGGCGCCCATCTGCCGCAGGTAATCCAGTTGCCGGCGTTCCGGCGTCCACTGGAAGTTGAGCGAGTAATTGAGTGCGTTGAAGTGCGCCTCGCCGACGAATGCCGGCACCAGCGCCACCGCCAGCAACACGATCAACCACGGCGCGTAGATCAGCAGGCCCGCGGCGAAGCTGATCACGGTGATCGCGTCCTGCACCTGGCCAAACAGCTGGCTCAGCAGGCTCATGCGCCCCATGGTCTGGCGGCGGGCGCGATCGAGTTTGTCCTGCAGGTCGGCGTCCTCGAAATCCTCCAGGTCCAGGGTTGCGGCGTGTTCCATCAGGCGGATGCTGGTGGCGTTGGTGAACAATTCCGATAGCAGGCCGTCGGAATAACTGACCATGCGCCCGAGCAGGTCCGAACTGATCGCCAGCGCGAACTCGACCGCCAGCAGCTTGCCCAGGAGATCGAGCTGGCCACCCTGCCAGGCGGCGCCGAGATCATCCAGGGCCAGCCCTAGTCCGACCAGCCGCACCGCCTCGTCGATGATCAGCTTGCCGATATACAGCGTGATGATCGGCAACAGCGCGCGCACCACGCGAAGTCCGAGGCTGGCAACAGTCAGCCGCTTGCTGGTGGCCCAGATCTCGCGCAGGAACGGCGGGATGTTGCGCAGCGCGCCGACGCGCTCACGCAGGCTGGGCTTGGGTTGGGCGTTGGCGGCGGTGCGCGTGGACGGCATCGACGCATTGTGCATTGCCTTGCCCATGATCTCCGTCAAGGCAACCGCAGCGGCGATGCCGCACGATGCTGCAACGCCATTCGCGCAATCCATCTCAGGAGATCAACATGCTGTTCGACGTCATCGGCCTGGCCGACACCGGTTCCTCGCAGGCGGTTACCCAGGCCATTCATGGCCTGGATCCCAAGGGCCAGGTCACCATTGACCTGGACCGTGGGCGTTTGCTGGTCGAAGGCGATTTGAGCCAGGCCGATGTCGTTGCCGCGCTCAACACCGCCGGGTACCCGGCCAGCGTCGCGCCCGAGCATCCGCAGGGAACGACCTGTTGCGGCAGCTGTTCCTGAATTTGCCGCCACCGATCGGGGCGGGGAACCGATAAAATGGGGTTCCCGTTCCGATCCAGGTGGTGGATTTCGTGCGCCATGCAGTTCCCGCAGCCCGGCAGGGCGTCAATCCCGCCGCCGCGCGTCCGTCGGCAGTGATTGGCCAGGATGACTTCATCCAGTCCATCGCCGACGCGTTGCAGTACATCAGCTACTACCATCCGGTCGATTACATCCGCAATCTGTCGGCGGCGTATGCGCGCGAGGAATCGACCGCGGCCAAGGATGCCATCGCCCAGATCCTGATCAACTCGCGCCTGTGCGCCGAAGGCCACCGGCCGATCTGCCAGGACACCGGCATCGTCACGGTGTTCCTGAAAATCGGCATGGACGTGCGCTGGGACGACGCCACGATGGGCGTGGAGGACATGGTCAACGCAGCCGTGCGCCGCGCCTACCTGTACCCGGACAACAAGCTGCGCGCCTCGGTGCTGGCCGATCCAGCCGGCGCGCGCCGCAATACTGGCGACAACACCCCGGCCGTGGTCAACGTGTCGATCGTACCGGGCAACACGGTCGATGTGATCGTCGCGGCCAAGGGCGGTGGCTCGGAGGCCAAGTCGAAGTTCGCGATGCTCAATCCGTCCGATTCGATCGTCGACTGGGTGCTCAAGACCGTGCCGACGATGGGCGCTGGCTGGTGCCCGCCGGGCATGCTTGGCATCGGCATCGGCGGCACCGCCGAGAAGGCGATGCTGCTGGCCAAGGAAGCGCTGATGGAGCCGATCGACATCACCGACCTGCAGGCGCGCGGGGCATCAAACCGATTGGAAGAACTGCGCCTTGAAATCTTCGACAAGGTCAACGCACTGGGCATCGGCGCGCAGGGCCTGGGCGGGCTGACCACCGTGCTGGACATCAAGATCAAGGATTACCCGACCCACGCGGCCAACCTGCCGGTGGCGATGATTCCCAATTGCGCATCCACGCGCCATGCACATTTCGTGCTGGATGGCAGCGGCCCGGTGATGCTGGAGCCGCCGTCGCTGGACGACTGGCCCACGTTGACCTACGACGCCTCCAGGGGCCGTCGCGTCGACCTGGACACGGTCACGCGCGACGACATTGCATCCTGGAAGCCCGGTGAGGTGCTGTTGCTCAACGGCAAGCTGTTGACCGGCCGCGACGCCGCGCACAAGCGCATCGTCGGCATGCTGGACGCCGGCGAGCAGCTGCCGGTCGACTTCAAGGGACGTTTCATCTATTACGTGGGCCCGGTCGATCCGGTGCGCGACGAAGCCGTCGGCCCCGCTGGCCCGACCACGGCCACGCGCATGGACAAGTTCACCGAGCAGGTGCTGTCGCAGACCGGTCTGCTGGGCATGGTCGGCAAGGCCGAGCGGGGCGACGTCGCGATCGAGTCGATCCGCAAGCACAAGTCGGTCTATCTGATGGCGGTCGGCGGCGCGGCGTACCTGGTGTCCAAGGCGATCAAGGCTGCGCGCGTGGTTGCGTTCGAAGACCTTGGCATGGAGGCGATCTACGAATTCACGGTGCAGGACATGCCGGTGACCGTCGCGGTGGACAGCAGCGGTGAGTCGGTGCACAAGACCGGCCCGCGCGAATGGCAGGCACGCATCGGCAAGATTCCACTGGTCATGGAAACGATCTGATGCGCGGCATCATGATCCAGGATCAACGTGCGTTCGATCGATTGCTGCAGCCGTTGCGGCGGATCGCCGTGCTGGGCATCAAGCCGGCCGATCATGCCTCCAAACCTGCCTGGATCGTGCCGGCGTACCTGCATCGCGTCGGTTACGAAATCGTACCGGTGCCGGTGTATTACCCGGACGTGCAAACCATCCTGGACAAGCCGGTATTCCGGCGCGTCGCGGACGTCCCGGGCCGCGTCGACATGGTCAACGTGTTCCGCAAATCCAGCGACCTGATGGCACATCTCGACGACCTGCTGCGGGCACGTCCGCGCTCTGTATGGATGCAGACCGGGATCCGCAACGACGAGTTCGCCGAGCGCTTGCTCGCCGCCGGCATCGACGTGGTCCAGGACGAATGCCTGATGGTCGAAGACCGCCGCTGGCGCAGTACGCGCTGACGCGCGGGCCGGCGGCAGTGTCCGCAGCCAGCCCACCTAAAACCCGCAGATTGACCGCAAGCACGTTGAAAGTGGCAGCTTGCCGCTGCCGCAGGATCGAGAATAATCGAAGTTCCTGCAGCCGGCTCTAGAGCTGCGATTTGATCGGTTGCACGATGCGTTCGGCAAGTTTCTCGCGCCATGGTCGCGCCTGCCAGGTTGCGTGGGTATAGCGCTTGGCGTGGACCAGGTCGGCTTCGAACACCGCGGTCATGCGTTCGGCGAATGCGCGGTCGTAGACGTTGAGGCTGGCCTCGTCGTTGAGTCGGAACGAACGGATATCGAAGTTGGTGGAGCCCACCGAAACCATCTCATGATCAAGGATCAGCAGTTTGGTGTGGATCATGGTCGGTTGATATTCGAGGATCTCGATTCCAGACGCCAACAGCTCGCCCCATTCGGCTTTCGATGCGAGTCGTACGGCTTCAGAGTCGATGTGCTTGCCCGGCACCAGGATACGAATCCGCACGCCGCGCTTGCGCGCTGCGATCAGGGCATTGTTGATCAGCGTGTCGGGCACGAAATACGATGCCGACAAATCGAGCGACTCAACTGCGGCCGCGATCGACATCAGGTACATCAGATGCATGCTGTCGCTGCCGCCGGCAGGGGATGCCACGAACAGATGGGCATCCATGTCGCCGGCATTGCGCGGTGTCGGGAAATATTCGTCGCCATTGAGCAGTTCGCCGCTGGTCTTGATCCAGTTGTCGTTGAAAGCGGACTGCAACTGGGCGACCACCGGGCCCTCGATGCGGAAGTGCATATCGCGCCAATGTTCGGCGTCCTGCGCGTGACCTGCCCATTGGTCGGCAATACCCACGCCGCCGGTGAATGCGACGGTGCCATCGACGACCAGCAACTTGCGGTGGGTGCGGTTATTCATGCGGCGGATGTTGTACCAGCGTAGCGGCCGGTAGCGGACCACGTGCACGCCGGCCTGCTGCATCTGGTCGAGCAGCTCCTGGTCCATCTTCAGGCTGCCGACCCAGTCGATGGTGACGTGGACCTTGACCCCGGCGCGCGCACGCGCTGACAGGGCCTCGCTGAACTTGCGGCCGATCTCGCCCGACCAGTAGATATAGGTCTCGAATGTGATGGTTTTCTGCGCAGCCGCGATGGCATCGACCATGGCCGGAAAGATTTCGTCGCCGTTCTCGAGCTCGGTGACCCGGTTTCCCGGCAGGATCGCCGGGCCCAACAAGACGCCCATCTCGCGCCGGAACTGTGGGTCGGACACGGCATAGCGATGCTCAACCTTGCGATCAAGCTCCTTTTCGGGCGTCGCGAAATTCAACGCCAGGAACACCGCGAGCACGGTGAGCACTACGGCAACCACGATCACCCAGGTCACGCGCCTTGGGCTCCACCGCTTTGCCATTTAAGTCCGTTGGCTGCTTGCTTATTCATGACGTGGGACATTGCCCGCGTCGGGGTCAGGGATGCGTGAAATCGTGGTCCGCGCGTATCCCATGCATGCCGCTTCGCGACGTCGTACCAGCGCTCGCGGATGGGCCAGCGCAGACAACCCAAGCTGGCCCAGCCTGTGCCACGCATTGCTTGCGTCCCGGGCCTGGCGATGACCGTCAATACCATTCCAGCAGCGAAATCCCCAGCCCGATATACGTCGCGCGGTGGTTGTAGTCGATCATGCTTTCGCCGTAACCATCAAACACCTGCAGGTGACCACGCAAGGTGTTGTGGATCGGGAAGCCCCAGTCAAGGCCCAGCGCGCCGTGCGAGCGGTCGCCGCCGCGCAGCGAATGCCGCGCCATTAGCGAGAACTGATGCTGGTCCATGGTGTGCACCAGCGTCACGTCGCCCCGGCCCATGTAATCCTCGATGTCCGGGTTGTCGTCGTCGTTGCCGTCGGAAATTCGGATCCACGGGCGGAAGGTGATTGCCCAGTTGTCGCGGTCCAGGCCGACGTTGAACATCACCCGGTTCCAGCTGCGCGAGAACGGATCGGCGCGGCCATTGGACTGGTGGTTGATGCCGACCGCGGCCATGCGCCCCTTCCAGCCGGCGATGCTGTAATTGTTGCGAAACACAAGCAGCACTTCGGGCTCATAGTTGGTTTCGCGGAACGGGCGTGATTGCTTGCCGTTGTAGACCTGCCAGCGCGAACTCTGGGTGTATCCCATCCAGACATCGCCGTTGTCGCCCAACAGGTTTTCCCAGGCCTTGGTCTTGAAGCTGATCTGGAACTTGGCCTCGATGCTGTCGAGATCCTGCGGCGTGCTGGCGGTGTTGTCGGGATTGGGCGATCGCGGCAGTTCGTTCGGGTTGCTGCCCCAGAACACCGGCAGCAGGTAGACCGGCTTGTAGGCGCGGAAATTGAAGGTCCCGAGCTTGGAATCCTTGGCCAATTCCCAGCGGCTGTCGAGCAGGGAGCCCTTGCCGGCGTTGGCGATGGCGGCGTCGGGTTCGGAGGCGAACAGATCGCTTGCCGAACGCCGGGCGCGTTCGACGGGTGGCAAGCCGGCCGCTTGCGCTTCATCGGCGGCCTGGGTGACTTGCTTGGCCTGCGCGGCGGCGGCATCGGCCTGCTCCGGGCTGCGCGTCTGCCGGCCGGCCCTGCGGTCGTAGCAGGCAAGGCGATCGGCATCGATCTCGACTGCCGTGCAGGCATCAATTGCGCTGCCGACCTGCGCCAGTGTGGCCGGGCTGACCAGTGCCAGGCCCGCCAGCCCCGCCAGGTTCGATAGCCACCATCGTGATTTTGAAAGTGAAGCGATGTTGTTTGCATGCATCATGGCGCGTTATCCCCGGGTTCAAGCATATTGGTGGCGCCATCGGCGCGTTGTGCATCGGCGAGTTGCTTGTCGATGTCGCGATTGACCGAAATATCCACGCCGGTGGCATGTGCAGGCTCCACCGGCACGGGCACGTCGACGGACAGGTTGCGGTCGCGCGATGTCACGATGTGGTGGATGGTGCGCGGCGACTCCACGCCAGCGTGGGCAAACGCCGCCTTGACCAGGCGGATCGATTCGCTGCGCACCTTGGCCAGGTCGCTGGCGCGCTGGTCGATCCAGCCATAGAAACGCAGGTCAATGCCCGACGGGGTGCTTTCGACGACCGTCCACGACGGCTGCGGATCGGCAAGCACGCCTTCGATCGTGCTGTAGGCCGCCACCGCCAGTGTCTGCGCATGGCGGATGGACTGCGCGCCATCGATGGTGAAGCCAAAATCGAAACGCCGGTTCGGATTCTGCGAATAATTCAACAGCACCGATTTGAACACCAGCGCATTGGGCAGTCGCAGCTGGTTGCCATCAAGCGTGATCAGGATGGTGTCGCGCGAGGTCAACGCGACCACCTTGCCCTCGTAGCCGTCGACCTTGACGTGGTCGCCCGGCGAAAACGGATTACGCACGCTGAGCAGGATGCCGGCGATGTAGTTTTCGGCGATGTCCTTGAAGGCGAAGCCCAGTGCCAGGCCAACGACACCGGCCGATCCCAGCACGGCGCCGACAAGCGACGTCAACCCGATCAGGTTGAGTGCCAGCAGCACGCCGATCAAGATGACGACGACTTGCACAAGGCGCCTGATCAGCCCGTCCATGTAGGGGTTTTCGCTGCGCATCCGAAACAGGCGCAGGTGACGCGACAGCACGCCGCCGAGCCATGTGGAAAACATCACCAGCAGGGCGGCAATCAGCAGCAGCGGCGCCTTGGTGACGATGCCGATCAGCTTGCCGGTCATCTGGTCATAGGCGATGGCAAACCGCGTGATGAGGCGGCCATCGACATTGATGCGATTCACCACGCGCGTGACGCCCGGTGTCTGCGCGGCGATCGTCGCGGCCTGTTCGCGCTGGGCAAGTTCCAGCACCGTGCCATCAAGCTGCGCAACGCCGCCTTGAACCACGGCGGTGACGTGTTTCAGGTCGGCATCGGCGGCAAGCTGTTCGTGCAGCGGAGTCTCGCCTGCCAGATCCGGCGTGGTGATCGCAACCGGGCTGGTGGTCGCCTGTGAGGGCGGTGCCGCGTGGGCAGCCAGACCAGACAGCAGCCACAGGCATGCGGACAAGACGAGGTGGTGCAGGGCAATGCGTGGGCGAGTAGCTGTCATCGGGATCAAGCGGGGCGGAGGGCGGTCAGGGCAGGAGAGATTATGCGGGCAGGCATGCGCAGCGTGATGCTCAGCGATACCACGCCCATGCAAACAGCGCGAGCATGGTGAAGGCCAGGGCGATTTTCAGCACGATGCCAAACACAATGCCCAGCCACGTGCCGAAGCCGACCTTGGTGGCCATCCCCAGGCGTGCGGTATCGATCCTGCGGCCATGCCAGAGTTCGCCGAGCAACGCGCCGATGAACGGTCCGGCAAACAAGCCGATGGGTCCGAAAAACAAACCCACCACCGTTCCCGCCACGGCGCCGAACAGGGCCTTGCGACTGGCGCCCACGCGTTTTGCCCCCAGTGCCGTCGCCCAGAAATCGATGGCCATCGACAGCACGGTCAGTATGCCCAGGATCACCAGCCATCCCCATTGCACGCGCTGGAAACCATCGGTCCATGCGGCGATCAGCATTCCGCAGAACACCAGCGGCAGTCCGGGCAGGGCAGGCAGGACAATGCCGGCCAGGCCGACGATGGCCAGCACTGCGGCGAGCAGGTACAAGAGGACGTGCAGGTCCATGGGGGTTCCTTGGCGGGTCGGTGGTCGGACAGGCGATTGTCGCCAAGCGACGCTGCCGTGTCGAAGATATTTTCACCGATGCCGGTGACGTTTGCTGCGATGGCATGCAGCAGCCTGCGGGCAAATGGCCCGACATTGGCCGAAGTTCCAGTTCGTCATGCGCAAAAAACCCGGCATTCACCGGGTTCTTGCTGTAAAGCAAGGCCCGCCAAGAGGCGGGCCTGCGGGTCAGTCACGCGATGGGCTGTTACTCAGCGGGGCTGTTGCTCAGCGCAGCGACGCTCGGCCGTTGCGAATCTGCACGAAAGACCCTTCGCGAATGCCTGAAAGGTCGGTCTGCGTGGTCATCGCGGTGCGACCATCATTCATGCGCACATAAATATTGTAGGTGCTCGATTCCTGCGTGCGGTTCTGGATTGCATTGCCGGCGATCGCGCCGCCAACAGCGCCTGCCACGGCGGCAAGATTCTTGTTGCCCCGGCTGCCGCCGGTATGGTCCGAGATCTCATGGCCAGCTGCAGCGCCGACGATGCCGCCGAGCACGGCGCCCGTCGCATTGGGCACGTTCTGGCCGCGCGCCACGCTTTCGATGCGTGTCACGGTGCCGCAGTCATAACAGTTGTTGTTGTTATTGTTGCCGTAGGACGAGGTCGGTGCGTTGCTGTAACCGTTGTTGTAGCTGCCGCCGTAACCAGGCGATGTGGCGCAACCGGCCATGGCGAGCGCGGCAATGATGGTGGTGGCGCCGAGAAAATGAATCTTCATGCCGTACTCCTGATGAGGTTGGATGGAATGATGCTGCGTGGAGCAGGGCTCCATGTGGAGAACATAGACAGCGGGCCGTGAACAAACGATCAACCGCCACCATCTCCACGCAGACGGACGGATTTCGTCAGCATCGATTCAGATCACGCTGTCAACGCCGGGTAGGCAGGGAGGCATGAATGCCTGTCGTGCTCCGTCTTTACCCTGCTGTGATCTGTCTTCTAAAAAGTTTGCTGTCAGCCCCCGGCAACCGTCACGTGCGGAAGTCCTGATGGCAGGCCTTGCAGGCCTCGCCAATCTTGCCCGCAGTGGTTGCAACGCCGGCACAATTCAACGGCGGCGACGCCAGCGCATCGTCAAGCGTGGCGCGCAGCGTGCTCGCATGCTTGGTGAAACGCGCGTCGTCACGAAGTGCGGAGAATGCCGGCTCGATGTCGTTGGAGATCACGCGCAGGGCCTGGAAGTGCGGCAGCGTATCGGTCGCGCTGCAGCGGTTTGCCTCGGTGCTGGCCTGGAGTTGCGCCATATGCGCCTGCATGAGGTTCATCGCGGCATCGGGATACTGGTCCTGCCAGGTCTTCCTTGCCTCGATCGCGCGCAGGATCATCACCACCGCAATCGCGCCCACCACCAGCCCAATCAGGAACAGGAACAAATAGCGGCTGGCGGCGGAAGACTTGCGGGGCGTGGCATCGGGTGGTGTCGACATGGCGCACTCCTGGTGATCTGTGGGTAATGGGAAGGCTTGGACGGATCGTGATCGAGGGTGGCCAAAGGATGACGGAAGAAAACATGGCCACGCATTCTTAGTATGCCGCAGGCGCCGCTAGACTATGTGCATGGAAAATCCATGGCAGGCGCGATTTGGCGGCATCGACCGACTCTACGGCCACGGCGCGCTCACGCGTTTCGCCGCGTGTCGGGTTGCCGTGGTGGGCCTGGGCGGCGTGGGTTCGTGGGCGGTCGAAGCGCTGGCCCGCAGCGGCATCGGCGCGCTGACCCTGATCGATGCCGATGACCTGTGCGTCTCCAACACCAACCGCCAGCTACCGGCGCTGGAAGGCCAGTACGGGCGCAACAAGGCCGAGGCCATGGCCGAACGCTGTCGCGCGATCAATCCTGCAATCGACGTGCGCGCGATCGCCAGCTTCCTGACGCCGAGCACCATGGAAGCGCTGCTGGGCGAGCGTTTCGACGTGGTGCTTGATGCCTG
>JBBSST010000018.1:0-58160 GCA_038241735.1 Lysobacterales bacterium
AGTAGGTCGGGGCCACGTCCTCGACGCCGATGAACCATCATCGACCAGCGTCGGGGCGTGGCCCCGACCTACGGGTTTTGCGGCGTGCGTGGGGGTGGCGATGATGGGGCTGAGCGATGCTGTGGGACCAGGACGAGGGTGTGCTCGGTCTTTCCCGGCAGGAACGACGTTACCCGCCCGCGCACCCAATCCTCGTGGCCCGCGCCCCAGAACGGTGACATTGGATGCCCGCTCTGGCCGCCGGGCATGTGGATGATGCCGTCGGCCTCGTGCCCCGGCGATACCACCATGCGTTGGGACGCGCCGAAGGATGGCGCGGCGACGCGCGGCATGTTGCTGTCTCCGCGCAGCATGTCTGCCGGCATGCACAGGAAGCGCTTGCCAAGCAGCGGGATTGCACCGGCAAGTGGGTGGCAAATGTGCGCAGTGTTGCGCTCGCCCCAGGTGCGCTCGCGCAATGGTCCCTGTTTGGAAAGCTCATCGCGGACCTCGCGTGCGGCATCCTCCAGCAGCCCGTCCCAGCTTGTGAAGCTTCGCGGCAACAGGTTTGCCGGGCGCTGCGTCACCATCGGCCAGGCCACGCCTTCGAGTTGCGAGAGCGCAGGCGCCTCGAAGTCAGCGCCGAGCGCAGCTTGCGCGGGGGCAAGCAGACCATCCTTGATCCGCGCAAGTACGGCCAGTCGCCACGCACGCACGATGCGATAGCCCACCGAATCGGTGCTGGCGTGGCCCTGCCATGTCGGGGCCGCGGCGGCGAGTGCGTTCAAGGCAGGCGACGTGTCGTGCGTGGGCTGGTCGCGCAGCAGCTGCCACCAGCGTTGCAGGAACACGGCGCGATCGTCGAGCTGGATGGCCAGCAGGTCGCGTTCGGTGAACTGCTGTTTGGCGAACAGGTCATCGCGCACCTGTTGCGCGCGCGCGCCCAGGTCGTAGCTGCTGCCACCGACGTACTGCAGGGCATCGCCATCGACGGTGCGACTATTGGCCGTCCACAGGCGCGCGTCGGCCGGATCGACATCGCTGGGCGCATGGCGGGTCGAGATCGTCCAGGGCGTGCACGCTGGCTGGGCCGGCCAAGCGGCGTTTTCAACAAGGTGCTGCGCCGAACACTGCCCCGCGCGCTGTGGCAGCGGGCCGACCAATCGCCATGCGATCCGTCCCGCGCGATCACCCACGACCATGTTTTGTGCGGGAATCGCGGTGCGTTCGGCGACGGCAAGTGCCTGCGCAAGGCTGTCGGCGTGGGCAAGGTCACTCAGACCGAGGTTGACGGCCCCCGGCAGGTGCGCCGTCCAGCGCAGGGCCAGCGCGCTGCCATCGGATGCGTGTTGCAGGATCGGCCCCCACGCGGTCTCTTGCACATCCAGCTGCGTCGCCGCATGGCCGGCGACGCGGATCGTTTCGCGATGCGTGGTGAGCAGGTCGCAGTGCGACGCCGATGTCGATACCGGGGCGGATGCCGGCTTGCATGGCAATACGCGCGCCCAATCGGTGGTGTCGGCATAGCTGTTGGTGAACCCCCATGCCACGTAGCCATTGCTGCCGACGACCACCACGGGCAGTCCGGGCAGGGTGAAGCCTTGCACGTCGACGTTGCCGCCGGGCGCGCGCGGATCGCGATAACGCAGTCGCGCACGGAACCAGATGTTGGGTGCGCGCAGGCCCAGGTGCATGTCGTCGGCCACGAGTGCACGGCCATCGGCGGTGAGCGCGCCGGACACGGCGAAATTGTTGCTGCCGACAAATGCGGTCTCGCGGGAGGCGGACGCGTGGAGTTTTGCCGGCGTTGCAAGCTGGCGCAGGTCCAACTCTGCGGCACCGGGCAGCACGGCCTCACCACGCCCCTTGCCCAGCAATGGCGCATCCCACGAGGTGCCGTCGCGAGCGATCAGCGCAAACAGTGCAGGCGGGACATGCTGCCCGATTTTCCACAGGGCAAGTTCGTTGGCGTTATCTGCGTCCTGCAGGTCAAAGTACATCGCATAGCCGGTCAATGCCGAATCAGCCGGCAACCAGCGCTTTGGCGATTGCCGCAACATCACGTAAGTCCAGGGCCGCACCTTGAGGCCGGCCAGGCCGGCGTTGACACCGTCGGTATAGGCACGCAGTTGCGGCAGTTTGTCGCCGGCGATGGCGATGAGGTCGGCATCCACCCGTGCGCGCATCCGATGCATGCGACGGCGCGTGTCGAGCTCCAGCGCGATCGGGCCGAACAGCTCGGCCAACTCCCCGGCGGCGCTGCGCCGCATCAGGTCCATTTCGAAATAACGCTCCTGTGCATGCACGTAACCCAGCGCGCGCACCGCGTCGATCTCGTTGGCCGCATCGATGGTCACCACGCCAAGGTGGTCGCGCGTGATGCTGACGGGCGCGGACAGTCCGGCCAGGTCAAGCTCGCCGTCGAGCGTCGGCAGGCTGCCGCGCAGCAGCCACCAGGCAGCCACCGCACCAACGGCAGCCAGCACCAGCATCGACAAGGCAATGCGCTTGAGCCACTTCAGCATGGAATCCCCCGTTCGTTGCCGCCATTGTAGGAGCACCCGATGGGCGCGATGAAACGCTTGACGGGTAAAAAACGATCGCGCCGTTGGCGCGCTCCTACGGGGCGTCGTGACTGATGCGATAGACCGTCGTATGCAATTGCGTCACGCCCTCGGCGACAAACCCGGGCTGCGTGTCCAGGATGTCGCGGCGTTCGAGCTGGGCGAGGCGCCAGTCGCGGCCATACAGCGCGCGTACCTCGTCGTCGTCGACGGAGAACGGCGGCCCGGATTTTTCATGCTGCGGAAACTCCAGGGTGATCAGCAGGCCCCGGCAGCCGCGTGGCAATCGCGCGTACAGCTCGCCCACGTATCGCGCGCGCATCGGCGCAGGCAACGCAATCAGCGCGGCGCGATCGTAGACGCCCTGGCAATCACCCAGCATGTCGGCATCGAGGTCGAAAACATCGCCGCACACCAGCTCAATGGGGCCTGCGCTGAAATGCGTCCCGTAATGCGACTGATGCACGTCGGGATGCAGCTTGTTTTCCTCGAAGAACTGCTCGATGGCGATCCGTGACAGCTCCACGCCCAGCACGCGATGGCCCTGGGCGGCCAGCCAGGGCATGTCCAGCGATTTTCCGCACAGCGGCACCAGCACGCGGCTGGCAGGGGGAAGTGCAAGGGCAGGCCAGTGCTGTTGCAGCAACGGCATCACGCGCGACTGGTGGAAGCCGATACGCCCTTCGCGCCAACGCTGTTGCCAGAACGCACTGTCCATCACGGTGACTCCATCAATTGGCAGGTCGGGGCGACATCCCCGACGCTTGAGATTGCCACGATCATGAGGTGTCGGGGACGTCGCCCCGACCTACGCGACGGACAGCCCGCCCACGTTTCGCGGCATTTTTTCAGAACCTGCTTGCGGCGCACGCGGGTTAGCCGGCATGCAGTCCATCCACTTTCTGCCAGCCCCTGGGCAGCAAACCGCCGCGCGATGCACGCGCGCCCAGATAGACATCGAGATCCTTGAATGACAGCGACATGGTGCGTGCGCCGGACTTCACCGACAGGGTGCCGCCCGGTGACACCACGGCAATCGCGACCACGTGCTCGGTGCCACGCTTGGCCTTGGGGATCTCGATGATCTTGTTGCCCTTGCCCTTGCCCTTGTCGAGTTCGGGCAGTTCGGCGACCGGGAATACCAGCAAGTGACCTGCGCTGGTGACCGTGACGATGCGGTCCTGGCTGGCATCGGCGATTTGCGCCGGTTGCACCACCTGTGCCCCGGGCGACAGCGACAGCATCGCCTTGCCCGCTTTCTGTCGGCCAGTGAGGTTCTCGAACCGGGTGACAAACCCGTAGCCGTGCGAGGAGGCCAGCACGAAGCGGGTGTCGTTGTCCGCGCTCACCAGGGCCTGGAACGATGCGCCGCCCGCCGGTGAAAAACGCCCGGTCAACGGTTCGCCGTTGCCGCGCGCCGAGGGCAATGAGTGCGCCAGCGCCGAGTAACTGCGACCGGCGGAATCCAGGAAGGCGACCTGCTGCGTGCTGCGTCCACGCGCGGCTGCCAGCAGGCCATCGCCATCGCGATACGACAGCGATGATGCATCGACGTCGTGGCCCTTGGCCGCGCGCACCCAGCCTTTCTGGCTGAGCACGATGGTCATCGGTTCGCTGGCCACCAGGTCGGTTTCGGCCAACGCCTGCGCAGCATCGCGCGCGATCAGCGGCGAGCGGCGCGCGTCGCCGAATTTCTTCGCGTCGGCCAGCAATTCATCCTTGACCAGCTTCTTGAGCTTGGCCTTGCTGCCGAGCGTGGCCATCAGGCGGTCGCGTTCGGTCTCCAGCTCGTCCTGCTCGCCGCGGATCTTCATTTCCTCCAGGCGCGCCAACTGCTTGAGCTTGGTGTCGAGGATGTAGTCGGCCTGGTCTTCGCTCAGATTGAAGCGTGCGATCAGGGCCGCGCGCGGCTCATCCTCGGTGCGGATGATGTGGATGACTTCATCGAGGTTGAGGAACGCAACTAGCAAGCCGTCCAGCAAGTGCAGGCGGCGCTCGACTTTATCGAGGCGATGGTTAAGGCGCCGGGTCACCGTTTCGGTGCGGAACGTCAGCCATTCGGCAAGGATCACCCTGAGGTTCTTGACCTGCGGGCGGCCGTCCAGGCCGATGATGTTGAGGTTGACCCGATAGCTTTTTTCCATGTCGGTGGTGGCGAACAGGTGCCCCATCAACTGTTCGGCATCGACGCGGCTGGAGCGCGGGATCAGCACCACGCGCACCGGGTTGGCGTGATCGGATTCGTCGCGGATGTCCTCCAGCCACGGCAGCTTCTTGGCGCGCATCTGCGCGGCGATCTGCTCGATCACCTTGCTGGGCGAGACCTGGTAGGGCAACGCGGTGACGACGATGTTCTGGCCTTCGCGGCTGAAGGTGCCGCGGGCACGCACGCTGCCGTGGCCGGTTTCGTATATCGCCAGCAGGTCGGCGGCGGACGTGATGATCTCGGCGGTGGTCGGGTAATCCGGGCCGCGCACGTGCTCGCACAGGTCGCGCACGCTGGCGTCGGGGTCATCGAGCAGGCGCACACAGGCGCTGACGATCTCGTTCAAGTTGTGCGGCGGCACGTCGGTGGCCATGCCGACCGCGATGCCGGTGGTGCCGTTGAGCAACAGGTGCGGCAGGCGTGCCGGCATCCAGGTGGGTTCCTGCAGGGTGCCGTCGAAATTCGGCGTCCAGTCCACCGTGCCGTGGCCCAGTTCGCCCAGCAGCACCTCGGCGATCGGCGTCAACTTGGATTCGGTGTAGCGCATGGCCGCAAACGATTTCGGGTCGTCGGGCGAGCCGAAATTGCCCTGGCCCTCGATCAGCGGGTAGCGATACGAGAACGGCTGCGCCATCAGCACCAGCGCCTCGTAGCAGGCGCTGTCGCCATGCGGATGGTATTTGCCGATCACGTCGCCGACGGTGCGTGCGGATTTCTTCGGCTTGGCGCCGGCATTGAGGCCCAGTTCGCTCATGGCGAAGATGATCCGTCGCTGCACCGGCTTCAGGCCGTCGCCGATGAAGGGCAGGGCGCGATCGAGCACCACGTACATCGAGTAGTCGAGATAGGCGCGCTCGGCGTATTCGCGCAGCGGGATCTGCTCGAAGCCATGGAAGACGGGGCGGACGGGATCTGTCATCGAAGGAAATCGGTCATCGAAGGAAATGGCTCGGACGCGGGAACTGGGCTGCAATTCTACCGACCGCCCGCAATCGCGCCCATGTCGACGACGCATGGCGTCTGACGGAGGGGCCCATCACCTATAGGCCCATCACCCATAACCCCATCACCCATAGGCCCATCACCGATAGGCCCATCACCGATAGGCCTGTCACCACTGGAGCCATGGCCGATGGGGCCATGACAGCTCGGGGCGTGACCGGTGTCCCGGGGCATTCACGACGTAACCGATGCCGGAGGATGGAGTGCACAAACAAAATCCCCCGCTTGCGCGAGGGTTTCAACGATCACGGCATGCAGGTCACGGCATGACGATCACGGCATGAAGATCAGCGTATCCAGCGCGGGTCAGCGATGCAGTTCGCCGGCAGCCTCGGGCTGGTACTGGATCGACAGCACGCGCAGGGTGATGGTGCGGTTGCCGGGCACCGGCCACTCGATGCGCTGGTCGACGCGCAGGCCGAGCAGGGCGCTGCCCACCGGGGCGAGGATCGACACACGGCCGGCTTCGCCATGGGCATCGCGCGGATAGACCAGGGTAAGTTCGCGCTCGTCGCCGGTGGTTTCATCGAGGAAACGCGCGGTCGAATTCATGCTGATCACGTCCTTGGGCATCTGCGCCGGCTCGACGACTTCGGCACGCGCGATTTCGGACTCGAGCGCGCTGGTGTCGATGCCACGCTTGTCGGCATCTTCCAGCAACGATTCGATGCGTGCGTAATCCAGGCGCGACATCACGATCGCCGGACGCGGGGAAACGGGTGTTGCCATGGCAAAGCTCCAAAGCAGAGAGGGCAGCGCTGCACGCGTCGCCCGCGGGTCAAGTGATATGCCAACGACGTTAGCGCGCAATGCCGCCGGCATCAAGACGACGCGGCGATCGGCACGTAACGCGCGGTGGAGAACCCCGGGCCGGCATCGCATGGGTCGCGGGCCGGCCGGGGTGGAACATGCAAGAAAAACCCCCGCATGCGGGGGTTTTTGTCTACAACCTTGGTGCCCGGGAGAGGACTCGAACCTCCACGAAGTTGCCCCCGCTAGCACCTGAAGCTAGTGCGTCTACCAATTCCGCCACCCGGGCAGGTGCAGGGCGCGTATGTTGCGGTGCAAGGCCGGCGATGTCAACGCCGATCGCACGAGGCGCGGCGTGCCGGGCGTGTAACATCAGCAGGATGGCAAAAACTCCCAGCAAGCGCGGCCCGAGCCGCGGCAAGACCGATGCGACGCAAGACAAGGCATCGACGACCAGGCGCGGATCGGCTCCGGCCAAGACCGGCAACACAGGCAAATCAGGCAATGCTCACAAGACGGGCAAGTCCGGCACGTTGCCCGGATGGATGCCCGAGTCGATGGCGGCGCGCAAACGCGAACGCCAGCGACCCGAGGCGGGCGGTATTGCCGGCCCGGGCGGCCTGCACGATCCGCATGCCGCGCGCGAGGCCGGTCGTTACGACAATCCCATCGCCAGTCGCGAGGCGATCCTGCAGTTGATGGCGGATGCCGACGGCCCGCAATCGGCTGAAGACCTGGCGCGGCAGCTGCAGCTGACCGAACCCGATCGCTTCGATGCGCTCGCCAAACGGCTGGGCGCGATGGTGCGCGATGGCCAGCTGCTGCAGAACCGCCGGGGCGGCTATGTGCCGGCCGAGCAGCTCGACCTGGTTCCGGGCACGGTCATCGCCAACCCCGACGGCTTTGGCTTCCTGCGCCCGGATTCCGGCGCCGGCGACGACCTGTTCCTGCCGCCGTATGAAATGCGCAAGGTCATGCATGGTGACCGCGTGCTGGCCAGTGTCACCGGCGTGGATCGTCGCGGCCGACGCGAGGGCGCGATCGTCGAGGTGCTGGAGCGGCGGCTGAATCGCCTGATCGGTCGTTTCGAGATCGAGTCCGGTATCAGTTATGTGGTCCCCGACGATCGTCGCGTGCAGCGCAACATCCAGATTCCCGTCGACGCCCGGCTCGATGCGGCGCATGGACAGCTGGTGGTGTGCGAGATCGTGCAGCCGCCCACCGCGCATCGGCCGCCGATCGGTCGCGTGCTGGCGGTCCTGGGCGACAAGCTGACCGCGTCGCTTGCCGTGGAAGCGGCCATCCACGGCCACGAGATCCCGCACGAATTTCCGCCGGAGGTCCTGGCCCAGGCTACAGCGGTACCGATGGAGGTCGATGCGGCCACCGCGGCCACGCGCGTCGACCTGCGCCAGCTGCCGCTGGTCACCATCGATGGCGAGGACGCCAAGGATTTCGATGACGCGGTGTACTGCGAACCCAATCGCGACGGCTTCCGGCTGGTGGTGGCGATTGCCGATGTCTCGCATTACGTGCGCCCCGGCACGCCGCTCGACGAGGAGGCGACCAAGCGCGCGACGTCGGTGTATTTCCCCGGCTTCGTGGTGCCGATGCTGCCGGAGACTTTGTCCAACGGCATCTGCTCGCTGAAGCCGAAGGTCGATCGACTGTGTTTTGTCTGCGACATGCAGGTTGATCGCAGCGGCCATGTCAGTGCGTCGAAGTTCTATGAAGCGGTAATGAGTTCGCACGAGCGCCTGACCTACACCCAGGTCTGGAATGCCGTCGGCGATGGCGTGCCGGATGCGGATCGCGACCAGGCGCAGGCCTTTATCGGCGCACAAATGCCGCAGGTGCGGCAATTGCACCAGCTGTACCGCGTGCTCGACCACGCCCGCAAGCAGCGCGGCGCGATCGAGTTTGAATCCTCCGAGGTGCGCTTCGTGCTGGGCCCGCAGGGCGAGGTCACCCAAGCCGGCATGCTGCAGCGGAACGACGCACACAAGCTGATCGAGGAATGCATGATCGCGGCCAATGTCGAGGCGGCGAAATTCCTGCTGGGCACCCACATCCCGGCGCCGTACCGTGACCACGACAAGCCGCCGGAAGCAAAATACGCCGACCTGCTGGAGTTTTTGACCGAGTTCAAGCTGCGCCTGCCGCCGTGGGCCAAGGTGCATCCGATGGATTTCCGGAAGTTGCTGGAGGAGATCCGCGATCGCCCCGACGCGGCGTTGCTGGAATCGGTGGTGCTGCGCAGCCAGAGCCTGGCCGTGTATGCGCCCGACAACATCGGCCACTTCGGCCTGGCGCTGCAGGCCTACGCGCATTTCACCTCGCCGATCCGCCGCTACCCCGACCTGCTGGTGCACCGGGCGATCAAGCATGCGCTGGCCGGCGGCAACGCCGAGAGTTACCTGTACGCAAAGAGCGCGATGGCGGCGTTGTCGCTGCAATGCTCCGAGCGTTCGCGCCGTGCCGATGAGGCGCAGCGCGAAGTCGATGATCGTTATCGCGCGGCGTGGATGGAACAGCACATCGGCAGCGAGTTCGAGGGCACCATCAGCGGCGTCACCAATTTCGGACTGTTCGTCGAACTCGACGATTCCAAGGTCAATGGGCTGGTGCACGTGACGCAGTTGCCCAATGACTATTACCACTTTGATCCGATTCGCAAGATCCTGGCGGGCGAACGCACCGGCCGCAGTTTCCGTCTCGGCGATCGCGCGCGCATCATCGTGCTCAAGGCCAGCCTGGAAGAACGCAAGATTGATTTCAGGCTGGTGGAGCAAGGCGAGCCCAGCGGTACGATGACGGCATTCCCGCCGCGCGCATCGAAGGGCGGCCAGGTCCGGGACGCAGGGGTCAAGCCCAAGCCGCCGCGCGGGCAGCCGGCGAAACGATCCAAGAAGCCGTATTGATCCCGCAGGAGCGCCCCATGGGCGCGAATAGGCGTCATCGGTAATGCTTCATCGCGCCCATGGGGCGCTCCTGCGAAAACCCATCGGATCGAAAGGCAACATGAGCAAAGAAAAGCAATGGATCGTCGGCATCAACGCGGTGGCTGCGGCGATCGAGCACGATGCCGACAATGTGCGCGAAGTAGTGCTGGAAGCCAGCGCGAAGAACCCGCGCATCACTGAAATCGAGACCAATGCGCGGCGCAAGGACATCGACGTGCGTCGGGTCGCGCAGAATGCGCTCGATGGCGTCGCCGGCGGGCTGCGCCACCAGGGCGCGGTGGCGCGCTATGCCGCAGCCAAGACCTGGGACGAGGATGCGCTGCCGGACCTGATCGAGGCCGCGCAGGGCAAGGCATTGCTGCTGGTGCTCGACGGCGTGCAGGATCCGCACAATCTCGGCGCCTGCTTGCGCAGCGCGGCCGCTGCGGGCGCCACCGCGGTGGTGATTCCCAAGGACAAGGCGGTGCAGGTCAACGCCACCGTGCGCAAGACCTCGGCGGGCGCTGCCGACAGCGTGCCGGTGGTGCGCGTGACCAACCTGTCGCGCACCCTGCGGGATGTGCAGAAGCTCGGCGTGTGGATCTATGGCCTGGCCGGCGATGCCACCGCGTCGCTGTACGCGATCGACCTGCGTGGCAACGTCGCGCTGGTGCTGGGTGGCGAGGCCGATGGCCTGCGCCGGCTGACGCGCGAGCAATGCGATCAACTGGTGACCATCCCGATGCCGGGCATTGCCGGGCAGGGCGTGGAAAGCCTCAACGTGTCGGTTGCGGCCGGGGTGACCTTGTTCGAGGCAGTACGCCAGCGCCTGGCTTGAGCAACGTTGCCGGTTAAGCCCAGCGCGTTGGGAAGGCTGGGTGGCCGGATGCACCGTGTTTACCGGGCAACAGTGTTGATGGCGCGAACTGGAGGACGGCGATGATGGATTTGCAGTGGTACGACTGGGTCGGGTTGGTGGGCACGCTGATGGTGCTGGCCGCGTATTTCATGCTGCAGGCCGGGCGCCTGCATGGCAACGGAATGCTGTATCAGGTGCTGAACCTGTTTGGCGCCGCCGGCGTGCTGGCATCGCTGTACGGCACGTTCAACCTGTCGGTTGATGGCCGCGTGGATCGTGATCAGCGGATACGGATTGATGCGCACGTTCAAGGGCATGGGCGCGCCGAAGCCGCCGGCTTGAGCATTGCCCCGGTAGGAGCGGCTTCAGCCGCGAGTTTTCTGACGGGCATCATCGGAGGTGTGGGGGCGATACAGGTCGCGACGCTCGCCATCTGTCGGTCGCGACGTCGGTCGCTCCCACAAAAAAACCTGCCCTTTGCCATTGCGCAAGCTCGCCGCTGAAGCCGCTCCTACGGGGTTTGCTGCGCAGGCCCAGGGTGCGCCGCTGGCTGCGGCCATGCGTTGACGATCGTGCAGAACACCTGCGCGGTGCGTTCGGTGTCGTAGACGGCGGAGTGGGCGTTTTCGCTCTCCCATGTCAGGCCGGCGGCCTGCACGGCGCGTGCAAGCACGGTCTGGCCATAGGCGACGCCGGCCAGGGTGACGGTGTCGAACACGCTGAACGGGTGGAACGGGTTGCGTTTGTGGGCGACCCGGGCGACCGCGGCATTGAGGAAATTGAGGTCGAAATGTGCGTTGTGGCCCACCAGGATGGCGCGTTGGCAATCATGCTTGCGCACCGCTGCGCGCACGGCAGCGAAAATGTGGTCGAGGGCTTCGCGTTCGGGTTTGGCGAACCGGAATGGGTGGTCGATGATGATGCCGGTGACCTCCAGTGATTTCGGGTCGATCTGGGTGCCCGGTGCGGGGATCACATGCGCGCTGGTGACTTCGCCTGGAACCAGTCGACCGGCGTCGTCGAGTTCCAGTGGGATCGCGGCGATTTCGAGCAGCGCATGCCGGTTCCAGTCGAAGCCGCCGGTTTCCACGTCGACCACCACGGGCAGGTAGCCGCGGAAGCGCTCGGACATCTTGTGCAGCCGGGGGGCGTCGTCGGTTGGGGTCATCGCATCAGCCTAGCAGACGGGTCACGGCAGGCTGCGGATTGTATGGCGCCGCAGGAGTGCCCCGTGGGCGCGACGAGCATCAACGATCGACAAGCGCGCCCATGGGGCGTTCCTGCACGTGGGTACCCAGAACGGTGCCCTCACGGCGCAGCTGCGCCAGCATCTGCGCGCCATCGCGCACGAACGCGTCGACATCGCCGGCATTGGCCTCGATGGCCAGCGCACTTAGTTGTTCGCGGCCGCTCAGCTGCGGCTCAAGGTCCAGCCGTTGCAACAGGCGGAAGGTCAACGGGCTGAGGTCGTGGAAACTCACCGTGCCGTCGGGTTCGCGTCGCAGCAGCAGCAACGTGGGTTCGGCGGGCGCGGTGTCGGGGAGGTAGTCCGGGCCGATCCGGTTCACCGGCCACGCATAGGCCAACGGCCACGCCAGCGGCGACAGCGCGGGGCGCTCGCAGAGCAAGTCGCCGGCGCCATCGTGGGCAATGTCGTCGCGCGTGGCCTCGCTGATCTGCAGCGCCAGTTCGATCCATTCGTAATGCGCAAGCTCGCGCAGCCACGCTGCATCGCCGGGGGCGTCGCGGGTCTCCAGGTAACGCAGCAACTCGCGCGGCAGCTCGGTGAACAGCGGCGTATGGCTGTGGTGGTCGCGATAGAACGCGCGCATCAGCAGTGCCCAGCCGGTATCGCCGTATATCCGGCGCAGCACCGGGAAATTGCCCCCCAGCATCGCGCTGATGTTGTTGAAGAACAGATCGCGATAGATCTTCAGGCGTCGCTCTTCGATGCCCGGTGGCGGCGCGACGTTGGCCGGGTCGCGGATATAGGCGGCCAGCGCATCCTGCTGCGCGAGCAGGTCAGGCGACATCGCGCGCCTCGCGACCGGCTGCGGCGAGATGGCGGCGGATGCTACCGAGTTCATCGACCAGTTCGGCGAACGGTGGGAAATTGAAATCGCGTTCCAGCAGCGTGGGTTTGCGACCGTGCACGCGGTAGGCCTCGGCAAGTAGCGCCCAGACCGGATTGCTGACCGCCGCGCCGTGGGTGTCGATCTTCAGGTCGGCGGCTTCATCGAAGTGGCCGGCGACGTGGATGTAGGCGATGCGATCACTCGGCAACGCGCGCAGGAATCCCTGCGCGTCGTAGCCATGGTTGGTGGCGTTGACGATGATGTTGTTGACGTCGAGCAGCAGCTGGCAGTCCGCTTCGACCAGCACCGCATTGATGAAGTCGATCTCCGCCATCGCCTGGAAAGGGGCCGCGTAATAGGAGATGTTTTCGACCGCGATGCGTTGGCCCAGGATGTCCTGGACGCGGCGGATGCGCGCGGCAACGTGCGTCACGGCCTGCTCGGTGAACGGCAGCGGCAGCAGGTCGTACAGCTGGCCGTGGCTGTCGCCACAGGCGCTCAGGTGTTCGCTGTAGATCGAAACGCGATGGGCATCCATGAAGCGCCGCAACTTGCGCAGGAAGGTCTCGTCGAGTTCCGCCGGGCCGCCGATCGACAGCGACAAACCATGGCAGATCAGTGGATGCTGCGCGGCAAGGGCTGCAAATGCAGCGCCGAGGGCGCCACCGACGCCGATCCAGTTTTCCGGCGCGGCTTCGAGGAAATCGAACGTGCCCGGGGTAGCGGCCTGCAGAGATCCCAACAGGGATCGCCGCAGGCCGAGGCCCACGCTATCGTCGTTGAGGGGCATGGTTCCAGGCGCATTGGACCATCCGCACCTGGATGCGCGGATCCCTGCGAGGGCGTCGCATTACTTCGAGCTGCCGCACTTGCCCTCACCGCATTTGCCTTCGCCACACTTGCCTTCGGTGGCCTTGGTGCCGGTCGTGCCGTGGTCACCGGCCTTCATCTCGGCGCCGCACGCGCCTTCGGCGTGGTGGGCCTTGACTTCATCGGCATCGATGAAACCGTCCTTGCTGGTGTCGAGTTTGTCGAACTTGTCGCCATGGGCGGCGGTGAATTCGGCGCGCGACACCTTGCCATCCTTGTCGGTATCCATTGCGGTCATTCCGCATTTGCCTTCCGCGCCGGCCTTGTGGCCTGCACCGCACGAACCTTCCTTCATCTTGTTCGTGCCGCTCGAGGCTTCCGTGGCCTTTTCGGTGGTGGCTGCCTGCTGGGCGCCGAGCAGGTAACCCTGGGCGAGCGGGGTGGAGGCGAAGGCGGAACCGGACAGCATCAGGCCACCGGCGAGCGTGGCGCCGATGGCGAGGGCGGCCGGCTTGAGGACGGTCGATTTCATGGCAACGGGTTTCCTGGACTGGGTCATCGTGTCTCTCCTGCGATTCGGGCCTGGCCCGCGAGTGGTGACGGGATCGTAACGCGTTGGCGTCAATTTCGGCAGGGAGACGCTGCGCGCGGGGCGCCGGACGTTGTTTTCCGGCCAGGCTGCGGGCTTGTGCACGGCTCGCCTGGGTTGGCAGCAGGCCGCGGCCCTGCGCGGTTACGTCGCGGTATTGGTGTCGTCGCGTTTCTCGCGAGGGGGTAATTGGGCTTCGCCGTGGACCTGGAACCAGACGTTCTCGGCGATGTTGGTGGCGTGGTCGCCGATGCGTTCGATGTTCTTGGCCATGAACAACAGGTGCGTGCATGGCGTGATCGCACGCGCGTCTTCCATCATGTAGGTCAGCAGTTCGCGGAACAGGCCGGTGTACTCGGCATCGAGTTCGGCGTCGCGCGCACGCACGTCCTGGGCGGCATCGGCATCATTTTGCTGGTAGGCGCGCAGCACGTCGCGCACCTGCTGCACGGCCAGCGTGCCCAGGGCGTGCAGTCCGCGCGTGTGCGGCAACGGCGGCGACAGGTTCAATGCCATGGACCGCTTGGCGACATTGGATGCGTAGTCGCCGATGCGTTCGATATCCGAGGCGATACGCACCGTTGCGAGGATCTCGCGCAGGTCGCGCGCCAGCGGTCCGCGCAACGCAAGCGTCATCGCAGCGTGGCTGATGCTGCGCTCCAGCGCATCGATTTCCTCGTCGTTGTCGACAATGCGTTGCGCCGCCTTGTCATCGCGGCGTTCGACCACGTCCAGCGCGGCTTCGAGTTGCATGGCGGACAGTTCGCCCATGCGCAGGATCTCGTCGATGACGTGGTTGCGCTCGTCGTCATAGCTCTTGACGATGTGGTCGTTGGGATGGGTGCTCATGGGCTCGGGACCGGAAGTGGGGATGAATGGGTTTGGAAATGAACTTTGCGCAGCAGTGGAGTTGGATAAACGAATGCGTGCGTTCGACTGTCCGTGTCCTGTCGCCAACTCGCCACCCGTCTCTTGAACACCTTGAATCAGCCAAACCGCCCGGTGATGTAATCCTCGGTCTGCTGCTTGGAGGGATTGGAGAAGATCGTCTGGGTCACGTCGTGCTCGATCAGGTCGCCCAGGTACATGAAGGCGGTGAAATCAGAGACGCGCGCGGCCTGCTGCATGTTGTGGGTGACGATGGCGATGGTGTAGTCGACCTTCAACTCCTCGACCAGTTGCTCGATGCGGCTGGTGGAAATCGGGTCCAGGGCCGAGGTTGGTTCGTCGAGCAGCAGCACGTCGGGCTTCAATGCCACCGCGCGTGCGATGCACAGGCGCTGCTGCTGGCCACCGGACAATCCAAGCGCGCTTTGCGACAGCTTGTCCTTGACCTCGTCCCACAGCGCCGCTTGGCGCAGGGCCTGCTCAACGCGCACGGCCATCTCCGACTTGGACAGCTTCTCGTGATGGCGGATCGCGTAGGCGACGTTCTCGAAGATCGTCATCGGGAACGGCACCGGTTTCTGGAACACCATCCCGACCTTGCTGCGCAGGCGGTTCAGCGGATATTTCGGCGACAGGATGTTCTCGCCGTCCAGCATCACCTCGCCGCTGGCGACAAGCTTTGGATAAAGCGCATACATGCGGTTGAAGATGCGCAGCAGTGTCGACTTGCCGCAGCCCGATGGGCCGATCAGCGCGGTCACGCGCTTTTCCGGGATTTCCAGGTTGATCGACTTCAGCGCGTGGAACTTGTCGTAATGGAAATCCAGGCCGCGTGCGGCGATCTTGACCGGTGCGGCGCGGGCATCGACGGCGCGCGCGGGCATCGTAACCACCATGCGCGGCGCAACGTGGGTGGAGGAGCGTGCGTCGTTCATGTCGGGATTCCGGGAGGAGGAAGTAAGCATGTCGGTCGGTGGCCTCAATCGTTGACGATGCGGTTGCGCAGCAGGATCGCGCGCGCGCCCAAGCTGGTCAGCAGCACGAAGACGGTCAGCACCAGGGCGCCGGCCCAGGCCAGCGTCTGCCAGGTTTCATACGGGCTGCCGGCGTACTGGTACATCACCACGGGCACGCTCGCCATCGGCTGCAGGATGTTGCCGTTCCAGTACTGGTTGCCGAATGCGGTGAACAGCAGGGGCGCGGTTTCGCCGGAAATCCGCGCAAGTGCCAGCAGGATGCCGGTGATGATGCCGGCCGATGCGCTGCGGTATAGCACCTGCACGATGACTTTCCACTGCGGCACGCCCAGCGACAATGCGGCTTCGCGCATCTGCGTTGGCACCAGCCGCAGCATTTCGTCGGTGGTGCGCACCACCACGGGCAGCACGATGAAAGCCAGCGAGATCGCACCGGCCCACGCGGAAAAATTGCCGCCGGTCTGCATCACGATCAGCGTGTACACAAACAGTCCCAGCACGATCGACGGCGCCGACAGCAGGATGTCGTTGACGAATCGAACCACCGTGCCCACTTTGCGCGCGTTGCCGTATTCGGCAAGCCAGGTGCCGGCCGCGATGCCCAGCGGCGTGCCGATCGCCACCGCCAGCGCGCACATCACCGCGCTGCCAAAAAATGCGTTGAGCAACCCGCCTTGCTCCATCGGCGGCGGGGTCATCTGCGTGAACAGCGCCAGGTTGATGCCGCCCGCTGCCTTCGACACCAGCGTCCACAGGATCCACGTCAGGAAAAACAGGCCGAATAGCGTGGCCAGGCACGACAGCAGCAACGTGACGCCATTGACCAGCTTGCGGCGCAGGTACAGACGATCGGCGACGGTCTGCGTGCGGATGGCAGCAGCGTCCATGGGCGTGCCCGTATGGGTGTTCATGCATTGCCCTCGCGCTTGGCAAGTTGATTCAGCATCAGTCGTGCCAGCGCCAGCACCACGAAGGTGACGATGAACAGCACGAAGCCCAACAGCAGCAGCGCCGAGCGATAGGTGTCGGTGGCCTCGCCGAAATCATTGGCGATCAAGGCCGCAATCGTGGTGCCCGGTTCCAGCAGCGACGGCGACAGCCGCACCGTGTTGCCGACCACGAACGCCACCGCCATGGTTTCGCCGAGCGCGCGTCCAAGGCCCAGGAAAATGCCCCCGATCACCGCCGAGCGCGTATAGGGCAGCACGATGTCCCAGCTCACTTCCCATTTGGTCGAGCCCAGCGCGTAGGCGGATTCCTTCAGCCGCGTGGGCACGGTGAGAAACACCTCGCGCATCACCGAGGTGACAAACGGGATCACCATGATTGCCAGCACGAAACCGGCCGTGAGCAGGCCGATGCCCAATGGCGGGCCCTGGAACACCACGCCGATGATCGGCAACGTGCCGATGTGGTCGTTGATCCAGGGCGTGACGTACTGCGTCATCACCGGAACCAGCACGAACAGTCCCCACATGCCGTAGATGATCGACGGGATCCCGGCGAGCAGTTCGATCGCCGAGCCTACCGGCCCGCGCAGCCAGCGCGGTGCGACTTCGGTCAGGAAAAACGCAATGCCAAAACTGATCGGCACGCCAATCACCATCGCGATCAATGCGGTGACGACGGTGCCGTAGATCGGCGCCAACGCACCGTATTTGTTTTCGACCGGGTTCCATTCCGTCGAATAGAAGAAACTCAGGCCTTCGTGCGCCAATACCTCGCGCCCTCCCCAGAGCATGGACAGCGCCGCGCTGGCCAGTGCGACCAGCACGAACACCACCGCCGCGCTCAGCGCGTAGCGGAACAATCGATCGCTGCGCGCGTCACGCACGTCGCGGCGGGTGGGCGCGATGGAAGTCGTCAGGACAGTGGCGTTCATGGGCGCAATCGGGACCTTTTCATGCGATGGTTTCTGTGCCGGCGGGTAGTTGCTTCAGGACCGCCAGCTGGCGATCTGGCGTTGCATGCGCTGCCAGTCAAACGAGACATTGTTTGATCGCCGCCTGGCAGGCATGACGTCTTCGCAAGGCTCAAGCCTTGCCAGCATGGGCCCGGAGATCACTTGAATTCAGCGGCCCAGTAGCCTTCGATCTGCTGCACCAGTTCCGGCGGCAGCGGCACGTAGTCGAGCGACTGCGCCTGGGCCTGGCCGTTCTCCAGCGCCCATTTGAAGAAAGCCAGCGTGTGCTGCGATCGCTGTGCATCCTTGGGCTGCTTGTACATCAGGATGAAATTGGTGGCGGTGATCGGCCATGCGTTGGCGCCCGGTGCATCGGTGATCACCAGGTTGAAATCGCGGGCGTTCTTCCAGTCGGCGCCGGCTGCCGCAGCCTGGAAGGATTCAGCGTTTGGCTGCACCCAGTTGCCTGCGGAGTTCTGCAGCGACACGTAGCTCATCTTGTTCTGCAACGCGTAGGCCAGCTCGATATAGCCGATCGCCCCCTTGACCTGCTGCACGTACGAGGCCACGCCTTCGTTGCCCTTGCCACCAAGGCCGCCGGGCCACTGCACTGACTTGCCTTCACCCACCGCCGCCTTCCACGGCGCGCTGACCTTGGACAGGTAATTGGTGAAGTTGAACGTGGTGCCGGAACCGTCGGAACGATGCACCAGGTTGATCTTGGTCGCCGGCAGCGCCATGCCCGGATTGGTTGCGGCAATGGCGGGATCGTTCCAGGCCTTGATGTTGCCAAGATAGATTTCGCTGAGCAGCGCGCCGGTCAGGCGCAGCTTGCCGGGTTCAATGCCGTCCAGGTTGACTACCGGCACCACGCCACCGATCGCCGACGGAAACTGGCCGAGGCCGGCTTGCGCCAACTCTTCGCTGGTCAGCGGTGCATCCGAGGAACCGAAATCGACCGTGGCCGCCTTGATCTGCGCGATCCCGCCGCCGGAGCCGATTGACTGGTAATTGACCTTGTTGCCGGTTTGCCTGTGGTAGTCGGCCGACCATTTTGAGATCAACGGGAAGATGAACGTGGCGCCGGCTCCGGTGATTTCGGCCGCAACCTTGTCGCCTGCTTCAGCGGGTGCGTTGGTGGCATTGGCGTTGGCCGCGCCGGAGGCCGGCGTATCGGTGCCCGGTTGGCAGGCAGCCGCGAACAGGGCGATCGAGAAGGCCAGTGCGGTCAGGCGGATCGTGGACGAATTCATTTTGCAAGCTCCGGTGGGTAGGCGCGACACGCGCCGTCTTTGGATGCCGCCATGAAATGATGTTTTTGTTACATGCGTATGACACCGGCGACTTTCCGCACGAACTGGCGACGCACGCGGTTGGCGATTGGGCAGGTTTTTGGCCTGTCAGACGGCAAAATGGTGCCAAAGCCCGTCGCCTGCGTCTGGAAGAGGCGAAGCTGGATCAGGCCTGTCTCCTGCGCGCAGGATAAAGCGGCGCGCATCGCCGGAGGAGGGCGGCCCTCGCCACCACCGCAGCATCGGCAGGCGGCACCTGCATGGATGGCATGGCCCGATGGCGCAGGCGCATGCATTCGCATCCGCACGTCCTGTACGCCCGGCAGGCAAAAAAAACGGGCCCGAAGGCCCGTAAAAAGGGGAGAGAGAGTTGCCATGTTTCAAGTCAGGCCCAATCGGGGTTGGGCCCGCTGATCAATACGCCATGTTCTGCGACCAGTAGGCCTCGATCTGCTGCACAAGGGCGTCGGGCAGCGGCACATAGTCCAGCGCCTTGGCCTGCGCATCGCCGTTGGCGTAGACCCACTTGAAGAATTCCTTGGCGTTCTTTGCGCCAGCGGCGTTCTTGGGCTGCTTGTTCATCAGGATGAAGTTGGTGGCGGTGATCGGCCAGGATTCCGCGCCGGGCGCATTGGTCATCACCAGGTGGAAATCCTTCGCGTTGGTCCAGTCGGCGCTGGCGGCGGCGGCCGAAAACGTCTCGTCGCGCGGCTGCACGAAGTTGCCATCGGCATTCTTCATGCGCGTGAACGACATCTTGTTTTGCAGTGCATACGACAGTTCGACGTAACCGATGCCGCCATCGATCTGCTTGACGTATGCCGCGACGCCTTCGTTGCCCTTGCCGCCGATCCCGGTCGGCCATTTCACCGAGGTGCCTTCGCCGACCGCGGTCTGCCACTGCGGGCTGACTTTCGACAGGTAATTGACGAAGTTGAACGTGGTGCCGGAGCCATCGGAGCGATGCACCACGGTGATCTTCTTGTCGGGCAGCTTGAGGCCGCCGTTGAGGGCGACGATGGCCGGGTCGTTCCACTTGGTGATCTTGCCCAGGAAGATGTCGGCCAGTGTCGTGCCGTCGAGCTTCATGGCGCCAGAGACCACGCCCGCCACGTGCACCACGGGCACCACGCCGCCGATCACCGACGGAAATTGCGCCAGGCCGAACTTTGCGAGTTCCTCGGGCTTGAGCGGTGCGTCCGACGAGCCAAAATCAACGGTGCCGGCCTTGATCTGGGCGATGCCGCCGCCCGAACCGATGGACTGGTAATTGATCTGTTTGCCGGTGGCCTTGCTGTAATCCGACGACCACTTCGACATGACCGGATAGATGAACGATGCGCCCGCGCCGGTGACATCGGCGGCTTGCGCGTTGACGCTGGAACCAAGCGCCAGGATGGCGGCGATGGCGAGGAAGACGGGTGACTTGCGCACGGATGAACTCCTGGAAAATGGGATGGAACACGGGCATGGCCCGCTTGGCGTGCATTGCATAACACCGCGATGACAGCTGCATGTTGTTTATGTGTCGATGCGATGACAGTCGTCGGCCCGGTGTCGATCCAGCGAAAAATTTCCAGCGGGCCGGCGGTTGCGATGGCAACGTGGGACTGCGCCGACGCGAAGGCCGGAGCCATGGCCCGGCGCCTGCGGCTTGTCATGCCAGGTGTGTTGATGTGCGCAAATGGGTGGCGACCGCGCCGTTGGCATGGCGCCGCGCGTGGTGAAGGCAAACAAAAAGACGCGGCTCGCACCGCGTCTTTTTGTCACCCACTTCTCGTGACCAACTTCTCGTGACCCATGTGCGCAATCCGTTTGCGCGCGATGGGTTTGGCAATCGGTTGGGTCACCAATTGATCGGCTTGGCAAACGATCGGCTTACCAAAAAAACTGCGCGCGCGCCTCGACGATGCTCGGGTCGTCGCTGATGCCCTTGCGCTCGCTGCTGACCTTGACGTAATTGACCGCGAACTTGAAGTTGGAGCGCCAGTAATAGTTCACGCCCGCCGTCACCGTATTCATCTTGCCGCCCAACACGCTGCCATCGTTGAGGTCGATGGTGTCGTAGCGCAGGCCCAGCTGCCACATGCCGCGGCCGGGTTCGTCGGGCAACGGCGTGGTCGGCACGCCGCCCTTGTAGCCCCAGGTCTCGCCGCTGATGTTCCACAAGCCCTGGACGTAGCCGGCGGTGCTGGTGTAGTCACTGTTGGCCAGACGCTTGATGGCGCTGGTGTAGTACTCGCCCTGCAGCTTGAACGGGCCATTGACCCACAGGCCCTCGATGCTGGTGGTGGCGATGCGGTCGCTGTCGGTGAACGTGCCGGCGTCGACCAGGCGCACGCTGGCCAAGTCTGCATCCGGGCGTGCACGCACGCGGAAGGTATCGGAATCGGTGTCGTAGTTCACGTACGCCAGGCCGAAGTGCACGATGTTGCCCTTCTCGTTGATCGGCGCCCAGGTGCCGCGCACGCCATAGCCACTGCCGTGGGCGAGGTTGCGGGTCAGTTCGCGGCCAAAATAGCTGGCGTTGATGCTCCAGTTTTTAACGCCGAAGCCGTAGCCGACGCCGAGTCGGCGTGCGACTCCATAGGTATTGGTGGCCATGGACTTGGTGATGAAGTCGTTGTTCTTGGTCGAGGATGATTCTTCCATGCTGTTGGGCTGCTTGAACTGGCCGACCTGCACGAAATGGCTGCTGTTGCCGCCGAGCTTGTACTTGATGTTGGTATCGAGGAACTTGTCGGCCTTGGCGTCGTAGCCGATCACCCACTCGATATTGCCCGGGCCCTTGCCCTTGAGCACGATCTCGGCACGGCGCAGCTCGAATTCGCTGTCCTTGCCGTTGGCGCCAACGCCGTTGAGGTCAGCGAGATCGTTGTTGAACCAGTTGCCGTCGGCCTGGATCAGGCCTTCGAGGCTGATATCGGAACCGGCGATCGCGTCGATGGCGATCTCGGCGTGGGCGGTGGGTGCCGCGAGTGCGGCAAGCAATGCAATGGCGAGGGTCTGGCGGGAGAGGTTCATGGTGATGCCCTTGGGGCGAGGGAGACGCCGCGAAGCGTAGGGCGTGAATATTTCGTTGCGATGACAGGACCGGTCGTCGCGCGCCGCGCAGTCGTTAGAGGATCCAGGCCGGAGTGGTGCGCTGCATGTGATTGTCGCCCGCATCGTGTCGTTGCGATGACGGACAAATGACGATCAGGACGCAGGCGTCTTGTCGGGATACCGGCACAGGTCGCGCACGATGCAATGCGGGCAGTCCGGCTTGCGCGCCTTGCAGACGTAGCGGCCGTGCAGGATCAGCCAGTGGTGCGCGTCGAGCTTGTAATCATCGGGCACCACCTTCAACAGCGTGTCCTCGACCGCACGCACATCCTTGCCCGGTGCAAGGCCGGTGCGATTGGAAACGCGGAAGATGTGGGTGTCTACCGCGATGGTCGCCTCGCCAAATGCGGTGTTCAACACCACGTTGGCGGTCTTGCGGCCGACTCCGGGCAACGCCTCAAGCGCGGCGCGCGTGCGCGGCACCTGGCCATCATGCAGCTCAAGCAATTGCCGCGACATCGCCATCACGTTGGCTGCCTTGGTGTTGAACAGGCCGATCGTGGCGATGTGGCGCTTGAGTTCGGCTTCACCCAGGGCGAGGAGTTGCGTCGGCGTGTTGGCGACAGGAAACAACCGGCGCATCGCCCTGTTGACGCCGACATCGGTGGACTGTGCCGACAGGATGACTGCGACCAACAGCTCGAACGGCGTGGTGTATTCCAGTTCGGTGGTGGGATGCGGATTGAGTTCAGACAGGCGCAAAAAGAACTCGCGGACTTCCGCCGCCGTCAGTTTTTTGCTGCGCCGCTTGCCAACCCTCATGCCTTGCCCGCAGTCATGGCCTTGACGCGCGCAAGGATGGCGGCGGCAGCAGGAGGCAGCGATGCGGTTGCCTGTGCGGTGGCCTGCGCGGGCTTGCGTCGGGCTTCACGTTGGGCCGCGCGGCGCGCCAGGCGCGCGGTGCGCTCGCGATACCGTTGCCGTGCCGCCCATGCGCTCGCCAGGCGCTGCTGCGTGGCCACGATGCAGGCGGTGTCCTGCGCGGCCGCGAGCGTTGCGGCGTCGCAGGCCGCGCAGGGTGCGTAGGTCATCAACCCAGCGTCGATCGCGGCATCCAGGGCATCGGCCTGCAGCCATTGCCGCAGTTGCACGCGCACTGCGGCGTCACACGTTGCTGCGTGTGTTTCCGATCCACCTGTGAGAGGCCTGCGTGTCATGGACGGGGCAATGGTGTCTGATTGAGCGTGTCTGGTGTGGCGTGTCTGGTTGAGCGTGGCTGATCGATCGTGGCCGATCAATGGTTGCCGAACACCGGCTTGCGTCGCTCAAGGAAGGCCTGTGTGCCTTCGCGCATGTCGTGGGTGGAAAACACCAGGCCGAACTGTGCGCTCTCGTATTCCAGCGCTTCCTCGATGCCGCATTCGCCGCCGACATTGACGCAGTCGAGGATGCCGCGCAGCGCAAGCGGCGCCGCGCTGGCCAACTGTTGCGCAAGCGCCATGGTGTGGGTTTCAAGTTCCGCCGCCGGCACCACGCGGTTGACGATGCCCAACTGCTGCGCACGGGCGGCATCGATGGGTGCGCCGGTCAGGCACAGTTCCAGCACCGCGGTGCGTCCGGCCAGCCGCAGCAGGCGCTGGGTGCCGCCGAAACCCGGGATCAGGCCGAGGTTGATTTCCGGCTGGCCGAGCTTGGCGCTGTCGGCGGCGACGCGCAGGTGACAGCACATCGCCAGCTCCAGTCCGCCGCCGAGCGCAAACCCGTTGATCATCGCGATCACCGGTTTGGGCATTTTTTCAACGCGTCGCATCATGCGCTGTCCGCGCAGCGAAAAATCGCGCCCCTGCACCGGCGTCAGGCCGGACATTTCGGCGATGTCGGCACCGGCCACGAAGGCTTTCGTGCCTGCGCCGGTCAGCACAACCACGCGCACCGCAGCGTCAACGGCGGCGGTGTCGAAGGCCGCGTGCAGGGCATCGAGGGTGGCGGCGTTGAGGGCATTCAGTTTGTCAGGGCGGTTCACGGTGATCACGCGCACGGCGTCGTGATCGGCGATCAACAGCGGGGAATCGGGCATCAGCGGGCCTCTTGGAGGTGGAAAATGCCCCTGGCCTCGCGGAACTTGCGCGGCCCGAGCGGGTCGGAGAACACAGTCGTCAGTGGCGGTTAAGCCCTGTGGCCGTTATCCTACCCCGTCCAAATGGGGCGGTTAGACCGTCCCAATTGCATGATGGACCCACAAAACGGACCAATCCTGGAGATCCACCGAATGAAGTTGCGTTTGCTTGCCGCCACCCTCGCGGCTTTGACCCTGACCGCCGGCGCAGTTTCTGCGCAGGACACCACGTCCGAGAAAGGCAAGTTGAGCTATGCGCTCGGTTACGACCTCGGCCGCAACCTGATTGAAAGTGGCGAAGCCATCGACGTCAACACCGTCGTCAAGGCCGTGCAGGAAGGCTATGCCAAGAAAGAGCCTTCGGTGCCCGTCGACCAGCTGCGCAGCGCCGTGCAGAACATGCAGCAGCGCCAGCAGGTGAAAGCGAAGGCGGAGTTCGACAAGGACTCGGCCGCCAACAAGACCAAGAGTGATGCCTACCTGGCACAGAACAAGGCCAAGGCCGGCGTCAAGACCCTGCCCAGCGGCGTTCAGTACCGAGTGGTCGAAGCGGGCAGCGGCGCCAAGCCGTCGCAGACCAGTGACGTGCAGCTCCAGTACAAGGGATCGCTGCCGACTGGCCAGACCTTCGTCGATACCTTCAACCCGCCGAAGGGCCAGACCGCCGGTCCGGTCAGCATGAAGCTCAGCCAGATTCCATTGTCGGGCCTGCGCGAAGTGCTGACGCAGATGCCGTCCGGTTCGCGTTGGGAAGTGGTGCTGCCGGCCGACAAGGCCTATGGCAATACCCCGCAGTCGCCGATCGGCCCGAACCAGGCCGTTGTCTTCGACGTCAAGCTCATCAGCGTCAAGTGACGCATTGGCCCGCGCATGACGCGCGGATTTGCCAGAACACCACGCCCGCGCAAGCGAGGATGGTGACGTTTTCAAGACTTGCTTAGTCTGCTGCGCCGGCCTCGTGCCGGCGCATTTTTTTGCGACTGTTCCCAGCGTCAACGCACGAGGCCCGACCAATGAATTCCGTGTTCCGCGCCGTGCTCAGCCCCTGCACCGGGGTGTGCACCATGGCCGAGGACGGTCTGTGCCATGGTTGCCATCGCACCAGCGGCGAGATCACGCGCTGGATCGGCATGGACGATGACGAGCGCCTGCAACTGATGGAACATGTGCTGCCCGAACGGGAAAAACAGCGCCGCTGATGTCGACGTCCGCCACCCTGTCGCAATTGCACACGGCCCTGTATCCGCTGGCCGCGATGCCGACAGGCGAGGGCTGGAACATCGACGAACTCGCCGACCTGCTGCCAATGCCGCGCATCGCCGCGCAGGCGGCCGTGCTGGTGCCGCTGATCCCGCGCGACAATGGCGTGCAGGTGCTGCTGACCCGACGCACCGACGCATTGCGCCACCCCGGCGGCCAGGTGAGTTTCCCCGGGGGCCGCATCGAGGCGGCCGACGCCGATCCCGTGGCCGCCGCCCTGCGCGAAGCCTCCGAGGAAGTCGGGCTTGCCCCCGCGCTGGCACGACCGCTGGGCTACCTCGATCCATTGGCGACGATCACCGGCTTCCGCGTGCTGCCGGTGGTGGCCTGGGTGGATCCGGCATTCATCGCCGTGCCCGATCCGGCCGAAGTATCGGATGTGTTCGAGGTGCCATTGAGCTGGCTGATGGCGCATGCCAACCTGCGCCGCATCGATATTGACTACCGCGGCCGCCTGCGTGGCGTGCTGGAGTTCCGCAGTTCGCCTGCAGCGCCCACGCAACGCATCTGGGGCGCCACGGCGTCGATCCTGCTCAACCTGCGCGAACGACTGGAGCATGCGACATGACCACGACCACCACGACGACACACATCTCCGCCGCATGGACCACCCTGGTGGACGCCGAAATACTCGCGGCGGAACTGGGTCGTGGCGACCTGGCGATCATCGACTGCCGGTTTTCACTGGCCGCGCCGGACGGTGGACAGACTGCCTACCAGGCGGCGCACGTGCCCGGCGCGCTGTATGCGCACCTGGATCGGGATCTTTCCGATCACTCCAGGCGCGGCGGCGGTCGCCATCCTTGGCCTGATGCAGCGCAATTCGGCGCAACGCTTGGAGGCTGGGGAATTTCTCCCGACCACCAGGTCGTTGCCTACGACGACGGTGATGGCGCAATTGCCGCGCGACTGTGGTTTGCGCTGCGCGCCTTCGGCCATGCGCGCGTCGCGGTACTCGACGGCGGCTGGGCACGCTGGACGGCCCTGGGCTTGCCCACGCAAACCGCTATCCGTGCGGTGGATCCGGTCGTGCGCACGGGGCGCTTCGATGCTCGCTTCCTGCGCGATGCCGGAGCTGTGCAAACGCACCTGGCGCGCGGCGGACTGCTGGTCGATGCGCGTGCTGGCGAGCGGTTTCGCGGCGAGGTCGAACCGCTCGATCGCGCGGCCGGACATGTGCCGGGTGCGGTCAGTCGTCCCTATGCCATGAACATGGCCGATGGTCGTTTCAAATCGCCGCGGCAGTTGGCCAGCGAATTTGGCGTGCTGCTGGGACCGCATCGGCCCGAAGATGTCGTGGCGATGTGCGGCTCCGGCGTCACGGCCTGCCATCACCTGCTGGCCATGGAACATGCTGGCCTGCATGGCGCCAGCTTGTTTACCGGATCGTGGAGCGGATGGATTGAAGACCCGCAGCGCCCGATTGCGACAGGCGCGTAGCGCGACGTTCATCGAGTCACGTGCAGTGGCGTGCAACGTCGCTTGCACGCTCGGCAGAGCACGCACTGCAAGCACGCACTCGCCACTCAGCTCGCGCCCCCGGCACCGTCTAAGACCTCCGCGCCCTCGTCTTCCGTCCGGGAACCTTCTCCGGCAGCCGGAGAAGGATGCGAACAGTCTGCCGAAACAAGGCGATAGCCAGATGCAGCTCCGGCTACTTGCGTTCTGGTGCTGCCGGCTTTGCCGTCGTGCCGGCGGCGGCGGCGGTTACCGGTGCCGGCACTTGCCAGCCGCAGCTCTGGCCTTCGTTCTGCTGCTGCAGCCATTGCTGCAGCGGCGAAAAATATTCAAGCAATGCCGACGCGTCCATCGTTTCGCTGCCGGTGAGTTCGGCCATGGTTTTCTGCCAGGGCTGGCTGGCGCCGTTTTCCAGCATCGACCAGAACTTCTGACCCGCCACCTTGTTGCCGTAGAAGCTGCATTCGTACAGCGGCCCTTTGTGGCCCGCGGCATCGCACAGCGCCTTGTAGAACTGGAACTGCAGGATGTGCGACATGAAGTAGCGCGTGTACGGCGTATTGGCCGGCACGTGGTATTTGGCGCCGGCGTCGAAGAACTCTTCGCCACGCGCGGTGACTGGCGCCACGCCCTGGTATTTCGCCTTCAATTGCCACCAGGCCGTGTTGTAGTCGGTCGGCTTGATCGAGCCGTCGAATACGCCCCAGCGCCAGCGGTCGATCATCAATCCGAACGGCAAAAACGCCACCTTCGCCAGCGCCATGCGCATCTGCGAGTTGATCAGCGCATCGTGGTTTTGCTGCTGTTCGCCGACCAGGCCAATGGATTGCAGGTATTTCGGTGTCATCGCCAGCACGATGGTGTCGCCGATGGCTTCGTGGAAGCCGTCGTTGGCGCCGGCCTGGAACAATGGCGGCTGCTTGTTGTAGGCCATGTAGTAATACACGTGGCCAAGCTCGTGGTAGATGGTGGTGAAGTCTTCCTCGTTGGGCTTGATGCACATCTTGGTGCGCACGTCGCCGGCCATGTTCATGTCCCATGCGCTGGCGTGGCAGACCACGTTGCGGTCGCGCGGCTTGATGAACTGTGATTTTTCCCAGTAGCTTTCCGGCAGTTTTGGCATGCCCAGCGAGCTGTAGAAATCCTGCGCGCGCTCGGCCATCTGTTTTGCGCTGCCCAGCTGCGCGTCGCGCGCGATCTCCACGCGGCCGTCGGTTTCAAGCAATACGTTTTGCTTGACCAACATCTCGTTGAGGTTGGTTTCATACTGTTTTTTCAGCGCGGCGGTGATGTCGAGGTTGCCGGCCTTGGGGAAGGGCTGCAGCAGGTCCCACAGGTTGCTCCAGTCCTGTTGCCACATGTTGCCCATCAGGTGGGCAGGCAGCAGGCCGTTGACCTCGCCTTTGCCCGGGTACTTCGCGTCCAGGCGCGTGCGCGCATAGCAATGCAGCTGTTCGTACAGCGGCTTGACCTGGTTCCACAGGCGATCGGTTTCGGCCGCGACGTCGGTGGCCGGCATGTCGTAGCCCGATCGCCAGATCTCCCCGGTATCGGCGTAGCCCATGTCGCGCGCGCCCTGGTTGACCAGTTCGACGAAGCGCGTGTAGTCCTTGCGCATCGGCGTTGCGACCGCGTGCCAGCCGCTCCAGGCATCAAGCTGGCGGTCGTAGTTGCGATCGCTGCGCAACACGTCCTCGAGTTCGCCAAGCTGGCGGCAGCTCTTGGCGTCGCCCTCGGTCTTGCAGTAGGTGCCCGACCCGTACATGCCCTCCATGTCGGTGGCGATGCGGGTCAGTTCGGACAGTTTCGCCGGGTCTTTCGGCGGCGGCATCGCGATGCCGATCTTGAGCAGGTTGATCGCGCGCGCGGTCTGCGGCGACATGTCCTGTCCTTCAAAACGTTTTGCCTGTTCCAGCCAGCGATTGAGCTGGGTAAGGAAACGTTCGTTGGCCTTGGCCGCGATCAGCTGGCTGTCATCGGTGATGTAGGTGTTGGAGATCCACTGCGATGCGCTCAGCTCTGGATACAGCGCCTTGAGTTCGGCGTTGACGCGGCCGATGAACTGGTCCGCGGTCTCGTCCTTGGGCGCCGATCCGGTGTCGGGTGATGGGTCGCGCTTGCACGCGGACAGTGAAAGGCCGGCAATGACGAGCAGTGCAAGCAGGACAGGACGATAGGTCACGGAGGATCCCCGGGCCGTGGCAGGAAGCGTGCAGGCTAGTGCGCGAGGGCCGCAGTCGCAAGCATCGGGGCGCAATCGAACGGTTCCAGGCGGTTATCCCGCAATGGCGGGCGAGGGACGGCCCTAGCGTTTGAAGCCAAGGATCAACGCGCCCGCACCGACCAGCGCGATCCCCAGCCATTCGCGCGGCGAAGGGCGCTCGTGCAGGAAGGTGACGGCGAAGATCGCCACCAGCACCACGCTCAGTTTGTCGACCGGCGCCACCTGCGAAGCGTTGCCCAGTTGCAAGGCGCGGAAATAACACACCCACGAGGCGCCAGTCGCCAATGCCGACAGCACCAGGAAGCCCAGCGTGCGCCCCGGCAACGCGAATGGATCACTCAACTTGCCGGTTGCGGCCACGAATACGCCGAGCACGACGACGATCACCACGGTGCGGATCAAGGTCGCGAAATCCGAATCAACCCGCTGCAGCCCGAGCTTGGCGAAAATCGCGGTGAGCGCGGCGAACACTGCCGACAGCAGCGCCCAGTGGAACCAGCCCATGCCGGTGCTCATCGTTGGTGCCTCACTGGAGCGATTGGCGGCGACATGACGCAAACAGATCCAGCGTGCCGTCGTACAGCTGCGTGCGCACCTGCATCAAGCCCAGGATCGAGGGGAAGAGGTTGTCATGGCTGATCGGTTGCGCGGCTTCGCGGCGCAGGCAGGCGAGGTCGAGTTGCTGGCTGTGCGCAAAGTCGGGTGAAAACCACATCAGCATCGGCACGTGGGTTTGTTCGCGGGGTGCGATCGCATACGGCACGCCATGCAGGAACAAGCCGTTCTCGCCCAGTGATTCGCCATGGTCGGAGACGTAGATCATGGCGGTATCGTAGTCGGTCTGCTGTTTCAGGAACGCGAGCGACTGGGCGAGGAAATGATCGGTGTAGAGCAGGGCGTTGTCGTAGCTGTTGACGATCTGCTGCCGGGTGCAGTTGCCCAGCTCGGCGGTGTCGCAGGTTGGCACGAAGCGGCGGAAGGCTGCTGGATAACGCTGGTAATACGCGGGTCCATGGTTGCCGAGCTGGTGCAGCACCACCACGCGATCGCGACCGTCGGGCTTGATGCGCGCCTGCAGGCCGGACAGCAGGATTTCGTCGAAGCAGCCCTGGTCGTTGCACAGGGCAGGATCCGTGGCGCCTGCCATCGACTCGAACGCAAGCCCGTCGCAGGTGTGCTTGCAGCCCGACTGGTTGTCACGCCACAGGGTTTCCACGCCCGCGCGCTGCAGCACGTTGAGCAGCGACTGGTGCGAGCGGATCTTCTTCTGGTCGTAGTTGCGACGGCCATAGGGGGAAAACAGGCAGGGCAGCGAGACTTCGGTGCTGGTGCCGCAGGCACTGACCTCCGGGAAATTGATCACGTCCGGCATCGCCGCCAACTGCGGCGTGGTCTGGCGCGCATAGCCATCCAGGCCCCAGTTCTGCGCGCGCGCGGTTTCGCCCAGCACGAATACCAGCAGGCGTGGTTTGCTGCCGACGGCCTTGGGTGCTTGCTTCGCGTCTTCACCGATCGGGATCAGCGGTTTGGCCGGGCCCGGTGGACTGGCCAGCAACACGTGCGATAGCGACACCACGTAGTTGGCGGGCGTGACCAGGTAACGTACCTCGCGCTGGTTGCGCACCAGCGCAGACAGGTCCTTGAACGAGACCATCGCCGCGGCCGCTGAAAGCAGGAGCATGCCGCACAGGAACGCGACGCGGATCCACAGTGCGCGCTTCCAGCTGCGCGTGCGCAGGCGGACGCGCCAGAGCAACGCGATCGGCAGGAGCGCCAGCCCGACGACGGGAAGGATCAAGCCCGGCACGAACAACTCGCTGGCTTCGCGCGGATCGGTATTGAGCACGTTGCGGATCATGTCCGCGTCCATGTACACCTTGTAGGCGCCCATGTAGTAGGCGGCGAATGCGGTGGCGATGAGCAACACCACCAACACCGGCTTGGCCGTCCAGCGCGTCAGCACCAGTCCAAGCAGGAACGCCTGCAATGCGGTCACCAACACGAACAGCGACACCAGCAAGCGCATGCTTGGGTGCAGGTCGCCGACGCTGCGCCAGAATTCGATGTTGCACAGCACCGTGAAGAACAGGCTGGTCGCCACCGCCAGCCATTCCAGGCTGAGGACGGGACGCTTGCGCCACCACCGGGTGGTGCCGTCAAGTGGATGTTGCATCACCGGATCAGTCATCGCAGCTCCTGCCACGGCCTGTGCATCGCCTGCGGCGCAGGAGCATTCCGCCCACGCCACGCACCATCGCGCATGCAGCGGTAAACGACAAGCGCCGAGGTCCAGCAGATCATCAATGTCCACAGGTCATGCGACATGAAGTGCGCGCCGCGCAGCTGTTGGGAGATGCCGAATACCAGCCCGGCGATGATGCCGCCGGAAAGTCCGGCCCAGCGCCAGCGCGGACGCACCGCGAGGAAAAAGAAGTACAGCGCTACCCAGGCGTAGCCGGCGCTTGCATGTCCGGCGGGGAAGCAGCCGCTGGCGCGCAGCCCGGCCGGGCGCGGCGTGAACAAACCGTAGGGCGGGCGCGAGCCGCCATAGGCCTGCAGGTCCCAGGGGCAATCCATGTGGGTCAGGTGTTTCATCAGCGTGACGGCAAGGGTGGCGACGAGCACCGAGACCACCAGCCCAAGCAGCGGCTGTCTCCACGCGAGCAGCGCGGGCTTGCGCCAGGCGTGGACGGTGGCAATCGCCGCGACCAGCCATGCCAGCGTGCTGAGACGCTTTCCGGTTTCATGGATCACGGTGGTGGTGAAGAAATTATCCTTCAGTGCCCAGTGCCCGCCTTCCAGTGCAAACAGGTGGTCGGCGATCCACTGGTCGCCGGCAAACGCCATCAACACGATGTTGGCCAGCAGGAAGATGGCCAGCGGCAACAGCAGCTGCCAGCGCAATTCCCCGGCGTCAGGGCGCCGCACCACGGGCGCGTTTTCAGCAGGTTGCCGGTGCCCGCTGCGGGGCAATCCGGGTGCATGCAAGGGAGGTTTGACCAAGGCCATCGATATCCGTGCGACGTGACAGGCGGGCTTGTTTGCCGGATGTGGAACGTCATGGTCGGTGCGGCGATGTCGGAGCGCGGTCGGAACCGCGTTGCGCACTTGTTACGGCGCGCACGGGTCACGGTGTGCGGCCGCGCCGGAAGGACGCCTGGAATGGCGGCGCGGGCGCGGGTTGCTGGGCGCCGATCGTGCTGTCGATTGCATTTCCCATGCCGGCTCTGCGATGGCGCAAAATGGATGCGACGGCTTTCCGACACGTGCCGTGCGACGTTGCGGTACCGCCACGCCACCCAATGCCAAGGAGCGCCGCATGCGGCTGCTGGTCATCGAAGACAACCGCAGCCTGGTCGCCAATCTGTTCGAATATTTCGAGGCGCGCGGGCATGTGCTTGACGCCGCGCCCGACGGCATTACCGGACTGCACCTGGCCAGTACCCAAGCCTATGACGCGGTGATCCTGGACTGGATGCTGCCGCGCATGGACGGGCCCGAGGTGCTGCGCCGACTGCGCGAGGTGCATGGCCGGGGTGTGCCGGTGATCATGCTGACCGCGCGCGACGAGTTGCCGGACAAGATCACCGGCTTCCGTGCCGGGGCCGACGACTACCTCACCAAGCCCTTCGCGCTGCCCGAATTGGAAGTGCGGCTGGAGGCGCTGCTGGCGCGGGCCGCGGGCCGCGAGCGTGGGCGCGTGCTCGAAGTCCACGACCTGCGGCTTGACCTGGCGACCCTGGAAACCAGTCGCGCCGGTCAACCGCTGCACCTGTATCCGGCCTGCCGCAAGCTGCTGGAAACCCTGATGCAGGCAAGCCCGGCTGCGGTCACCCGCGAACGGCTCGAATACGCGCTGTGGGGCGACGACCCGCCCGATCGCGACATGCTGCGCTCGCATATCTACGAGTTGCGGCGCAGCGTCGACGGCCCATTCGACGTCAAGCTGATCCAGACCCTGCCGCGCGTGGGCTATCGACTGGCCATGGCCGACGCGGTGGGCGCCGATGGTGCGTAACTCAAGCCCGAACAACCCAGGCCGACGCAGGACGGGCCTTCGCCTGCGTATCACGCTGTGGGTGATTGCCTACATGGTGTTGCTGTCGCTGGCGATCGTCTACCACGGCAACGTGATCAACGAACGCGCCGAGAAAGTAGTGTGGACATCGCTGCTGGAGTCCGAACTCGACCATTACCTGGAGCGCCGTGTCGAGGATCCGGGGTACCGCTGGCGCGATAATGACAATGTGGCGCTGTATGACGGCGCGGCCGGCGACCCGGCGCCGCAAGCGCTGGCACGGCTTGCCCCGGGCATCCACGACGGCATCCGCATCAACGGCAGCCAGCGCGTGGTGCTGGTGAAAGACATCGATACGCGGCGCATCGTGCTGGCGCTGGACATCACCGAATTCGAAGCGCGCGAACAGCAGCTCACCACCCTGATGATCGGTTCGGCGCTGGGGGGCCTGGCCTTGTCCGGGCTGCTGGTGGCCTGGGGATTAGGCCGTCTGGTCAAGCCGCTGGCCGACATGGCCGACGATATCTCACAGCTGCAACCCGACCGCGACGGCCAACGCATTGTCATCGGCCGCAAGGCGAGTTCGGAGCTGGTGGTGATTTCCGATGCGCTCAATGATTACCTCGCGCGCAACGCGCGTTTCGTCGAACGCGAACGCGGGTTCATCGACAGTACCAGCCATGAACTGCGCACCCCGATCGCGGTGATTGCCGGTGCCAGTGAACTGGCGCTGGAGCAGCTTGCGCTCGACCAGCCGCAGACACCGGCCGTGGTGCGCAAGCAGCTGTTGCGCATCCTGCGCACCGCGCGCGGCGTCGAACCTTTGATCTCACTGTTGCTGGTGCTGGCCAAGGATCCGGAGCGGCTGGCGCACACCAGCGACCGTTTCAGCCTCGACCAACTGCTGCCCGACATCATCGACGACCACCGCCACCTGTGCGTGGACAAGCAGCTGGACCTGCGCGTGGCCGCATTGCCGGCCTGCGAGCTGGTCGCACCGTTGGCGATCGTCCAGGCCGCGATCGGCAACCTGTTGCGCAATGCGATCGAGAACAGCGACCGCGGCGAAATCTCGTTGGCGCTGCAGGCCAATGGCGTGGTGGTGATCGAGGACCCCGGCCATGGCATGTCGCCGGAAGAAATCAGTGCGATCCATGCACGCATGGCGCGCGGCGGTGGGCGCGAGGGCGCCGGCATTGGCCTGGATCTGATCGCGCGACTATGCGATCACCTGGGTTGGGTGCTGCGCATCGAACCGCGCACGCCGCGCGGCACCCGCGTCACCCTGAATTTTGGCCGTTCGCTGGCGGGTCCGTCGCCGTCGCAGGCGGGTTGACGGGCGTTGTCGCCGGGATCATTGCGCAAACCGGTTGCGCAAGCAGGCTGCGCTGCGTCAGCCAGTGCTTTGCATCCTCGGCATCGCGTTCGAACCAGGCTTGGGTGGAGCCCAGGCGGAAGCTGTAACCCCAGGCATCCATGTCCGCCATCAGGCGCGCGCTGCCAACGCCGCACAACGCATCGGCCAGGACGACCTGCAAATAGCAGGTGGCATCTTCTTCTTCGTCCGAATCACTGGCATCGGTGTGCACCGCCGCGCGTCGCTCGGGCGCAAGCACGATCAGGTGGCAGGCTTCATGTAGCAGGGAATGTACCGGGGTGTCCGCGCGCACATGGACGGTGCTGGCGATCACGCCGGCTTCCGGCTCACCCCAATAGCTGCCGGGGATTGCGTCGCCGTCGGCGACCTGCTCGAGTCGCAGGCCATGGCGATCAAGCAGGGCGACGACATCGGCGGTATTGATGTCGCCCAGCCGCAGCACGTCGACAGGTTTCGTAGGAGCGGCTTCAGCCGCGAGCGTTTCCCGTGGGTTCATGCAAAAAGCTCGCGGCTGAAGCCACTCCTACGAAAGAATGGCGGTCAGGCGGTCGCCGCGCGCCCATCGGGCAACGACACGGAGATGTCGAGCACGTCGTGTTCGCCATCCTTGACCAGGTCGACCTTGACCGCATCGACATCGACGCTGACGTACTTGCGGATGACTTCCAGCAACTCGCGCTGCAGCATCGGCAGGTAATCCGGGCCGCCGCGCGAACTGCGCTCCTGCGCGATGATGATGCGCAGGCGATCCTTGGCGATCGAGGCGGTGTTTTTCTTGACCTTGAGGAAATCAAACATGCCCATGCCTCAACCCCCGAACAGCTTGCTGAAGAAACCTTTCTTCTCCACCTGGGTGAAGCGCATCGGGCGCTCCTCGCCCATCAATCGTGCCACGGCGTCGTCATAGGCCTGGCCGGCCGGGGACTCCATGTCGAGGATCACGGGCTCGCCCTTGTTGGAGGCATTGAGCACGTCGCCCGACTCGGGGATCACACCGATGGTTTTCAATCCCAGCACGTCTTCCACGTCGGTGATCGACAGCATCTCGCCGCCATCCACGCGCTGCGGGTTGTAGCGGGTCAGCAGCAGGCTGGATTTGATCGACTCGCCGTTCTCGGCACGACGGGTCTTGGAATCCAGCAAGCCCAGGATGCGGTCGGAATCGCGCACGCTGGAGACTTCCGGGTTCACCACCACCACCGCCTGGTCGGCGAAATACATCGCCAGGAACGCGCCTTTCTCGATCCCGGCCGGCGAATCGCACACGATGTAGTCGAAACCGTCATCGGCCAGGTCGTTGAGTACTTTTTCGACGCCTTCCTTGCTCAGTGCGTCCTTGTCGCGGGTCTGCGATGCGGCCAGCACGAACAGCGTGTCGAAACGCTTGTCCTTGATCATCGCCTGCTTCAGCGTGGCCTCGCCCTGGGTCACGTTGACGAAGTCGTACACCACGCGACGCTCGCAGCCCATGATCAGGTCAAGGTTGCGCAACCCCACGTCGAAATCGATCACGGCGACCTTTTTGCCGCGACGCGCGAGGCCGCAAGCGAGGCTGGCGCTGGTGGTGGTCTTGCCGACGCCGCCCTTGCCTGACGTGACTACGATGATTTCGGCCAAAGTCTTTCTCCTGGGGATTTATGTGCCGAAAAACGCGCGGCATGCGCGTCTTTCGAGAATCAGCGGTGCGATTGGTGGGTAATCGTACTGCGAGGCGGCGATCCGCGCTGCGGTTGCCGCGCTGCGGTTCGGTCGTGCAGCCGTGCTCAATCGAGCGCGGCGATCTTGAGTTCTTCGTTTTCCAGCCAGACCTGCACGGCCTTTCCATGGAATTCTTTCGGGATATCTTCCAGCACCTTGTAATGGCCGGCAATGGCGACCAGTTCGGCGTGGAAGCCGCGGCAGAAGATGCGCGCCGCCTGGTTGCCGGCGGCGCCAGCCAGCGCGCGTCCACGCAGCATGCCGTAGATGTGCACCGAGCCGTCGGCGATGACCTCGGCGCCGGCACCCACGGTGGTCAACACGGTGAGGTCGCGGTTGTCGGCATACACCTGCTGGCCCGAGCGCACCGGCGTGGTCTGGATCAGGCCGGGGCCACCGGCGGCAAGCGGCTTTTCAGGCGTGGTTTTCGCCGCGGCTTCGGTTTTCTTCGGGGTCGTTTCAGCAGCGGCCTTGGGCGCGGACTTGGTGGCCGAAGCCGCTTCGGTCGTGGTGCCTGCCGCGGATTCATATTGCGCGCGGAACTTGGCCAGCAACGGCAGGCCCAACGCGACCGCCAGTTGCTCGTTGTCACTGCCGCCCCAGGCCAGCGCGACGGGCAATACGCCAGCTTCGCGCAGGCCATCGAGCAATGCGCGGGCGCTGGCGACATCCGGCGTGCCGGGCAGGCCACCAAAATCGATGATCACCGCGGCACGACCAAACAGCTTGGGCGCACGTGCGACGCGTTCGCGCATCTCATGGCACAGCTGCGCGACATCGAGCGTGCGCACGCGCAGGTTGGCGATCCCGACCTGGCCGATCTTGAGTTCGCCGGCAGGTTCGTAATCAAATGCCGACGAGGCGGACGTCGCCATGCTCAGGTGCCCGTCGCGCGGTGCGCATGGATGGGCTGGCGTGGCTGCAGCAACCACGAGGCCTTGGGCAAGGCGTCGCCGTAGTGGTCACGCACCCAGGCGTAGCTGCACAACTCCTTGAGCAGCATCGAGGCGCGGATGCCGGCGTCCTGGCCATTTTGCGTGGTCATCACGTGCTGGCCCACCTCGTGGAAGCCGAAGCTGCCGTGGAAGATGCGCGCCGGATCGTTGTCGTGCTCGACGAACACTTCGCAGGCCAGGCGTGGATAACGCAACTCGGCATAGCTCTGCACGTCGGCGTAGAACGCGCGGCCGAGTCCGCCGCCACGACGACGGCTGGCCACGACGATGCGGTCGATGTAGAAAAACCGCGGGTAGCGCTCACGGAACCAGTGGAAATTGCTGCTGTCATGCTCGCTTTCCGAGCCAAAGCCCACCAGGAAGCCCGACAGCATGCCGTCGCGTTCGGCAACGCGGAAATATTCGGCCTGGTTGAAGAACCAGCGGAGCCTGGTGGCGTCCAGCGGCAGGATGGCGGGACCGGCGGCGTTGTTCAGGGCAAGGATGGAATCCAGCTCGTGCTCATGCACGTCGCGGACGACAATCGACATTCCTGACTCCCTTGCATAAAAAAAAGGCTGGACCGGCACTGCAAACCTGCATGCAGCGACGGCCGGATTATCGCATGCCGGGCCAGCGCGGGCGACTTTCACCGAGCTGGCGCATGACTTTTGATGGGGTTGCTTTGCCGGCATTGCGCCTACCATGGCGGCATGTTTGCGCACCTCGATCACAGTCGCCTCCTGCGCTATGCCGGCCTGTTCACTTGGGGCGTCGTCGGCCTGCCGTTGCTGCTGCTGTCGCAGGGCACCGAGGACAGCGTCGAGGTGGGCAGCGAGATCGCGGCGGCTGCGGTGCTGGGTTGGCAGGCGTGGCTGGCGTGGGCGACCTTCGGGCTCAGCTATGCCTGGCTGACGCGCGCGCTCAGCGCACGGCGCGCCAACGCCTTCGACTACCTGCTGCTGATGCTGCTCACCGGCAGCGCCATCGCGATCAGCTATTACAGTGCCAGCGGCCTGGGCAGCATCCTGTTGATGGTGGTGGCCTGCGTGCTGCCATGGTTGCTGCCGCTGTCGGTGGGCGTGGCGCTGCTGGTGCTGTGCGAGTTCGTCATCGTGCCGGTTTATGTCCGTGGCCTTGGCATGTACTGGGTCGAGGCGGTGATGCAGGCCGTGCTGTACGTCGGGGTGACCGGGTTTGTTTTCGTCACCAGCATGGTGGCCCGGCAGCAGGCGCAGGCGCGCGACGAGCAGCGCCGCCTGAACGCCGAACTGCGCGCCACCCGCGCGCTGCTGGCCGAGAGCGCGCGGGTCAACGAACGCACCCGGATCTCGCGCGAACTGCACGACCTGCTGGGCCACCACCTGACCGCGCTGAGCCTGAACCTGGAAGTCGCCAGCCATCTCACCGAGGGCCGCGCCAATGAACACGTCGGCCAGGCCCATACATTGGCGCGACTGCTGCTTAGCGACGTGCGCGAGGCGGTCAGCCAGATCCGCGGCAATGACGCCATCGACATGGCCGCGACCCTGCTGCCGCTGGCCGACAACGTGCCCGGCCTGACCATCGACATGGCGATGCCCAAGCCGTTTCTTTTGGATGACCCCGAGCGCGCCCATGTCCTGTTGCGCTGCACCCAGGAGATCATCACCAACGCCGTTCGCCACGCCCAGGCACAGGTGCTGCGCCTGCGCTATGGCTGGGATGGCAACTCCATCTGCCTGCATGCGCGTGATGATGGCCGTGGCAGCGACCGCACCAGCGTCGGCAATGGCCTGAATGGCATGCGCGAGCGGCTCGCAGCGTATGGTGGCGATCTGGCGATCGAATCCGCGCAGGGCCAGGGCTTTACCCTGAAGTTGAACCTGCCGTTGGGGCAGGGCGCGCCCTTTGGCAGCGTGGTGCCGCCGCGAGTGGCACCTGCAAGCTGATCCCGCCGCCACCGCGACTGCGGACTGCGGCACAATCGAGTTCGACGAATCGGAGGCAGCATGACTCAGGCCAGCATCACCCAGGCCGGTGTGACCGGGGGCGACAAGACCCCAGGCGGCTCGCTGCCTGGCGGCAAGACGCCCATCGGTCCAGGCAGAAAGATCCGCGTTTGCCTGGTGGACGACCAAACCCTGGTCCGTCAGGGCATCCGCTCCCTGCTCGGGCTCGACGACGGCATTGACGTCGTGGCCGAGGCCAACGATGGCCGGCAGGCGGTGGAGCTGATCCCGCAAATCAAGCCCGATGTGGTGCTGATGGACATGCGCATGCCGGCGATGTCCGGTCTGGAAGCGCTGCAGGCGTTGGCGCAGCTCAATGCGCTGCCGCCGACCATCATCCTGACGACCTTCGATGACGATCAACTCGTGTTGGCTGGACTCAAGGCAGGCGCCAAGGGCTATCTGCTCAAGGATGTATCGCTGGAACAGCTGGTGGGGGCGATCCGCGCGGTCGCCGGCGGCGGCTCGCTGGTGCAGCCGGCGGTCACCCAGCGACTGTTGTCCGGACTGGAGCACATGCGCAATGATTTCGTCAGCCTCGACCGCCCGGACCCACTAACCGAGCGCGAGACCGAGATCCTGCGGCTGATGGCCAGCGGCTTTTCCAACAAGGAAATCGCCAATTCGCTGGGCGTGGCCGAGGGCACCATCAAGAACCACGTGTCCAATATCCTGAGTAAGCTCGGCGTGCGCGACCGCACCCGGGCGGTCCTCAAGGCCTTCGAATTGCAGCTCGTTTGAACCGCATGTCGCAAGCCCGGTGTCCCCGGGCATGCCCATATGGATCCACCCCACCCACTTGGGCGCCTGCATCGGGCTCAACGTGGTTCTCGCCGATATCCGCGCAAATTGCTAGGATTGCCGGTCTGCGCCCGGCCTGTCCGGAAATGGTCCTGGAGAACCCTGAATGACCCGTCTCATCGAGATCCTGATTTCGTTCGCGATCGTTGCTGTATTGATGCTCCTGGTGGGACTGGTGCTGCCATCCAGTCGTCACCTCAGCGAAAGTGTCGAAACCAACCGCAAGATGACGATCGTGTACGACACGCTCAACAGCGTGCGTCGCTTCCGTGATTGGAACCCATTGGTATTGCACGACCCGAAGGCCAAGCTGGAAATATCCGGCCCCAATGCGGGCGTGGGCGCCAAGCTCGCGTTTGAATCCAACGAGACCAGTGTTGGCAACGGCAGCTGGGAAATCATCGAATCGATCCCCGGCACGAGCGTCAAGTACGCCATCGACAATGATCGGCGCGGCCACGACAAAGTCGCCAAGTTCACCCTCAAGCCCACGGGCCAAGGGGCGATCAAGCGCAACGTCGAGATCACCCAAACCTATGACGTGGACTATGGCTGGAACCTGTTTGGCCGCTACGCCGGCTTGTATGTCAGCCGCCATGTCGGTGATGACATCAAGCTTGGCCTTGCGCGGCTGAGCAATATGCTGGCCACCGTGCCCAACGTCGACTATGCCGTCAAAGGCAGCCGCATGCGCGGGATGGCCGAAGTCCAGCGTCCCGCCGAAGACCTGCTGGTCGTCAAGGCCGGCTCCATCGAGCGCAACAACGACCTGATCAAGGCGTCGATGAAGTCGAACATGGAATGGATCAAGCGCACCATGGATGCCAACGGCCTGGTCGCCGCCGGTCCCATGCGCGTGATTTCCACCGAGCTTGGCCGCGACAACTACACGTTTGATATCGCCCAACCCGTGCGCAAGGGCAGCGGCGGCGACAAGACGGCCGATGCCGACAAGTCGAAGGATGCTGCCGCGAGCAAGACTGATGACAAGCTGGCCGCCGACACGCAGGCGCCTGCCGTCCCCATGGTCGACACGGCTTCCCCCGTGACCGCCGCTGGTGCTTTGCTCAAGGTGACCATCCCCGCGGGCGCTCCGGTCCAGTACATGCAGACCAAGCCCGGCCACGCCGCTGTCGCCTATTACACCGGCTTCATGGCCGAACTGGACAACGTCCGCAATGCCTTGCGCGCCTGGGCGCTGACCCAGGGTTACGAGGTCACCGATCGCCCTTACGAGATCTACAAGAACGGGATCGACAAGGCCTTCTCTGCCGAAGGCGAATACGAGGTCTACTGGACTTTGAAATAAGCCTGGGCGGTTTGCAAGGTCGATTTGTTTCGCACAAACGCCGCGTTCACCACGCGGCGTTTGTCGTTTGGCGTCATGGAATTGCAGCCGGGCAGTGGTGTTGCAATGGTGTGTTCGTGAAGCGGTGGCGCAGACGCCGCCAGTCCGCGCGAGCGTGGGGAAGCAGCAGTTTTAGACGAGTGTTGTCCCGATCGTCCATCCGAATTTGTCCAGCATCGATAATCGATGCGATGAGGAGCAAAGCCCATGAATGTTGAACTGCAGGCGCGTCGGCGCAAATGGATGGCCGCAAGCGGCGCGTTGCTGGCCGCGCTTGCGGTGATGCTGTCGGCTTACGCCGCGCATGGTGCCGAAGGCGTCGAGCAGGCGCGGTTGCAACAGTCGGCATTGTTTGCATTCGGCCACGGCATCGCGCTGGCTGCATTGGCCCCGTTGGCCGTGCGCTGGCTGGGGTTGCTGGCGCTGGGTTTCCTGTTGCTGGGTACGCTGCTGTTTTCCGGCAGTTTGGCGGCCGCGCATTTTTTCGCGACAACGACATTGCTTGCGCCCTTTGGCGGCGGTTTGATGATCGTCGGCTGGTTGCTGCATGCGTTCATGCAGATCAGGCGTTAAGGCGCACAAATGCCGCGCTACGCTCGTGGATTCGACACCCAGGCCGCATTCGCGCACCTCATCCGCGTCGATCGCAACCTCGGCGCATGGATGAAGCGCATGGATGCCATCGCGCCAGACCCACGTTGGCGCAAGAGTTTCGACCCCGTCGATGCCCTGGCGCGCGCCATCCTGTACCAGCAGCTCAGTGGCAAGGCCGCAGCCACGATCGAGGGCCGCGTCGAAACCGCCATTGCCAGTGATCGCTTCCATTGCGACACACTGGGCCGTATCGATGACGTCGGCTTGCGCGCCTGTGGCGTATCAGGCAACAAGATGCTGGCATTGCGCGACCTGGCGCTGCGCGAATCTCGCGGCGAGATTCCCGACCTGCGGCGCATGTCGACGATGCCCGAAGACGACATTGTCAACGCGCTGATCCCGATTCGAGGTATCGGCCGCTGGACGGTCGAAATGATGCTGATGTTCCGCCTCGGTCGCCCCGATGTACTGCCGATCGACGACCTCGGCATCCGCAAGGGCGCCCAGGTGATCGACAAGCTCGACACCATGCCCACACCCAGGGAGTTGGCTGGACGCGGTGAGCGCTGGGGCCCGTACCGCAGCTACGCCAGCCTGTATCTGTGGCGCATCGCAGACTCGACAATGCCCGCCAAGGCGCAGGTCAAGCGCTCGCAGGATTGAAAGGAGGGTAGCGTCCACCCCGTTGACTCAGGCACCCTAAAAGAAGGTGTGCGATTGAGCGAATGCTCAGACCTTTGACAGCAAGCTCAACTCACCCATCTAGTGCTTGCCAAGTTTTCCGAGTTCACTCTCCAACAGCCTCACCATCTTGTGAGCAGCGCCGGTTGCCGCTTGCTCAACGGTGAGTGCCACGTCGCTCACTGACGTCGGGTCACGCCCTGCGAGTCGTGCTTCAAGCAGGCATCGCTTGTCGATGACACCTGACTTCGAAGCGCTGTTCTCGTCACTAAGGTGAACTTCCAGCCGGGTGATCTGATCAGCAAAGCGCTCTAGAACGCGGCCAAGGATTTCCTCGACGCTTTGCGTCATGGCCTCTTGCCCGGAAATATTCTTGTCTGTATTTACCTGGATGTGCATATCGTGACTCTCCTGTAGCGGTGGGCCCAGAGGCCTGACACCTGAATTAGACCGATCCGCAACGTGGGCTCGGCGTGAACGAATAGCTGGATGTGATGCCTGGCACCTTGCGCGTAATTGTTTCGTGGAGACGACCTACCGGAATGCCAAGCAAGGTGATGACACCAATGTTGTCGATTGTTCGGCCATCCGGTGAAAGTTCAAGCTCCTGGTGCATGACAAGCGGCCCTCTGACCCTGTAATGCAACGACAGGTGAGGTCCGGAAGTCACACCCTTCACTGGGCCCGCAGCATCACTGAGGGTAGCGGAGTAGTGATTGTTGCTGGTTTCGACGAGGATCCAGAATCGTTCCTGCGCAACCTCTCCCTGGAAGGTGACCGTTTGATCAAGGCGAAACGTTCCGTCACCTTGCTGGAATCCGCGGCTTGTTACATGAAACGCGCGAGGCTTGCCAAGGAATAGTTTCAGCGATCCATGACCCTCGCTCTCACCCGCAAATCCGTTTTGAGGTGTGAGCTCAAGCGGCTTCCCACCAGCAGGCGATTGGCCTACTGCCGCGCCTGTGGCCAGCAGGACAGGCAGGAGCCACGCAATTTTCCTCATCACATCAAACGCCTGAATCAAGCCGCGCCGGGCCGTGGGGGACGCTTTGGCTCTAGCGTAGCGCAAGCACAAAGCTGTAGCCACGAAGCAGTGTCGGCTTGAACGAAGATCAGACTGCATCAGGCTCACAAACGCCGCCATACCTGGCGAAGACCGATGAGATGGACGCCGCCGAAAACCAGGCAGATCGCTGAACTCCAGAACCAGAACGTCGTGCTGTTGCCAGGGAAATAGGGCATGAGCAGCGCAAAGCCGACACCTCTAACAAGGTACACGGCCGTAATGGCGCATAGAGCCAGGCGCGTCAGGGGGAATCTGCGTATGACGCCTGCGCCCGACAGGGCATAAGCAGACCACACCAGAAGAATGCCGGAAATCACCAACGTCGCCACCGTGGGATACCAGTGGCCTGCCAAATCCATTTGAGCCATCTGCTCGCCCGCACCTAGAAAACGATACCAAGGGGCACCGAATGCAATGCAACCCAAGTGCAAGACTGCAGCAGCGGCACTGAGCATGGCGCCAGCGACGAGGAATCGATTGGCAGGCAGTTTCATATTCTCCATGCAGCTTGACACCTGAGTTAGGCCGACCTGCATAGCGCAGACAACGGCATGGTAGGCGCTGCCTGTCAGGTTGTTGATTTAGCGGCGCGGGTTTGGGCCGAATGAATCGCTGGTCGCGGCCGTCAGTCCTTGGGAGCAAATTGTGCGAAGACCTCTTGCCCTGTCATTTTGTGTGTCTTGTTCTTGAGCTCATAGAACGCGGGCTTCTGATCAATGAAGATCTCATTGCTGAGCTCGAATTGCTGGTCCTGAAATATTCCGGCCGGCAGGATGTACTCGTTGCTGGGCAGCAGATGATAGAAGAGATGAGTGCCGCATTTCGAGCAGAAGCCGCGCTCCGCCCAGTCGGATGATTGGTAAGTTGCTGGCTTTTCCCCGTTGAACTCCACGTGCGAACCACAGTGGACAGCGAACATCGGGCCGCCCGACCAGCGTCTGCACATCGAGCAGTGACAAAGCCCAACTTCATTCTGATCTCGAGAAACAACTTCGATGGCGCTGCACAGGCAACTGCCTTTCATATGACCTCCACGATTGATTGATGCCGGATTGAACACTGCAATTAAGCCGAGTCGTGAAGCAGGTTCGCATCCAACTAATTTTCAGGTGCCGTGCGGTTCAACGACGACGGCCGTTCCATAGCAAAGCACCTCGGTAAGGCCAGCCATGAGTTCAGTCGCGTCGTAGCGCACAGCGACGATGCCGTTGGCACCCAATTGCCTGGCGTGTTGCAGCATGTCCTGGTAAGTCTCCAGGCGCGCCTGTTCGCACAGCGAGGTATAGATGGTGATGTTTCCACCGAACATCGCCTGAATCCCCCCGAAGAAGTTGCCAATAATCGAGCGCGACCGGACGGTAATTCCTCGCACCAGTCCAATATTCCTGACAATGGTGCACCCCGGCAACTCCAGCGCGGTTGTAACCATCGAGTGATCAAGGCAGGCGCGTGCAGGGATGGCCGATGCGTTGTTGTATGGATCAGTCACCGCGTCTCCAGATAGGCGCCTAACGCCTGAACCAAGCCGACATACGTTATGGCGGCCATGGGAATGGAACTACGTCTGAATCTTGTCGCCACCATGCATGTTCGGCCCTGAAGATTTGTCGGGGCCAAGGAGACGCCACGCGCAGGTCCAAAGAACACCGTACACGATCCACTCCGCCAAGCGTTGCAGGATGCCACGCCACTGGGCCAATGAACCATCCACCATCAACCCAAACAGCGTCAGCCACAGTAATGAAATGCAAACCCACACCGCGCGCTGCAAACTTGAAAGACTGGGAGTGAATGAAAGGAAAAAGAGCCCTAGCGCAGTGGATAGATACGTGAAAAGGCCAAGCACGTTGTGAAGGATTTGGCTTGGGCTACCTTCCGCAGGGCAGCCAATATCACACGGCACAATCGCCGAGCCAATGTAGGCGATGGGCTCGGCCATCAGCAGCCAATAGCCTAGCCGACTGATACCTTGGACCGGAGCTTTGCGTGCGGTGACAACGAGCAGGGTGCCTGCAAATACACCGAACGACACGAACCCGAGCCAGCCGATTGATCTTGCGTACGGCGTGCCGGTCGCGTTGAGTTCGCTGATGAATTGACTGATGTGCGAATAGCCCGGCTTCAGCGCTCCGCCACCAAACAACATGACGAGATAGATCAGGACAACGGCAACCACGAGCCAGCGGCTATTCATCGACCTGTCTCCCGCACGCTTCGCAATCATCGGTTGTGTCCCAACGCAGGAATTAGGCTGGATCGCGAAGCGGTTTCGGCTTGAATGACTTGGCATGACGTGTTGCCGAAAGTCCCAGCGGTCACCAGGCTCAGCGAGTCACAACGCGTGGTTGGAAAGATATCAGAAGTGGGAGCGGCGCTTTACGCGCAACCCATGACGCCGGAGGGTCAAGCCGCACCATCCAGCAGTGTCGCCTTGAACGAATGCTCAGGTGCCCGGGTCCTGATCCGCCACGGTTCTCTTGATGATCCAGCCGCGTCGCTTGGCTGCGTAGTAGAGCATTGACGTAGCGATGACGATCAATACGATCTTGCGTCCCGCCATCCGGCCCAACTCACCGGGATCCGTTCGCCCGGGTTCAAGATAGGCGAGGGTGATGCTTGTGACTGCAATCAGCGCCAGGAATATTGCCAGGAACCAAGCGATCTTTTTGAGAAGCACGTGATGGGTCTCCGGAAGTGCCTGAAGCTGGAATCAAGCCGGCGCCGCTTGTGGCATTCGGTTGGAACGAATGCTCAGGTGCCACCGGCCTCTGCGCGCTGATCCATGAGCTGGTAGCTGAGCTCGTAGCGATGCTCACCATCAATGATCTCAATTTTGAAGTTGCCTTCCAGGCCTGTGAGTCCATCGGTACCCGAATCGGGAACCACATGGATGTTCATCGTTGGCTGGCCGCGATTCATCGTGGCGGTGTGCTGGAGGATGAAGGTGCCCTTGCGCCCGTTCAAGGTGCCACTCACCTTCTCAATTGCAACGTATCCCGCTGAGCCTTTGATATCAGTGCCTGCCGTGAGCATCTGACCGTTGGTTGTGGCAATCAGGTCACCTGCAATCGTCTTGTCGATGGACATGCGGCCTAGCTTGTCGTCCTGACTGGCGTTCTCGACAGATAGGGGCTTGATTGAGACCTCAAACGTACCCTTTGCAACTTGTTTCATGGGGGAGTCGGCCTTGTAGGTGTGTTGAGATGTAGTTTGTTGTGAGTATGCCGGGAGCTGGAGAGTGGCGGACGTTGGTGCTGCCAATATTTTTAGAATCCCTGTCCCTGCGTCACCGAAAAATCTTGCGCCACATGACACCTGGATTATCCCGGGCCGCGAAGTAGCTTCGGTTTGAAAGAACTGTCAGACGGCGTGCCTGAAGATGGCGCCTACAGCCGCTGCCCCAAGCAAAACGAACGTCGGCATCACCGTTAGCAGGAACCCTGGGCCGCGCTTGGCGGGGTCTTCAAGATATAGATGCCGGTAGAGGAATCGGCCTGCCAGGTAAACCACGCCGATGCCAGCAATGATCGGATTTGGCCAATACACGCTAGCCAGGAGCAGTGCAGGCAAAAATCCGACGAGCTGCTCGAGCGTATTGACGTGCACGCGGAAGGCGCGCTCAAAGTGTTCGTTGCCAGAAATCGCAGGAGCTTTGATTCCATGCTGAGCCCTGGCCCGGCCGACCAGGATGCCGAAAAAGAAGAACTGAAGAATGGCGAGTACCGCAACAATGTGCACGTAGTTCATGGGACGCCCTTTTTTTTGGATAACCGCCTGACGCCGGGATTACGCGAAGCTGCCAAGCGGCTTTGGCTTGAATGAATTGTTAGGGCGCTTGTGCTGAAATGACAGCCGTACTTGCTGTGATCCGCGCGCTCATTCTATGGAACCGGGTGGAGCAGTGACTTGTCGAGCTTCGCCGCTACACCCACGCTGCGGCCCGCCAGGTTGGGGATCGTGTAGTGCACTGCGCTACCCAGGATGACGGCACATTCGGAAAGGGTGTATCCGTAGTCCTGCTGCAACCATTGGACAAGTCCAGTCGTGGCCGCGCGCAGTGCCTCATCCAGAGAGCCAGCCTGGCCCAGGACCATGATCTGGCTCGGTGATTCAACCCGCGGCATCTGGATCGACTTGCCTTTGAGTACGTCGACCGTGAATTCGACATCCATTGAGGTTTCCAGCGCATATTGCGACGTTTCGCCATCGCCTTGCAGGGCATGGGCGTCGCCCAGGTACAGCAATGCTCCGGGTTGCTGGACGGGCAGGTAGACGGTATTGCCTTCGACCACCTCGTTGAAATCCATGTTCCCGCCAAACCTTCCGGTATCTCCGGTGGAGAGGGCGGCCGAACCGAAGCCGGGCGCGACGGCAAGTCCACCGAGCATTGGGCGAATCGCAATGGCAAACCCCTTCAATCCGGGGGTGGGGCTTTCGAGGCTGGCCAAACCTCGCGCTCGATCAAGCGTCCAACGCACCGGCTTGCCCAGGTCGCCTGCGTTGGCGGCAAGGCTGGGGCCCAGCGCCCGTCCTACGATCGTGTCCAGGCTGTCTGCATAGTCTCGATTCAGGCGGAGGCGATTGATCCGTACGATGAGCGTGTCACCAGGTGAGGCTGTGGCGATAAAGAAGGGGCCGGTCTGTGGGTTTCCGAACAGGGCGCGGGTGATGCCGTTCTCGTCCACTCCACCTGAATCGATGGTCTTGGTGTGCACCGTATCGCCGGGCCAAATCGTGAGCACTGGCAGACGATGCGGACTGAATTCGTTGGAGTAGTCCGTCGGCGTGAACTCGTAGCGGCGCGGCGGGCCTGCTGGACGATCGGCGATCCGGCGCGCCGAAAACGAATGTTTGGCGCGCACGTCCGGATTGTTGGTATCCGGGAAGTCGGCGATTCCGCTGATGCGCCCAGCATCGATCGTCCCCGCGAACGAGTAGGTCGCATCGCTCGCATCGACGTTCTCGAACGCGATAGACGAGCCAATGCGGCGTCCACGTATCGTGTCACCGTCAATGTCGCCCGTAAGCGCGTCGCCATCTTGCTGCAGGGTCAGCGTTCGATACGCGGGATTGCCCCATAGATCGGTCGTCACGACCCATTGTTCGGACACCTGCGCGAGCGCGGCTGCGGGAATCAGGCACAGCAGTAAAGCGGCATACCTCAACATCACGCTTGCTCCGGATCGAATTGTCGAAAGTAACGGTTTTCGCCAAGCGTCAGCGCGAACGATGGGGCCGCTGAAAACGGAATTTCCTGAATTGATGAAAGCGCTCTAGCGCGTGAATCAAGTCGACCCGTCCATGAAGTGTTCCATGCTGAAATGTTCGAGGTCATCGCGACGGTCATGCGGCTTCCGGTTGAATCAACTGCCAAGCCTCATCGCGGCAGCATGGATACCAGCTTGAGCCCCAGCCAAACCGCCGTGATGCCCAGCAGCAAGCTGCCGCCAGCATATAACGCAGCAGTCGCTACCTCGCCGCGGCGGATCAGGTACACAGACTCCAGGCCGAACGCAGAGAACGTGGTGAATCCGCCTAACAGTCCCGTGAACAGAAATAGCCGCGTGTCAGGTCCGAATACCTCGTATCGCTCCGCAACGCCAGCAAGAATGCCCACCAACAGGCAACCCAGGACATTGACCGCGAAGGTGGCGAACGGAAAGCGATCTTGGGCGGTCATGTGCAGGATCAGACCGCTCAGCTTATAGCGAGCGATCGCGCCAAGAAAGCCGCCGAAACCTACGAACAGGATGCCTTGCATGATGGGTATGGAGACCTGATGCCTGGATTGAGCGGAGCCGCAACGCGCCGACCGTGAGCTGACCGTGCAACAGCAGCGAAGTACGTGGGCGGGACGAATAAGCGGTGGTTGGGTTAGATGAACCCCCAAGCCTACGATACCCCAAGACCTTGATACCAGCTCGCATAAGGACTGTTCTTCACCATGTGACGATTGAAGTCTTTGGATCCATCCGTCCACCAAACCGGGCCGCGCTCCCCAAGCGAAACCTTTGCGGAATTCACCAAGGCGCGTGCCCCGGCTAACCCCTCGTTGTCGTTGGCGCGCAGCGCGGATTTGACGGCGCGGCGGGCATTCATGAGCTCTTCCACCAGCGCCTGATGTTGATCCGGCGAGAGCCCAGGATTGGTCTGGCGCCACAAACGTCCGCGAACGACCAGATAGCGTCCATCCGGGGTGACGAGCTTCGACAAGTAAGCCTAACCCCTGAACCAGGCAGAGCCGCGAAGCGGGCGCGAATTGAGTGAATTGCCAGGCTTCACGATGCTCGCGCCGCCCTGCGCTTCCTGGCCGTGACTTCTATCTCGATACGCATGCGGGGATCAGCCAAGCCAGCAGAAATCATCGTCGCTGCGGGACGGACCTCGCCAAAGTACTTGCGCAGTATCGGCCAGCATTGTTCAAACTCGGTGGAATCCGGTAGCACGTATGTCACTCGCACAACGTCACTGAAACTTGCGCCGGCCTGCTTGAGCGCACTGCCGATATTCTTCAGGCACTGCTCGGTCTGCCCTGCGATGCCATCGACAATTGTCATGGTTGAGTAATCAAATCCGGTTGTGCCGGAAACAAACACCCATTCGTCATCGACGACAGCGCGGGAATAGCCGATTTCGGCTTCAAACGTCGAGCCGGAGCTAATAAGTGTGCGTGTCATTAGGCTCACATCCAAACGTTGGGGATAAATTTCTTGATGCCCAATACCAGCGTTAGGTCGACCCGCAAAGCAGGCGTGGGCCGAATGGAGAATCAGCCCTCAAAGCCAGCGCCTGACAGAAGTCTTGTACTGCGCGTAAGCCTCGCCGAATTTACCCAGCAGAAGCCGCTCCTCAGGGATGATCTGAAAGCGCGTGATATAGGCAACAAAGACCACGACGGCAGCTACGGACACCGGATTTGCAAGGTACACGCAGAAGGCTAGCAGGACCATGGCCATGCCCAGATACATGGGGTTTCGAGTGAATCTGTAGGGTCCCGTCTGGACGATGGAAGTCGATCGCTCAGGCGAGAGCGGATTGACCGTGGTCTTGGCATTGCGGAAGACGAGAAGACCAGACAAGTCCAGCGCAAATCCAGCGAGCAAAAGAAGCGCTGCGATCGGGAGCCGGCTTGGCATGGGGTAAGTGACTCCGGGCATGAAACGCGCCAATGCCCAAGCGAGCACCGCGCACACGAGCGCGATGACGGGCGGTGGAATCTTGTGGTCCAGGCTGAACATTGTTCTGAGGCCTAACTCTTCATTCAAGCCGACCCGCACGGTGGCGAAGGCGTGGCGCTAGCGTAGCGCAGCCGCAAACCCGACGCTACGAAAGTATCGAATTCAACGAATTGCTAGACGCCAGACCTGCTGGTCAAGACCCACATGGCCAGCAGGATGGCAGCCATCCCAGAGAGTACGAAAGGCATTGCGTTGCCTGTATCGAGTGTGCGAATCAGGACGGCCTGGGATTTTTCTCTTGGATTGTAGTAAGCGGTGGCATCGCTCCCTGGAAGAACGCCAGCAATCAGGCTGACAGCTCGTTCGTACGTGAGCCCTGAGGTTGGCTGGTAGGTCAAGCAGGTGGAGTGATAGACCACGGAGCTGATCTTGTAGGAGTACGCAATCCTCGCAGAATAGGAAATCGACTCCGAGCCGTCATGGCTCTTCTGCTCGTCAATCGCTACTTTGAGAACCTGACACTGGATTGGCTTCCATTGTCTTGACGCAAAGCTAAGGCGGACTTTGCGCCACTCCCGAAAGTTGAACGCTATTGCAGCGGCGAGGAATAGCCAGGCTATGGGCGATGAACTCATTTATGACCTCGTGCGGCTGGGTTTAACGGCCGGCGCATCGCCCGAACGGTGCGCTACACGATAGCGCAGCAAGCCGGGCCGTGAAGCGGACTCGGCTTGAAAGCCTGGCGAGTGCTCATCACCAATACCGAGCGGGTAGGGGAGACATGGATTGCATGGCCGCAAGCACGGCACTTGGATCGCTCTGGCACCAATCGAAAGTACAGCGATGGTTTTGCGCCGTTGAATAGATCAGCGGCCCTTGTCTCAGGATCAATGAGGCGTCTCGGCTGGCGCCACTGTTGGGCAATCACGCCGATGCAGGTCTTTGAACCGTCGACGCCGATCAGCCATGTGGCGCGACCGCTTGCAATAAAAGCCAGAGGACAGACGCATGCGCAAACGCTATCCCGGTTAACGACGGCCTGGATTTCTGAGGTAGCTGACATGCGCCCAAACATCTGAATTAGGCCAAGCCGCCAAGTGGCGAAGGCTTTACGAAGCGTAGCGTAGGCGCAGAGCCGAGGCCACGAGCAGTGGCTGAAGAGTTGGACGCAACCCCGTCTACGCGGAGTACGGCGCTTGAACCACTCGCTGGGAGATCCACCAGATATTTCCGTGAGGATCCCTGACCCCGCCCTGTCGGTCACCGTAAGGCATGTCATCGACCTTCATCTCCAGGGTTGCGCCGGAGGCAATGGCTTGCGCCATGGCGCTGTCAGCGTCCTCGACGTAGAGATAGAACGCGGCGGCCAGCGGCGGATAGCGGTCACTGGCTTCACTGGCCATGATCGTTGACGTGCCGATGCGCACTTGTGTGTTGGCAACATGGCCGTCTGGACGAAGTGAGCGCAGCTCTTCCGTCCCACCGAAAGCATTCACCAGGAATTCGACGAAGCGCGCCGCATCCTTGACCATGAAGTACGGTGTGATCGTCGTGAATCCTGGAGGAATGTACATGCGTGCCTCAAATTTTCGTGCCGGCTCTGAACACAAGCCAAGGTGCGTAGCGGCGGCAACAGTGCAAAAAACCATACACGGCCATGTTATTGATGTAACGAAGCGGTATTGGCTTGAACGACTAGTTGGCCCGCTTATAAACGACGCTACTCTCCGTATTTTGTCCATGTGTCCGGGTCGACCATGCGGATCGGATAGTCAAAGACGCAGATGCCGGTCGGCGGGTAGGTATCACATTCAGCCCTTTGAGACAGGATGACGTTCACGCGCGTACCCCGCACAAATCCCGCACATGCATCTGCTTGGTTTGCGAGAACGAAGAACTTCAACGGAGCAGATTTGTCGTCACCTGCCCATTGAGTGTCATTGATTGAATCCCCGCCGTCCATGTCATGGAACGCCACATCTCGGTGCCGCCTGACGATCCCCTCGACCAGCAGCCCCGAGACACTGTTGGCGACCTCAGAGGGGTCTGGTGGAACCTCACTGGAGCGCGATCGTGCGCGGACGAAGCTGCTCACCTCGGCAACGTTGTATTCCGTAACCGGCTCACAGCGCAGGATATCCACTGTCCGCAGCTTCAAGACGTCGTGTAGAGGCTGTCCGCCATTCACCATGCCGATCACGACCAGCGGGGTTAACGCGATAGAACGTTTCATGACAGCCTCGTAATCGAATCAGTTGTCGAGGCGGAACTTCCGTTCGGCTCGAATGAATTATTAGACCTTTGCTCGCTTGGCACGAGACGCGAGTTGTCCTTTACGGAGCAGGCCCTCAGAGCGAATGACATGCAAGATAAAGACCTTGTGTCCGTCGTAGCGGTAGAAGACGCGACAAGGCGGCTCCACAATCTGACGGTAACGGGACTGCCCGAGCTCTTGTGGCCGACTGCCACTCTCCGGGTGATCAACCAGCTGCTCAGTATGGCCGAAGACGCGTTTTACAAGCTCCGACGCAGCGACCGGGCTCTCCAAAGCGATGTAGTCAGCAATAGCATCCAAATCGCTCAAGGCTGGCTCCGACCAGACTATTTCAGCCATCGGGCGAGACGCTTCTTTGCTTGAGCATGGGTTGCAACGCGACCCTCAGCGACCGCCTGCTCTCCCCGGGCAATGCCCTCAAGCACGGCCATGCGTTGCTGCATGAGTAGATAGCTCTCGACGTCCACCAAGTACGCGCTAGGTAGGCCGTGCTGAGTGATGAGGATTGGCTTCTTGTCCCGCTCGATGTCCGAGAGGAGTTCGGTAGCCTGACGCTTCAAGGTAGTGACGAGTTCAGTACGCATGAAGTGATACTAAAGTATCACTTTCAGTCACGCAAGTGCTCCTGCAAAGGTCTAACACTTGAATTAAGCCGACTTGCGAAGCAAGTGGGACTTCCTTCGATAAGGTGGACACCTGCTGGTTAGGTGCATGTGCGTTCGTAATCGGCGGGTGCGTGGTAACCCAGCGCAGAGTGTAGGCGCCGGTGGTTGTAGAAGTCGACGTAGCCGCGGATGGCGGCGTGCAGATCGTGGTCGCTGTGGAAGGCGCAGCGATGGTAGAGGTCGGACTTCATCGATTTGTTCCAGGCTTCCATGTGCGCGTTGTCGTTCATGCGTCGGGACCGATTTGCAGACGCGAATACCGGTCCATGACCGTGGCCAGGTAACGCCACTCACTGCGCACGTCCTTGATGCGTTCGACCAGCGCCGCGTCCTCGACCGCACGCGCGCTCGGCGGCCGCTGCTGCAAAGCGTAAAAGCCCGCTGTGCTGACGCCGTGCAAGCGGCACATCGTCCTCACCGGACAGACCGTTTGGTGGTGCGCGATGAAGGCGAAGACGTCGGCCTTGGAGCCGAAGTGAACGCGATGGCTTTTTTTTAAAAGGTCATGCTCCACCTTCAGCCGCTCGTACTGTTGCTTCACCTCGCGCAGCGCCTTCAGCTCTGCGGCCACGGTCTTCTCCACCTCGACATTCTTGGTCACGATCACTCCCTTGCGGGCCAGTTTGCGCCAACGAGACAGCATGAAGGGATGGATGTAAAGCGAATCCGCAACGTCTCGCACGGCTACGCCGGGAAGCTTACTCAGGCGTACCGCGGTTGCCTTGAAATCATCGCTGTAGCGATACGTCGTTCTGGGGCCTGGTGCTGGCATGTCAACACTCCTGATCGTTAGGTCAGGGTGTCCACTGAACCGAAGGAACTACCGTTTCGGCTTTAACGAATTGTTAGGCTGTAGATTACGTGCGTTTTTGCATTGCATAAGAGATCGCATCATCGTAACTATCAAAATGGATCTCGCCGCATTCGAAGTACTTACCGTTATTAGTTACGCCATAGTGGCGCATTTGCTCAATTTGGCTGAGTGTTAAGCCTGATCGTTGCGACCTATCGCTCGGCGATTGGGGCGCAGCAGTTGGATTTGAAGTCATAACAATAATGGTATAAATCCCAATTACTGTGCCTAGTGGAAATGCTAAAATATTAAATACGCTAAATATAATCAGGGCAACTCCGCTGCCGCTGTTATCTCTATATGCACGAGCGGATCCAATCACTAAGGTTATGATCCACATCAAAAAACAGCCTATTGCAAGAGTTGCAAATATAAATGCGATTTCAACTGTGCTGTATGTGCTGTTTTCGCCATAAGTAGACATGGCGAACAGAAAAAAAGTTAGCCCAATTATTAATAGGGCGGTTAAGATTAGCTGAATCCAAGCCCATACGATGTTGAGGTTCGCAGCAAAGTTTCTGTGATCCATTTAGATTTCCGATTGGTGTGAACATTTTGCGGGCGGCACCATGAAAATAATTCGAGCATGGCGTGGGAATTTCACCTGGCTCTTGCATTTCCCTCGATTTTCGACTCGCTTCTCCAAGAAAGCCTAACACCCTATGTCTTGAAGTTCCCCTAACCTTGGCGTCGAGAGCCCGGCGTGTGCGCCCGATAACGCCTCGGTGTCAACACCACCGTAACTCAGCAGGGGCCGCACGCCGGATCTCGCGCCCTGCGCCCGAACAGTTGATCGAGGTTTCCCTCGAACTGATAAGCGTGGGCCTCGGACGCGATGCTCTCGACCAACCAACTGTAGCGGAGAACGATCATGATGGCAGCAGGGATCGACGTGGGGAAAGCGAACTTGGATGTGGCCTTGGAAGGGCAAGCCAGAGTGATCCGGTTTCCCAATACCCCGACCGGGATTGCCAAGGTTGTCAGGCGACTGCAGGCGTTGAAGGCAACGCGAATCGTGCTGGAAGCTACTGGTGGTTACGAGGAGCCGCTGTTGGAAGCCTGCTGCGATGCCGGTCTTTGGGTTGCACGGATCAACCCGCGCCAGGCCCGCAACTTCGCACGCGCGACCGGGGAGCTGGCCAAGACCGAGGCCATTGACGCCCGATTGCTGGCGTTGATGGCGCGGCTGTTTGCCGATCGCCTACGTCCCTCACCGTGGCAGCGCGAGGTGCGCGACTGGTTACGCCGGCGTGGCCAGGTCGTCACCACGTTGCAGGCGCAGAAACAACAATCGGCCATGGCCCCGGCATCGGTGCGTAAGCTGGCGGACCGCACCATCGCCGCATTGGCTCGCGAACAGGCCGCGATCGATTGCGCCATCCACGCGTTGATCAAGCAGCACGCCACGCCTGCACTGCGTTCCAGCAAAGGGTTGGGCCCGGTGTTCCAAGCGACCGTGCTGGCGTTGCTACCCGAACTGGGTCATCTCGACCGCCGGCAAATTGCCAAGCTGGCAGGTGTGGCACCGATGAACCGCGACAGCGGACAAGGCTCAGGCAAACGGTGCATCCGCGGAGGTCGGTCCGCTGTCCGCGTGGCGCTCTATATGGCCACGCTGTCTGCGGTGCGTTGGGAGCCGTCAATGAAAGCGCACTACCAGCAACTTCGAGCACGCGGAAAGCTGGCCAAGGTGGCGCTCGTGGCCTGCATGCGCAAGCTGCTCGGAATCGTCAATGCACGGCGTCGTGACGAGCTGCGCGCAGAGGAGTCGGTAATGGCCTGAGCGACGAATTCGCAAGACAGTTGCTGAGTTAAGCCGGAGTGCGTAGCGGCGCGGCGTAGTGGTACAAGTCACCGCTCAAGCCGAGCCGCGAAGCGGTCTCGGCTTGAACGAATAGTTAGGTGCGCCAGTGTTTTATGCCAAAGTGCTGCGAAAGAATTCGATCGAATTGGGTGTGGGAGTCGATTGATTGCTCTTCACGAGATCCGTCCAAGGTAGTGTGGCTAAACTTGCTTCCGCTCGCGGTGATGCGACCATTTGATGTCGCCAACGTAGCCAAAGGTGCTTTGCGAAAATGCGATTCTGGGTTGCTTGCATGGAACGCGCACATCTCTTGAAAGTCCCAGTACTCGTAGGGCCGGAGCGAAAAACGGAACTGATTGGTCCATTGGCCATTCAATACCCGTTGCTGTAACAGGAGCTTATCTTGATCCGTAACAAATCGATAAGACCTTCCGAGCTCGGTTTGCACTACGTCTGGCACGATCTTCAAGGGATGTCGAAAAGAGTCTCCAAAGCCAACATCCATTAGCACAGGTGTATCCCCTGGAACGAGAACGGCCATGTGATCATGCTGAGGGGAGTAGGTCCCGTCGCTCCGCGCAACTTCCGCAGAAACTAGGTGATTATGAATGCCTAGGTTACGCAAGAGCCAGCTAAACGCACCGTTCAGCTCATAGGGTAATCCCCCCGTTTTTAGCGGGCGCCAAAAGTGGAGCTAAGCGGCAAGTGCAAGTTTCTGGATCGGGGTGATGCCACCGAGGGCCATGTTCGGGCGCTCGTGGTTGTAAGTCCATAGCCAACGCGTGGCCTTGTCCTGCACTTGCTCAATGGTGTCGAACAGGGTTCGGGCAAGCCAGCCATAACGCACCGTGCGGTTGTAGCGTTCGATGTAGGCGTTCTGCTGCGGCTTGCCCGGTTGGATGTGCTGGATCCGGATGCCCTCTCGTTCCGCCCAGGCAAGCAGCGCACCGCTGATGTATTCCGGACCATTGTCGCAGCGGATCACGCGCGGCTTGCCGCGCCACTCGATGATCTGCTCCAACGACCGGATCACACGGGACGCCGGCAACGACAGGTCGACGTCGATGCCCAATCCTTCGCGGTTGAAGTCATCCAACACGTTGAACAGCCGGAAACTGCGTCCGTCACTGAGCTGGTCGTGCATGAAGTCCATCGACCAGACCTGGTTGATCGATTCGGGCACCGCCAGCGGCTCGGGGCGCTCGCGCACCAAGCGCTTCTTGGGCTTGATCCGCAGGTTCAACTCCAGCTCCCGATAGATGCGGTACACGCGCTTGTGATTCCAGCCGTAGCCCTTGACGTTGCGCAGGTGCAAGAAGCACAGCCCAAAGCCCCAGTCGCGATAGGCCGTGGTCAGCCGCACCAGCCAGTCGGCGATTCGGGCGTTCTCGTGCGATGACGTGGCCTGATAGCGGTAGCAGGTCTCGCTCAATTCGAAGGTCCGGCAGGCGTGCCTGATGTTTGTGCGCCCGCCCTCGATTGCTGATCGGGCCATCTCCCGGCGCTGAGATGGCCTCACCATTTTTTTGACAGCGCTTCCTTCAACAGGTCCGCGCTGAGCTGCGCATCGGCGTACATCTTCTTCAGCCGTCGGTTCTCGTCCTGCAGCTCCTTGAGCTGGGACATCATCGAGGCATCCATGCCGCCGAACTTGCTGCGCCACTTGTAGAACGTTGCCGAGCTGATGCCGTGCTCGCGGCACAACTCCGGGACGGGCGTGCCGGCCTGCGCCTGCTTGAGCACGGCGATGATCTGGCTGTCGGTAAAACGGGACTTTTTCATGGAACCTCCTCAGGAAAGCGTACGAGAAAATTCCACTTCTGGGGTCAGCTAACCTGTGGGGGGATTACCTGTTGCGCCGGCGTGCGTAGCGGAGCCGACCACATGGCAAGCTTAACCTGCCATGTGGTCGGTGGAGCGAAGCGCGTTCGGCTCC
>JBBSST010000019.1:0-55024 GCA_038241735.1 Lysobacterales bacterium
CGGTCGATGTCGACATCGGAGTAGCCCGCCTTAAGCACCTCGAAATCCAGGCCCAGCCGCTTCATCGCGCCCGGCCGGAAGTTCTCTACGTCGACAACCGCCTTGCGTACCGGGGCGCGGAAGGCCTCTTTGCCAGGTCCTTGCTTCAAGTCAATAGTGATCGAACGCTTACCGGCGTTCTGCGCGAGAAAAGACGGCCTCGATGATTTCCTCCTGACTCAGGCGCCTGACGGCGGCAGCGGTTTGCGGGCGAATAGAAAGAACAACGCGCCGATGCCGACCAGAGCCGAAAGCAACGTGAAGCCTGCACGGTATGAACCGGTGGCGTCCGCCAGCAAGCCCGCGATCATCGGCCCACCAATCTGTCCGAACACGATAATCATCGAGGACAGACCCAGGATCATGCCGATCGCGCGCCGCCCGAAGTAGTCGGCGCGAATCGCCTGCATGAGCGGGCCACGCAGTCCCCACCCGCCGCCGTGAAGTACGGCAAACGCGCCCAGCATCGCGTAGCCGGTGGCATACGTCAACATCAGCAGACCCACCGCATGCATCAACATGCACAACGCGGCAACCTTTCGTTTGTCAAAACGATCGCCCATCCACCAGCCCACCAGCACACCCCCGACCTGCGCCACCGTCATCAAGGTCATGACGAGCGACGCCTCCGCCAGCGAATAACCAAGGCCTTCCTTCATGTGGGTGATGGCATGTACGCTGACCGCGAACACCACCAGAAGCGCGGACCCGTGGCCGAGCGAGATCAGCCAGAAGGCCCTGGTGCGCACGGCCTGGCGGGCGGTGAACTCGGGTTGCGCTTCAGCGTCACGCTGCGTTTGCGTTTGCGTTCGTGCTTGCGCTTGTACTTGCGCTGGAGTCGATGTCCCCGCTGCCTCTCCGGATGGATGCAAGAGGGTTGAAGGATCCCGAAGTCCGTCGACCGTCTCGCCGATCTCCGCAGGGCTGCGCCGGAAGACCCGAGCCATCGGCCAACCCGCGACAATTGCCAGAACTCCCGAAATCAGCGCGGTGGTGCGCCAACCGTAAGACAGAATCGACCAGGCGATCACCGGTACGAATGCGCCGCCGAGCGCAAGTCCCAGCCCGACCGACGACAGAGCACGGGCCCGATGGACCTGGAACCAATGGATGATCGCGACATTGATCGGAAAGAATCCACACAGGCTCGAGCCGAGCGCAATGACCAGAAAGGCTGCGTAGAGCTCCCCCAGCGAATCAATCCGGCTGAGCAGGATGAAGCCCAGGCCGAAGGTGACCACGCCGATGCGAATCATCCCCTGAGGACCGAATCGGTCGATGACCCAGCCTAGTGCCGGCCCCAGCACCGCTGACTCCATCGGCTGCATAGCGGCGACGCCGGACAGCGCGGTCTTGCTCCAACCTCGCTCCTCCACCAGTGCCGCGAAATAAACACCGAAGGCCTGGTGCAGCAACGCCGCTTGCATGAACTGGATGCCGCTGCCTGCTGCGACCATTCGCCAGCCATGGAAGACCTTGCGCGCCAGAACCGCCTCCAGATCAAAAACAAGTGTGAAGTAAAATCGACGACTGGTAGCGTCGGGAGGAAATTGTGGCACATCCACTCAGGTGCCTGATCAGGGGGCATGCAACGGGCGTTCGGGTAAAGGGTTAGACTGGGCTCGACCTCATTTACAACGTCGGCGCTACGACCCCCGGCGCGTCGATACCTTATCGAGCGTGCCCGTGACCAGCAACTCAGATGACCCGCGCGCAGCTTCCGCTGCCGCTTCCTCCTCTTCCAATCCGTTGTCCGCGGACTCCCTGCGCCGCATGGATGCCTGGTGGCGTGCTGCCAACTATCTTTCGGTCGGGCAGATCTATCTGCTCGCCAATCCGCTCCTGCGCGAGCCATTGACGTTGGCGCATGTTAAGCCCCGTCTGCTGGGCCATTGGGGAACGACTCCCGGCTTGAACTTCATCTATGTCCATCTGAATCGTGTCATCCGACAACACGATCTCAACATGATCTACGTGACCGGCCCGGGACATGGGGGTCCGGCACTAGTGGCGAACACGTGGCTGGAGGGCAGCTACACCGATTGCTATCCGAAGATCACGCGCAATGAAGCCGGCATGCAGATGCTGTTCAAGCAGTTTTCGTTTCCCGGCGGCGTACCAAGCCATGTCGCTCCTGAAACGCCGGGTTCGATCAACGAGGGCGGCGAACTTGGTTACTCATTGTCGCACGCCTACGGCGCGGCCTTCGATAACCCCGACCTGATAGTGACTTGCGTCATCGGCGATGGCGAGGCCGAGACCGGCCCGCTCGCAGCCAGTTGGCACTCCAACAAGTTCCTCAATCCGGCCCGAGACGGGGCTGTGCTGCCGATATTGCATTTGAACGGCTACAAGATCGCCGGCCCGACGGTGCTCGCGCGCATCCCACCTGCCGAACTCGAAGCCCTGATGATCGGACACGGCTACAAGCCGTACTTCGTCGAAGGAGACGATCCGGAAACGATGCACCAGCGCATGGCGACAGTGCTCGACCAGGTCATCGGCGAGATCAAGGCGATACAGCAGGCCGCCCGCGAAGACGGCGTCGGCGCGCGCCCGCGCTGGCCGATGATCGTGCTGCGTTCACCGAAAGGCTGGACCGGCCCAAAAGAGATTGATGGCAAGACGATCGAAGGCACGTTCCGCTCCCACCAGGTGCCCATGGGTGACATGGACCGCGTCGATCACATCCGCATCCTTGAACAGTGGATGCAAAGTTACCGACCACGGGAACTGTTTGATGAGGATGGTCGACTGCGCCCGGAGATCGCGGCGCTGGCGCCAACAGTCAACCGGCGCATGAGCGCCAACCCGCACGCCAATGGCGGCCGGCTGCTGCAAGACCTGACGTTGCCCGACTTCCGCAGCTACGCCGTCGATGTGCCGACGCCGGGCGCGACGCAGGCCGAAGCGACGCGCGTGCAGGGGCAGCTGATCCGCGATGTGATCTCGCACAATCCGCGCAACTTCCGCGTCTTCAGTCCCGATGAAACCAACTCGAACCGCTGGAACGCGGTGTTCGAGGTGACCAATCGGTGCTCGATGGCGGAGATCCTTCCCGGCGACGACCACGTCGCTGCCAATGGCCGGGTCATGGAAGTCCTCAGCGAGCATCTGTGCGAAGGCTGGCTGGAAGGCTATCTGCTGACCGGGCGGCACGGCTTTTTCTCAAGCTACGAAGCCTTCATCCATATCGTCGACTCGATGTTCAACCAGCACGCCAAATGGCTGAAGGTATCCAGCGAGATTCCGTGGCGGCGGCCGATCGCCTCGCTCAATTACCTGCTCAGCTCGCACGTCTGGCGCCAGGACCATAACGGCTTCAGCCACCAGGACCCGGGCTTCATCGATCACGTGGTCAACAAGAAGGCCGAGATCATCCGCGTGTACCTGCCGCCGGACGCCAACACGCTGCTCTCGGTAACCGATCACTGCCTGCGCAGCCGCGGCTACGTCAACGTGATCATCGCCGGCAAGCAGCCGTCTGCGCAGTGGCTGGACATGGACGCGGCGGCCGCGCACTGCACAGCTGGCGTGGGCGTCTGGTCCTGGGCCAGCAGCGATTCCGGCGCGGACCCGGACGTGGTGATGGCCTGCTGCGGCGATGTGCCAACATTGGAAACCATGGCGGCGGTGGAGCTGCTGCGGGAACACGTGCCGGACCTGCGCGTGCGCGTGGTCAACGTCGTCAACCTGATGAAGCTGCAGCCGCCCACCCAGCATCCGCGCGGGCTGGACGACGCCACGTTCGACGCGATGTTCACCACCGACAAGCCGGTGATCTTCGCCTATCACGGCTACCCGACGCTGATCCATCGGCTCACCTATCGGCGTACCAACTACAACAATTTCCACGTCCACGGCTACCAGGAAGAAGGCACCACCACCACGCCGTTCGACATGGCCGTGCGCAACGGCCTGGACCGCTACCACCTGGTCATCAACGCCGTCGATCGCGTGCCCGGCCTGGAGCACGATGCCTCGCGGGTGCGCGAGGCGATGACTGAAAAACTGACGGCACATCGGCAGTACATCATCGAGCACGGCGAGGATCCGGCTGAAATCCGCGACTGGCAGTGGCAGCCACGCCAAAAGGCGTGACGAAAGATTGAATACTTGCCACCGCAGAGCTGGCGCTTCGCAAATATCGCAAAAGACGCTAGCCCTCACGCTAGAAATGGGATCAGGCGCATGTTCAATCCCGACGCGCCCGAGGCCTGGCGCGTCGAACCAGCAATTGGCGCTGACAGCGTTTCGATGGACACCTGGCAGAACATCGGAGCATGCGGGGTGATGCAAACGAAATCGGCACCGCTGCGACCCTGGGGCTGCGACATGGATCCGAAATTTTCACGCCCATGGCGCCCGCCACATCGTTGCGCGTGTCCAGTTCCGCGCGGCATGTCAGGCTGTGCGCCATGAGCACCAATGCACCGCCTGCAAGCACCATCGGCCTGTCTGCGTCGGAAGCCGCACAACGGCTGTTGCGGGATGGTCCCAACGCGCAGCCGCAGCCCGACCAGCGGCACTGGCCAAGGATCCTGCTCAGCGTGCTGCGCGAGCCGATGCTGTTGCTGCTCATCGCGGCCTGCGTGCTTTACCTCAGCGTGGGCGAACCGCGTGATGCCGCAGCGCTGGGGCTTTCCGTGCTGCTGGTTGTCGGATTGACGCTCTACCAGGAGATGCGCGCCGAGAACGCCCTGCAGGCGCTGCGGGACCTCAGCAGTCCCTTTGCCATCGCCTGGCGCGACGGTGCACTTCAGCGCGTGCCGGCAACATCGCTGGTCGTCGGCGACGTGGTGCAGGTCGCCGAGGGGGATCGCGTGCCAGCCGATGCCAAGCTGCTGGACAGCAGCGACCTGCACGTCGACGAATCGCTGCTGACGGGCGAATCCGTTCCGGTGGCACGCGCAGCTGGTGCCGACGACGAAGCCGCGCGCATCCGTGCCGGAACGCTGGTCGTGCGCGGCCAAGCCATGGCCGAAGTGACCGCAACCGGATCGGGCACCGAGATGGGCCGCATTGGTGCCAGCCTTGGCGAACTGAATCGGGAGGCCACTCCGCTGCAGCACGAGATCCGGCGCCTGGTGCTGTGGTTCACGGCAGCCAGCATCGCGTCTTGCGTTCTGGTGTTTGCGCTGTATCTCTGGCTTCGGGGCGGCTGGCTGGATGCATTGCTGGCTGGCATCACCCTGGCGATGGCCACCATTCCGGAGGAGTTCCCGGTCGTGCTGACGGTGTTCCTGGCCTTGGGTGCGTGGCGGATGGCGCGCCTGCGCGTATTGGTACGACGCCCGCCGGCGATCGAGGCGCTCGGATCGGTCACGGTCCTGTGCACCGACAAGACCGGCACGCTTACCGAAAATCGGATGGCACTGACACGGCTGCTGACCGACGGCGCAACGCCGCGCACGCCCGACGACGCACTGGACGGCGATAACCTGTCGCTGCTCCGGTGTGCGGCGCGGGCCAGCGATGCGGATGGCTTCGACCCCATGGATCGCGCAGTGCATGCCGTCGCGTCGGCGTGCCCCGCGGATTCCTCCAGCGATGATTGGGAAGACCTGAAGCGCTACCCGGTGACGCCGGCCCTGCCCGCCTACGCAACCGCATGGCGCTGTGCGGGTCGTCCCGGTTTGTTACTCGCCTGCAAGGGCGCGCCGGAAGCGGTTGCGGCCTTGTGCGGGCTGGCAGAAGAAGACCGCACGCGGGTCCTGGGGCATGCCGCGACGATGGCAGCGGAAGGATTGCGCGTGCTTGCGGTCGCTGATGCGCAGACGACGACAACGGATGCACCTGACAGCCTGGAAGACCAGCCATTCACGTGGCGAGGCCTGCTGGGTTTCGCCGATCCGCTGCGTGCGGAAGTGCCCGCCGCGGTCGCCGAGGCCCACGCCGCGGGTGTGCGTGTGGTGTTGATGACCGGAGACCACGTCGAGACCGCTCGCGCGATCGCCATCGCCGCCGGGATTTGCGATCACCCGCAAGTCACGCTCGGCGCGTCCCTCGAACAGCTGGATGCGGATGCGCTGCGCGACCTGCTGGGCCGCACGGATGTGTTTGCGCGCGTGCGCCCGGAACACAAGCTGCGCCTGGTGCAGGCGTTGCGAGATGCCGGCGAAGTGGTGGCCATGACGGGCGACGGCGTCAACGATGCACCGGCGCTGATGGCCGCCCATGTCGGCGTGGCGATGGGCGGGCGCGGCACCGACGTCGCCCGCGAGGCGGCATCCATCGTGCTGCTCGATGACGACTTCGCTTCGGTCGTGCGCGCAATCCGGATGGGGCGCACGATCTACGCCAATCTCGAGCGCGCAGCCCGGTATATCGTCGCCGTGCATGTGCCCATCGCCGGCTTGGCACTGCTGCCGCTGGTGCTGGGGACGCCGCTGATCCTGCTGCCGCTGCACGTGGTGTTCCTGGAGATGGTCATCGATCCTGCATGCTCGATCGTGCTCGAGCGCGAGCCACCCGCACCGGACCTGATGCGCCGTCCGCCGCGGCCGTCGGGCACCCCGTTACTGGGCCTGCGCACGATCATCAAGAGCATGCTGCTCGGCGCGTCGGCGTTCGCACTGGTGCTGCTGGTGTACCTGGCTGCATCGCGCACGGGATTGCCGTCACCGCAGCCCGCCGCGTTGGCGTTCGCAGCGCTGATCGCGTGCAATATTGCGCTGGTGCTTTGGCACATGGCACCGGCACGAGGTGGCATCGCGCGACCGACCAACGTCGCGTTCTGGATCACCGTGGTTGGCGCACTCGCGCTGCTGGCCTGCCTCACGCTGGTTCCGGCGCCTGCGCGCTGGTTCGGCTTCGTCCCGGTGTCGCTGCCGGCATTGTTTGTTGCGGTAGTCGCGCCCGCGCTTGCGCTGACGGCGACCCACTGGATCATCCGTCGACTGCGCAAGACACATGCGACGGATCCGGCTCTAACGGAGCCGCAGGCCCCCGGCGGCTGACAGAAGCGCGGCGCCAGGTTGCAGCCCGGCGTTCGCTTGGCCGTGTCCGGGTGTAACGTGCGTGAGCCCTTTAAACACGCGCGCTCCGCGCGTGTCTTGCCCGGAGCTTCCGATGCGCGTTGTCTTGCAACCTCTCGTCCTGGCCAGCCTGCTGGCCGCGATCACAGCGACGTCCCCCACGCAGGCGGCCGAGGCAGTCGCTCCTGCCAGCGCAACCGCCGACGCACCGTCGGCCACGCCGCGCGGCACCACGTTTCTGCTGCCTGCGGGCTTCACCCAACGGACCCAGGGCAATGCCGTGCTGTTGATGCCGCCGGAAGCCGATGGCTCGCGCATCGCCATCGTGGATGCCGTCGCCGACAACGCCGATGCTGCCGTCGCCGAAGGCTGGAAAGTGATGGGCATGTCGCCCAAGTCGCTGGTTGCCACCGATGGCGCGCCAAAGGACGGCTGGGATGCACGCCGCTTCTACGATTACGACGTGCCGCAAAACGCCAAGCGCGTTGTGAACGCGGTTGCCTTTCGCAAAGGCACGGCGTGGACCGTGGTGATGCTGGACATTGACCAGGCCATCGCCGAGAAGCGCGCGTCGCAGTTCGGCAAGTTCTACCAGCGTTTCCAGCCTGCCGGCTACACGCGTGAGAACTTCGGCGGGCGCACCGCACACAAACTCGATGACGCCCGCCTGGCGAAGATCGCCGGGTTCGTCGAGGACATGCGCAAGGATTACGACGTACCCGGCGTGGCAATCGGCATCGTGCAGGACGGCAAGGTGGTGATGTCGCGCGGCTTCGGGGTGCGCACGCTGGGCAAGCCGGAAAAAGTCGATGGCGATACCCGCTTCATGATCGCCTCCAATACCAAGGCGCTGACGACACTGATGCTTGCCAGGCTGGTTGACGCCGGCAAACTGGACTGGAACGCGCGTGCCGAGGATGTCTATCCGGGCTTCAAGCTGGGCAATGCGGCGACGACGGACAAGGTGCTGGTCAAGCACCTGATCTGCGCGTGCACGGGCGTACCGCGACAGGACTTCGAGTGGCTGTTCGAGGGCGAGAAGCAGACTCCTGAAACGGTCATGACCACCCTGGGCACGATGCAGCCGACCAGCGGTTTTGGCGAATTGTTCCAGTACTCCAATCCGATGGCAGCGGCCGCTGGATACATCGGCGGCCAGGTCGCCTATCCCGGCACCGAACTTGGCGCCGGCTATGACAAGGCGATGCAGGCGCTGGTGTTCGATCCGCTGGACATGCGCAACACCACCTTCGATTACGCAAAAGCGCAAACCGGCAACTACGCCTCACCGCACGGCTTTGACATCGACCACAGCGTGGAGGTGATGGGGATGGGGCTCAACGACACCATCGTTTCATCGCGTCCGGCCGGCGCCGCCTGGAGCACGGTCGACGACCTGCTCAAGTACGTGCAGATGGAGATCGACAAGGGCGTGTTGCCCGACGGATCGCGCTACATCGGTGAGGCGGCGCTGCTGCAGCGGCGCGAGCCGCAGATCGCGCTGGGCGTGGACCGCAACTACGCAATGGCGCTGATGGTGGACAAGAGCGACGGCGTCACTGTGATCGACCACGGCGGCGACATGGGCGGCTTCCACTCCAACATGATGTGGTGGCCCGACCAGAAGGTGGGTGCGGTGATCCTGACCAACGCCGACGAGGGCGTGATGCTGCGCGGACCGCTCAAGCGTCGCTTGATGGAGCTGATGTTCGACGGCGAGCCGCAGGCGCAGGCCACCGCGACCGCAAACGCAAAGGCTGACCGCGAGGCGTTCGCCGCGCAGCGCAAGCTGCTGCAGTGGCCGGCCGACCCCGCGGCGATTGCCGGGCTGGCGCCGCTCTACCGCAGCGCCGCGCTGGGCGATATCGTCGTACGGCGCAAGGATGGCGTGGCCTGGTTCGACACGGGCTCGTTCTCGTCCAAGATCGCGACCATGCCACAGCCCGACGGCAGCCTCGCGTTCGTGACCATCGACCCGGAGGCAGCCGGCTTCCCGTTCGTACGCGCGGACAAGGACGGCGTGCGCAAACTGATCGTGCGCGATGGCCAGCACGAGTACACCTTCGATGAGGTCCGGTAACGGGTGACGAGCGAATGCCGGCTGCAGCGGCCGTGGCGCCTTTGCGCTACGCCCTGGGGCCGGCTAGTCGCCCCAGCGCTTGAGTTCCTGGCCGTCGACCGGCTTGCGAACCCATTTAGCGACTTGAGAGGCTTCCCCGACCATGAACGTGCGCACCTGCGCGCAGGCGGTGATCATGCCGTTGCCGTCGAAGTCGGTGCGGTCGGTGAAGGACGCCACTTTGCTGCCGTCCTGGTAGAGCGCGCCCTTGAATTTCATGTTCATGCGATGGCCGATAAAGCCGTTGCCGGTGAGCGAGAAATCCACCAGCTCCACTTTGAGCGAACGCCCCTTCGCCGTCGGCACGCTGCCGGTGGCGAAGGTCGCACCGTCGCGCTTCAGGGCCAGCTGCAGCACTTCTGAGAACTCGCGCGCATAGGGGCAGTCGCCGAGTTCCTTGCTGACGCCGGAATCGGCATCCACTTCGAGCTGCGAGGCAAGATACAGCGGCTCGGCAGCGAAGGCCGGTGCGCAGAGCGCAACAAGCGCGATGGCCAACGGTGCCGTCAGAACAGAAACTCCAGTGAAACGCATGTGGGTGTAACCGTGTTTGGGGGAACGGGTATTTTGCATGCAATCAAGGTCTTTGGGCTGTTGTGTCCAAATTGGCGTTGACACCCTTTCTCGAACAACATTTCTCGAGCAACATTTCTCGACGCGAATTGTGTTTGACACCATTTCTCCAGCAACATCATGTCTTCGCATGGCAGCTGCGTCCTGCGTCGATTGGCGCGGGCCCAGCACCGCCCCGGCGCAGACCGCGTCAGGCCTTCGCCGGGACCGCGTCCCGCCACTGCGTCAGGGCATCGAGCAGGGCCACGGTGAACGCCGCGGCGAACGCGCCGGCGAGCGTGAGGATGATGCGGGTGAACGTCGCATAGCCGGGTTCCTGCGTGGACAGCGCGCCGGCGATCAGTGCCAGTGCGACCGACAGCGCGTACTGGTAGACCATGCTGGGATGTGGGCCGCTCAGCATCCGGCTTCCCAGCCACAGCCCGCCCAGGAAGATGAGGCCAAGCAGGATCGGCAGCTGCGGCGCAAGTGCGAACAGCCCAAGCACGACCAGGGCGATGGCGCTGCCCTGGAACGTCGCGCGGATACGCTGGCCTGCCTCGAAGAACACGGCCTGCCGCGTCGGGAACACCAGCACCATCGCCGCGATCACGGCCATCATCATGTCCGAGGGCTGCATCACCGCATACAGCCAGAAACTCAGCCCCAGCAGGACCGAAGCGCGGATCGCCGCGCCCAGCGTGGCGTTGCCGGTACCCGGCACCGGCTCATCTACATGCTGCTCGGACGTGCGCGCCGGGAAGATCAGGTACACCAACGGCCCGATCACCAGCGCCACCAGCGACGCCTGCGTGAAGCCGTCGCGCAGCGTCTCGACCGTGGCACTGCCATGCATGCCCATCACCGACATCAGCACCGCGATGATCACGATCAGCATGCCGGCCTGGGCGCCGCTTTGCAGGATCATGCGGAAGCCGGCGAAATAGGTCAGCCACATCGCGCCCACGTAGACCAGCGGCATCGGCCGCAACTGCTGCACGAACCAGGTCATCACGTATGCCATCACGATCATCGAGATCGGTCCTGCAATGGCCTTGATCGGGCTGAATGCCTTGCGCTGGGCCGCGATAAGGCCGACGGGCAGCGCGGCGATGATCGGCGGCAGGGCCGGATCAATCAGCACGATCGCGAAGTACGCCAGCATGCCGGTCATCGCGAGGCGAACCGCATAGAGCGGATCGTCGTCGACGTTGGGGCGCGGGGTCACGTACATGCCGGCGCTCAGTGCAGGTAGCTGGCCCAGGCGCGCACCCGCTGGGACGCGCGCGCGATCAGGGCGATCGGGTTGCCGGTTCCTCCCGTGAACACCACCGCTTGCACCTTCCCGCCGACGCGCACGTTGCGCGGCCAGGCCGTCATGCCACCCACCAGCTCGACCCGCACCGGAATGCGCCGGGCCGGCTCGAACCAGCGGTTGCTCGGCTGGTTGATGACAAGACCACTTTGCTGGCTGCGCCCGGTGTCGATGCCCCAGGCGATGCTTTGCACGCGTCCTTCGAAAATCGTGCCGGGCACCGCGTCGAACAACAGATGGACCGGGTCGCCCACGCGCACGGTTTGCAGCTGGTTCTCACGCAGGTCCACCGTGACCCATGCGGCAGCGGCGTCGATGAAGGTGAGCGCGGGGTTGCCCGCGCCGATGAACTGGCCCTCGGAGAGCGTCACGTTGGTCACCACGCCATAGTGCGGGGCCTTCACCGTGGTGGAGGCCAGGTCGTATTGCGCAGCCTCCAGCTGCGCCTCGGCGCCCAGGATGGACGGGTTGTCCGCGCCCTTTGGGCCCAGCTGCATGCGCGCGCTTTTCAGGTTGGCCTGGGTGGTTTGAAGCTTCGCGCGCGCGTCGGCGACCTGACCGCGCGCGGCATCACCCTGCGCGGCCGCGACGATGCCACGCTCGACCAGCCGCAGGGTGCGGTCGGCATCCGCCCGGATGGTGTCGAGGCTGGTGCGCGCCTGTGTCACCGTCGCCTGCGCAGCCACCAACGATGCGCCCGACGCATGGATGCCCTGCGTGGTATTGGCCAGATTGGCCTCGGCCTGGCGCACGGCCAGCTCGAACGGCCTGGCGTCGAGCGAGAACAGCGGATCGCCCGCCTGCACGACGGCATCGTCCTCGACCATCACCTCGGTCACCTCGCCCGAGACCCGCGGCGCGACCTGGACCACGTGGGCCGACACGATCCCGCGCGACGACGACGGCGCCATGCGATCCGACAGGGCATACAGCACCACCAGGACCAGCAGCAGCATGATGACGGCGACCGCCACGGGCTTGGCCGGATTGCGGTTCGGGGTTTGCTGGGGCGGCTTGGGCACGTGTGCTCTCCTGCGGGACGTTCCGGCGATCTGCCTGAACTCGATGGGCGGATCATCGTGGGCAGATCATCAGTTTAACGATAGTAGTTTCCACGCCTGCGGATCGCCATCACGCAGCGATGGGGAGTCGCGTCCGGACTTCAGTGAGCGTGGAGCCGACCACGCAGAACCGACGTTCCGGTGGCCGGGACTTTACAACCCATGATCGCCCCGACTGCCGACATGCAGGTTGTCGCTGTCGATGGCGGTGGGCTGATGCGGGAATGACCACAATCCTCCTGACTTCCGTGGTGCAGATGCGATCAACGCGTCGGTGTCACCCGCCAGATTGTGTTGGAAAGATCATCGGCGACGATCAGGGCGCCGCGCGGATCCACGGTCACGCCGACCGGACGGCCGCGGGTGTTGCCGTCCTTGTCGCGGAAGCCGGAGACGAAGTCGATCGGAGGCCCGGCCGGGCGACCATTCGCGAACGGCACGAAGACCACCTTGTAGCCGACCGGATCCTTGCGGTTCCAGCTGCCGTGCTCGCCGACGAATGCACCGTCCTGGAACCTGGCGCCCATCGCCGGCGTCGAGAACGCAACACCAAGCGCGGCCACGTGCGATCCCAGGCTGTAATCCGGGGCGATGGCGGAGGCCACCTTTTCCGGGTCCTGCGGCTGCACGCGCGGGTCGACGTTCTGGCCCCAATAGCTGTACGGCCAACCGTAGAATCCGCCTTCGCGGACCGAGGTGAGGTAGTCGGGAACCAGGTTCGGACCGAGCTCGTCACGCTCGTTCACCACCGCCCACAGCACGTCCGTCCCCGGCTGGATGGCAAGTGCGGTGGGATTGCGCAGGCCGGTGGCGTAAGTCTTGTGCGCGCCGGTCACGGCATCCACCTTCCACACGCGTGCGCGATCTGCTTCGGCCACCATCCCGCGCTCGGTGATATTGCTGTTGGAGCCGATGCCGACGTACAGGAAATTCCCGTCGGGGCTGGCGACCAGCGACTTGGTCCAGTGATGATTGATCGCCGACGGCAGCTCGGTGACCGTGACGGGCGGGCCGCTGGCCCGGGTCTGGCCATCGCGGTAATCGAATCGCACCAGCGCGTCCTGGTTGGCGACGTACAGGTTGCTGCCGATCAGCGCGAGCCCGTAGGGCGCGTTGAGGCCTTCGGCGAAAATGTTTCGTTCCTCGTAGGTGCCGTCGCCGTTGCGGTCGCGCAGCAAGGTCAACCGATTGCCGCTTGGAACCGCAGTGTTGCCCTTGGCCTTGATGCGGCCCGCGATCACATCCTTGGGCTTCAGCGCCGCCGCCCCGCCGCCGCGCCCTTCGGCCACCAGGATGTCGCCGTTGGGAAGCACCAGTGTCTGCCGGGGGATACGGAGATCGGTGGCGATGGCCGCGACCGTGTAGCCGGTCGGCACGGTCGGCAACTGGTCGCCCCACTGCACCGGCTTGGCGATGGTCATGTCGGGCAGCAGTCCGCTCTGCTGGTCCGGAAGTGTCGGGGCAGCACCATATTGGGTGGGGTCCGGATCGCTGCCGCCGCATGCGCCCAGCAGCGCCGCGAGTGCGACCACCAGCAACAGGTTCAAGCGTTTCATGCTGCACCTCCCAGGCGAAGGCGGGAGAACCCGAGCCACGTTGCCGCGCACGCCAGCAGGGTCACGATCGCCGACAGGATCAACGCCGCGGGCATGATTGCCCACGCATCCCTGGCGTGGACCAAGGCGTTGATGAAGCCCAGCACCCAGGTCGCTAAAAGAAGCAGCACGTAAACCAGCGCACGCCCGCCGCGACGATCGCCGCGGAACAGGTCGATGACGGCCCACAGCAGCGCACAGCCAGCGAAAACAAGCGCACCGGCGATCAGCCAGGACGCAAAGTTGCTCCACTGGATCTGGTAGCTGCGGGCATACGTGATGTCGCTCAGCATCGCGCTGAAGAACAGCGGAACGGCCCCGGCAAGCAGGAACGCATGGAATGGGTGAATCGCCCCTTGAGGCATTCGGTCGACAGTGACGGCCACGGCGGTTACTCCCTGAGGATTGAGCAAGGCACCCACGACCGCAACACCGTCGCCAGTGCAAGGCTTTGCAGGAACAGGCTACCCAACGCGTTGTGCCGGTCGCGTCATGGGTTGGAGTGGGGAGCAAAAAGAGTCCGATCGGCTGTCGCCCGCTCCCCCGCCCCTGCTCCCAACGGCGAACTAGGCCGTATCAGCCGAGCTGGGGCGCAGTCCAAGAAGCGCAAAACCGTCGACCGAGTGCCTACATCGTCGCGACACAGCCTCATGCACACCCATGGCCCACGGATGCACCTGGACACGCTTCCATCCTGCCCAGCCTTCGGCCCATTCCATCACTCCCCTGCTTCGAGCATGGCGGAATAACGCGCACGCCATACGCGTCAACACAATGCGGCACGCCTTTTTAACGAGATTGTGAAGCGCGCACCGTCCGATACCGAAGTCCATACTGCTGGTGGTTCCACGACTGCACGGCGAGGAGTTCCTGACATGACCGATCACGACGATGCGCCCGGTTCCGCGCGCCCCCCTGAGCCAACAGCGCCCCCGCGGCGCGTGTGGCCCGCCCTGTTGGGCATCGCCGCCATCGTCGCCGCGCTTGCCGCCACCTTCGGCTGGGTCGCAGGCTGGTGGACGCCCGGAAAGCTGACCCCGCAACGCTTTACCGACGATATCCAGGCCGCCAATGGCCAGATATATCCGGGCTTCCGACGCGCACACGCCAAAGGTGTCTGCGTCGCGGGCTGGTTCGAGGGCAATGCCGATGGTCGGGCGCTGTCCAGCGCAGGCGTGTTCTCGCAGCTACGCACGCCGCTGCTGGGACGCATGTCGATCGGCGGGGGCACGCCTTATGGGCTCGACCCGAAGGCGCGCGTCCGCAGCATGGCGTTGCTTTTGCGAACCGACGACGGCCAGGAGTGGCGAATGGCGATGAACAGCTTTCCGTTTTTCGGCGTCGCCACCGTCGCCGACTTCGACGCGCAAACCCTTGCCGGGGTGCCCGATCCGGCCACCGGCAAACCCGACCCCGCGCGGATGGCTGCCTTCCGCGAGACGCATCCGGCCGCGCAGCGTTTCGCCGCGTGGGCAGCCAGCGCACCCTGGCCGACCAGCTTCGCCAACACCACGTACAACGGCGTCAATACCTTCCGCTTCACCAACGCGGCGGGACAGGCGCGCAACGTGCGCTGGTCGATGCTGCCGCGCACCCCGTTCGAGGCGATGACGCCGGACGCGCGCGAATCCGCAGGCGTGGACTTCCTGTCCCAGGACCTCGCCACGCGCCTGGGTCGCGGTCCGCTGCGCTGGGACATGGCGGTGACCCTCGCCGAGCCCGGCGACGACATCAATGACGCCTCGCAGCCCTGGCCGGACGCGCGCCGCAAGGTGACGGTGGGGACGGTGGTCATCGAACGCACCGAACCGCAGTCGACCGGTGCCTGCCGCGACGTCAATTTCGACCCACTCATCCTGCCCGCCGGCGTCGAAGGTTCGTCGGACCCGATCCTGGCCGCGCGCTCGGCCGTGTACGCGGTGTCGTTCGACCGCCGCCAGGGTGAAATCGCGCACGGCGCGGACGCCGGCCGGACGGATGCCAACATCACGAAGAAGACGCCATGACCGGCACCGGGTTCAAGCTGCCTGCGCGCGTGCTGCACTGGTCGATGGCCGTCATGGTGCTGGCGATGCTGTTCATCGGCGTGGGCATGGTGGCCTCGCTGGGAATGCGACCCACCCTGCTCGCGGTGCACCGACCGCTCGGCGTCGCCATCCTCGCGCTTGCGCTGATCCGTCTGGCCTATCGCCTGCGCAACCCGCCCCCGCCGCTTCCACCCGACCTGCCCCGTTTGCAGGTGCTGGCGGCGACCGGTTCGCACGTGCTTCTGTACGCGCTGCTGATCGCAATGCCGCTGGTGGGATGGACGATGCTGTCGGCCGGCGGCTATCCGATCGTGCTGTGGAGCGGCGCGCAGCTTCCGCCGCTGTTGCCGCACGATGCCGCGCTGTATGCACCGCTGCGCAGCGCGCACACGTGGCTGGCACGGCTGCTGTTCGCCACCATCCTGCTGCATCTGGCTGCGGCCCTGTACCACGCCTGGGTTCGTCGCGATGGCGTATTTGGTTCGATGGCGCGCGGTGACACCGCCGTCGCCACCGCGCCATCCGCAGCGCTCCACGACGAGTCGCCGCCGATTTCTTGAAGTCACGACGCCTGCGCGCAGGCGTCAAGCGCGCGCGCCGCCACGACGCATCGATCCGCTGGCGTGGCCTGGGTGCCGGCGGCACGCGCCTGTGCGGCCGACATCGGCTTCATCATCGCCACCGCCTGTCTGAACACACAAGCTCGTTACGAGTGCAACGCTATGCTTTTCCGCATCCACGGATCGCCACCATGCAGCGGTGGCGAGTCACGCCTGGACTTCCGTCAACGCGAAGTCCCGACAGCACAGAGCCAAACTCACAAAAAGGATCCGGCGCCATGTATGACGCAGCCAGTTTCAGACTCGACGACCAGGTCGCCATCATCACCGGGGCGGGCGCAGGCATCGGCCGCGCCATCGCGCAGACGTTTGCATCTGCAGGCGCTGCGGTGATCGTCAGCGATCGGGATGCCGATGCCGCCCGCGCCGTCTCCGACGACATCCAGGCGCAGGGTGGCAAGGCCGCGTCGCTGGCCTGCGACGTCACCCGGGAAGACGACCTTGCCAATCTCGTCCAGGAGGCCAGCCGGCGTTTCGGCAAGCTCACGATCCTGGTCAGCAACGCCGGCGGCGGTGGCCCAAAACCGTTCGACATGCCGATGGCTGATTTCCGTCGCGCCTTCGACCTCAACGTGTTCTCACTGTTCCGCCTCGCCCAGCTTGCCGCACCGGAGATGGAAAAAGCCGGCGGCGGTTCGATGCTGGCAATCACATCGATGGCCGGCGACAACAAGAACGAAAAAATGGCCTCGTATGGCGCATCGAAGGCGGCGACCAACCACCTGATACGCAACATCGCCTTCGATCTCGGCCCGCGTGGCATCCGGGTCAATGGCATCGCACCCGGCGCAACGCGCACCGATGCGCTGGCGTCCGTGCTCAACGACGAGATCGAGAAGACGATGCTGATGCACACGCCGATCCATCGCTTGGGCGAGCCGCAGGACATGGCCAATGCGGCGCTGTTCCTGTGCGCACCGGCGGCAGCCTGGATCAGCGGCCAAATCCTCACCGTGTCCGGCGGCGGCGTGCAAGAACTCAACTAGGAGCAAACCATGAAACTTGTTATCGCGGCCACACTGGCCTCATCGATGATCCTCGCGGGCCCGACTCTGGCAGCCGACCCACCACCGCTATCGGCCAAGGCATCCAACCCGGCCAGCATGGGCTGGATGCAGGGGTTCCCACCGCCGGCAAGCAAAGTGATCCGGTTCACCGACCCGGATTATTTTTCGTTTCCGAAGCTGCGCTGGACCGCCTGCCACTTCCGCCAACTGATGCCGACCGCCGATGTCGACAGCGGCTCGCACGGCGCGCGGGAATTGAAGATATCGCTGGACCCCTCGCTTGATGCGGTGACGTTCAAGCCGCTGGGCTCCGACACGACGATGACGTGGGGCCAGGCCTTCGACGCCAACTACACCGATGGCATCCTCGTCATGCACCGCGGCCGGGTGGTGTATGAACGCTACGACGGTTGCCTGGACGCCAACACGCTGCACGGCGCGATGTCGGTGACCAAGTCGCTGACCGGCCTGCTGGGCGAGATGCTGGTAACCGAAGGCAAGCTCGACGAGAACGCGCGTGTCGGCGACCTGATCCCCGAACTGCGCGACAGCGCATTTGGCGATGCCACGGTGCGGCAGGTGATGGACATGACCACCGCGCTGGACTACTCCGAGGACTATGCCGACCCGGATGCCGAGGTGTGGACATACGCCAAGGCGGGCAGTCCGCTGCCCAAGCCGGCGGACTACGTCGGCCCGCGCAGCTACTTCGAGTATCTGCAGACAGTGAAGAAAAAAGGCACGCATGGCGAAGCGTTCGGCTACAAGACGGTCAACGCCGACGCGCTGGGCTGGCTGCTGGCGCGGACGACCGGTGAGTCGGTCGCTGGACTGCTCTCCAAACGCATCTGGAGCCGGGTCGGTGCAGACCGCGAAGCGTTCTACACGGTCGATTCGATCGGCACGCCGTTCGCCGGCGGCGGATTCAACGCCACCCTGCGCGACATGGCGCGACTGGGCCAGATGATGCTTGATGAAGGCCGGGTTGGCGACGAGCAGGTGGTGCCGCGCAACGCTGTCATGCGCATCCGCAAGGGAGGCGATGCGGCGACCTTCGCCAAGGCCGGTTACGACCTCTTGCCCGGCTGGAGCTATGGCAGCATGTGGTGGATCAGCAATGACGACCACGGCGCCTATGCAGCGCGCGGCGTGCACGGCCAGACGATCTGGATCGACCCCACCGCCGAGATGGTCATCGTCCGCTTCGCGTCAAACCCGGTCGCAGCCAACGCAGCCAGCGACCCGACCTCCCTGCCCGCGTACCGCGCGGTGGCCGATCACCTGATGGCGAACGATGCGGCAGGTGGAAAACAGCGGACACCTTGAGTGCAGCGGATGTTTTTTTCCATCCTTGACCCTGGTTGTTGATGGAGAGCGCGGAGGTTGACCCTGCTGTCAGGCATGCACTCACCTCCACGTCGTTTTTCCAACCCGACGGAGCCCACATGGCCACCATGCAAGCCATCGAAATCGCCCGGCCTGGACCGACGAACGTGCTGCAAACGACCGAGCGCGCCATCCCGCGGCCCGGCCCGGGCGAGGTGCTGATCAAGGTGGCGGCGTCGGGCGTCAATCGCCCGGATGTGTTCCAGCGCCAAGGCAATTACGCGCCGCCACCCGGCGCTTCCGACCTGCCCGGGCTGGAGGTGGCAGGCGAACTGGTCGACGGTGATTTCGGCGGAGACAACCCGTTCGACCTCAAGCAAGGAGACGCCGTCTGTGCATTGCTCGCCGGTGGCGGATACGCGCAGTACGCCGTGGCGCCGCTGCTGCAATGCCTGCCTGTCCCCACGGGGCTGACTTTGATGCAAGCCGCGGCGCTGCCGGAGAACTACTTCACGGTGTGGAGCAACGTGTTCGATCGCGGACGCCTCGGCGCCGATACCGCCGGCGCACCTGAGTCGCTCCTGGTGCAGGGCGGCTCCAGCGGGATCGGCGTCACCGCCATCCAGCTGGCGCACGCGTTCGGTCACCGTGTGTTCGCCACTGCGGGCAATGCGGAGAAATGTGCGGCCTGCGAAAAACTGGGCGCCCACGCCATCAACTACCGCGAGCAGGACTTCGTCGAGGAAGTAAAAAAACATACCGACGGCCGCGGCGTGGACGTGATCCTCGACATGGTGGCCGGCGACTACGTGCCGCGCGAACTCGAACTCCTGCGCGACGATGGCCGACTGGTCTTCATTGCCACCCTGGGTGGCAAGCATGCCGACATCGATGCATCGCTGATCATGCGACGACGCCTGACCATCACCGGATCCACGCTGCGCGCACGGCCCGTCGCGTTCAAGGCCGCGCTGGCCAGGCAGCTGCATGAGCACGTCTGGCCGCTGTTGGAATCAGGCAGGGCCAAGCCGGTGATCCATCAGGTCTTCCCGGCGCGCGAGCCGGCCAGGGCCCATGCACTGATGGAGAGCAGCACGCATATCGGGAAGATCATGTTGGCGTGGTAAGTGCGCGGACAGGAACTTCGAACACGACTGGAAAATCGACCAACTCAAAAAAGACCAGCTCAAAAAGCTACGGGGAAAATCAAGGAGACTTGATTCTCTCTGAGCTGGCCATCTTCCTTGACCATTTTCGGGGCGATTGTCTTGCGTCGTCCTCTTGCGCTCTGTTTATCACAGTGATTTCAGGTACTCCGCCAAATCATCCTTCTGCCTGGACGTAAGCCGTAGTTTCTGTTTGGTGTTGTAAGCCTCCACCACATCGGCAAGCGTCGCGGCAGAGCCATCGTGGAAGTACGGAGCGTGCTGCCACAGAGCACGTAGCGGCGTGGTGCGATACATCCCCGTCGCGGAACGCATCACATACAGCGTCTCCTTGGCCGCCGACGCGGTCGGCGGATGCAGCCGCTCGTTGGCATCGGTGAAGTGCGCGCCGCTGTGGCAGCCCGCACAGCCCTTTGCCTTGAATACGAGTTTTCCGCGCTGTGCCTGGGCGTTGTCAAAGCTCCCTGCCGGCGGCGACGGCGCGGGGATCGACAGCTGATATGCCTGCAACGCGGGCAGCGATTTGCTGACCTTATCCTGCGTGCCATTCGCGACCACCATGCCGGGGCGCCAGTCCGCCGCCAGGCCCGGGGTATCAGGGCTCAGATGCGAGCCGACCCGCGGGTCGGAGAAGACGCCCTGCCCGCCCATCTGGGTGACCGCGACGTAGCGATTCCAGTACGAGAGGTTGGGTCCATCGCCGGTAAAGACGACTCTGTTCACTCCGGCCAGGCCATACGCGGGCGGGATCACGACTGGAATGCTGAGGCCATCGACGTTCCAGCGCGGGTCGTACTTGCCAGGACCCCACGAATTCAACTGTGCCTTTTGCGCGGCGGAAAGCGCCGGTGACAGCGCGATGATCGCACCGGGATTGAGGTCAAGGTTGGGCCAGCCATCGCGGCGATGGCCGATGCCCGGCGCGAACGAATTATCGACCGTCGAGTGGCACAGCGCGCAGGTGGTGCCGACCCGCGTCAACGTGTCGACGCCGTTCACTTTCTCGACCGTGCCCTTGAGCCCGACAACCGCATTGAGGCTCAGCAACGCAACCGTCACGGCGGGGTCATTCAAGTCGATGGTTCCGTCCACGATGCCCTGCTTGACCGATTCGGGCAGTGCTTCCACATCGACTTTCAGGCCGACCGCCAGTGCCGTGACCGGGCTGACCTGGGTACTGATGACCTGGTTCATGTGCAACTGGTCGGTCCACTTGATTTCATCGCCAAACGTGTCGTAGCGAAAAACCTGCTGACCTTGCTTGACCAATGCCGCGCCAGCCAACGGCTCGCCCGGGGGCGACGCGGCAAAGATCGCGCCGACTGAAGCGGCCAACAGCGACACACTGCCGGCGACCAGCACCGAGAGAATCTTCGTTTTGCTTTTCATCGCGTTACCCTCCGAAGTTTAGTGGCGTCCCGACGATCCAGTCCTTGCGTCGATGGCGTTCAAATCCAGTCGCGTAGCAAAGCGTGGACGTTGGCTCGTAAATCAGCAGATCACCATCACGTGGAACCTGGCCATCACTGCCTCACCTGCGCGCGGTGATGTGGCCGCTGAAGTTCTGCAAGAAAATACGCTGATGGCCGAAGCCGATATCGACAGGCCCGCTGTTGCTGCCCTGCATGAACGTGCCTCCGCTGAAATCAACCAGCGAACCCACCGGCGTGCCGAAGCCGGGCCAGGTCGCCGGTGATTGCACGGTCGTGAACTGGACCTGCACCTGCTGGCCTTTCGCGTTGAGCACGGTGACGTCGTACTTGAGCGGCGTGATGCCGCTGATCTCAGGACCTTGCGTGAGTATCGAATTGAAGGCCGGGACTTTCCAAAGAAACGGAAAACTGATCGCGATCGAAGTCACCCGGCCCACTTGGCCGAACGACTGGTCGGTGAAGCCGGGGTCGATGCTCATCCTGCCGATGAAGGGGGTCGTGAATCGCATGCGACCTTCAAGGAGCTGCGCGTGTCCGTAGATGTAGAACGACTGTGTCGGCGTCGCAGCGACGGCGAGAGCCGGCACCGATCCGCCGATCATCAGCGCCCACAGCAACAGAGGCTTCCAAGACTTCAGGCTGATCGGTTTCATTACCCTATCTCCTCGGTAGTTGGCGATGTGTTGACTGATTGGGTGTTTGCCCCGACGACCACACGCTGGCTTCCAATCAGTTGAACTGCGCTTTCCAGTCGAGTGTCCTCGCCTCTTCGCGCAAAGACGAATGCTTCATGTGTAAAGGCGGCTGCGGCTCGAAACCCGGTGGGCTGATGCCAAGCGTCGGCGATGACGCATCCATGGATGCTTGGTCGATCTCTCCGAAAACGCCTTGCCATGCCGCTGTGGTTTTCGCCATGTTTCCCGGCGGGAATGGCATCGCGGTACCCTTGCTGCGACGCCCATGAGGAAATGCCATGCGCCTGATCATCGTCGGTGCGACCGGACTCGTCGGACAGGGCGTGCTGGACGCCTGCCGCGCGGATACGGATGTTGAACGTATCGTGCTTCTCGGCCGCCGAAGCGTGGACACCGGCGATGACGCCCGCGTGACCCAGTGGCAGGTAGCCGACCTGCGCGACGTGGACGGCAGCGAGCCCGGATTTGAAAATCTTGATGCCTGCCTCTATTGCGCCGGTGTCGTGCCGGGACTGTCGGAAACTGCGTACCGCGCGGTGACCATTGACCTTCCGATGCACGTCGCGGGCGCCTTCGCCCGCAAGAATCCCGCGGGCACGTTTGTCTACGTCTCGGGCGCGGGCTCCGATGCGAGCGCAACGCTCATGCCGATGCGTGTGAAGGGCGAGGCTGAAGACGCGTTGCGCACGGTCGGAATCCGCACGCTCATGATCCGACCTGGCATCGTGCAGCCCGTCGATGGCGTGCGTTCGCCGCACGGCGTACGAGCAGCCGCGTATGCCGTGATCGGGCCATTGCTCGGCGTGGCCACGCGCAGCCTGCCCTCGCTGATGACAACCTCATCACGCGTCGGCCGCGCCATGCTCGCGGCCCTTCGCCAGGCGCCGCCGCCGACGATGCTGGAGAACACCGACATCAACGCACTGGGCGCCTGACGCACGCATCCCCGCAGTCCGCATGTTCGAAAGGCATTGCGCCGAGACATCGCGGCGATCTGCACCCGTGTGCACATCGGCGAGCTGTAGCGACATCCGATGTCCTCGCCAAGGTAGAGAGCAGGGCGAAGTGCTTTGTCGGAATCAGCGCAGCGCACCGCCCACGCAAGCAGCTCCGCGCGTGAACCTGGAAGCGTTTTGTTCGCAGAAACGTCCCCGCCATCATTTCTTGGCCCGTGACACCTGATCCCTGCTCGCAACGAAGTACCCAGACACCCTCTTGCTCGCTGACGCCAGCCTCCCCGACGGCAAAAATCACACAAGCCTGCAACGGGAGGACGCGTCTGCTTCTTTCGCGACGATCAGGTGCCGGCAGACGCCGAGCGGCATTCCCTCGCGACTGGATCCGTATCGTGGCAACCTGTCTGCGGCAACGCGGGCGCTCTACCCTGCCCCTGTTCGCAACGACTCTCGATGTGCAGACAGGATGGCCCGATGAAAGCGCGTTTCAGACAATGGATGGGACAGCTTTCCGAGTCATTCTGGCTGATGCCCGCAAGCATGGTGCTCGGCGGCATCCTGTTGGCCATGACACTGGTGGCAGTGGATCGAAGTGGCGCGTTTCCTGGCTGGCTCGCGGATTCAACGTGGCTCTACAACGGCGGCGGGACCGGCGCGCGGGTACTGTTAGGCGCGGTTGCGTCCTCGACCATCGGTGTCGCCGGCACGGTGTTCTCCATCACCATCGCCGCGCTGACATTGGCCGCCGGACAGATGGGGCCCAGGCTGCTCAGGAACTTCACCCGCGACCGCGGCAACCAGTTCACGTTGGGCGCGTTCCTCGGCACCTTCTCGTATGCGCTGATGGTCCTGCGCACGGTGCGCACCCAGGAAGAGGGACTGTTCACGCCGCACCTGTCGCTGTCGGTGGCGGTGTTGCTTGCCTTTGGCTGCGTCGCGACGCTGGTGTACTTCGTTGGCCACATGGCCGGCCGGATCAGTGTCGACACCGTCGTCGACCTGGTCAGTGCCGATGTCACCGCCGCCATGCACGCACTGGTGGTGGAACAGCCCAACATCGACCCGCCTGAGGATCACTTCTGGGATAGCGCGGTTGCCGTGGTCGATTCGCGGCGCGGTTATCTCCAGCAACTCGACGAATACGCGCTGGCGGCGTGGGCGGCCGAGCAAGGCACCACCCTGCGCCTGCTGGTGCGACGCGGCGACTATCTCTTCCCCGGCGCGCCGGTTGCGCTGATGACCGTCAGCGTTGCGGGCGCAGAGGCCGCCATCCGCCGCAATACCGCGCTGGGCGCTGCGCGCGGCAGCAGTGGGGACCCGGAGCAGACCGTGCGGCAGCTGGTTGAAGTCGCCGTGCGCGCGCTGTCACCGGGCATCAATGACCCACACTCCGCGATGAGCGTGCTCGATCGGCTCGGCGACGCGCTCTGTGACCTGGCGGGCAAGGTGGTTCCCAACGGGGTCCATGAAGCCAATGGCAGGATCGTCCTGGTGATACCCAACGTGTCCTACCGCAGCCTGTGCGACGTGATGTTCCACCTGATCCGGCAGAACTCCGAAGGCAGCACGGCGCTGCTCATCAAGCTGGTCGAGATACTGACGGTGGTCGCCGCCTGCGAACCCGACCCGGACCGCCGCATGGTGCTTGCCGAGCACGCCGCGAGGGTGAGCGAAGACGCGCAGCGTACGGTGGGCAATCCGGCGGACCGTCGCGACATCCAGTCGCGGCTGTCGTCCTTCACCCACATCAATACAGCCCGCCAGAACGGCAACGTCACCGCAAGGGCGCTGCTGGGGAGCGCCGCCGATGCTTGACGTGGCCGCGTTCCTGCTGGTGGTCACTGCACTGCTGGCGTACGTCAACCATCGCTTCCTCCGGATACCCACCGCCATCGGGGTGATGGCCATCGCCCTGTTCCTTTCCCTGGTCATCGTCGGGCTGCATGCGCTGGGCCTGGATCACGGTTTGAACGCCCACGAGAAATCCCTGCTGCAGTACATCGATTTTTCCGACGTGCTCATGCAGGGCATGCTGTCGTTCCTGCTGTTCGCCGCCGCGCTGCACGTCGACCTGGTCACGCTGAAGCAGTTCCGCTGGCAGATCGCCGCGCTGGCCATCGTCGGCACCTGCCTGTCGACGGCCATTGTCGGCATGGCCATGTGGTGGTTGCTGCCCTGGATCGGGATACCGCTTCCGCTGATCTACTGCCTGCTTTTTGGCGCGCTGATCTCGCCGACCGATCCCATTTCGGTCATGGGCATCCTGAAATCCATCAAGGCGCCGAAACGCCTGGAACTGGTGATTGCCGGTGAGTCATTGTTCAACGATGGCGTTGGCGTGGTGCTGTTTTCGCTGCTGTTCGGCATCGCAGCCAGCGGCATCACCCCCACCCCCGGCGAGGCCGGCATGGCCCTGCTGCACGAAGCGGGCGGCGGCATCGTGTTCGGCCTGGCGCTGGGCGCGGTGACGTTCCAGCTGCTCAAGAGCATCGACCAGTACCAGGTGGAAGTGCTGCTGACCCTGGCTGCGGTGATGGGAGGCTACGCATTGGCCACGCACCTGCATGTTTCCGGGCCGCTGGCGATGGTCGTGGTCGGGCTGATGGTAGGCAACGGCGCGCGTGCGAAAGCCATGTCGGACACGACCCGTCGTTACGTGGACATGTTCTGGGAATTGCTGGACGAAATACTCAACGCCGTGCTGTTCGTGCTGATCGGCATGGAGGTGATCCTCATCGCCTTTTCGCCGCCGCTGCTGCTGGCAGTAGCCGGCGCGATCACCGTCACCCTGGTCGCTCGCCTGCTCACCGTTGGAGCACCCGTGCGCGTGATGTCCGGGTTCTTCCGCCTGCCGCTCGGTTCATGGCGAGTGCTGACATGGGGAGGTTTGCGCGGCGGCATCTCGGTGGCGCTGGCTTTTTCCCTGGCACCCGGCCCCAGCCGCGATACGGTGCTGGCACTCACCTACGGCGTGGTGGTGTTCTCGGTGCTCGTGCAAGGCCTGACCGTAGCCCGGGTTGCCCGCAACGTCTGCGAAGAACCCGAGACGTCATGACGGCGCTTGCGCATGACGCACGCCGATGGTGGCTGATGCTGGTCACTGGCCCGAGGAACAGGTCTTAGACATCAGGCATCCGGTATCGGGCAGCAACAGGATGCCAACTTCCAACGATTGACTGCGTCCATTTTTATTGCGACGCGTGTTGGCGGTTCCATATTTCCAGCAGCAGGCGGGTAATGGCGAACGTCACCGGCCCCAGGATCAAACCCGACGAACCAAACACCACCAGGCCGCCAACGATCGAGACGAAGGCCAACAGCGTGTGCATCTTCAGCCGCCTGCCCACCAGCATGGGATACAGCACGTTGTCGATGCCGCCAACCACGATCGAACCCCACAGCGCCAGGATGATCGCCTTGCCGCCGCTGCCGTCCAGCAGCAGGAAGACCGCCGCGGGGATCCAGACGATGAAGGCCCCCAGCACGGGCACCACCGCCAGCAACCCCATCACCACGCCCCACAGCAGCGGCGCTGGCAAGCCCAGCCACCAGAACATCAATCCGCCCAACGTGCCCTGCACCATCGCGACGATCAGCGTGCCGTACACGGTGGCATGCACCGTGTCGTCGACGTCGCCGAACAGGCGCGCGGTGTCGTCCCTGGACAGCGGCAACAGCGACGCGATGGAGGCCAGGATGCTGCGACGATCGCGCAGGAAGAAAAACAGCATGTACAGGGTCAGCACAATGCCGATCACCTGCAGCAGCGATTCGCGCGCCAGCGAGGCGACGGAGCCGGTAAACCACGACGTAATCGCGTTGACGGTGTCCGGCAAGTCGAACTGGCGCTCCACCCAACCCGCCGCAGGGGCAAGCAGCGGGTACTCGTGAAGGTCTCGGCGCCACTGCCCGGAATCGACCGTGGCAGCGATGGCATCCGCGCCGCTGGCGGCCTCCGCGATCATGCGGTCGCCGATCAACATCGCCGGAAACACCACCATCACCCCCGCCAGCACGACCAGGATCCCGGCGGCCAGCCCGGGTGAGCGCAGCTTCGTCTCAAGCCGGCGCTGCAACGGAACCAGCAGCAGGGACAGCGCCAGCGCCCATGCCAGTGCCGGCAGGAACGGCAACGCCATCCGATAGCACAGGTAGAGGCCACCGACAGTCATCGCCATCAATACAAGCGCGCGAACCTGGCTGCGTGATCCCCAATCGCCGGAATCTTGCGGAGGTAATCGCGATGGTTCCGATGCACTCATGTCTGCCAACGCCAGGATGCGGGGACCTGCGGCACGCGCAGGCGTTGCCCACGATCACACACTTCCCGGAATGGTGTCCATGAGAGTGGCGTCAGGGCAATTTGCGCGACCCTTCCGCTGCGCTCGGAAGATCAGCCGATTCTGGGGAATAAATTGTTCCTGACATCCTTCTGGCATTTTTTCAGGAGCGACTGCCAACCGCCAACCTCACTCCACCATGCCTGTGAGAACTGCGCGTTTTTAGTGACGGAAACGCGATAGGTCGGCAAACGTGTCGCGGATGCTTCGACGAAGTGCTCGTGTCTGGCGAGCACGGAAGCCGGAGGAGACTGCGTGCGCACCGCCTAAGCAGTACAGGCATGCGTGGGTAGCGCATTCGTTCCGACACATGCGCCGCGCGTCAGTCCCAATGCCGCGACGGGCACTGCGCGTTTTGGGTGATGGAGGTGAGATTGGCGCGCAAACGTGACGTAAATGCCCTGACGAATTTGCGCTGCTCTTGCGCGTCAAGTTCATCCAGCGGGAAACATCGGGAGGATTCGCCTTCGAGGCCCCACGCCGAGTCTGTGTACTTGAAAGAACGCCCGAAAGCGCGTTCCTGTTCGGCAAGGATCGCGTCGAACGATGCTCCAGCATCGGGATCCGGCCCACAGCAAGCGCTGTAGAAGGAAACGACGAATCGATACCTCTTGGCGTCCTCAATCGCTCGCAATGCCAATTTTTCCTGATGCACCGGATCGCCAGCGCGTTGTGCGATCAGGCGTATACGCGCCAACTCGCTCGCCAGCTGGCCCGCATTCTGGTCATAACGCCCCTCCTCAACCCGACGCGCCCGGTCGGCCCGCGCATGTCGCTGTACCGAAGCGGCCGCTGTTGGCGTTGGGCCAGTGCACTTGAACTGCAAACGCATCACCCACGCACCCGGACCCTCTTCCAGATCTACGTCCAACACGTCCATGTGCTTGCGTTCAATGCCGCATTGCATCTGCGCAATTGCTTCGACTCGTCCGCGAAATCCCGGCGAATCCTTGTCGCCGCGGTCTTCGTCATAGATCACGGCTTCGTATCGATCCCGACCGATCTTGCAGATCGTGCCCACTTCGCAGCTGCTTTTCTTGAACGCAGGCGAGGCGGTCTTCTCGATCGCCGGCGATGCGGTCTTTTCGATGACAGGCGAGGCGATCTTCTCGATCGCAGGCGAGACGGTCTTTCCAATCGCCGGCGGCGCAGTCTCGGAAGATGGGTTGTCACAACCACAGAGGCAAAGGATTGCAACAAGGATGGATCGCAGCAGTGGACGCATCGTCTGGATTCCTTGGACCGTAATGGATGGGTGAGGCAGCAAGCGCGGCTCAATGATTCGATAGGCGCGATCGTGCCTGCCAAGCCACGACCAGACGGGAAAACACGCTACCCAACGCTGCACCGATCGCGACCTGGATGCTCACCATGACCAGGGAAACCAGCAACACCGGCAGTATCAGTGGCGCGATCCAGCCCAGCGCCATCAACGCCACCACCAGCGATGGCAGCAGCGACATCAGGCCGCTGGTCATTCCCGACGCCATCTTTCGCACCGGCGCGAGGTAGGCGCCCACGGCCGCAGCCAGCAAGGGCACCAGGTTGAGTGTTGCATTGACCACCAACTCCGCGGTCGGGCCGGCATTGAGCGTCTCGCGTGCCGACATGGCGAGTGCGATTGCCGCAAGAGCCAGCAGGCCGAAGCCCAGCCCGATGCGGGCCGAGCGAGGCAGGTTGGCCCACCTGGCGCCAGGCGAAATCAGGGGGTTCGGATGGCTCATGGTCGCGCGCCCCCCTCGTCGGGACCGGACACCTGTTCGCGCGCCCAAGACTTCACCGCGCGGCCGAAGCGTGCAATCAAGACCATGTTGAAGAAGTGCATCAGGCCCAGCATCAGCAGGCTGATGCCGACACGCGAACCGACCTCGGGGACCAGACTGACAGTATCGACGTGCCAGTCGTTGAGGCGATAGCTGATGAAGCCCAGGTTGACCAGATAGAAGCCGATCACCAGCAAGCGATTGGTGGAGGCGGCCAGCTCCGTGTCCTGGCCGAAGCAGCGGACCAGGAACACCTCCCCGTTGCTGGACAGCGCGCGCGCCACCCAGATGGTCATGCCGATGGAAATGGCGAGGTACAGGCCGTAGGCAATGTGCGTCATGACGAAATCTCCCTGCTCTGGCATTGGTGTCACTCCGGATCGGAGGACGCCACACTGCATCGAGCCGGGCGGGTCACGCGTCCGGAAAGATCATTCCGGAGCAAATGCTCCGGGATCCGCGCTTACGTTACGCAATATCAATGGCTTGCCGATGCCTGGATTGATCATCCTGGAGCATCGGTGCTGCCCTCGCCCGCCAGCAGCCGCTGCCGATAGGCGCCCGGCACTTCGCCGACCAACTCCTTGAAGGCCACGTAGAAGGTGGACTGGGACGAGAACCCCGCCGAGAGCCCGATGGACAGCACCGAGGCACGCGGCTCCTCGACCAGCATTCGCCGCGCGTCTTCCACCCGGTATTGGCGCACCAGCCGTGGGAAGCCCATGCCGAACTCGGTGTTCACCAGTTCCGACAGCTGGTGCGTGCTGAGTCCCATCATTTCGCCGGCGGTCACCAGGTTCAGCGAATCGTCGCGATGCACCCGCTCGGTTTCGAACAGCTGTCGCAGCCGCGCGGCCATCGCGTCGCGGTCCACCCTGGCCAACGTCGACTGCGCGTAGGCCACCGCTACTGCCTCGCGGGTCTTCGGCACCAGATCAGGCACCGCCAGCAGCAGCCAGCCCACCACGCCCAAGCCGAGCGCGATCAACGCCGAATACGTCCACGCATAGCCGCCCCAGCCCAATCCAAAGGGCGCCAGCAGGCTGCTGGCCGCCACCGCCAATGCCATCACCGCGAACAGCACCAGCACCTTGAGTTCCAGCGCAAACCAGCGCCGCAGCGCGCGCAGGCGATACACCAGCAGGCCCAGGTGCAGCGCGGCGGTCGTGCCAAGTGCAAGCGCCACGGGAATCGCCCAGGACAACGGGATGACCATGGCCAGTGCAAGCACCGCAAGCGGCAGCACCCACTCGACTCGCCGCCACTCACTCCCGGGTCGCAGCGCGCCCAGCAGCAGCCAGTAGAAGCCCAGCGATTGCAGGAACACCACGACCACATAACCGCGCGACGGCAGCGCGCCTTCCGCGCTATCGCCGAAGTCGAGGTGCGCGATCTGGGTCAGCGCAAGCCCGGCGAGCATGACGAAGCCGGCCACGCGGGAGGGCCAGGGCAAGGCCACGTTGCGGTAACCGGTGGCGAAGGCGACCGCAAGGAGCAGCGCCATGCCAACCGAGAACCCCACCAGCATCTGCAAGATCATGTCCCAGGTCACGTGTCGGTCAATCGGTTGATCGCGGCGCGGCGATCGTAGCATCGGTCGGCGAATCGCCGGCGTGCCGGTTGCAGATCAATGGCCAGGGTTGATCGCCACAAAAGCGATATCGCCTTCTGGCATCGAAGGTGTCCCCGGCGCCACTTTTGCAGGGACAATACTGGGGCGGCACGTCCTGCCGCGCGGGACACGAATCGGCTACGACATACATGCGAACCTTTGTGCTGAGAGCGCGGGCTGCACCCACGGACAGCGAGACCCTGTTGGCGTCGGTTGGCAAGCCGGCCCACGTCGAAATCCTGGCGCATACCCTGATGAACGCGATCTTCGTTGCCCAGTCGCACCGCGCCGATGTGACGGTCTACCTGGTGTTGGAAAGCACCCGGGATTTCTCCCGCACGATCCGGTTCGACGCCAACGCCATGCATGACCTTGGCGGCTTCAACGAGCAGGCATTGCTGGGCAAGGTGGCCCAGGCGCTGGATGCTTCCCGCGGCATGGGCAAGGAAGAAACGCGACCGGTCGAATCGGGCGTTACCGTGCGCACGTTGAGCTTCGAGCGGCTGGTGCAGGAACTGGCTGAAGATCATCAGCTGTTCGTCATGGACCGCAAAGGCACCTCGATGCGCGAGCAGGCGTTCGAAGGCAATCCCTGTTTCCTGCTGACCGACCACATCCCGATGCCGAAAAAGACGTTCCACAGCCTCGAACGCCTGGGCGCCAACAAAGTCACCCTGGGATCGAAAATGCTGTTCGCCTCGCAGTGCGTGGTATTGATCCACCACGAACTGGATCAGCGATGACGCATCACGTCTCTGTGTCGTTGCAGCGCTGCAAAAAAATGAAAACAAGCTGCGGAGCGGGATTTTGTTGGCGAACTACCGCCGCTCCGGCGCAATCTGAAAAACGCGACGTCGGCCCCTGTTTCCATTGGCGTTGAGGCTTCACGCGCGGTCGCTGCGCATGCAGGCTGCCAGGAGCGCGCCCCAAGCCAACGGCAGTACGCCCGCCAGCGCGCCGACGCCACGCAACGATTGTCCGGCGCACCGGTTGCGGTTTTCCATATCCAGCTCAAAACAGCACTAAGGCAAACCAGGCTACCCCTGGCCACTGATAAATAGTGTCGGGGACGCCTGGATGGATTGTTCCTGGCAACAATTTCCCGGGGGAAATTGGCCACTGTATATGCGTGGCACCTCGCACACGCTAGCATCGGGATTCCTGCCTCGGAGACATCACATGCATCGCTCACTGCTTGCCTTGGCGCTGGCCGCCACCGTCGCCGCGCCGCTACACGCGGCCGAAACCAGTCGGGTACAGGCGATGGTGATGCAAACGCTGCCGCAGGTCACCTCATGGCGGCGGGATATCCACCAGCATCCGGAACTCAGCAACCGCGAGGTGCGCACCTCGGCGCTGGTGGCCAGGGAACTGAAGAAAATGGGGCTGGAGGTGCATACCGGCATCGCCAAAACCGGCGTGGTCGCCTTGTTGAAAGGTGACCTGCCCGGGCCGCGGCTGGCAATCCGCGCGGACATGGATGCGTTGCCGGTAACCGAAGAAGTCGACCTGCCCTTTGCTTCGAAAGCGACGGGCGAATATCGCGGCAAGCAGACCGGCGTGATGCATGCCTGCGGCCATGACGCGCACACCGCCATGCTGCTGGGCATCGCCCAGGCGCTGAGCGACATCAAGAAGCAGCTGCATGGCTCGGTCTTGTTCGTGTTCCAACCCGCAGAGGAAGGCGCGCCGGCCGGTGAAGAAGGTGGTGCCGCACTGATGTTGAAGGAAGGCATGCTCGCCAACTACAAGCCCGATGCAATGTTTGGCATGCACGTGGTCAGCTCGCTCAACGTGGGCACGGTGGCGGTGCGTCCGGGATCGATCATGGCCGGCTCGGATTGGTTCAAGCTGACCGTGCACGGACGCCAGACCCACGGTGCGATGCCGTGGAACGGCGTGGACCCGATCGTCACCGCGGCGGAGATCATCACTGCCTCGCAGACGATTGTCAGCCGCAAGCTCAACATCAGCAATCTGCCGGCCGTGCTCAGCTTCGGCATCGTCGATGGCGGCTCGCGTTACAACATCGTGCCCGACACGGTGGAGTTGCAGGGCACCCTGCGCACGTTTGATCCGGCCATGCGCCAGCAGGCACTGGACAGCCTCAAGAACATCGCCGAACACGTTTCAGCCGCGCATGGCGCGTCAGTGGAACAACAGATCCCGATGGTCAGCAATCCGATATTGGTGAATGACGACGCGCTTGCCGCGTCAGTGCGCACCAGCCTGATTCGCGTCAATGGTGCCTCGCTGGTGCCTGAAGCCAAACCATGGATGGCGTCGGAAGACTTCGCCCTGTTCGCACAGGCGGTTCCCAGCGTGTATTTCTTTGTCGGTGTGACACCCAAAGATCAGGATGCCGCGAAAGCGCCAGCCAACCATTCGCCCAAGTTCTTCGTGGACGAAGACGCGCTGCGAGTCGGCATGCAGTCGATGCTGCAGGCCAGCCTGGATTATCTGGACGCCCCTGGTTAATGAGGTGAGCGACCGAAAATTGCAAAAATGGCGTCGGGGACAATCTGGACAATGACGACGCTGCCCTGTTCTGACGCTGCACTGTCCTTGTGACTTATTCCGCACCAATCCAGTCCACGTCCAGCGCGAACCCGCCTTCGCGCTTGTCCCCGATCAGCAGGCCAATCTCGCGCACCTGCGATGCGTCCAGCGGTGGACCCTGCAGACTTGATCCGCGCACGGTGGGCGCGAGCGTTGCCAGCGGCAATCGCACCTCGGTCCACTCGCCGGCGATCGTGTCGAACCCGGCGCCATAGGACACGGCCACGCCACGATGACGGGCATTCGTGGCCAGACGAAGCTGGTAGCGACGGCCGTCGCCGCGTACTCGCAGCACGAGCACCGACACGTCGCTCAGGTCGAAGTCTCGGCCCGCGCTGCGCACCGACGAAAAGCCGCCGTTGTTTGCCAGCGAAAGCGTGCCGCTGAACGACAGCGTCCCTTCGGCAACCGTCGGACCGCCGCTCGAGCACCCGCCCATCACATCGTCATTGACCGCGACCCAGCAAGGCTCTTGCGGGCTGTTATCAAAATTGGCGAGGCGGCGCATGCGCGACTCCGGGTACGACGCGGTTGTGGCAGTCGGGGACAGTCTGCAGACCCGAACGAGGGCAACCAACGCTCGCGAGTGCATGAGGCCATTCAAACGTCACCCGCGTGGCGGTCACGTGAGCGCGCCGCGCGTGCTGCGGTCGTTGCGCATTGAAAAGAGGCTCGCGTCATTTATCAACCAAGTGAATCTGGACTACTCCCACTTTATCGGACACATTTTTCATGTGGGACGCAATTTGACGGCGTTTGCAGTTCAGTTGCCTGGCGTACTCATCACGGCATGCTTCCTGCAAAAGGAACAGGATCGCCATTCTCATAGCAGGAGTAGAGACATGGCATCGATTCAATCCACCGACCTGGTCAGCGCGGGTAACGAGCTGCCCGCATGGAGCGAAACCTTGCGCGATGGAAGCCAGGTGCTGATTCGTCCCATCCGCAGTCAAGATGCACCCGCAGAACGCGCCTTCATTGAAGCGCTCTCGCCCGACGCACGACATAACCGATTCCTGGGGGAAGTCAGGCAAGCAAGCGATGCCATGGTCAAGCATTTCGTCGAGCTGGACTTCGTCCACGAACTGGGCTTTGCTGCAGTGGACCAAAGCGGCGGGGCCGATGTTTTCCTGGGCGTCGGCCGCTACAGCACCGGCCCTGGCATCAATCCCACTTCGTGCGAGTGCGCTGTCAGCGTGCTGGATGCATGGCAGGGACGTGGTATTGGAACTGCGTTGATGACGCATCTGATCGAAGTGGCGAAAAGCCGGGGCATCACCCGCATGTGGTCGCTGGACGCAGCGGAAAACACCAAGATGCGCGACTTGGCCCATCACCTTGGATTCGAGCGCAAGTCTGATCCAGACAATTCCTCTCAGGTGGTTCATACGCTTGAAATTTGAGCCCGGTCAAAAATGACGCGGTCATTTTTTTGACTAAATAAACGTGGCCAGTCCACCATCCCTGCTCGCGACCAAGCCAGGCGCGTGTTGATCCAGCCCGAAACAGGGCTGTCGGGCGACGGCAGGAATCCCGCACTGCGTGCGTGCAGCGAAAAATTAACTGGGCTATTTCTCAAGCCTCTCGCTTAACCGGCAAGCGGGCGAAACTGTCTACGCAGGTCAACCAGGCGATTGTTTCCCCATCGGGCCAATGGCGCGACGTGGTGCACCGGTCCACGCGGCGCCAGACTGGCGGGGGATGTCGGCCCCGATGTCGCGCGCTGCTCAGGCCAATCGATATTGCCGGTTGCCGGACGCGCTGGGATCAGCCAATAGTCGCCGCTGCGATAGATGCCGGCAGACGAAAATCGGACTTCGATACCGTTGTCAAGCGGAACCCAGGCGGGGTCGCCATCGTCGTCTTCCGCGACGCATGAGACACATGCCGCGTCCCATCTCCTAGCGCGCAAATAACGTGCCTCTGCCAGATCACTGCTGATCTCGGGCAGCGTCCGCGCGGACTCAACAAACACATGATCGCCGTTGCATCGCACGACCTTGCACAGTTGCGCCGGCGCGTCACCGAATACCGTCGCATCGTCCACCAACTCCAGCCACTGACCGACCTGCAGCGGCGCGGTCTCGTCGAGTCTGGACGGCGCAATCTGAATTTCCTGCCCCGAAATGGCGCGCACCTGCCAACTTGCGACTGCGTTGTCGCGAGACCACTTCCACTTGGCTTGGCCGACACCACCCCCGTGTTGGATCTCTACGCGATACAACTGATTCTCTGCACCGGTGTATCCACCTGCAGATGCCGGATCGGTACCGGGCCGCGTACGCGCCTGAAGCTGACCACTTCCGGTACCGCAGCGTTGGCGCGCCATGGATTCGGGATCGTCGCTTGCGCCCCCTTCAACCAGGCGCAACTGCCACACCAGCTGGACGCGCGCGCAGGCATCGACGGTGCCCAGCGCCGGGTCAAGCAGGCCAGGCGCTTCGGCAACCGTGATTTCCCGCTCCCACGCGTCCAGCAAGACGAGACCATCAGACGCACGTGCGGCGTGCAGACTCTCCGCACCTCCCAGCACGCCGCGCTGCTCTGAGAACAGCAGCGGAACCGTGCACTCCGCCATGAGGCCGCCGACGTAGTAGCGCCCCGGTCCGATCAGCAGATCTCCATTGGCAAGGGCGTGTTCGACCTGCTGGCGGCGCTCGGCATCCAGGTTCAGTCGCCCGGCCACCTCGTCACTCAGCGCATCGCGCAATGCGAATCCACATCCGGAGACGGGTCCGCCATGGGCACCGATCAGGTCGACGGCAAGCGCGCGAACCTGGTGCAGCAAGATCTCGGCCTGCTCATTGAAGTCAGCATCCAGGAGAAGTCTCCCTTGCTGCTGGAGCACCCTCGAATAGCGATTCAACGTGTCGAATGTGTCACGACTTACATCTGCGTACATCGCGTTCTCCTTGCGCATCGCGCATGCCCTGAGGGGAGGTGTCTGCGTTCCGGCTAATCTGACTATGCGCCTGTGCGCACGGATTCGCATCGCGGAAATGACTGTTCATGGGGCCGCACTGCGCTCTTACCCATACCGTGCGCGATGGCGGTTGAGCGCGCCCGACACTTTATCGAGAGCCGCGGCGACTTCCTTCGAAAAACCACCCATTGGAAAGTTGCGTACCGCGGAATGCGCCGCGCATACGATGCGCGTGTCGCCCCAGTCCGCGGCCAGGGTCCGGGCCCACGCCGCGTAGGCGTCCGCTGCGCCGGCCTCCTTCTTCAGCGCCCGCCCCAACATCGGGTGCATGCGCAGTGACGACACGGGAAACACCTCACGCAGGAGCCCCGGTGCAGCCATCACATTCAACGTGTCATCCACATGCACGATCCCCGTCTGCCGATGGCGCACCAGCACGGACGCCACGTGCACGCGCTCGTCGGGACACACGAAGTCGACGCCGTCGGGCACGGTGAGGTCAAACAGATCCGCAAGCGGATGGTCGTTGCCCCACTCCTCCACCGGTTCTGGACTCCAGGGCAACGACGGGGCCAGCCTGTGGTGACGCGCCGTGCCATGAAGCGTGGCGCCCGGAAACAGTCGATGCGTGGCCTCCACGTGCAGCGTGTGGAACGGGTGCACGTTCACCACTGCAGCGACCCGCTCTCCGTCACCGGTGAGTTCCATGATCGAGGCGCGCTGCGAATCGTCCAAGCCGCAGCCATCGATCACCACGAAACCGGCGCCCCCGCGCTGGACAAGTGACATCTGCGTGCCGATGTCAAGCACTCCGGCAAGCCTGTGCACACCACGGATATTCCAGAACGTGTCGGCGAGCTTTTCCATCACCTCAGGATAGGCAGTGGACGTGAAGGCGTGGTGGGGTCACTCGACTGCGCGGGAAACATTTCCCCAATGCAGCGTCCCGTTCCGGCGCCTTCCAAGCCGTAGTGTTTGACGCGAAGCGCTCTGGACTCGACTCCGACCCCTGTTTCGGACCCCTGTTTCGGAACCTTGTTTCGTCCCCCATCGCGCGTCGCCGGCAAGAACCAGCAATCAGCCGACGCGGATCACGCGCTTGCCGAAGTTCTCTCCCTTGAGCAGGCCGGCGAAGGCGGCTGGCGCCGCTTCCAGTCCGTCGATGATTTCTTCGCGGTATTTGATCTTGCCGTCCTCGATCCAGCCACTCATTGCCTTGGTGAACTCCGGGTAGAGATGGCCGAAACTGTCAAAGATGATGAAACCCTGGATCAGGATCTTCTTGCTCAGTACCTGGCCCAGCAGCCAGTTCATCCGGTCCGGTCCCTCGGGCAGTTGGGTTGCGTTGTATTGCGACACCAGTCCGCACAGCGGGACGCGCGCATTGGGATTGAGCCGCGGCAATACGGCATCGAACACCTTGCCGCCGACGTTCTCGAAATAGACGTCGATGCCCTTTGGGCTGGCCTTCGCCAGCTGCTCGGCGAAGTCGGCCGTCTTGTGGTCGATGCACGCATCAAATCCCAATGTTTCCACTGCGTACGCGCACTTGTCCGGTCCACCCGCAATCCCGACCACGTGGCACCCGAGCAGCTTGCCGATCTGGCCGACCGTCGCCCCGACGGGGCCGGTTGCCGCTGCAACTGCAATGGTCTCGCCAGGCTTGGGCTTGCCGATCTGCGTAAGGCCCGCCCATGCAGTAAAACCGGGCATGCCGAGGATGCCCAGCGCCCACGATGGATGCGCGGGCGCGCCCAGCGGCGTGACCCCGGTGCCGTCGGACACCGCGTAGTCCTGCCAACCGTTGAAGCTGAGCACCCAATCGCCCACGCCAAACCTGTCGACGTTGGACTCGACCACTTGGGACACGGTGCCTCCCACCATCACGGCACCGATCTCGACCGGATCGGCATACGACGCCGCGTCGCTCATGCGTCCGCGCATGTATGGGTCCAGCGACAGGAACACCGTGCGCAGCAACATCTGTCCGGCGCCCGCTGTCGGGATCGGTTGTTCCACCAGGCGCAGGGTGCGATCCGTGGGCTCGCCTTTGGGCCGCTCGCTCAGCAGCCATTGGCGGTTCGTGGATGTTGTCTGTGACATGGGGCGTTCCTCGCAGGCACTGGAAAGCAGCCATTTGAGCAGCGAGACGATTACGTGGCCGTGACGCGCGCAGAGGCGTGGTCACAAACGATGCGGACCGATTCTCAACGCAGGCGTAGGCAGCCTCGTAAGTGAACCGGACCGCGTTTTCCCGGTGAGTGAGCCTGGCCCGGATTTTTCGTCCACTTGCGGAGCGGCGACAAAAATGCGCCCTGAGCGCTCTCCGTCGCCTCACATTTGTGGAGTCGAGCCCTCGATTACGCCCATGGCCTCGTTGGCGCGCCGGGTCGCTTCAAGCACTTCTTGCGCGGATACCTTGCCCGGGCGCGGAACATTTGCCGGCACCACCGAGGGCGGAGACGCCTGCACCTGCCGATCCAGAATCTGCAGCCGGCGCTTTGCCGGCTCAACGGACAGGGGCGCAAACTGCCGTCGTTGGACCGAAATGGCCCGGGGTTGACGGACCCGCTTACTGAAGAAGGGCTCCATCACCTGGTAAATAAACTTCACCCATTTTTTCACATCTCGGTTGCAGGGTCCGATCGATCCAATGCAGCCGGTATCACGTACTTCGTGAGAAGTTCCTGCAGTGGATACCAGACGGAGAACTCGCGGTAGTTGCCGGCCGTGATGGCCACCACCAGATCCAGCTCCGGCACCACAATGACGAACTGGCCGCCATTGCCTTCGGCCGCGTATCCGCGATAGTCGTGACCGTCCACGCGGAATGCGTGCAGGTGCCAGCCATAGCCGTAGTCGTGGTTGGGCCCGAACGTCGCGTGCCGGGCCACCGACGCGTCGATCCATCGCTGGCCGACCAGGCGCCGCCCATTCCAGATGCCGCCGTCGAGGTACAGCTGCCCAAGCTTGAGCATGTCGCGCGGACGCATGTGCAGTCCGCCGGCCAGGTACAGGTCGTCGTCGGGCATCAGGTTGAGGTGATAGCCGCGCATCTGCATCGGCCCGGCGATCCATTCCTGGAACAGGTCCACGAGGCGACGATCGGTGGCGTTTCGCACCACCCCACCGAGCAGGTTGATACCGGCCGAGCAATACACCGCAGCATCCTGGCCCGGCGCCTGCACCATCGGCAGGCCCAGGGTGAACCGATACCAGTCGCGCTGAGCGTGCTGGCGCTGCATCTTGTCTTCGCTGCCCGGAGAGTCGGCATCGTTGTCATCGCACGCCAGGCCGGACCGCATGGACATCAGGTCATCAACGGTGATCGCGCGCTTGTCCGCATCCCTGTGGTCGAGCTGCATGTCCTTCGGAAACATCGACAGCACCGGCGTCTTCGCGGTGAAATCCGCGCCGTGGTCGATCGCCATGCCGACCAGCAGCGATGCAAAGGACTTCCCGGCCGAGCGCGTGTCATGCGCCTGCTCGCGGGAGTACCCGTGCAGATAGCGTTCAAACACCAGCTTGCCATGTCGCGCCACCAGCAGTCCGTGCACCATCGGGTCGCCGGGTCCGGGCGCATCGCTTGACGCGATCTGTCGCTGCAGGGCCAGCATCGGTGCGACATGCATATCCACGTCCGCAAGCGAGGCCGTGGTCCAGCCGTCATCGACGGGCATCGGCACGATGTAGGCATCCTGCGACCCAGCCGGGGTGTCGGCATAGTAGCCAACCGCATCGTCGCGATCACGACGCGTGAAAGAAAACACGCCGATTCCCTGCCAGTCGATGCGCAGCTGCCCGGTTTCCTTATCCAAACGCCCGTTGAGGGCCCAGCCCTCGCGCTTCGGGTCGGTCAGCACGATGGCGTCGCCATCCACGTGCACGTCGTAGCGGATCCCGCGCCCCAGGTTGTACTCGGGATTGACCAGGAAGGCGTGCAGCGCACCGTCGCCGGCGCGTTCTATCTTCAGGTACTGCGTGATCCGGTCCTGCAGCGGGCGCAAGTTCGCCACCCATACCTGTCCGTCGCCGCTCGGAAATACCAGCGGCGTGGCGTATGCGCTGGCGAGCGTCTGGCCCGGCGGCTGGATCCATACCCCCTCGATGCTGCCATCCACCAAGCGACCACGGAAATGCCCCTGCCCGCCCGGCATGACGAAGCTCACCGCATCACCAACGCGATCGATCGTGGCCGACACGCCGGCCACGCTGGCCCGCCATGGCGCCTGTCGCCCGTCCACGGTGAGCACGCCGGAAAGCCGTGGTCCGGACACCGTTTCGTTGCCCCACAGACCAATGATGTCCAACGGTTCGGCGGCGCGGGCGGTCGCTGACAACACAAGCAGCAGGAAAAACAGGGCAATACGCATTGCGGCACCTTCAGTCGGAAGCAGTGGGAATGGGCGCGGTGTGAGCTGCGTCGGCGCACACCCGCTATGGGCGTCGTGCCTCGACCGAACCTCGCTGCACACGAGCCTGCAAACCTTGCACGGCATGGTCAACCTTTATGCGACCAAGCGACTGGAAGGCCAGATCAACTGCTCGATAGGGCGACGAAGGCCGGCGGCCGACGACCAAACCCGATCGACATAGTTCTATTAGCCCAGCACAGCGAACCCCCGCTGGCGGCTTCCTGCACGTCGTCGAAGTATCCCGTTCACACGTCAATTGAGGCACGAACGCGTGTCTACCCCGCCTCGATCGTCCCGGCGTCGAGCAGCACATCGTGCAGGCCCACACTGCTCACCAACCGTGCTTTGCCGTGCACGGCCACTGCGTGCGCTTTCGGTTCGCACGCGACCGGGGGAGGCTCAGGTCACTGTTCGTTACAGCCTTTCCAACGACCTCCGACCGCCAAAAATTGCATGTGACGTCATTTACAGTGGGTTTCAAACGGCCATCTTCGGTGACCTTTTTTACCTGTCACCAAGGGATGTCCCGCCCGTCCCACGCAATGAAGCGACCACTATCCTGCGGGCCACTTTCCGCAATGATCTTCAACAAACAGGTCGCGGCGCGCTGTGCATCAAACAATCGTTCTGGAGGTACGTTCGACTGGAACGGCGCGGAGAGCGGCGTATCGACCGTCCCGGGATGCAGCAGGAGGCAGGTGCCGAGCGGATTGCGACGTTTCCATTCAATCGAGAACGTCTTCATCAGCTGGTTTTGCGCCGCCTTGGAGGCGCGATAGGCGTACCAGCCGCCTGAGCGGTTATCGCTGATCGAACCCACGCGAGCCGACAGTGACGCGAATACGGCGGGTTGAGCGCGGCACAGTTGTGGCAGCAGCGCCTTGGCCAGCAGTACCGGGGCAAGGGCGTTAATCGCGAACACGTGTTCGAAGCTTGCACGACTCACCCGTTCGATCGATTTCTCGGGCGCAAACCCGTCGCCATGCAGGACGCCTGCCGCGTTGATCACCAGGTGCAGCGCATCGACCGTTCGCGTCGCGTTGGCCACGCGCGCCAGATCGTCTTCGTTGGTGATGTCAGCATCCAGGCACTGCAATCGGTGGCCGTGATCGCCCTGCAATGTTGCCAGGCTGACATTGGTCGTGGCCGTTCTCGACACGGCGAACGCACGCGCGACGTGCGGATTCTCCAACAGTTGCTGCAACAGTGCGTGTCCAATGCCGCTGCTGGCCCCCGTTACCAACACGTTGACTGGACGGTCAAGGCCCGCCACGGGGCTCGCTGCAACGTCGAATTTCATGACATACCTTGAAAATACAGTCTAAAAAACAGGCACGGTCGATTGCAGTTTTGGGGCGGTCTTGGTCTTGGTCTTGGTCTTGGTCTTGGTCTTGGTCGTGATCTCACTGGCACGCCGCTAGCTGCCTACCTGTACCCCCTTCCAGAATGCCACGCGACCCCGAATCTCCTCGGCGGCCTGTTTCGGTTCCGGGTAATACCAGGCCGCATTGGCATTGACGGCATCGCCGACCACCACGTCGTAATAATGCGCGACCCCCTTCCAGGGGCACGTCGTGGTGTGGTCGGACGAACGGAAGTGTTCGCGAAGCAATGCTTCGGCCGGAAAGTAATGGTTGTTCTCGACGACGACAGTATCGTCGCTGCGGGCCACCACCGTATCGTGCCAGTTGGCTGTCTTCATGGTAGGAAACTCCAGGTAGGCAGTGGAGGATGCAGCGTGCGCTGGTAAATCGGCGTTACGGCGGTGCACCCGCTTCCGCGGCATTGGAAAACGCGGCCGAGTCGATCCGCGCAAATCAATAAGCCTGTCGGGCCTGGGCGGCCGTTGCATGGTGCGAACAGAAACGTGAATTGAGGTCATCGTTTACCGTCATTGGTCGAGCGAGTGGCTGAGCGTCTGTTTTCAGCATATCGACCCGACCGAAGTACAGGGTGATGACGCTGGTCAGCGCTTCCCTTTCACCACCACCCCACCCTTCATTACAAACGGCACCGCCTGCAATACGCTGACATCCTGGGTTGGATCACCGGGCACCGCGACAAGGTCCGCATATCGTCCGGCTTCGAGCACACCCACGTCATCGCGACCCAGCGCCTGCGCGGCGTTGACGGTGGCGGCCTGAATCGCTTCCAGCGCGGTCATCCCATAGCGCACCATCACCGCGAACTGGCCTCCGTTCAGTCCGTGCGGATAGACGCCGGCGTCGGTGCCGTAGACCATTTTGACGCCGGCGGCGTGGGCCTTGCGGAAGTTCTGGCGCTGGATCTCGGCGATCTCGCGATCCTTGCGCAGGTTGTCCTCCAGCACGCCGTTCTTCGCGCCTTCGGCTTGGGTGTAATCGGTGTTGTAGATATCCATCGACAGCCAGGTGCCGTGTTGCTTGGCCAGGCGGATGCCCTCGTCGTCGATCAGGCTGGCGTGCTCGATGGTGTCGATACCGGCGCGGATCGCGTCGTTGATGCCGGCGGCGCCGTGCGCATGAGCGGCCACCTTGAGGCCCCACTGGTGCGCCTCTTCGGCGACCGCGCGCATCTCGGCCAGCGACATCTGCTGCTGGCCCGGTTCGGTGTTGCGCGAGAACACGCCGCCGGTAGCGCAGATCTTGATCACCTGCGCGCCGTACTTGCGCAGCGTGCGCACCGCCTTGCGTGCCTCTTCCGGACTGTCGGCATTGAACGGGCCTTTCTGCTCCATCGACGGCGGGAAGAACGTCGAGTCGCAATGCCCGCCGGTGGCGCCGAACGAGTACGCGGCGGTGACGACGCGCGGGCCGACCACCTTGCCCTCGTCGATGGCCTGGCGCAGGCCGACGTCGTTCCAGTCACCGGAGCCGACATTGCGCACGGTGGTGAATCCGGCTTTCAACGTGCGCTCGGCATTGGGCACGGCGAGCATCGACCAGAAGCGGTCGCCGAACTGCAAGCCGGTGTAACCGCCGTAGGTAGGATCGCTGTCCAGGTGCACGTGCATGTCGATCAGGCCGGGCATCAAGGTCATGTCGCCGAGCTCGATGCGCTTGATTCCCGCATCGGCCAAGTTGGCGCTGTTGCCCGGGCCGACTTCAACGATGCGCCCATCGCGGACCAACACATGCCCGCCCCGGATCATGCGGCCACTGCGCACGTCGAGGATGCGGTCGGCGGTGACGATGGCTTCGCCCGATGCGTCGCTATCCAGTGGCTGTGAACCTGCTGGCGTGGACAGCACGGTCGCAATCACGGTAACCAGCAACGGCGCACATAGCGTCTTGAATGTCGAAGGAGTCATCGGCGGGTCCGCGGTGATGGAGTCCACCGCAGCATACCCGCCCCGACAGCGCGGCCAGCGAAAATTTCCCCGAATAGCCTCACGTCATTGCACAGTTCAAACGGAGATGTTCCGTGATCCCTCTTTCAGTAAGCGAGGGTTTCAGGATGCAGATCGTGCCTCGGCCGACCCCGAGCTGGAAGTCCGGCAACGCGCTCGAACCAGCATCAAGGAAAAATGCACCCGGGGCCTTTTGTAGCCTCTTTTTCAACCCCTTTTCTCCAGACCCCGTTTTTAGAGTGAGAATGGGCTCTGGCAAGCTTGGATTGGCACCTGTTCCGCGAGGCTGAACATATGGATCTGGGACTGAGAGACAAAGTCGTGGTCGTCACCGGGGCAAGTCGAGGGATCGGCCGCGCCATCGCTGAAACGCTGGCCGCTGAAGGAGCAAGGCTTGTTGTGGCGGCACGCTCCCGTGAACAACTTGAAGAGGTGGCGAACGCCTGTTCGGCAGAGACGCTCGTCGTCGCAGCAGACTTGCGGGAACACGATGCGCCGCGAAAGATGATCGAGGCAGCGGTTGAACGATTTGGACGCATTGATGCAGTCGTCAACAATGCCGGGGCAACCAGGCGTGGCGACTTTCTCATGCTGAGCGAATCGGAATGGGAAGACGGATTTGCGCTCAAATTCTACGGGACCGTGCGCTGCTGTCGCGCCGCGTGGAGCAGCTTGCAGGAAAGCCGTGGGTCAATCGTGAACATCGTGGGGGTTGGGGGTAGAACCGGCAGCTCGGAGTTCGCGATCGGCGGCTCGGTCAACTCGGCGCTGCTGAACTTGACGAAAGTCCTGGCCCATCGAGGCATACAAGACGGCGTCCGGGTCAATGCAGTCAATCCCGGCTCGATTGCTACCGATCGGCTGAAAACGCGGATCCAGGCGTTTGCGGACGCGCAGGGGATTGGCGCAGACAAGGCGGCGCGAAGCATGGCTGAACGACTGGGCGTGGCAAGGTTTGGTGAACCGGCCGAGATCGCGCGAATGGTTGCGTTTCTGGTCTCGCCTGCGGCCAGCTATTGCCAAGGCTCGATCGTTGATGTGGACGGTGGGCAGACGCGGACGCTGTAGAAAATATGGGGAGGAAAAAGCAGTTCAAGAAGCGAGCCGGAATTTAATTTCCGAGAAAGTGCATTCTGACTCCTGCTTTGCACCTAACCCGTCTTTTTTTGAATCCGCCACCCCATTTCCCACGTTTCCTGGCCAACTTTCCATGTATAGATCCCGCCGAGTTCTCGTCCCAACGCTGCTTGCGTGTCTGCTGACCCTGGTCGGTTGCGCTGCTGGCGGCGATGTCTCCAAGCCGGTGCCCACGACCTTCATTGCAGCGCCGCAGCCCGCGCATCGGCTGGTCGTAATGTTGCCCGGGCGTAGTGACAGCTTGCAGGGGCTGACTGACACCGGCATTGCCGGGATCATCCAGCAAAGCTGGCCCGATGCCGACGTGCTGCTCACCGGGCTGACCATGCCGTTCTACCGGCAAGGTCGCGTTGCCCAGCGGCTGCATGACGAAGTGATCGAGCCTGCGCGACGCACGTCGTATGGGCAGGTGTGGCTGGCCGGCATCTCGCTCGGCGGGATGGGCGCGCTGCTGTACGACAGCGCGTATCCCGACCAGATCGACGGCCTGTTGCTGCTCTCACCCTACCTGGGCGAGGACGCAATCCATCAGCAGATCCGCCAGGCCGGCGGTCTTGCGGCATGGCAAGCGGGACCGGCACAGGCGATAGGGCCCGATACGTTCCAGCACGAGCTGTGGCGCTCCCTGCAAGCCTGGTCGCAGCGCCCGCAACACACTGGGTCTACCTGGGTTGCCTACGGCGCCGACGAGCCGTTCCGGCAACCGATTGAACTGATGACGCCGCTGCTGCCGGCCGACCACGTCATCATGCTGCCCGGCAAGCACAACTGGAAACTCTGGAAGCCGGCCATGCGCGCACTGCTGGAGCGGACCGAATCAGCGGGCCCCAACAAATAGGGTCACGTAAATCTCTTAAAGAGGCACGGCCCCAATGCCGTCGCTCCCCATTTCCGCATGAGCGCACACGCCCACTGAATGGCTCTTGGCCTGGTACATGGCAGCGTCGGCGGCGCGCAGGTATTCATCGGTTGTCGCGAAGCCGGCTTGGCTGCCGACCACCCCGATGCTTGCGCCGCCGGTCACGGTGTGCGTGCCGATCTGGTAGGGGGCCGCGAGGGCGGCTGCAATCTGCCGGGCGCGTTCGGTTGCACCTGCCTGGTCGACAGACTCAAGCAGCACGATGAACTCATCGCCACTCATGCGGGCGACAAGATCAACAGCCCGTACGCAGGATTCAAGCCGGCGTGCAACCTGCTGCAACAGCTGGTCACCCACATGGTGTCCAAGGGTGTCATTGACGGCCTTGAACTGATTGAGATCCAGCAGCAGGACTGCAAACTTCGTAGTGCCGCCTTGCGTCAGCGCGTCATCCCCTTTCGAGGCACCGTCTTGATGCAGCGCGATGGCGTGCTCGAGGCGATCGCGGAACAACGGCCGGCCGGGAAGATGGGTCAAGGCGTCGTACGAGCTGCCGCGTTCCGCCAGATCGCTCAGTGAGCCCGCCATCCGCACTGCAATGCCGTCTTCGAATTGGGCAACCCCGCGCCAATTGACCCACACCAATCGCCCCGACCGATGACCCGCGCGAAAATCCACTGAAAAGTTCGGGCGGTTACCCGCCAGGTGCCGGCGGTAAGCAGTCTGCACGCGCTCATGGTCATCGGGATCAGTGAGCTGTTGGAGAAAGTGCCAGCCGTCATCATGCAGATTGCAGGTGTCGCTCAGCCCGAGAATCTCATGGAAGCGCTGGGACACATGCAGGACGTCCGTTTGCAGGTTCCAATCCCAAATGCCGTCATTGGATCCGCGGGTGGCCAGGGAGTAGCGGTTGTCGGATTCCACCAGCTCGAGTTCGGTGCTCTTCTGTTGGGTCACGTCGATCATCAGGCCGATCATGCGATTCGGCCGATGCTTGTCGACCACCACGCGACACAGGTCACGCACCCATACGACCTTGCCGGATTTGGCGATCAACCTGTAATTCATTTCGTACGCATAGCTGTGCGTGGCGTTGTACGCAGCGTCGTCGATGGCCTGCGCTGCCGGCAAATCATCGGGATGCACATGCGCCCGCCAGAAACTCGGGTCGGACCGCCACTCTTCCACCGTGTAGCCGAACAGGCGCTCGACCTGCGGACTCAGGAACGTATTGCCAACGCCCAACTCTGCCTCCCAAACGACGCCGTCGATGGTTTCCAGCAGCCGCAAGAAGCGCTGGCGGACCTCCATCAATACTTGTTCGGTGATCTCGGTGATCTCAATCAGGACCCCCTGGCGACTGATCACTCGATTCGCCGCGTCAGTCTCCGGCTGGAGCTGCAGGCGCATCCAGCGATAGTCCGAGTTTGCAAAGCGCAGCCGGAACACCGGCATGCCTGATCTCAACGTTCCGGTGTCGTCGGGATGCACGAACGCAAGCAAAGACTGGCCGAGCGCCCCATCCAACGAATGGCCAGTGAGCGTGTGCCACGCGGGATTCAAGTACGTGATGACCCACAGTGCGTCCGTTTGCACCACCGCCTCGGGCAGCAGCTGCAGTAGTTGTCCGTACGGCGTGGAATGGGAAGGCATTTGGCAACTATAGTCACCGAAGCGCCGTTATCCAGTCCAGCCCTTGGGGTTGATGCCGGGGACAGGATGCTGCAGTCCATCGACCACCGCGATGTCGGCTGCTTGATTGCCCGCTATCGACGTGCCGGCACCTTGTGGGAGGGCCGCTCCACGTCGGCGCTGGTGGACAGCGACCATGACGTCATCGCCTGTTACCGCTACATCGAACTCAACCCCGGTATGCGCCGCAATGGCATGACTCCCCTCCGCTACCGCTGGTCAAGCGATCGCCATAACGCATTCGGCATAGGCCATCAAAGAAGTCATCCCATCCCGCCTACTTCGCGCCAGATTCCACCACCGCGTAACGACAGCAAGCTTACTGGAATCTATTCGACGAAGGCCTGTCCGGCAACGACACGAACGCGTCGCGCCTCACCAGCGACCAGCAGAAACCCCGGGGCAACGAAGGATTTTTGCTGCAGATCGAGGCGCTCGCCAAGCGCAAGCTGGAAATTCGGCCACGCGGCAACCCAAGGCTCAAGGAAAAATGTACCTGATCGCGTTGTTGCGTTTTCTTTACACCCAGCTGAGTAAACCTGCCCCCCGGATGCCGTTGAAAATTGCATATCTGCTTGCTATACAGGGCTCCTTCCTCATCCGGGTAACACCATGCGACCTGCACTTGCGCTACTACCCTGCTTGATACTTTGCCTCACCGCATGTCAGGACCGTTCCAACGCACCAGTAGCCGCAGTGCCCGGCGTAGAGGAGGCCGCCAGCGAGCCCGCCGCAGTGTCAGCAGGCAACGACGTGACGGACGAGCTGCGCACTGCCGGCCAATTGGATTTTCCGGCCCTGCCACAGATCGTCATTCCGGACATCATCGGGGTCACCCCCGCGCAGCGCGCGCTGGAAACATCAATGCAGGCCTTCATCGATCCGGTCGAAGGCATTTCGGTGCGGCCCGCCACCTGCAATGCGGACGGCGCGCTGTTTAGTGACGCAGGCATCACCAGCCTGGATGCGCACGGCAACCTGACCCGAAACGGCGACGAAGGTATCTTTGTCATCGCCGCCGACGGCAGCGGCACCGCCAACCTCGAGGGCGGCATCATCACCGTGAATGCGGACGGCAGCGGCACCATCAACGGCAGCGGCGCGGCAGGCAGCGATGACAGCATTGTCTCGGTCGATGCGGATGGCTCGGGCACTTACAACGGCGGTGACGACATCATCACGCTCGACGGCAAAGGTGCGGGCACCTGGAACGGTAACCACGGCATCGTCGTCAACCAGGGCGACGGCTCAGGCACGTGGAACGGCCCACAGGGAATCGTGAACATCAACGCGGACGGATCTGGCACGTGGAACGGCGGCCCGCTCGATCGGGTGGTCAACCACGGCGACGGTACCGGTGCGATCGGGACGCCTGGCCGGGAGGTCAAGATGGCGCCGATCCCCAAGGTCGCCAAAGCTGGGCGCTTTCCGCCGCTGAAGAAGTTCGCGCCGCCCGGCGCACCGTGCGGGTTCGTGATCACGCTCAACGACAAAATCCTGTTCGACTTTGACAAGTCGCAGATCCGCCCCGATGCGGCGAAGGTACTCGACACGCTGGCCGCGGCACTGCAGACGGTTCCAGCCCGCGCGATGGAGATCCGTGGCCACACCGACAGCAAGGGCAGCGACAGCTACAACCAGGACCTGTCGGAGCGCCGTGCGCAGTCAGTGGCACAGGCGCTGCGCCAGCGCGGCGCCGCAAAGGATGCCCAGGCAAAAGGCTATGGAGAATCCGTGCCGGTGACCCCCAACCAGATCGATGGACAAGACAATCCAGCCGGTCGCCAGCTCAATCGTCGCGTGGAGATCTTTGTGCGCACCTGATTTGGGCAGCGTCTGGATGCATGCAGCCGCGCCATGGCCGTGGACCATGGTGCGCTTGGTTTCACCAACGTGAAATGACAGAAGGCTTACCGGTACCTATTCGACCAAAGCCTGTCCGACAACGACGCGAACGCATTGCGCCTGGCAGCCAACCAGCAGACAGCCCGGGGCAACGAAGGGTTTGGGCTGCAGATCGACGCGCTCGCAAAACGCGAGCTGGAAGCTCGGTCACGCGGGGGACCCAAGCTCTAGGAACCATGTGCAGGACCCGCTTTTTTCTACCGCGGGGCCAAGCGGTGCTCAGCGCGTTCGCAGACCACAATTTCCCCGGCGGCAATCAGCGTGCCCACGGCGCGGACGGCGTGTCCCACCTTCAATGCCGCCACGTTGACCGACCCGGCCTTGCACAGGTTCCAGCGGGCAGGCAGCTGCACATGCATCGGACCGTATGCTGCGGTCTGCAATGACACCACGGCATTCCCGTCATAGGCCCAAGGATCGGTATCGATTGCGAGGATGGTGCCATCTACCGCAACCTGGGCACCGACGGCCAGCGGCACAACTTTCACCGGGGTGGCAACGCAAGCAGCAGTGACCAGGATGGCGGCGGTCATGGCGACGATCAGAGTGCGACGTAGATGCAGGGACATGCAAACTCCAGACAGGTGTGAAAACAGGTGGCCGGACTGTAACCCGACTAACGGGGCCAGGTTGAGATTCCCCCTTCTTACAGCCCCGTTCTTACAGGCCCCGTTCTTATTTTTTCCGCATGCGAGTCCCGAGTGCGCATGTACGCTGGACCATCGGTAGTCCTCTGCGGTCGCAACCATGCCGGCACGCACCAGAAATGTCCCTGCCACCTTTTTCCGGCGACTTACCGGCCCAACACATCCTTGATTGCAGCGACCTCTTCCACGGTGAGCACACTGAAGCGCGAGCGCGCCACCCCGCTCATCATGCCGGTGGCGCTGTCGGTACCGGCCAACGTTTTACCTTCGTGCAACGGGCGGAGGAACTGCTGATCGTTGTAGGCACGAGCGATGCTCAACGGTGGCACACCTTCCTCCGGATAGCCCTGGAGGTCCAGACCGTGGCACTCGCTACATGTTGTCTGCACGAAGTGCTTCATGCGATCGGGCTGATTGCGGTCGGCTAATACTGCAGCCGACTCCGGCGGGTCGGCCCGCATCTCATCCACGTTATAGGCACCCGTCACGATGCCGATTCGGCCCAGCGTCTGGATCCTGCGCGACGGGAGTTTGTTGGCCACGGCCGGCACGCTGCGCATGAAAGCTTCCAGGTCGGCAAGTTGCTGGTCGGTCAGGCGCTGGTGCGCCTTGTTGGGCATGACCAACGCCAGCAGCCACTGCAACCGTGAATCTGGGCCAGTCGCTTACCCGACGCCACATCACCCTTGGGCAGGCCAACGCTCGCGGGAAAATCCGTTCCCTGCATGGCTTGCTCGGTATACAGATACAGCACGCACCAAGCCAACAGCGACAAGACCGCCAAGGCGCAGATGCCGCGTAACAAGGTCTTCGTCCAGCGTTTGCGATTTCTCATCACTTTTCTAACGCAGGTCTCGGCCACCCCAGGACAACGTTGGCCCCAAAAGGGAAAAATTTGGGGTCAGGTATCGAGCAAATAGAGGCGCACATTTCTTACTGCGGCACGCACCCAAGGGCGAGCGTGCGGCTACGGGCTATTTCCCGTCCTTGAGCGAGACCTTCCCGAGCAGTGACTTGAGGTCGCCGAAGGGGTTGGACGTGGCTGCGGGCGGCCTGTCCTCGGCGGCCAGCGCGCTGACCCCGGTGAAGTCGGTCTGGCGCGAGTGCTCGTTGTCATGGCAGTACACGCACAACAGCTCCCAATTGCTGCCGTCTGGCGGATTGTCGGCGTGGTTGTGGTTGCGGTGGTGGACCGTCAGCTCGCGCAGGTTGGTGCGGCTGAACTCACGCGCGCAGCGGCCACAGACCCACGGGTACATCTTCAGGGCACGCTCGCGATACCCCAGGTCGCGCTGCTCGGCGTTGCGCCGCGCCTCGGCAACGATGCGGTCGAGCTTGGCATCTTGTGGCGTCGTCATGGTCATAGCTTACGAGATGCAGCAGGAAAAACCGTCGATAAGCGGTTGGAAGCCAACAGATTGGCTCAGGTACATTTCTTACCGCTGCAGACCGGAGCGCTCGCAAAGCGCGAGCTAGAAGCTAGACCACGCAGGCGACCTAAGCTCAAGGAAAGATGCACCTCACCCCTTTTTGGAAAAAGCTAAGTACAGCTGGTCCCGTTCTTATTTTCAGACCGCTATTTCCCTTAGTTCAATTCGTGACGGTGCGCTTCTCGTAGATCACTTTCTGCGTTTCGATGTCGGCGTTCACAAATCCGGCGCCCGACGGCACGTCGACAATGCTGTAGGCGAAGTCGACTCGGTCAGTATGGTAGGAGCCCAGATAGCTTCCCCCGGCACTGCGCGACGCCCGAAAATCCCCATCTATCCCCCATTTGGGTTCCGCATAGACGACGTAGCGCCCGGGTCGTACATTGCGGAACTGGAAATCGCCCATCGAGTTGCTGGTGATCGTTCTGCGGTACGGCTGCACTGACGGATCCAGTACCGCGACCGTGCGCAACGGCGCGCCCCCCACGTCCGCTGTGCCGCCGCGTGCCATGTAAAGATCAATCCAAGCCTGTGTGTAGCTGTTATAAGGCAGCAGGTAGATCCGTTGCGAATCGACCGGCCGCCGCTTCTTAGATGGCAAGTAAATCGTCAGGCCGGACATGCCCGGCTTCAGGCGATCGCGGATCTGCGCTACGCCGCGGATCGTCGCATCGCCAGGCATCATCGCAAGCTTGAACTGTTCCGGGTCCGGCTTAACTTGCGGCATCAATCGGTTGAGCTCATCACGTTCCGGCATCGCCTCCTGCGCGTGTGCAACGTGAGCTCCAAAGGCGATTACGGCAACGAGCAATACGGTGCGCATCAGTGTGTGCATGGTGTCTTCCTTGAGTTGTCGGACGTCAGATAACATCTATTTCTTCACATTTGAGTCAATAGACCTGCCGCGCTGGTTCGCATCGGCTCCATATCAGTCTAGTGGAAAAAAGCGTCAGAAATTGTCCTTGGCAAAAGCGACGGAGGCAATTGAAAGCGCCTTAATTACCTCCATCCCCTTTGTTTGAAGCCCTGACCTCGGACTAACGGGGCCACCTCACTACGCTCCCTTTCCTCCTGTCTCTGCTTCGGCAACGCGTCCAGAGACCGCATCAGCAGCCGCCATCACCCGCAGAAAATTTCCCCCGACCAGCTTGACCAGGTCCTCGTCACTCCACCCGCGCCGGGCAAGTTCGGCCAACAACCGCGGATAGCTCGACACATCCTCCAGCCCGGTGACGTTGAAGGCGATGCCGTCGAAGTCGGCGCCCAAGCCGACGTGGTCGATACCTGCCACGTCGCGGATGTGTTCGATGTGGTCAGCCACATCGGCGATTGACACGACGGGCGGCGGATTCTCGCGTTCCCACACTTCCATCGCCGCGCCTGCCTGTTCATCACTGCCGCCGTTCGCTGCTTTCAGGCTTTCAAACGCCCTGTCGCCATGGTTCATCCACGCATCGAAGGCGATGCGCGTGAAGTACGGAACAAAGCTCACCATCACCACGCCGCCGTTGGCGGGGAGTCGCCGCAGCACGTCGTCGGGCACGTTGCGCGACACGTTCGCCAGCGCCGCTGCATTGGAGTGGCTGAAGATCACCGGCACCCGGGCGATATCGAGCACATCGCGAGCCGTGTCCGGCGATGCGTGGGACAGATCGACCAGCACGCCGTAGCGCTCCATCCAGCCCACCATGGCAACACCCGCCGGCGACAGCCCGCCGTACCGTGCCGGCCCGGCGTGTCCGTCGGCGAAGCCGCTGGCGCCGTCGTATGCAAGGATATTCGCGCGCAGGCCTGCAGCCGCCAGCTGTTTCACCATTGCCTCGTCCGTGCCCATGCGTTCGGGGTTTTCCAGCGCCAGCACCAGCGCTATGCGCCCAGCGGAATGGATGGTACGTACATCGGCAGCCGTACTGGCGATCGCAAGGTCTCGCGGGTAGCGCGCCGCCAATGACCGCATGAACGCAAGACCCTTCAACGTGCCATCAAGCCCCGGCTCCTTCGCTTGCCAGCCTGAGTTGATCAATTGGCCACCGACGCCACCCTGACGTAGGCGCTCGATATCGGTTTGGCCAGATGCGCCCGCAGTGATGTCGTAGGCATCCAAGCCGCGCGGGCACGCCTTGCCGCAGGAGTGAAACTTGAGGACGAGATCGTTGTGGCCGTCCACGAGCGGCTGTGCGGCGAGCAGACGCGCAATGCGGGCTTCAACGGCGAGTGCGGGGTCTGCCGCCTCTGGCTTGGAGCCGGCGGATGTGTACGTCGTTGCTGCAAGCAGTAGGAAGGCGAGATACGGGCGCAGTGTCATCGGCGGCATCTGTTAAGCGTTGGCTCAATCAACGCCAAAACCCTACACCGCCGGCCTGCGCGTTCCCTGGCCTCAGCGAGCCGCCGTCCACTGCGAAGGACTAACGGGGCCTAACGGGGCCTAACGGGGCCAGGTCAACTTTCCCTACAGAGCTCGACGGCGATATCCCAGGCACAGTTCGGGGATGCACGGACTGCAGCCAGCCACCCTCGCGGGCATGCTCACAGGCATGGCCCGCCTCTCCCGCCTCGACCTGCCCGGCATCCCGCAGCACGTGGTGCAGCGTGGCAACAATCGCCTGCCCTGCTTCCTCGACGATGGCGATCGATTGCGCTACCTGCAGTTCCTGCGGGAATCACTGGCCACTACGCAATGCCGCCTGCATGCGTATGTCCTGATGGACAACCATGTCCACCTCCTCGTGACACCGCCGAACGCGGGTGACGTTGGCCGTTTGATGCAACGACTCGGCACGCACTACGTCGGCCTGTTCAATGCCCGGCATGGCCGCACCGGGACCCTGTGGGAGGGTCGATACAAGGCATGCCTGGTCGACAGCGAGGATTACGTATTGCGCTGCCATCGCTACATTGAACTCAACCCCGTCCGCGCGCGGTTGACTGACGACCCGGCAACCTATCGCTGGTCCAGTTGTCCGGCCTACCTCGGCCAACGTCCCAGCTCCAGTCTCTGCGAACACCCGGCTTGGCAAGGCCTCGCCGGCAGCCAGGCCGAACGCCGGGAAGTTTGGCGCCGAATCCTCGATGAGGCGCTGCCGCCTGAGCAGCTCGCAGAGATCCGCATCTATCTCCAGCAGCAACGGGCACTCGGCCGCGATGCATTCAAGGCCATGGTCGAAGCGAAGACTCGACGCTTCGCTTCCGCCCGCCCTGCGCATCGCCCGCGTCTAAGGGTGGAAAAAGCAAAGTAAGTAGACCTGGCCCCGTTCTTGCTGCCGCGCGCTTGACCCACGTGCGCACCAGCCGTAGTAGCCGCTGCGGCTGACAGACAGGACGCGACACATGCCGGTGAGCGAGAACTCGTCGGTATGGGCGCGCATGAAGTCGTACTTCATGACAGTTCCTTCGCGAAGTACATCGCCGCTTTTTTTAAAATATCGCGCTCCTCAGTCATCCGCGCCAGATCGCGCTTTAGGCGGTCGATCTCCGAATCCTGATTCGCGTGCTTGCGCCCAGAGCCAGGAAACGAGAGCTCGCCCGA
>JBBSST010000020.1:0-54280 GCA_038241735.1 Lysobacterales bacterium
AAACCGCGGCTCTTCCGACGCGCTTGCGCGTCTTTGATGAGGCTGCCAAACAGCGTCTCGATACCCCAGCGCAGTGCATAGCAGTGCATAATCGGCAAGGGCGGCTTCCTGCACGTCGCTGACGACGATGCCGGCGCGGCTGGCGGACATGCGCAGCACGGTCTGGTCGATCAGGCCATCAAGCACGGCGCGCTTGGTCTCGATGGTCTCGAATGCGCGTGGATCGAAATTGTCGCCCTGCGTGGAGCGCTGTTGCTGGCGTGCCTGTTCGAACGCGGTGCGGAACTCATCGGCGCTGATTTCATCGCGTTGCCACAACATGGTCACCGGCCACCACGATGGCGCCGATTGCCACCATTTCGGCGGTGCCTCGACCTTCGCAGCAAACGTATTGTTCTGCTGGAACAGGTATTGCTCCATGCCGAAGAAGGCAAACGGGATGGACAACATGACCAGGATCACGATGGCGATCCAGCCGGAGGTTTTGTCGCGAAGTTTCTGCAGCATGGTCAGGTGCTTTGGGACGTAGCCGGGCAGTTTACCCGCAATGCGCGGGCCGCACAGCGCTGGCGCGCAAGTTCATGGCAATGCCGCTGCATGCGCGCAACAACCCTGCGCACAAAAAAAGAGGGCACCGTTTCCGGTGCCCTCCTGGATAACTGGCGGAGTGGACGGGACTCGAACCCGCGACCTCCGGCGTGACAGGCCAGCATTCTAACCAACTGAACTACCACTCCGCTTTCTTGAAACTTGAATGCCTTTAACCGCAAAGCTGGTGGGTGCTGAGGGTTTCGAACCCCCGACCCTCTCCGTGTAAGGGAGACGCTCTACCGCTGAGCTAAGCACCCCGCACCTGTCTAGCCGGCGCAAATATCAACCAGCGGGCGGGCCAATCAGTTTACGGCATCCTTCAGCGCCTTGCCAGCCTTGAATGCAGGATTTTTTGCAGCGGCGATCTTGATCTCTTCGCCGGTGCGCGGATTGCGCCCGGTACGGGCGGCGCGGTCGCGCACGTCGAAGGTACCGAAACCGATCAGGCTGACCGAATCGCCAGCCTTCAGCGCCTTGGTGACGCAACCGATGAAGGCGTCAAGGGCGCGAGCGGCATCGGCCTTGGTCAGACCGGAGGTTTCAGCCATGCAATCGACAATTTCATTCTTGTTCATTGGATTTGGAACTCCCTTGGCGGAACGTGATCCGCTGGATGTGATGACCGGATTGCCTGTGCACAAACGCAGGCTTTCCCGTCGACGTTGACCCGATGCACGTGTGTTTGCCTGCTTCGCGGTTGCGGCCGTTATACCAGCGAGGTATGTCGACCGCAACACGCGAAAGCCAGCAAACACGCGGGTTGCAGGCTATTTTCAAGCGAAAATTCAATACGTCAATGCTTGACACCGGCCGAGGTCGAGGTCTTGCTGGACGGAAGCCGGACTTTTTCCACCCCTTTTGCCGCAGCGAGCGGGCCAACCGGGCGTTCGAGCGCAAGATCGAGCACCTCATCGATCCACTTCACGGGGACGATCTTCAGGTTATCCGTGACGGCTTTCGGAAGGTCGACAAGATCCTTGCGGTTTTCCTCGGGGATGATCACGGTGCGGATTCCGCCGCGCAGTGCCGCGAGCAATTTTTCCTTGAGCCCGCCAATCGCGGTGACCCTGCCGCGCAGGGTGATCTCGCCCGTCATGGCGACATCAGCGCGCACCGGGATCTTGGTCATGGTGGAAACCAGCGACGTCGCCATCGCGATGCCGGCGCTCGGCCCGTCCTTCGGTGTCGCGCCATCGGGCACGTGCACGTGGACATCGAGTTTCTGCAGGAAATCCAGCTCGATCCCCAGGCGCTCGGTGCGCGCGCGGATGACCGACAGCGCAGCCGAAGCCGACTCCTTCATGACATCGCCGAGTTGGCCGGTGAGGATCAATTGGCCTTTGCCTGGCACCAGCGTGGATTCGACCTGCAACAATTCGCCGCCGACCTCCGTCCACGCCAACCCCGTGACCAGGCCGATTTCGTTTTCTGTTTCGGCGCGGCCAAAATCGAAGCGCTGGACGCCCAGGTATTTGTCGAGGTTCTTGGCCGTGACGTTGAGTGCCTTGGGCTTGGATTTCGACACCGGCTTCGGGCCGGCCATGGCGATTTCCTTGACCACCTTGCGGCAGATCTTGGCGATCTCGCGCTCAAGGTTTCGCACGCCCGATTCACGCGTGTAGTAACGCACGATGTCCTGGACCGCACTGTCGGCGATCTTCAGCTCGTTTTCCTTCAGGCCGTTGGCCTTCATCTGCTTGGGCACCAGGTAGCGCATGGCGATGTTGATCTTCTCGTCTTCGGTATAACCGGGGATGCGGATGACCTCCATGCGGTCAAGCAACGGACCTGGGATCTTCAGCGTATTCGACGTCGCCACGAACATCACTTCGCTCAAGTCAAGATCGACTTCGAGGTAGTGGTCGTTGAAGGTGTTGTTCTGCTCCGGGTCAAGGACTTCAAGCAATGCCGACGACGGGTCGCCGCGGAAATCCATCGACATCTTGTCGATTTCATCAAGCATGAATAGTGGATTCTTGGTGCCAGCCTTGTTGAGGTTTTGCACCACGCGGCCCGGCATCGAACCGACATACGTACGGCGGTGGCCACGGATCTCGGCCTCGTCGCGCACACCGCCCAGCGACATGCGCACGAATTTGCGGTTGGTGGCCTTGGCGATCGATTGTCCAAGCGAGGTCTTGCCCACGCCCGGCGGCCCGACCAGGCACAGGATCGCGCCCTTCATCTGCTTGACCCGCGTCTGCACGGCGAGATATTCGAGGATGCGTTCCTTGACCTTTTCCAGGCCGTAGTGATCGGCGTCGAGCACGTCCTGCGCGGCCTTGAGGTCCTTGCGGACCTTGCTGCGCTTTTTCCACGGCACGCCCAGCAGCCAATCCAGGTAATTGCGCACCACCGCGGCTTCGGCCGACATCGGCGACATCTGCTTGAGCTTGCCAAACTCGGAGCGGGCCTTAGCCTCGACCGCCTTCGGCATGCCTGCTTCGGCGATCTTGCGCGCGATCTCGTCGAGGTCGTTGGGCGTCTCGTCGATCTCGCCCAACTCCTTCTGGATCGCCTTCATCTGTTCGTTGAGGTAGTACTCGCGCTGGCTTTTTTCCATCTGCGACTTGACCCGGCCGCGAATGCGTTTTTCCATCTGCTGCACGTCGATCTCGCCATCGACGAAACCCACCAGCAATTCAAGGCGATCGGCGATTTCGATGCTGTCGAGCAGGCGCTGCTTGTCGGCCAGGCGCACGCCCAGATGGGCGGAAATCGTGTCAGCCAGGCGACTGGGCTCATCGATGCCCGACAAGGTCTGCAACAGCTCCGGCGGCAGCTTGCGATTGGTCTTGACGTATTGCTCGAACAATCCCATCAGCGAGCGCACCACGGCGTCCAGTTCGCGCGGCTCGCGTGAATCGGTGGAATCCACCACCACGCCGCGACCCGACAGGCTGCCATCGTGTTCGCGCAGGTTGTCGACGCGCGCGCGCGCAACGCCTTCGACCAGCACCTTGATGGTGCCATCGGGAAGCTTGAGCAGCTGCAACACCTGCGCCAGTGTGCCGATCTCGTATAGATCACCGACACCCGGGTCATCGGTCTCGGCGGATTTCTGCGCGACAAGCAGAATGCGCTTGTCGCCGGCCATGGCGATATCCAGCGCCTTGATCGACTTCTCACGGCCGACGAACAGCGGAATCACCATGTGCGGGAACACGACGACATCGCGCAGCGGCAGGACCGGCAGGTCGAGTATTTCGTGTTCGGTCGGGGGGATCATGGGGTCTCCGGAACAATGGGTGGCGCGGCACTTCCGCACTGACTTTGGTTATGGGGCGCATGGCCGGCGGATGCAAGCAAAAAGGGCTGCTGGAACACAGCAGCCCATCGCAAACATTTAGGAATCAGCCACTTGGCGCCTGACCCAGGCCAGGGCGCCCTACCCTGGACGACCGGCCGTCACTCGCCGGACGCCACCTTGGGTGCCGCCGCAGGCGGGGTTTCGTAGATCAGGTACGGCGCGGATTTGTGTTCGATCACCGACTCGTCGACAACCACCTTGCTGACGTTTTCAAGCGACGGCAACTCGTACATCGTGTCGAGCAGAACCGACTCGACGATGGTGCGCAGCCCGCGTGCACCGGTCTTGCGCTTGAGCGCCTTGCGGGCAATCGCAGCCAATGCGTCCTGGCGGAACTCGAGCTCGGCGCCTTCCATCTCGAACAGTTTCTTGAACTGCTTGGTGATTGCGTTCTTGGGCTCGGTGAGGATTTTCATCAACGCTGTTTCGTCGAGTTCCTCGAGGGTTGCGACCACCGGCAGGCGACCGACGAACTCGGGGATCAGGCCGAACTTGATCAAATCCTCGGGCTCGACGTCGGCCAGTATCTTGCCGGTCTCGGTCTTGCGCTCGGAACTCTTGAGCTTGGCGCCAAAACCAATGCCGCTGGCTTCGGTGCTGCGCTGCTGGATGATCTTGTCGAGGCCGGCAAACGCACCACCGACGATGAACAGGATATTGCGCGTGTCGACCTGCAGGAACTCCTGCTGCGGGTGCTTGCGCCCACCCTGCGGCGGCACGCTGGCGACGGTGCCTTCGATCAGTTTCAGCAACGCCTGCTGCACGCCTTCACCGGAGACATCGCGGGTGATCGAGGGGTTTTCGCTCTTGCGCGAAATCTTGTCGATCTCATCGATGTAGACGATGCCCTGCTGCGCCTTCTCGACGTCGTAGTCACATTTTTGCAGCAGTTTCTGGATGATGTTCTCGACGTCCTCGCCCACGTAACCCGCTTCGGTCAGCGTGGTGGCGTCGGCGATGGTGAATGGCACGTTGAGCAGGCGCGCCAGCGTTTCAGCCAGCAACGTCTTGCCCGAACCGGTCGGGCCCACCAGCAGGATGTTCGACTTGGACAGCTCGACGTCGTCGTTCTTCTGCCGGCTCTCGATGCGCTTGTAGTGGTTGTACACCGCGACCGCGAGCGTGCGCTTGGCGCGCTGCTGGCCAATCACGTACTGATCGAGCACCTCGAGGATTTCCTTGGGCTTGGGCAGGCTGCTGCGTGCCGACTGCGCCTTTTCCTCAAGCTCCTCGCGGATGATGTCATTGCACAATTCGACGCATTCATCACAGATGAACACGCTCGGCCCTGCAATCAGCTTGCGAACCTCATGCTGGCTCTTGCCGCAGAACGAGCAATACAGGATCTTGGTGCTGTCGCCGGAACGGCCCTGTCGATCTTCGGTCATGCTTTCGCCAATCTTTGTTGCGGGGAATTAATCGGGAATCGCTGATTTGACAATAGCATAGCGCCCGCTCCCGCAAGTGCGGGGCGGAACGCCGGATGCTTCAGTAAAATCAGGGGCTTAGGCGGGATGAATGGAATCGTCCGGACGCCGCTGCAGGACCTCGTCGACCAGTCCGTATTCACGCGCCGCCTCTGCGCTCTTGAAGTTGTCACGTTCGGTGTCGCTGGCGATGGTTTCGATCGACTGGCCCGTGTGCTTGGCCAGGATTTCATTGAGGCGGTGGCGCAAGGTCAGGATTTCGCGCGCCTGGATCTCGATATCAGTCGCCTGGCCCTGCGAACCGCCCGACGGCTGGTGGATCATCACCCGCGAATTGGGCAATGCATAACGCTTGCCCTTGGCCCCGGCTGCGAGCAGCAACGCGCCCATGCTGGCGGCCTGGCCGATGCAGATCGTGCTCACGTCGGGCCGGATGAACTGCATGGTGTCGTAGATCGACATGCCTGCGGTCACGACGCCACCGGGCGAGTTGATGTACAGGCTGATGTCCTTTTCGGGGTTTTCGGCCTCGAGGAACAGCATCTGCGCGACGATCACGTTGGCGACATGGTCATCGACCCCGCCGACCAGGAAGATCAGCCGTTCCTTGAGCAGTCGTGAGTAGATGTCGTAGGCGCGCTCGCCACGGCTGGTCTGTTCGACCACCATCGGCACGAGGTTCAAGGCTTTGGTCAAGTGGCTCACTGGGTTCAACTCCCGATCGCGTCCTGGAAGGACATGGCCTGCTCGGTGTGCTGGGCGCGCTCGGCAATCCAGTCGATTACCTGCTCCTCCATCACCCGATTCTGCAGTCCCGACATCAGTTGGGGGTCCTTGCGGTACAACTCAATGACCTGCTCGGGCTCTTCGTAGGTCGAGGCGATCAGGCGCATGGTTTCGTTCAAGCGCTTGGGTTCCAGGCGCAGCTCGTTGCGGCGCGCGACTTCGCCCACCAGCAGGCCGACCAGAACGCGCTTGCGCGCGGCATCCAGGAAGCCTTCATGTGCGTTATCGGGGATCTCGGCCTGCTGGCCCTGTCGGCGCGCCTGTTCGGCGGCCTGCTGGACCATGCCACGGGCCTCGTTTTCGACCAGCTTGGGCGGCATCTCGACGTCGGCGTAGGCGGCGATCAGCTCCTCGCCGACGCCGCGGCGCAGGCGGTTCATCAGCGCACCCTTGAGTTCGCGCTCCAGGTTGCTGCGGATGTCGCTGCGGAATTGCTCCAGCTCGCCGCCCTTCACCCCGAAGCTGCGGATGAACGCTGCGTCGACTTCCGGCAACGCCTGCTCCGAGACCTGCTCGGCCTTGAGGTGCACCTGCGCGGTCTTGCCGGCCAGCTGCGGTACGCGCCAATCGGCCGGGAACGCAACGTCGATGGTTTTCTCGTCGCCCTTGCTCATCCCGATCAGTGCGTTCTCGATGTCCGGATACATGCCGCCGGTACCGATCACGGTGACGCCGCGCTCGATGCCTTCGATGGGCAGGCGTTCGTCGCCCACCTGCGACCAGGTTTCCACGTCGACCGCATCACCGGCCTGCGCGGGGCGGGTCACCGCGCTCCAGCTGCGACGCTGCATGCGCAGGTTCTCGATCATGCGGTCGATATCGGCATCGTCCACCTCAGCGGTGTGGCGCACGATCGTGAGCGTGGAGACGTCGATGTCACCGAAATCGGGGACGACTTCAAAGGTGGCGGTGTAGGCCAGCTCCTTGTCGTCGGCCGCGTCGGTGACCGGCTCGATGCGCGGGCTACCGGCCAGGCGCAGTTCGTTTTCACGCACCGCCTCGTCGAAGCCTTCGCGCAGCAATCCGTCGAGGACTTCGGCCCGGATTTCCTGGCCGTAGCGCTGTTCGATGACCTTGGTCGGCACCTTGCCGGGACGGAATCCCTTGATGCGCGCCGTGCGCGCCATTTCGCGCAAGCGACCACCGACCTGGGTCTCGACGCGCTCGGACGGAAAGCGGAATGTCAGGCGACGTTCAAGATTGCCCAAGGATTCGACCAAAACGCCTGTGTCTGCAGCTGGCATACCCACTCCTGCGTACCGCGATATGGATCGCGGCAAAATGTTGGAAGTCAGGCTGATCGCCATTCATGCGGCATGCGCACACGACGGCTGGCGGTCAGCGGAACGCGCTAGTTTCGCTGATTCCGGCCGCCGCCGCCAGCCAAACCCGGCGTCCATTGGCCACGAATGTCGCCCCATCGCCTGAATTGCCCGGTCAGGGACGCATCCGAAGCAATCCAGGCGTCTGCTTGCACACCACCCGGTCAGGCCGGTGAACGGGCGGCAGCCGACGGCCACACCGTTTCCCTTGGCGGTGGTGCGAAAGAGGGGACTCGAACCCCTACGACCTTTCGGTCACTGGCACCTAAAGCCAGGGCGTCTACCAATTCCGCCACTTTCGCGATCTCCGGCGGTTGCGCCGAATGCGCGCATCTTAGGCGATCTGCCTGTTCGGGCAACGAAAAGAGCGTCCGGTTGCCTGGGCGCCTTTCGTGTTTTGGTGGGCCGTCATGGATTCGAACCATGGACCGCGCCACCGGTTGTCCCAATGGCGGCAAGGTCAAACGCGCCGCATCGCGCCCGAACCTGCACGCGCCAAAAAAAAACGCCCGGTTGCCCGGGCGTCCTGAAGTTTGGTGGGCCGTCATGGATTCGAACCATGGACCTATTGATTAAGAGTCAACTGCTCTACCAACTGAGCTAACGGCCCCACATCGAAATAATAGCGTAGTCGCGCATCACACGACAATCTTTTCCCTGCCTCACGCCGGAACCAACGACCCAACGGCCAGGAATCCGGGCAAGGACACGGCAAACCGCCATGATGAAAATTGGGGTGGAAGACGGGATTTGAACCCGCGACCCCCGGAATCACAATCCGGTGCTCTAACCAACTGAGCTACATCCACCATGGACACACCTTGGGCGGCACTGCCGCCCGCCCTGTCGTCGCTGGCGCGCCCGACAGGAGTCGAACCTGTAACCGCCGGCTTAGAAGGCCGGTGCTCTATCCGGTTGAGCTACGGGCGCGTGTGCGCATGATAGCGGTTGCCGGACAGTGCCCGCCTGCGATGGTCGGGGTAGAGGGATTCGAACCCCCGACATCCTGCTCCCACAGCAGGCGCGCTACCAGACTGCGCTATACCCCGCCGTGCCGAAGCGGTTACCGCGGTCCCACCCAGCGGTCAATTGCCATGAAGGGGCGCCATTGTCGTAAGCGTGTCGCGTGCTGTCAACGCAGCGGCCTTGAAATGCATAGCCCTGTATCCTCATATCCAGTGATCGAACCACCTGCTCCTGAACAACGCTCCTGAAACAACGCTCCTGAAACATGGTTCCTGAAATAACCTGCCCCCAAAACACCCAACCCCGAGGACATCCCATGCGTAGCGGCAACCCGGCCCTGAAGGAATCCACCTTCCTCGACCTTGGCAGCGGCACCGTCGTCTCCCGCGATGCCGGGGCGATGACCCTGAATGGCACCGTCAACAAGACCGGCTTCCTGCTGCTGTTGACCGTGTTGACTGCGGCCTACGCCTGGAGCCAGACGATCACCCCGCAGGGCGAAGTAGCGGCTGGCGCATCCCTGTATCTGTGGGGCGGCGTGATCGGCGGCTTCATCCTGGCCATGGTCACTGTGTTCAAGAAGCAGTGGGCGCCGATCACCGCGCCGATGTACGCCTTGGTCGAAGGCTTCTTCCTTGGCTCGATTTCGGCGATCTACAACCAGCAGTTCCAGGGCATCGTGATGCAGGCGGTGTTGCTGACCTTCGGCACGCTGTTTGCGCTGCTGTTCGCCTATCGCTCCGGCTGGATCAAGGCCACCGAGAATTTCAAGATGGGCGTGGTCGCGGCCACCGGCGGCATCGCGCTGGTGTACCTGGCGACGATCGTGCTGGGCTTCTTCGGGATCAACATCCCGATGATCCACGACTCCGGGATGGTCGGGATCGGCTTCAGCCTGTTCGTGGTGGTGATCGCCGCGCTCAACCTGGTGCTGGATTTCGACCTGATCGAAACCGGTGTCGAGAAGGGCGCACCGAAATACATGGAGTGGTACGGCGCGTTCGCGCTGATGGTGACGCTGGTGTGGCTGTACATCGAGTTCCTGCGCCTGCTGTCGAAGCTGCAATCGCGGAATTGACGCGATAACAGCTGCGGCATGAAACAAGGCGCTTCGGCGCCTTTTTTCATGGGTTTCCGGTGGCAACGCGCAAGCCGCGCAATGCACGACCGCGCTCCATTAACGAAACAGGGCGCCGAAGCGCCCTGTCGTGATCCACACGGATGCGTCGAACGATTCAGACGCGGCTGGCGATTGCCTTGGCGAACGACATCGTGGTGCCCTCGCCGCCCAGGTCCGGGGTCAGTGAATCCTTGGCCTGGAGTGTGGCGATGATGGCTTCGCGCAACGTCGTCGCCTTCTCGGGCATATCAAGGTGATCGAGCATTTGCGCCGCCCCCAGCAGCAGCGCGCAGGGATTGGCGATGCCCTTGCCTGCGATGTCTGGCGCCGAGCCGTGCACGGCCTCGAAAATCGCCTCGTCATGGCCGATGTTGGCCCCCGGTGCCAGGCCAAGCCCGCCCACCAGGCCCGCGCACAGGTCGGAGATGATGTCGCCGAACAGGTTGGTGGTCACGATAATGTCGAACTGCTCCGGACGCATCACCAGCTGCATGCAGGTGTTGTCGACAATCATCTCGTTGCATTCGATCTCCGGGTATTGCGCCGCCACTTCGCGCGCAACCTTGAGAAACAGGCCCGATGTCGATTTCAGGATGTTGGCCTTGTGCACCACCGTGACTTTCTTGCGGCCGGTGCGGCGTGCCAGGTCGAATGCGTAGCGCACGATGCGCTCCGAACCCTTGCGCGTGACCTTCTGGATCAGTGTCGCGGTCGCGCCATCCTCGGTCACTTCCTGGCCTTCACCGATATAGGCGCCCTCGGTATTTTCGCGCACGGTGATCAGGTCGACTCCCGTCGGGAAGCGCGATTTGGTATTCGGGAACGACTTGGCCGGACGCACGTTGGCGTACAGGTCGAAGCGCTTGCGCAGCTCGACGTTGATCGACGAGAAACCTTCGCCGACCGGCGTGGTCAACGGGCTTTTCAGCGCGATCTTGTTGCGTCGGATCGAATCCATCGTCGCCTGCGGCAGCAGCTCGCCGCATTTTTCATAGGCGACCAGGCCGGCATCGGCGTATTCGTACTGCAGGTCGAGCTTCATTGCTTCGAGCACGTACAGCGTCGCGTCCATGATCTCCGGGCCGATACCATCGCCGCGGATGACCGTAATCGTGTGGGTCATTGAGTGGTGTCCATGCAAAAGGGACGCGGTGCGGGGGATGCACGGCGTCGAAGGTCGGAATCAGCCGCTTATTATGCCGGAAGCAGCTTCGCTTCGCCTGCAGCAGTGCCGCTCGGGCGCGAGCAGGTGGAACACGGGCGGGCGTTTCCCGGCAATGCTGCCTCACGCCCGTGGGGCGCTCCTGCGGACTTCATGTGTGCGCATGCACGCCGGGCGCGTCTGCGTCGCCCTGCTCCAGGGTGTCGAGGAAATCCACCGCCCGGCGCAAGTGCGGGATGACGATGCTGCCGCCGACCACCAGCCCGACCGAAAATGCCTCGAACATCTCGTCGCGATTCACGCCCGCCTCCCGACATTGCGCGACGTGATAGCTGATGCAGTCGTCGCAACGCAGGACCAGGGATGCAACCAGCCCAAGCAATTCCTTGGTCTTCACGTCCAGCGCGCCGGCCTGGTAGGTCTGGGTGTCAAGGGCGAAGAAGCGTCGCACGACCTGGTTGGGTTCGGCGAGGATGCGGTCATTCATGCGTTGGCGGAATTGGGTGAACTGGGCACTGCGATCGTCGCCATCGGCGCTCACGACACATCACCGGACAGCAGCGCTTCAAGCTTGCCGGCGCGATGCAGGGCCATCAGGTCGTCGTAGCCGCCAACGTGGGTCTGGCCGATGAAGATTTGCGGCACGCTGGTGCGCTTTGCCAGCGCCAGCATTTTTTCGCGCTGCACCGGATCGGTGTCGATGCGCACTTCGTTCCACGTCAGGTTCCTGCTTTTAAGGAAGTTTTTCGCGGCTACGCAATATCCGCAGACGGCGCTGGTGTACAGGGTGATTTCGGGGGTGGATGGCGCGCTCATGGAAGCTCCTGAAACTCGAACGGTGGAATGTGGTCGAATGATGCGGCACGGCTCGTGGTCTGCACGTGTCGTGCATGGAACACAGATGATGGCGCGTGGCGGATTAACCCCGGATTCATGCGCGACGACGCCACCATCGCCATGCTGCCAGTCAATCCGGTCGGCTGTCACCCCGCGCGCCCTCTTGCCTTCGCCTCCTCGCCTGCCCCTCCGTCCACACAAAGAGATCCGATGCGCCCTCTGATCGCTGTTGCCGCATTGATGCTTGCCGTCGCCAGTGTCTGCGCGCCCGCGCAGGACAACCGGCTGCCCGACATCGGTTCATCGGCGGGCACGGTGCTGGGCCCGGCCCAGCAGAAGGAATACGGCCAGATGCTGCTGGCGCAACTGCGCAACTACGACTACATCCTCGAAGATCCGCTGGTCGATGGCTGGCTGCGTTCGCTGGGCAACCGGCTTGGCGCGGCCAGCGACAATCCCAAGCAGGACTTCACTTTCTTCATGATGAAGGACCGCCAGGTCAACGCCTTCGCCACCGTTGGCGGCTACGTCGGCGTCAATGCCGGCCTGGTGCTGGTGGCCGAGTCCGAGGACGAGGTAGCGGCCGTGCTTGGCCACGAGATCGCCCACGTCACCCAGTCGCACGTGCTGCGCAGCGTCGAGCGTGCCCAGCGCGACAGCATCCCGATCCTGCTGGCGATGCTGGGCGCGATTGCGATCGCGCAATCGGGCAGCAGTTCGTCGGGCAATGCGGCAATGGCAGCGATGGCCAGCGCCCAGGGCATTGCCGCGCAACGACAGATCAATTACACGCGCTCCAACGAATCCGAAGCCGACCGGCTCGGCATCCGCACGCTGGTGCGCAGTGGCTACAATCCTGATGCAATGGCCGAGATGTTCGAGCGCATGCAGGCGCTGGAGCGCAGCAATCGCGGCGGCGAGAAGGAACGCACGCCCGACTACCTGATGAGCCACCCGGTCACCACCACGCGCGTCGCCGAGGCCAAGCAGCGCGCGGCGACGATCGCGGCCTCCGAAGCCCGCTTCACCCCGACGTTTTCATCCAGCGACAACCCGCTGCTGCCGGCAGCGTTGCAACTCACCGCCGCGCCAAGTGGGGTCGACACGATCCAGTACGGCTGGGTGCGCGAACGCCTGCGCGTCTTGAGTGCCAGCACCCCGGCCGCCGCCATCCATGAATACGAACGCATGCTTCGTTCGGCGCCACTGAATGATGCGCAACGTTATGGCCTGGCCTACGCACGCCTGCTCGATGGCCGTGGCCAGGCGGCAGCGGATGACCTTGCGCCGCTGCTTGAAAGATATCCGGGTGATCTTTGGCTGGACCTGGCGTTGGCTCAATCCCAGGCGCGCGCCGGCAAATCCGCCGCCGCCGATGCACGATTCGAGAGCCTGCTGGCGCGGATGCCGCGCAACCGCGCCGTCGCCCTGACCTATGCAAGCGTGCTGGCCGAACGCAACAACCCGCCCGCCGGAAAACGCGCCCAGACGGTGTTGCGTCCGCTGCTTGGCATGGCCGGCGACGACCCGTTGTTCCAGGCCACGTTTGCCCGCGTCAACGAAATCGCCGGCGATCCGATCCGCGCCGGTGAAGCCTACGCCGAGGCTGCCTACCTCAATGGCCGCGCCGAACAGGCCCTGGTGCAGCTCAATACCCTGAAAAAACGCAACGACCTGGATTATTACGCCCGTGCCCGCATCGACGCGCGCATAGCGGCGATCACACCCGTGGTGCTGGAGCTGCGCCGCCAGGGCATCCGTGACCCGGATTTGCAACGGCATTGAAATAACCGCTGTTTGAGCGACAGGACTCGCGATTGCCCGCAATGCCGCAGCATTCGACCTTCGTTTAGCACCCGGCTCGGTGGCGCGGACCGGGTGGTGGCACGGCACGGCGGCGCTGTCATCGGAACGTCACAAAACCGTAGTCTACTGACGGTATCGAAACCCCACCCGGTAACCGCGCGACCCACCATGCAAAAACGCATCCTGATCGTCGACGACGAACCCGCCATCCGCGAGATGGTGGCATTTGCCCTGCGCAAGGGCGATTACGATCCGGCCCACGCCGGTGATGCGCGCGAGGCGCAGGAATCCATCGCCGACCGCGTACCGGACTTGATCCTGCTGGACTGGATGTTGCCGGGCACCAGCGGCATCGAGTTGGCCCGGCGCTGGCGGCGTGATGAACTGACCCGCGAGATCCCGATCATCATGCTGACCGCGCGCGGCGAGGAAAACGATCGCGTCGGCGGCCTCGAAGCGGGTGTTGATGATTACGTGGTCAAACCATTTTCGGCACGCGAGCTCCTGGCGCGCATCCGCGCCGTGATGCGGCGTTCGCGCGATGACGACGAGGACGGCAGCGTCGTGGTCGGCGGCCTGCGCATCGACGGCACCGCGCATCGCGTCTACGCCAACAACGAGCCGATCCAGATCGGTCCGACCGAATACCGGCTGCTGCATTTCTTCATGACCCATCCGGAACGCGTCTATTCGCGCACCCAGCTGCTTGACCACGTCTGGGGCGGCAGCGTGTATGTCGAGGAACGCACGGTTGACGTGCACATCCGCCGCCTGCGCAAAACCCTCGAGCCGCCGCAACTCGACGGCATGGTGCAAACGGTGCGCGGTTCGGGCTATCGGTTCTCGGCATCGTTGTAGGCTGCGCTCGGCGTCACCAGGCCGTTGCCATCGCTGGCAAGGCGCAGGACGCAGCTGTGCATCCGATGCGCGCGCGTTACATGCCCGGTTCGCTTGGTCACGCACGCTCAACGCGGCCGCGACCTCCGTTTGGCACATCACTTTCCGAGTGAGTCCAGTCATCGTGTCCAGCGCACGACGATTGCATCCGCATTTCATTCTTGACCTGCTGCAACGACGCTCCACCGCCTCACTCAAGCTGCAACACCCATCTGCCACAATCCCTGCATGCCTCCACACACCCGCTCCGCCTGGATCATGACGCTCGGCCAGCTTGCCCTGGTGCTGGCGGCGGCCCTGTTGCTGGGATTGCTGGTTGGACATCCGTGGCCGGTGTTGACGACCGGTGCACTGGGCGTGGTCGCTTGGCATTACTGGAAGCTGCGTGGTGTGTTGCTCCGGCTCACCGCGCGACAGCGCGTGGCGCCGGCACGCGGCACCGGCGTGTGGAACGAGCTCGACCGCCTGCTGTACCGCAGCCAGGATGAAATGCGCGGCCGCAAACGGCGTCTTGTCGAGATGTTGCGCGCCTACAGCGCCGCCGCTGCGGCCATGCCCGATGCCGTCGTGGTGGTGGAACGCAACAACCAGCGCGTGCGTTGGTTCAACGATGCCGCCACCAGTCTGCTCGGGCTGCGTTACCCCCGCGATATCGATGCGGCGCTCGGCGAGCGTCTGCAACCCCTGCCGGTCGCGCATTGGCTGGCGGCAGGACGCCACGCCGAGCCCATGCTGGACATGCCATCACCGGTCGATCCGGCGACCCGCCTGAGCCTGCGCCTGATTCCGTATTCCGACGAGCTGTGGTTGCTGGTCGGGCGCGATGTCAGCAAGTTGATGCGGCTGGAACAGATGCGCCGAGATTTTGTTGCCAACGTCTCGCACGAACTGCGCACGCCGCTGACCGTGGTGCATGGCTACCTAGACATGCTCGACCCCACCGACCAGCCCGAATGGACGCCGATCCTGGCCGAAATGCGGCGCCAATCGCAGCGCATGACGCAACTGGTCGAGGACCTGCTGACACTGTCGCGGCTGGAGGCACAGGACAGCGTTGTCGATGAAAGCGTGTCGATGACGCTGATGCTGAACACGCTCAAGCGCGAAGCCCAGGCGCTCAGCCAGGGTCGCCATTCGATCACCGTTGAAGACCAGGCGCAGGTCGACTTGTGGGGATCGACCAAGGAATTGCACAGCGCGTTTTCCAACCTGGTCGCCAATGCGGTGCGCTACACACCCAGTGGCGGCAACATCGCCGTGCATTTTGTACGCGACGCCGATGGCGTGGCGCTGTCGGTCCAGGACAGCGGTTACGGCATTCCCGCTGCGCACCTGCCGCGCATCACCGAACGTTTTTATCGCGTTTCCACCAGCCGCTCGCGTGAATCGGGCGGCACCGGGCTTGGCCTTGCAATCGTCAAGCACATCCTGCAACTGCACCAGGCCCGGCTCGTCATCGACAGCCAGGTCGGCCGGGGCAGCACCTTCAGCTGCCACTTCGACGCCGGGCGCATACATCCGCGCGAACAGGCATCTTCCTTTCCTGCATCCATATCGGGTGCATCCGCATCGAGCCCATGACCGCACCCATCGCCAAGCTTGAGACGTCTTCGCCGCAGGATGATCCCCTGCGTGACGCGTCGCTGTATTTCAACCGCGAGCTCTCGCAGCTGGATTTCAACTTCCGCGTCCTCGCACAGGCGCAGGACGAGTCCATCCCGCTGCTCGAACGCCTGCGCTTCCTGTGCATTTCCTGCACCAACCTGGATGAATTCTTCGAAATCCGCGCCGCCACCGTGCGCCACGCGCAGGACTTCGCGGTGCCGGTCGCGGCCGATGGCATGGCCCCGGCGACCTTGCTCAAGCGCATCCACGACCGGGCTGCCGAACTGGTCGAGGCGCAATACCGCTGCTGGAACCAGGAGTTGCGCCCGGCGCTCAACGCCAGCGGCGTGCGCGTGTTGCCCCGCGAAGCATGGAATGCGCGGCAGACGCGCTGGCTGCGGGCTTATTTTCGCGAGGAAGTGATGCCGGTGCTGTCGCCGCTCGGGCTCGATCCTGCGCATCCGTTCCCGAAGATCCTCAACAAATCGCTCAACATCGTGGTGGTGTTGAAGGGCAAGGATGCCTTCGGCCGCGTTGGCAACCTCGCCATCGTGCGTGCGCCGCGCTCGCTGCCGCGCATCATCCAGCTTCCGCAGAAAATCTCCGGTGGCGAATACGATTTCGTGTTCCTGTCCTCGGTGTTGTCTGAGTTCGTGGAGGAACTGTTTCCCGGCATGGAGGTCAAGGGGGCCTATCAGTTTCGAGTCACTCGCAACTCCGAGCTGATCGTCGACGAAGAAGAAGTCGAAAACCTTGCGCTTGCCCTGCGTGACGAGCTGGTTGGCCGCGGTTACCTGCGCGCGATGCGGCTGGAAATCGCCGCGCAATGTCCCAAGCCCATCGTGCGCACCTTGCTGCAGAATTTCGACCTCCCGGAAAACGCGGTCTATCGCATCCATGGCGCGGTCAACTTGAACCGCATCGTGCAGATCTACGACCAGGTCGCACGCCCGGATCTCAAATTCCCCCTATTCGTGCCGCGCCAGCTGTCGGGGGGCGATGCGATGTTTGAACGCGTCGCAGCCGGCGACGTGCTGCTGCACCATCCCTTCGATGCGTTCGCGCCCGTGCTGGAGTTGATCCGCCAGGCCTCCGAAGATCCCACTGTCCTGGCCATCAAGCAGACCCTGTACCGGACGGCAAAGGACTCGGCGATCATCGAGCACCTGGTGCAGGCTGCGCGCAATGGCAAGGACGTGACCGTCGTGGTCGAGCTGCGCGCACGTTTCGACGAAGAAGCCAACCTCGATTTCGCCGATCGCCTGCAGGAAGCCGGTGTGCAGGTCGTCTACGGCGTGGTCGGTTACAAGACCCACGCCAAGATGCTGCTGATCGTGCGCCGCGAGGGCCGCAAGCTGCGCCGCTACGTGCATCTTGGCACTGGCAATTACCACGCCGGCACCGCGCGGGCCTACACCGACCTTGGCCTGATCACTGCCGACCCGGACATTGGCAACGACGTGCATTTGATCTTCCAGCAATTGTCGGGCCTGGCGCCGGCGATCAAGCTCAAGCGCCTGCTGCAATCGCCGTTCACCCTGCACGCGGGCGTGCTGGCACGCATTGAACGCGAAACCCAACACGCCAACGCTGGAAAACCCGCGCACATCGTCGCCAAGATGAACGCACTCAATGAGCCGCAGGTCATCCGCGCGCTGTACGCCGCATCACAGGCGGGCGTGCAGGTCGACCTGATCGTGCGTGGCGCCTGCACGCTGCGTCCGGGCGTGCCGGGAATTTCGGACAACATCCGGGTGCGCTCGATCGTCGGGCGATTCCTCGAACACAGCCGCCTGTACTGGTTTGGCAACGATGGCGATGCCGACCTGTTCTGCTCCAGCGCCGACTGGCTGGAGCGCAACCTGCTGCGCCGCGTGGAAACCGGGTTCCCGATCCTCGACCCAGCCATCATTGCGCGGGTGCAGGACGAGGCCCTGGACAACTACCTGGCCGACAACATCAACGCGTGGTTGCTGCAATCCGACGGTACCTACCACAAGCCCGAACGGCGCGATGGCGAGATGCCACATTCGGCGCAAGCGGCATTGCTGGCTAAAATCTGCGGATGAACAACGTCCTGCCCGCCTTTGTCCCGACCACGGCGCCGTCGTTGCGCGATGGCGACCTGCTGGCTGCGATTGACCTTGGCTCGAACAGCTTCCACATGGTGGTGGCGCGCTACATGCTGGGGCAGCTGCGCATCATCGATCGCCTGCGTGACACGGTTCGCCTGGCCGAAGGACTCGATGGCAAGGGCGGGCTGACGCTGGAGGTGCGGCAACGCGCGCTGGAATGCCTGTCGCGTTTCGGCCAGCGCATCCGCGATATCCCGCCGCAGCGAGTGCGCGCGGTTGCCACCAATACGGTGCGCGCGCTGGCGGCCCCGCAAGCATTCCTGGTGCCGGCCGAAACCGCGCTTGGACACGCCATCGAGGTGGTCTCCGGTCGCGAGGAAGCGCGCCTTGTGTACCTTGGCGTGGCCCACGCGCAGCCGCCAAAAGCGCAGCAATTGCGCCTGGTCATCGACATTGGCGGCGGCTCGACGGAGTGCATCATCGGCTCGGGCTTTGATGCCATCGAGCGCGAAAGCCTGCAGGTTGGCTGCGTCGCCAGCACCCGTCGGTTCTTCGGCAACGGCAAGCTGTCGAGGAAGAAATGGCGCGATGCATTGACTGAAGTGACGGTCGAATTCCAGCAGTTCGCCGGCCTTTACCGCGCACTGGGCTGGCACGAGGTGCTGGGTTCTTCGGGTACCAACAAGGCCATCGGCGACATCTGCGCAGCGATGAAATTGAGCAAGGGCGCGATCACGGCCGAAGCCCTGCCGCAGGTCCGCGATGCCTTGCTGCGCGCCGAACACATCGACGCCATCGACCTGCCCGGCCTGTCGCTCGAACGCCGGCCGATCATTGCTGGTGGCATCCTGGTCCTCGAAGCGGCATTCGACGCGCTGAACCTCAAGCGCATGGCGGTGAGCAAGGCGGCGTTGCGCGAAGGCGTGCTGCACGACATGGTCGGGCGCGCCCACGACGACGATCCGCGCGACACTTCCGTCGCCGCGCTGATGCAGCGTTATGCCATCGATATCGAACAGGCCGTGCACGTCGAGGACACCGTGCTGCACCTGTTCGACCAAGTCGCAGCGGCGTGGGACCTCAACGCCGACGATCGCCTGATGCTGGGCTGGGCCGCGCGCTTGCACGAACTCGGCCTGGCCATTGCCCACAGCCAGTACCACATCCACGGCGCGTACGTGATCGAACACTCCGACATCGCTGGATTTTCCCGCCAGGAGCAGCAGTTCCTCGCCGCACTGGTGCGTTCGCACCGACGCAAGATCCAGAAATCCGCGTTCAATGCCCTGCCCGATCGCCTGCTCACTGCCGCACGTCGCAGCGCCGCGTTGCTGCGCGTGGCCGTGTTGCTGCATCGCGCGCACGAGGCCGAAGCCATTCCGGAACTGCATGCCGCCGCAGACGGCCCGGCGCTGGCGCTGGCGTTGTCGAAGCGCTGGCTCGAGTCACGTCCACTGCTGCGCGTTGACCTTGCCGGCGAACCCGATGACATGGACGCATTGGGCATCGCGCTGGTCTGCGAACAGGTGTAGTTGCGCGGATGGCGGCGCAGGCCATCTCCCCGACGCACGCGCCGCATCAATGCATCGCAGCACGCACGACACGTTGCATGTTGCATGTTGCACGCCGCGCGTCACGCGTCACGCGTCACGCATTGAAACAGCAGGGCCGTGGTCGGTCACCTCGCTCAACCGCCCTGTCACGCAAACGCCACCCCATTGAAATACCGGCTTCATCACCGGCAGCGACGATGCCGATATCGGATCGCTGCTGGATGGACCGCACATGCGCTACGTCATCGTCACCGAAACCTACCCGCCTGAGGTCAACGGCGTCGCCCTGACCGTGCAGGCCCTGGAATCGGGACTGCGTGCACGCGGGCATGAGGTTGGCCTGGTGCGCCCGCGACAGCGCGATGGCCAGGCACCCGCAACCCATGAAACCCTGGTGCGCGGCGCGGCATTGCCGCGCTATCCGGGCCTGCGTTTCGGACTGCCGGCTACGCGCCGCCTGTCGCAGCTGTGGCGGGAAGCCCGTCCCGATGCCATCTATGTCGCCACCGAAGGCCCGTTGGGTTGGTCGGCATTGAGTGCGGCGCGACGCCTCGGCATTCCAGCGGCAACCGGCTTCCACACGCGCTTCGACCGCTACATGCGCGACTACGGCGCTGCATGGCTCGAACAACCCGCGTTGCGCTGGATGCGGCATTTCCACAATCGCGCCAATGCCACGCTGGTGCCGACGCGGCAGCTCCAGGTGTTCCTGCAGGAGGGCGGCTTCAACCATGTCGCATTGCTGCCGCGCGCGGTCGATACGGTGTTGTTTGACCCCGCCAAACGCAGCCCCTGCCTGCGCCAGGCTTGGGGCGTTCCGGAACATGCCGTTGTGGCGATCCACGTTGGCCGCATCGCAGCGGAAAAAAACCTGGCATTGGCGGTGCATGCATTCCGCAACCTGCAGCGCACGCGCCCGGATGCGCGGTTTGTCTGGGTGGGCGATGGCCCTTCGCGCGCACAGTTGCAGCATGACAATCCCGACTTCATTTTCTGCGGCGTGCAGCGCGGCGAAGCCCTGGCGCAACACTTCGCCAGCGGCGACCTGTTTATCTTTCCGAGCCGTTCGGAAACCTTCGGCAACGTCACCCTCGAAGCGATGGCCAGCGGTGTACCGACGGTGGCGTTCGACTATGGCGCTGCGCGCGAACACCTGCGCGACGCCACGCATGGCGCGGCGATCATGGAGGGTGACGACGATGCGTTTGTCGCCGCCGTGCGACACATCGGCAGCGATCCAGACCTGCGTTTTGCGATGGCATGTGCCGCGCGCGATGCCGTGTCCGGCCTGCAACCGCAGCAGGTCGCTGCTGCTTTCGAGGCCATCCTCGGACGCCTCGCGCAGGCCAGAGAGTGCAATGCCGCAAGACACATCGCCAACGCGTAGCCGCCTGCTCAGCCACGAGACCGTGTGGTGCCTGCGCGCCAACCGGGTCGGATCGCGCGTCAACGTGCGCCGCGTGTTTGCGTTGATCAGTCGTTTGGGTGACGGCGTGTTCTGGTATGTGCTGATGGCTGCGCTGATGGTGCTTGATGGCCATGCCGGTGTGCTGGCGTCATTGCACCTGGCCGCGACCGGGACGATTGCCCTGGCCCTGTACAAATGCCTGAAGCGATGGACCCGACGGCCGCGGCCGTTCGCCTCCGATGTGCGCATCCAGGCTTGGGTGGCGCCCCTGGATGAATTCAGCTTTCCCTCGGGCCACACCCTGCATGCGGTCGCGTTTTCGGTGGTGGCCGTTGCCCATTACCCGACGCTGGCCTGGCTGCTGGCGCCGTTTACCGCCAGCGTGGCGGTGTCGCGCGTGGTGCTGGGGCTGCACTATCCCAGCGACGTGTTGGCCGCGACCGGAATCGGCTGCGTACTGGCCGGGCTGTCGTTGTGGCTGGTGCCCGGCGTGAGCCTGTTTGCCTGAGGCTTTGCGCGAGCGCGCCATGGCGGACATCCATGTCCGCCATGCAATCCTCCTTCGCGCTATTCGACCGCACCCGTGCCTGCAACGCGGTACCAGTCGACCTTGCGGGTGACGATCATGATGGCCGCCAGGATCACGAACAACAGGCCGGCGCCCAGCACCAGGGCGTTGTCTTCCGACACCAACAGGCCATAGAGCGCGGAATACAGGGTCGCCAGCATCACCGCAAAACCCAGGCCGCGCACGACACTGCGCAAGACCGCGCTGAGATAGAACCCGAGCAGGCCGATGCACGCCGCACTCGCGACCAGGTAGGCCCAACCAAACGCAATGTGCTCCGACAAGCTCACCAGCAGCAGAAAGAAGATCGCCAGTGCCAGGCCCACCAATCCATACTGGATCGGGTGGATGCGCAGTTGCTTGATCAACTCGAACATGAAAAACCCGACGAACGTCAGCGCCACGAACAACAGGCCGTATTTGCTGGCACGATCCGCCTGCGTGTAGATGTCGACCGGCTCCATCAGAAGCAGCTCGATGCTGTCCACGCTGGCCAACGCCATCGACTCATCCGGACTGTTTCCGTCGGTGCGGCCGGAACCCGCGTGCTTCATGCCACGCAGGTAGTGCGCCTGCGTGTTGGCCGCCAACGCCGGCAGGTTCCACTGCGCCTTGAAGCCTTTTTCATCGACCTGCAGCTGGTTGGGCGACAGACGCCCGATGAAACTCGGGTGCGGCCACGATGACGCCAGCGCAACATGGTTGCTGTCGGCCAGCGGTATCAAGGTCAGTTGTTCAGTGCCCGCCAGGATGAAATCAAACCGCGTGCGCAGCTGCAGGCGTTGCCCGGCTTGCGGCGCCTGCAGGCGTGCGTGGATACCATTTCCGCTGCGGCTGCCGACGCCCTGCGCAATTGCCACCTCGCGGCCGTCGACCTGCAGTTTCGGCTTGCCGCGCAGGCCGCGCACATCATCGATGGCATAGCTCAGCCATGGTTGCCCGATGCTGCGCGCATGCGTGGGCTCGGCATCATTGGGGATCACCACATCGAAGGCCGCTTGCGCGTGGCCCTGCCACTCGTAGACGCGCACCTCGTACAGGCCGCGCTTGCGCGTTTGCGGCGTGATGCCGCCGCCGATATCGAGCGTTTTGGGGAAGAACACCCACTGCCTGTCCTGCGTGCGCTGCACGGTTTGCTCGACGCCGTACTTGTCGCGCTCGACCACATCCACGGTCTGTCGATACGGCACCACCAGCACCGGCCCGGCGAACGACTGCTTGCCAGCCGTGCTGCGCGCAACGCTGGCCACGGCCTCGGCGCGATACGACTCACGCTCGTGGATAACACCGCGAATCATCGTCAGCGGTACCAGGATGGCCAGGGTCATGCCCAGCACCATCAAAATCTTGAATCCAAGCCTCATCTCGCACCATCCTCGTCGTCGCCGTCATGGCATCGACGACACGATGCCGGCCGCCTGCGAGGAGACGATGGAGCGACGGTGAAGTGACGGTGAAGTGGCCGGGCTTCGCAGGAGCATCCCATTGCGCGATGTGCATTGGCGCGGTGGGCATTACGGCGAGGCGATCGCGCCCGTGCGACGCCGCTACAAAAGCGGCAGGTCGATCGTTGCGATGGTGCCACCGCCATCGCGGTTCTCGAGCGTGGCGCAGCCGCCATGCAAGCCCGCCACCTGGGCGACAAAACACAGTCCAAGGCCACTGCTGCGACTGCCCCCATCAGGCCGCGGCAAGGAATAAAAGCGCTCGAATACCCGGTCCGTCGCGTAATCCGGGATGCCGGGGCCACGATCGGAAATGGCGATGCGCAACACATCCCCCACGCGCGCCAGGTCGATCTCGATACGGCTGCCGCGCGGTGCGAAGTCGATCGCGTTATCGAGCAGGTTGGTCAGCGCCTGCCGCAACAGGAATGGGTCACCGCTCACGTGCGCGGATGGATCGGCCGCCGTGACATGCAATCCGACAGCGGCCTGGGCGAGCTTGCCGGCCACCTGCTGCGCCGCGTCGCGCACCACGGCATCAAGCTGCAGCGTTTCGGGTTGTTCGATGCGCTGCCTGTGCTCCACCGCCGCCAGCGCCAGCAATTTGTCGATCATCTGCACGAGGCGATCACTTTGCGAACGGATCGTGGCGACGAAACGCGCGCGATCGGCGTCAGGCAACGCTGGCTGTCCGGGCTGTGCTTCCAGCAGTTCCGCCGAGCCCCGGATCGCCGACAGCGGGCTCTTCAATTCGTGGGTCAGCGCATGCACGTAATGTTCGACGTACTGCTTGCCTTCGAGACGCTCGCGCATGGTCTCCAGCGCGCGGCCGAGCTCTCCGAACTCGCCCGATGCAGCCGGCACGGCGACGCGCTCGCCAGCGGTGACCGCGTGGGCATAGCGTTGCAGGCGGTTGATCTGGCTCGATAGCCACCAGGCTGCCAGCACGCCCACCAGCAGCCCCACCCCCAACAGCACGAAGCCCCAACGCATCACCACCTGCTGGCTACGCGCAATGAAGGGCGCGATGGCCTGGTTGGGCTTGGCCACCGTCAGCACGCCGATGAGGTGCCCGGCGGCGTCTCGGATCGGCGCGGCCACGTGCATGACCGTGGAGTTTTCGTCATCCGGATCGGCGCGCGACGACCGTGCGCCATAGTGGCCGCGCAAGGTCATGTAGACATCGTTCCAGCGCGAATAGTCCTTGCCGACATCACGTCCGCTGGAATCAAACACCACGATGCCACGGACATCGGTGACGTAGATCCGGTAGCTCGCCGCGTGCTTGTCGAAACCCCAGATTCGCGCACCGATCGTGCGCGTGCCAAGCGCGCGCACGCGGCGCGCGAACTGGCCATCGTCGATATGGCCCGCCAGGACATCGTCCGTGGCCAGTTCGGCCAGCACATTCGCCGTATCGGCCAAGGTGTCTTCCATCGCCTGGCGCACCCCAGGCTTGACTTCCTGCACAAACACGCTGGCCAGCATCCATCCGGCCAGTGCCACGATCAGGAAGTACCCCAGCAGGATGCGCAGGCCGATTTTCACCCGTCAGCACACCTGGATTTCAAGCGAATAGCCAAGGCTGCGATGGGTCCGGATGGGATCGGTATCCGGCGTCAGCGTGCGCAGCTTGGCGCGCAGGGTCTTGATGTGGGTATCGACGGTGCGATCGCCGCTGTCGAGCGCGTCACCCCAGACCCGATCCATCAACTGCGCGCGTGACAACACCGCCCCGGGCCGTGCCAGCAATGCCGCCAGCACTCCGTATTCGTAACGCGTCAGGTCCAGGGCATGGCCGCGATAGCGGATACGCCGGCCGTCCAGGTCATGTTCAAAGCTGCCCGCCACCTGCGGCGTTGTTGTCGCATCCACGGTGGCCTGCAGGCGCCGCAACACCGCACGCACGCGTGCCACCAGCTCGCGTGGTGAAAAAGGTTTCACCACGTAATCATCGGCGCCCAGCTCCAGGCCAAGCACCCGATCCATCTCGGCATCGCGCGCGGTCAGGAAGATCACCGGCAGGTCACGTTGGCGGCGCAACTCCCGGCACAGCGCAAACCCGCCGATATCGGGCAGCCCAACATCGAGGATCGCCAGGTCGATGTCGCCGACCTGTGCCACGTGCAGCGCCTCGCGCCCGGTCAGGCAGTGCGAAGCCTCGAATCCCTCGCTGCGCAGGGCGTAGAGCACGGTCTGGGCGATGGCGATTTCATCTTCGACCAGCAGGACGTGGGGCATCGGCAACGGCCTCGGAGGCACAGGCAACGGATGGGAAAGCGTAGCCGTTTTTGCCGGCCATCCCGGCCGCACGCGACGCGCCAGCGGTGGATCAAGCCGGGACGTGCGCCCGAAGACGCCTCCGGGTTGGTCAAATTCCCGATCACATCCGCGCTTTCCACTACCCTAGCGGCCATGAACTATCGCCACGCTTTCCATGCCGGCAACCATGCCGACGTGCTCAAACATGTCGTGCTGCTGGCAATCTGCGACGCGCTTGTCGCCAAACCGTCGGCCTGCTTCGCACTCGATACCCATGCCGGGCGCGGCCTGTACCGGCTCACGTCCGGGTCCTCCCAGCGCACCGGCGAGGCCGAGGATGGCATCGGCCGATTGCTGGCCGCGCGCGCCCGCGACCCGGCGATCACACGTTACCTGTCGGCCATCAACGCGTGCCGCAAGGCCCATGGCCACGACGCGTATCCCGGCTCGCCCTGGCTGCTGGCCCATGCCTTGCGTGCGCAGGATCGCATCGCCTGCTGCGAGCTGCAGCCCATCGAGGCGGCGGCATTGAAGGCAAATTTTGCCGGCGATGCGCGCGTCACCACGCTGGAGGGCGATGGCTACGCGGCGATCAAATCCCTGCTGCCGCCAAAAGACGGCGCGACCCGTTTCAGTCGGGGGCTGGTGCTGATCGATCCACCCTACGAATCACAGCTGGGCGAACTCGACGCTGCGCTTGGCGCACTGAAGGAGTCGCTGGGCCGCTGGCCCTTGGCAACGTATGCCTTGTGGTACCCGATCAAGCTGCGTCGCACCCTGCAGCCGTTCTATCGCAAGGCCGCGCATCTGCCGGTGAAGTCGGCGCTCACGATCGAGCTGCTGGTACACGCCGACGACTCGCCGCTGCGCATGAATGGCAGCGGGCTGCTGCTGCTCAACGTGCCGTGGAAACTCGATGCCGCCATCACCCCGGCATTGAGCGTCCTGCGCGACGTGCTGGGCGACGACACCGGCTCGGCGCGGCTTGAATGGCTGCGCGTCCCCGCATAGGTTTGGCCGCCAGGCACGCGCCAGGCCACACCTAGACGCCGGCCACCAGGTCGGGTTCGAAGAAACTCCAGCGCACCTCCGGAAACTCGGCCTTCATTGCCCGCTCCACGGCGTTGATCTGCGCCAGCAGCGCCTCGACGCTGCCTGCCTCATGCATCCGCGCCTGCACCGCCACCATCACCTCGTTGCCCAGCTGCAGGGTGATCAAGCTGATCACCTCGTCGATTTCCGGACGAGCGGCGATGAAACTGCGCAGCTGCGCCTGGCGTGCAGGCTCCACGCTTTGGCCGATCAGCATCGCCTTGACCTCGATGGCGACAAATATCGCCACCACGATCAGCAGCACGCCAATCGCGATGGTGCCGATGGCATCCCAGACCGGGTTGCCGGTCGCCACGGCCAGCAACACCGCGCACAGCGCAAACACCAGCCCGAACAATGCCGCCAGGTCCTCGCCAAAGATCACCACCAGCTCGGCCTGGCGGCTGCCGCGGAACCATTGCCACAACGTGCGCCCGCCGCGGGCCTTGTTGACCTCCTGCAGGCAGGCGCGCATCGACATGGACTCGGCGATGATGCCGAACACCAGCACGCCCACCGCCCACCACCATTGCCGCAGCGGCTCGGGATTCTGCAGCTTGTGCAGGCCCTCGTACAACGAAAACATGCCGCCGACGGTGAACAGCATCACCGCGACCAGAAACGACCAGAAATAGATCGCCTTGCCGTAACCCAGCGGATATTCGGGCGACGCCGGCCTTTTTGCCTGCTTCATCCCCAGCAGCAGCAGCAGCTGGTTGCCGCAGTCGGCCAGCGAGTGCACGGTTTCGGCCAGCATCGCGCTGGAGCCGGTGAAGAACGCCGCCACGCCCTTGGCACAGGCGATCGCAAAGTTCGCGCCCAGCGCAAACCAGATCGCGCGGGAGGAGTCGCCGTGTCCAGCCATGGGGCATCCATCGAGGGGAGAGGTTGTCGATGGTGCAACCTCGCCCTCCATCGCGCAATCACCGATGCCGAAGCTGATTCCCGCTCCGACGCCTGCCCCGATGCCCACCCCGGCGATGTGTAGTCCGCGTTAACGCCAGGAATGCAACCATGCACGCATGACCGCACGAAACCGACTTCCGCCGTGGCACGAGCACATGCGCCTGGCGAATGGCCGCGAGATCCTGATCCGTCCGATCCGCACCGATGATGCCGAGCCGCTGCGCGCGGGATTCATGCTGCTGCAGCCCGATGAGGTCCGCCAACGCTTCCTCCACGCGGTCAAGGAACTCAGCCCGGACATGGTGGAGCGGCTGACCCAACCGCATCCGAAGACTGAATTTGCGCTGGTCGCCGCCGAGCCCCTGCCGCCGGGCGAGGCCCTGGTCGGCGCGGTCGCCCGGGTGTCGATCTCGCCGGGCACGCGCGAAGCCGAATTTGCCATCCTGGTCAGCCGCTATGTCGCCGGCATGGGGTTGGGCCGGCACTTGATGCGTCGGCTGGTGCGCTGGGCCAAGGGCAAGCAACTCGATCGCCTGTACGGCGACGTGCTGGAAAGCAACCTGCCGATGCTGACCCTGGCCAAATCCCTGGGCTTCCGCCGCGAATATTCGCAAAGCCCGGGCCTGATTCGCGTGGTCCTGGACCTGCAGACCGGCGCACCCGCCTGACTGAACGGCGTGCGCGAACGGACATGCGCGTTTGCGTGCAACCACGCCTGGCACGGCACTCGCGCATCACCTGCCATGGCGCGATGACGGTTTTCGCCAGCATGATTCGCTAAAATGGCGCGCTTGATGCCTTCCTTCCCCTTTCCTGCCCCGCCCTTGCCCAAGGCCGGCCAGCAGCGCGCCTGGTGGCGTGCGCCGGCCAGTGCCAGCGCATTGGCGTGGGCGATCGCACGTGCCGCCGATGCGCACAGCGGCCCGTTGCTGGTGATCGCCCGCGACAACCAGACCGCGCACCAGCTCGAGTCCGACCTGCGCACCTTGATCGGGCGCGACGACACGCTGCCGATCCTGCCCTTCCCGGACTGGGAAACCTTGCCGTACGACCAGTTCAGCCCGCACCCGGAAATCATCTCGCAGCGCCTGTCGACGCTGCACCGGCTGCCTGCGCTCAAGCGCGGCATCGTGGTGGTGCCGGTGCAGACATTGATGCAGCGCCTGCCACCGCTGCAATACGTGATCGGCAATACGTTCGACGTGCGCGTGGGCCAGGTGCTCGACCTGGATGCTGAAAAACGCCGGCTCGGCGCTGCCGGCTACCGCAACGTGCCGCAGGTGTTCGACCCGGGCGATTTCACCGTGCGCGGCGCGCTGCTCGACGTGTATCCGATGGGCGCAAACATGCCGTATCGGGTCGAATTGTTCGACGACCGTATCGACACCATCCGCGCCTTCGACCCGGAAACCCAGCGTTCGCTCGACAAGGTCGACGCAGTGCAGCTGCTGCCAGGCCGCGAGGTACCGCTGGACGAGGCGTCCCTCGAACGCGCGATGGCTGCGCTGCGCGAACGCTTTGACATCGACATGCGTCGCAGCGCGTTGTTCCAGGACCTCAAATCCGGCCACGCCCCGGCCGGCATTGAATACTACCTGCCGCTGTTCTTTGAAAACCCGCGCAAGGACACGCGCGTTGCGGTCAAGGAGGCACCGTCGGCCACCGCCACGTTGTTTGATTATCTTGGCCAGGACACATTGCCACTGGTCGGCGATGGCGCCAACGAGGCCGCCGACCACTTCTGGAAACAGACCGGCGATCGCTACGAACAGCGTCGCCACGACATCGAACGACCACTGCTGCCGCCCGACGAGCTGTACCTGGCACCCGATGTCCTGCGCGAACGCCTCAACCGCGCCGAGCGCATCGACATCTGCGGTCCCCAACACGCGCGCCGCGAACAGGCCGTGGCGCTGGGCGACCAGCCTGCGCCGGATGTGCCGGTCGCCGCCAAGGATCTTGCACCGGCTGCCGCGCTGAAGTCATTCCTGGGCACGTATCCGGGCCGCGTATTGATCGCGGCCGATACCGCCGGGCGCCGCGAGGCGTTGCTGGAAATATTGCAGGCAGCGGAACTGTCACCGACCGTGGTGCCGGACTTCCAGTCGTTCGTGCTTGACCGTCATTTCCGCCAGCGCCCGGATGACGAGAACGCGCAAACGCCTGCACCCCGTTTCTGCATCGCCGTCGCCCCGCTCGACAACGGCTTTGGCATGGATGGCGCGGCCAGCAACAACGCGCCCTTCGTCATCCTCACCGAGCGCCAGCTGTTCCCGGAGCGCGCATCGCAGCCACGACGCCGCAAGCGCGTGGGCCGCGAGCCCGAGGCGATCATCCGCGATCTGGGCGAATTGTCCGAAGGCGCGCCGATCGTGCACGAAGACCACGGCGTCGGGCGCTATCGCGGCCTGGTCACGCTGGAGGCCGGCGGCGAGAAAGGCGAATACCTTGAAATCGAATACGCCAAGGGCGATCGCCTGTATGTGCCGGTCGCCCAGCTGCACCTGATCAACCGTTACTCCGGCGCATCGGCGGACACCGCGCCGCTGCACTCGCTCGGCGGCGAGGCGTGGACCAAGGCCCGCAGGAAAGCCGCCGAGAAAGTCCGCGATGTCGCCGCCGAACTGCTCGACATCCAGGCCAAGCGCCAGGCGCGAGCCGGGCTTGCGCTGGACCTGGACCGCAGCCTGTACGAGCCGTTCGCAGCGACGTTCCCGTTCGAGGAAACGCCCGACCAGCACAGCGCCATCGAAGCGGTGATCCGCGACCTTGGCAGCTCGCAGCCGATGGATCGCGTGGTCTGCGGCGATGTCGGGTTTGGCAAGACCGAGGTCGCGGTGCGCGCGGCCTTTGTCGCGGCCACCGCCGGCAAGCAGGTCGCGGTGCTGGTGCCGACCACGCTGCTGGCCGAGCAGCACTACCGCACCATGAGCGACCGGTTCGCCGACTGGCCGATCCGCGTCGAGGTGCTGTCGCGCTTCAAGAGCACCAAGGAAATCAAGGTCGAGCTGGAAAAGCTCGCCGCTGGCCAGATCGACGTCATCGTCGGCACCCATCGCCTGCTGCAGGCCGACGTGCGCTTCAAGGACCTGGGGCTTGTGATCGTCGATGAAGAACAGCGTTTCGGCGTGCGCCAGAAAGAAGCGCTGAAGGCGCTGCGCGCCAACGTCCATTTGTTGACGCTCACCGCGACACCGATCCCGCGCACGCTCAACATGGCAATGGCCGGCCTGCGCGACCTGGCCATCATCGCCACCCCGCCCGCGCACCGCCTGGCGGTGCAGACCTTCGTGGTGCCGTGGGACGACGCGCAGCTGCGCGAAGCCTTCCAGCGCGAACTGTCGCGCGGCGGCCAGGTGTACTTCCTGCACAACGATGTCGAGAGCATCGGCCGCATGCAGCGGCAACTGCAGGAGCTTGTGCCCGAGGCGCGCATCGGCATCGCCCACGGCCAGATGCCCGAACGCGAACTGGAACGGGTGATGCTCGATTTCCAGAAGCAGCGATTCAACGTGCTGCTGTGCTCGACGATCATCGAGTCGGGGATCGACATCCCCAACGCCAACACCATCATCATGAACCGCGCCGACAAGTTCGGCCTCGCCCAGTTGCACCAGCTGCGCGGCCGCGTGGGTCGCTCGCACCACCGCGCGTATGCCTACCTGGTGATCCCGGACAAACGTTCGATCAGCGCCGACGCACGCAAGCGCCTGGATGCAATCGCCGCGATGGATGAGCTGGGTGCCGGCTTCACCCTGGCCACCCACGACCTGGAAATCCGCGGCGCTGGCGAACTGCTGGGCGAAGACCAGAGCGGCCAGATGGCCGAGGTCGGCTTCAGCCTGTACACCGAATTGCTGGAACGCGCGGTGCGCAGCATCAAGCAAGGCAAGCTGCCCGATGTCGATGCGCATGAGGATCGCGGCGCCGAGGTGGTGATGAACGTGCCCTCGTTGATCCCGGACGATTACCTGCCCGATGTGCACGCGCGCCTGACCCTGTACAAGCGCATCAGCTCCGCGCGCAACAGCGACGACCTGCGCGAACTGCAGGTCGAGATGATCGATCGCTTCGGGCTGCTGCCAGACCCCGCCAAGCACCTGTTCGCCACCGCCGAACTGAAACTGCAGGCCACCGCGCTTGGCATCCGAAAACTTGACCTCGGCGCCAACGGCGGCCGCGTGCAGTTTGTCGAAAAACCCAACGTCGACCCGATGGCCGTGATCCGCCTGATCCAGGGCCAGCCGAAGCTCTACCAGATGAGCGGCCCCGACAAATTGCGCATCATGCTCGACCTGCCCGACGCCGCCACGCGCTTCAATGCCGCACGCGGGCTATTGATGACGCTGCGTCCCAACGCCTGAGTGCGTCGTGCATGTTCGGGTGCTGGCTTGACCACGCGTCCTCCCGCAACAGCGCAATGCGCGCCCATCGAGCCCAAGGATCATGATGCAATCCATATGACCCAATCCATATGTCCCAATTCATATGACCCAATCCATGCAGACCAGTCGCCTGATCCTGCGTCGCCTCGACGAGACAGATGCCACGTTTATCGTTGAATTGCTCAACGATCCGTCATGGCTGCGTTACATCGGCGATCGCGGTGTGCGCACGTTGGCCGATGCGCGCGATTACGTTCGCGACGGGCCGGCTGCGATGCATGCACGGCACGGGTTTGGCCTGGATGCGGTCGTGCTCAAGGACAGCGGCCTGCCGATCGGCATCTGCGGCCTGCTCAAACGCGACACCCTGGACGATGTCGACATCGGCTTTGCATTCCTGCCGGCATGGCGCGGTGCGGGTTACGCACGCGAAGCGGCCACGGCAACCCTGCAGCACGCGACCAAGGTGCTGGGACTCAAGCGGGTGGTGGCGATCACCTCACTCGACAACACCGCGTCGATCCGGCTGCTGGAATCGATCGGCTTCCACTTCGAGCGCATACTGGACATGCCCGGCGACGCCAAGACGTTGCGCCTGTTCGCATATTCCCCCTGAATGTCCTCGAGACCTGCCGCCATGCGATTGCGTTTGCGATTCCCGCTGTGGTCACGCCTGCGGCTGCCCCATTCTCGGCTACCTCATTCTCGGTTAGCGAATACCCAGTTGCGCCACGCCCAGTTGCCGGACGCGCCGCCGTCACGCGCATTTCGACCGAGCCTGCGGTTGGCGTGCCTGTCGTTGGCGTGTCTTCTGTTGACGTGCATGTTGAGCGCCTGCGCGACGACGCCCCGCGCATCGGCGATGGATGCGGTGAGGTTCATCGTCGTGCGCCATGCAGAAAAACAGCTCGACGACACGCCCGATCCCGCGCTCACCAGTGCCGGCCAGGCGCGCGCCCGCACACTCGCCACGCTGCTGCAAAAGCGCGACGTCGTGGCTACCTACGCCACCGACTTACGCAGGACACAGCAAACCGCGCAGCCCGTGGCGCAGGCACATGGCCTTGCGGTGATCGCCTACGATGCCGACGGACCAGCCGCCCCGTTTGCTGCGCGACTGCAGCACGACCACGCCACCGGCACCGTGCTGGTCGTGGGCCATAGCAATACCGTGCCGGATATCGTCTCGGCACTGTGCAAATGCGTGGTCGCGCCGATCGACGAGCGTGATTACGGCAATCTTTACGACATCAGGATCGAGCGCGATACCGAACCTGTCCTGTCGCAGCGGCGTTATTGAGTGATGGTGATTGACCAATTGAACGACCTGGAAAGCAGCATCGCCTCCGCACGCACGTTGCAGAGCGTATTGGCAGGCAACGTCATCCTCAAGGACGGCTACGCAAAACCCCTGCGGACCATCGCCGGCTTCAACGTCGGTTTCGAGGATTCAGGCGCAACGGTGCGCGCGGCGGCGGTCTTGCTGGATGCCGACACCCGGCAGTTGCTTGACACTCAGGTCACGCGCGTTGCGATGACCACGCCGTACATCCCCGGCATGCTGTCGTTGTCCACGTTGCCGGCATTGCTGCTGGCACTCAAGCAATTGGCGCAGCCGCCTGACTTGCTGCTTATTGAAGGCCACGGCATCGCCCATCCGCGCGGTCTCGGCATCGCCGCACACTTTGGCGTGGCCAGCGGTTTGCCCAGCATCGGCGTGGCTGGTCGCATCATCATCGGCGCCGGCCAGACGCCGCATCCGGTGCGCGGCGCGTACAAGCCGCTGCGCTACAGGGGTGCGCAGATCGGCTGGCTGTTGCGCAGCAAGTTGGACTGCGAACCCCTGGTGGTGTCGCCGGGACATCACATGTCGATGGCCTCGGCAGCGGATCTGGTGATGCGTTATGTCGACCAGGATCGTTGGCCCGAACCCATGCGCCTGGCGGCGCAGGCAGCCGCGCGCGACGATGCCTCCTGAGCCATCGCGAGCTGCTGGCCTCTGGATATCACATCGATGGATCCGCCGCGGCCAACAACGACCGCAGGTGCGCGTTCACCCTGCGATGCATCGCACTGCCTAGAATCGCCGGGCAAGCCGTCAACCCCGCCATTACCAAAGGATGCCCACGCATGCGCACATTCCTGCCCCATGCCGCCGCGATGGCGGGACTGCTTCCGCTGCTGTTCGCGGCCTGCTCGACCACGGCGGCCGACCCTGGCGACACGCGCACGATTGCAGACGGTGAGAGTTTCACCCTGGCATTCGGTGAGCAGATCGCACTGGCCGACCACAGCACCGTGCGCTACCTGCGCGTGGCCGCCGATTCGCGCTGTCCGCCCGACGTCCAATGCGTGTGGGCGGGCGATGCCGACGTGGTGTTCGAATGGACAGCTGCTGCGGGCCAGCCGGAATCCTTCAGCCTGCATACCGGTCGTGGTGACCGCAGCAAGACCCTCGGCACGCGCAAGCTGACCCTGGTTTCGCTGGAGCGCGGCGCAACCCCGGCAGCACGGCTGCAGCTCGAATCGACGCCTTGAATTGCCGAAGCAATCGATCTTCTTGATTGATGGCGTCTTGCAGACGCGGCGCGCGGTGCCGTAGATCCCGGAGCGCCGCGATTGGCGAGCCGGCTATTTCGGCAAGATCGCCGGCGACGATGCGTTGATACCGCTGCCGGAGCATTGAGTGAGCGAGAGCGTTTGAAAAATGCCGCACAGGCATGCGAAACATGACGTGGCGCACAGTTTGCATCGACGAACCCAGTCGACTATGTTCGATAGCGAACCATGCCGTTCATGCACGCTAGGGGGTGCGTAATGAACCTGCTCCGTTTTCTTCCGTTGGCGTGTCTGCTCGTTGCCGGGGCCGCCACGGCCCAATCGGCCGGTGAATGTCCGATGCTGCCCGATGGCAGCGGCATGAGCTGGAAAAAGCTCGACGGCCCGGACTTTATTTTCTGCAAGGCGATCCGTGACAGCGACAGCGCCGAGATCCTCGCCGTGACCATCGCCAGCCAATCACCGTTCGAACCCCGGCGCGTCAACCGCGCCGAGAAAACCACGATTGACGGGCATGCGGGCTACTGGTACCGCGGCGAAATTGCCTCGGCGCCCGACGCGCAGGTTCGCGAGACCCTGATCCAGCTCGATAACGGCAGCGTCGCCCACATCTCACTGCGCGCGGATTCCGAACAGGAGCTGGCCACTGCGGTGAAAGACGCCGAAAGCATGCGCTTCCTGGGTCCACGACTGAGCAACAACTGACTGCGTCGACCGTGTTGCCGGCAAGGGTTGGATTGAAAGGATGGCATGGACTGGAGTCCGCGCATGGATCACCAGCTCGTCATCAAATTCTGGCGCAAATCCCTGGAAGACGAAGCCTTCCTGGAGACCATTGAGCTCGAACTGAAGAACGCGCTGGGGGACGCCGCGGAGATAGACGGATACGACATCAGCGCCAAGGAGATCAATCTCTTCGTGCTGACGTCTGATCCGCGCCACTGCTTTCGACGCGCAAAGACCGTGCTGGAAAAATTCGGCAACTTGCACGCCGTGTCAGCCGCGAGTCGCCTGGTCGGTGGCGCGCGCTTCACCTCGATCTGGCCGCTTCGTGCCACGCGTAAATTCACCCTGCCGTAGCGCCGCATGGCCGCGTCATTCCGCCTGACGTGGCGCGGCGACGCACTTGATCCAAGCCGCCCACGGCCAGATATCGACTCGATCACCGTGTTGCCGGCCGCCTGGCGGGTGGCCCGCAAGCTCAATATCCCGTTGCTGGATCGAATGACGATTCGGCGATCGATCGATCTCCTGCCGCTTGGCTTAACGCATTGCAAACATCTTCTGCGTGCACTTGATCCAGCATTTGCCCTCGGCCTTGCTGCGGCCATTCATTGAAGGGGAAGCAAATGACAAAACGACTTGCGGCTGAGTTTCTCGGCACGTTCTGGCTTGTCCTGGGCGGATGCGGCAGCGCAGTGCTGGCCGCGCACGTGGTCGGCGCCGACGGTTACCAATTCGGCATCGGTTACCTGGGCGTGGCGCTGGCGTTTGGCCTCACGGTGCTGACCGGGATTTACGCGTTCGGCCATATTTCCGGCGGACATTTCAATCCGGCCGTCACGTTTGGTTTGTGGGCAGGCCACCGGTTTCCGATCAAGGACGTGGTGCCCTATGTGCTGGCGCAGGTGGTCGGCGCGATTGCGGCGGGTTGGATCCTGTACCAGATCGCCAGCGGCGGTCCCGGGTTTGCCATCGACCCGAACGCAGCGGGCACGTTTGCCAGCAATGGTTACGGTGCACTGTCGCCGCAAGGGTATTCGGTCGCAGCTGCATTCCTGTGCGAGGTGGTGCTGAGCGCGTTCTTCATCATCGTGATCATGGGCGCGACCCATGGCCGCGCACCGGCTGGTTTTGCCGGCATCGCGATCGGCCTGGCGCTGACGTTGATCCACCTGATCAGCATTCCGGTCACCAATACCTCGGTGAATCCGGCACGCTCGACCGGCGTGGCGCTGTTTGCCGGCTCCGGTGCGATCGGACAGCTGTGGCTGTTCTGGCTGGCGCCGATCCTGGGCGGCCTGATTGGCGGCATTACCTATCGCTGGCTGGGCCACGAGCGACCGGACGTTGTGGGTAACCCGTAACCGCAACGATTGTCGTAACGACGAAAGCCACGCTCAAAGGCGTGGCTTTCCGTAGGAGCGCCCCCCATGGGCGCGATGCAGTCTCGGTCATTCCCTCGCGCCCATGCGGCGCTCCTACAACGCCTGCAGGCGCCAGGCCTGGTGGATGCGCGGGTTGCGGGCGAAATCCAGGGGAATCGTCTGCGCGCTGATGTCTTCGCAATCGGCAAATTCGGCAATCGCCTCGGCATCCAGGCGGAATCGACGGAAGTTGTTGGAGAAATACAGCACCCCGCCCAGCGACAGGCGCGCGACCGCCGCCCGCAACAGGTTGACATGTTCGCGCTGCACGTCGAAATCATCGGCACGCGCGGAATTTGAAAACGTCGGCGGGTCGCAGAAAATCAGGTCATACGTGCCTCGATCGGCCTGCAGCCAGGCCACGGCATCGGCTTGCACCAGTCGGTGCGCGGCGCCGCCGATGGCATGCCCGTCGATCGTATTCTCGCGCAGGTTGTCCGACAGCCATTGCAGATACGTCGCAGACAGGTCAACGCTGGTCGTCGACGTGGCGCCGCCGACCGCAGCCTGCACCGTCATCGCACCGGTGTAGCAGAACAGGTTGAGGAAACGCTTGCCGCGCGCCTCCTGGAAAATGCGCCGACGCAGCGGTCGATGATCGAGGAACAGCCCGGTGTCGAGGTAATCAAACAGGTTCACGCGCACGCGCGCACGACCTTCGCGCACGACGAAGACCTCGCCCCGCGGGCCGAAGCCGCCCGCACCGGACTGTGCATATTTGCTGCCACCCTTGCCGCGCGAACGCGTCTTGATGGCGATGCGTTCGCGCGGAAGGCCAAACACCTCGCGCGCGGCGACCAGCACTTCGCCAAGGCGCCTGCGCACGTCGGCTTCCGGGATTTCAGACGGTGCCGCGTATTCCTGTACGTGCAGCCACAGCGCGTCGGGATCATCGGCCTGGGTGTAGACATCGATCGCGGCGGCGTATTCCGGCAAGTCGGCGTCGTAGGCGCGAAAACAGTCCGCAGCTTCGCGCACCCGCCATGTCTTGAGGTTGCGCAGGTTCTTGCGCAACCGGTTGGCGAGCATCTGCGCGCCCTCGGACAACAGCTGCGGCTCGGTCGACTCGCGCTGCGCCGGAAGAACCGGATCGCAGACAATCAAGCTGCATTCGAGTGCACCGTTGAACAACTGGTATTTCTTTTGCGCGCGCAAACCGGTGGCATGGCCGAGCTCTGCATCGCCACACAATATGCTGGCACGCCAACCCGGTACCGCGCGCTTGAGGCTGTTGCCCAACGTGCGATACAGCGTTGCATCGGCCGCCAGGCGTGCATCGTAGGGAGGGTTGCAGACCACGAGGCCGCGCGGCGTGGACTGGACGGGCAGCGACGCCATGTCGCGCACGTCAAAGCGGATCGCATCGCGCAAGGCCGCAGCCGTGGCGTTTTCTCGCGCGGTCCGGATCGCATGTGGATCGCTGTCGCTGCCGTCGAAAACATCGCGCAGTGCGCCGCGGCCAGCGCGCTCACGCTCGTGCGCCTGGTCGTACAGGCTTGCCCAGGACCGCGCGTCAAAGCCCAGCCAGCGCGACGGCAGCACCGTGCCATGGCGCAACAAGCCTGGCGCCACGTCGGCGGCCATCAGCGCGCCTTCGATCAGCAGGGTGCCACTGCCGCACATCGGGTCGAGCAAGGCGCCGCCGTCGGCATACAGCTGCGCCCAGCCGCCGCGCATCAACATGGCGGCGGCAAGGTTTTCCTTCAGCGGCGCCTCGCCCTGGGCTCGACGCCAGCCGCGACGATGCATCGGACCGCCACCGAGGTCGATCGACAGGATTCCCCTGCCCTTGCGCACCACCAGGTTCAATCGCAGGTCGGGTGCGTCGACATCCACCGACGGCCGTGCGCCGGTCGCATCACGCAGTGTGTCGACCACGGCATCCTTGACCCGCAGCGCGGCGTAGCGCGCATGCGTGAGCGCATCGCCGGACACGTGTGCGTCGACGGCCAGCGTCATCGTGTCGTCGAGGTGTTCGCGCCATGGCAACACGGCGACATTGCGATACAGCGCGTGCTCGTCCTCGCACGGAAATTCAACCAGCGGCCACAGCACGCGACTGGCCAGCCGCGACCACAGCACTGCGCGCTGCGCATCGACCAGCGTGCCCTCGACGTTGACCCCGGCCATGGTCGCGGTGGCCCGCGCACAGCCCAATGCAATGAGCTCGTCGGCAAGCAGGTATTCGAGGCCTTTGGCGCAGGAAGCGAAGAATTTCAAGGGCATTTCCAAGGTGCGATGGCGTTGCCCCGCGAAACCGGGGCTGCTGATTTTGCTGGCCGATCAGCCCGAAGGCATCGGCACGCATGCTTGCTGGCCCAGCCGTCCGTAGCGAGCCCCGCCTGCGCGGGAAACAATCGTGCAGGTTACAGGGCCTGCAACAGCTCCGCGAAAGCCTCGGCCGATGCCGCGACATGGTCCGACAAGCGATGGCCGTCATCGACCAGCAGCAATCGCGCGTGCCGGGGCTGCGCCCAGTCAACCACCTGCTGTGCAGGAATCAGCTCATCGTTCCAGCCGTGGATGATCGAGATCGGCACGCTGGCGGCATCCAGCGCCGGCGCCGGTGTCATCCGCACCGGCGGCGCCATCAGGAACAGGCCTGCGACGGGGACGTCGAGCGATACGCGCCCTGAAATCCATGCCCCCAGGCTGGAGCCGGCCAGCACCAGCGGCCCGCGCGTCGCCGCGGTCTGCGCAAGTGCGAGCAGGCGTTGCACGCGCGACGGCACATCGCCCAGTGCGCTGATGGCCTGCCTGGCATCCAGATCGGTGTAATCCGGACGCTCGTGGGTCCAGCCCAGGCGTCGCGCAACATCGGCCAACGCGGTGACTTTGGTGGCATCGGGCCCGCTTTCAAATCCATGCGAGAGGATGCAATGGCCGCGCAGCATCATGCGTTTGTTTCCCGCGCCGGCCGGTTGCGTGGCGGCGATGATTGGCTGCGGGATCGTGCGGTATCCGGGGCGTGTGGGGTCATGACCGGATGCTAGCATTCGGCGCATGCCGACTGAACCTGCACTGCACGTTTCCCCGCTTCCTTACGCCTCGAAACTCGCGCAGCGCCCATTGGCGCAGATCGATCTGGTGGTGATCCATTGCACCGAACTGCCCGACCTGGCGACGGCGCGCAAATACGGCGAGCGCGTGCTGTATCCCGACAGTGGCACGGGCAACAGCGGCCATTTCTACATCGACCGCGATGGCGCGTGCTGGCGCTACGTCCCACCCGACCGCATCGCCCACCATGTGCGCGGCTACAACCCACGCTCGATCGGCATCGAACTGGTCAACACCGGCCGTTGGCCGCACTGGCTGGATTCGCGCCACCAGGCCATGGATGAAGCGTATCCGGGCGCACAAATCGATGCCCTGGTCGCCTTGCTGCAATCCTTGTCGCGGCAACTGCCTGCGCTGCGATTGATTGTCGGCCACGAAGACCTGGACCGCGAGCACGTCGCGGCCAGTGATGATCCCACCCTCCAGGTGCCGCGCAAGCGCGATCCCGGTCCGTTGTTCCCATGGCCGCAGGTGCTGGCGGCGATTGCGTTGCAGCGCCTGCCGTAGGTGGGGGCGCTGGATACGACACGTATAATCAGCATCTTCCCCGCTGCCCGCCCGCCATGACCTCACCCGTCTCCGAACTGATCGAACTGCTGTCGCTGGAGCGGCTTGAAGACAACCTGTTCCGCGGCCAGAGCCGCGACATCGGCACCAAATACGTGTTCGGTGGACAGGTGCTCGGGCAGGCACTGTCAGCGGCGCAGGCCACGATGACCACGCCGCGCGCCGCGCATTCGCTGCATGCGTACTTCCTGCGCGCAGGCGATATCGATCATCCGATCGTCTACCACGTCGACCGCACCCGCGATGGCGGCACGTTTTCGGTGCGTCGGGTCACCGCGATCCAGCACGGCCAGGTGATTTTTTTCTGCGCGGCCTCGTTCCAGCAGCAGGAGGCCGGCGCCGAGCACCAATTGTCGATGCCGGAGGTTCCCAGCCCCGAGGACACCGACCCGGCGCCGGCCATCTCGCCCGACGCCTTGGCAAAGCTGCCGACCAAGGTGCGGCGCTGGCTTGATCGCATGGGCCCGTTCGAGTTCCGCCACATTTATCCGCGCGACGAACTCAACCCGCCCAAGCGGCCGCCGTTCCAGCAGGTCTGGTTTCGCTTGGCCGAAAAAGTCGGTGATGCACCCGAACTGCATCGCGCGTTGCTGGCTTACGCCTCGGATTTCCATCTGCTTGGCACCGCGACCTTCCCGCACGGCATCAGCTATTACCAGCCCGACGTGCAGATGGCATCGCTCGACCACGCCCTGTGGTTCCATCGCCCGTTCCGCGCCGACGATTGGTTGCTGTATTCGATCGACAGCCCCAGCGCGCAGGGTTCGCGCGGCCTGGCGCGGGGACTGATCTTTGATCGCGCGGGCCATCTGGTCGCAAGCACCACGCAGGAAGGCTTGATCCGCGTGACTACAGGCGACGCGCCGTCGCACGTTCCGGCAAAGGTTTGAGCAGACGATGAGAAAGGTATTCACCAGCGCGCGGCTTGAAAACGCCGAGCAGGTCGTGAAGATGCTCGAGGATGCCGGCATCCAGACGCGGGTGATCAATGGCCGCTCGTACAAGGGTTCGATCCGCGGCAACTTCACGTATCGCGACGATGCGCGCGGGCCGATGCCGTCGGTGTGGATCGTGCGGTCCGAGGACCAGCCGCGCGCGCGCGCGATGCTGCGCGAGGCCGGGCTGATGGATTCCTCGCGCAACGCGCCCGACAGTTACCTGGCGATGAGTTTCCGCGGCACCAACCCCGATCCGCGCGGCGACAGGGATCCACAGCGACGCGCCTTCCGCATCAAGCTCGGTTTGCTGGTGGTGATAGCAGCGGTGGTCGTGCTGGCCTTCATCTCGATGCCGCGATCGTCGACGCAAACGCCGGCAATACCATCGTCGCAAGTGGCCCATGCCAATGCCACGGCGCCCACCCCGGCCGACCTGCCCGGCCGCGGGACGCAGGCCACGCCCGATTCGCTGGTGGTCGCCCTGCTGCGCGGCGAATTGCCGAGCCGTGCCGACAGCATCGCCTGCATCGCGGTCGACGGTGGCGACCCGTCGCCTGCGTTGCTCGCGTCGTTGCCGCCGGTGCCGGGGCGCGTGCTGCCGGTATCGCAATGCCCGGCACATGCCGCCGCCAACGCGCCGGTCGCGCAGATCATCGCGATCGGCAAATACATGGCAAACGATGCCGGCACAGGCACCATTTTCCTGCAGCGCCGGCGCGTGGGCGGGCGCGCGGTGCCACAGTGGTATGACGTGCGCCGCGATGGCGATGGCTGGCGCGTGATCCAGCCGCTGTAACCCGCGGTGGTCACATTCGTCACGCCGATCCGTCCTGACACTATTCCACGACGCGAAACGCCATGAATGCCACGAATGCCGACACCATCGAGCTGTTGATCCAGCGTGAACTTCCGGCCGCCGCGCGCGGCGATCGCGACGCTTATGGGCGCATCGTCATGGCCTGCCAGAACGTCGTCACCGCCGTTGCCTTGGCGATCACGCGGGATGTGCCGGCCAGCGAGGACATTGCCCAGGACGCCTTCATCGCCGCCTGGCAACAGCTCAAGCGCTTGCACAATCCGTCGAGTTTCCTGCCCTGGTTGCGCCAGATCACCCGTAACCTTGCGCGCGACCATCTGCGTGCAAACCGCCATCGCCCGCTCGATGGTGCAGGCGCGGAAATCGCCATCGGACTGGCCGCCGATCCGTCGCCCACCCCCATGCAGCAGCTGGCCGACGACGAACGCGAACACGCCGCCGCCGAACTGATCGCGGCGCTGCCTGCGCAGAGTCGCGAAGTGTTGTTGCTGTACTACCGCGAAGGCCAGCATTCGCAGCAGGTAGCGGACCTGCTGGGCGTGTCGGATGCGGCCGTGCGCAAGCGCCTGTCGCGCGCACGCCAGGGACTGCGCGACGACCTGCTCAAGCGCTTCGGCGAATTCGCCCATGGCAGCGCGCCCAGCGCCGCGTTCACCACCATCGTCGCAACCGCGCTGGTTGCCGCCAGCCCGCCCGCGGCGGCAAAGACCATCCTCGGCGTCGTGGCCGCCGGCGGTGCCAAAACCTTCGCCAAGCTGCTGCTCGGCGCGGCCGGAAGCATCGGCATCGCGATGGCGGCCGCGTTCGCAGGCATCTGGCTGGGCCTGCGCAAGCAGTTGAAGCACGCCATCGACGAACAGGAGCGCCGCGCGCTGGTGCGCAGTTCGGTGATCAATGGCCTGGCCTCGTTGGTCTTCGTGGTGTGCATGCTGCTGATCGCGCAATACGCGCGCGGTGGCCTGATGGTGGTGACCAGCGTGCTGGTCTGGCTGGGTTTCATGGCGGTGATCTTCTACCAGACCCTGGTCGTGCAGCCGCACGTGCTGAAACGACGCCATGCCATGGAGGCCGCGCGCGACCCCGTCGGCGCTGCCAGGCTGCGTCGCCGCGAACGCATCCATTGCTGGATCGGTTGCACCGTCGGCGTGGTCTGCGGTTGTGGCGGGATGATCATCGGCCTTATTTCGTCCGGCCAGCTCTGACTACTGAGGCCTGATCACCGACGACGGCACACAAAAAGACCCGTGTCCTGCGACACGGGCCCATTACGATGCGTGCTGGATTATTTCTTCGAGGGCATCGCAACCGTTGGCATGTCCATGTGCGGCACCTTGCCATGGCGCATCCGCGGATGGCAGATCTCACCGGCCTTGGTGAATTCATCACGACTGAGCTTGCCATCCCTGTCGTTGTCGGCCTTGTCGAAACAATCGTTGCGGCGCTGTGCCCGGCGCGCCTGGAAATCGACGCGATCGACGAAGCCATCCTTGTTGACGTCCATCGTGTCGAAACGTGCGGCGAACTTCGGCTGGGCGGCAGCCTCGGCACGACTGATGCGGCCGTCCTTGTCGACATCGAGCTTCATGCCCATGCCCATGCCGCGCTCGCCACGGTGTCCGTTGTGCTTTCCGGACGCACGCCGCGTCATACGGGCCTGCTTCATTTCGTCCGTCGAGAGCGTGCCGTCCTTGTTGCCATCGATGCTGTCGAAGTGCTTGGCCAATCGCGGGTGGGCGGCCGCCTCGCTGCGATCGACCAGACCATCGCCGTTCTTGTCCAGTGACATCGCATGCGGCGCCGGCGCAGTGACTGTCTTGTCCGCTTGCGTCGCGGCAACGGCGGCGCCCGATGCCAACACCGCCGACAGGGAAACCAGAAGCAGGGAATTGCGGGTCATGCGTGTCTCCTCGCGGCACGGATGTGCCATCCACGTTCAACGCATGGGCGCAGGCGTGGTTGACCCGGGCCCGGCGGCATTCAGCCGGCCGACAGTCGCAGGTCCTGCGAGGCGCGCGCAGTATGCTGGCGCCGTGAACACCATGGCCTCCAACGTCCTTGCCCGCGCGATCTCGATCCTCGGCCATCCCCTGCTATTGCTGTCGCTGGCCTTGCTGGCAACGGCTGCGGGACGCGGCAGTCGCGCGCAAACCTGGCGGCTTGGCATCGGTCTTGCGGTCTTTGCCGCGCTGGTGCTGGCGTATTCGGGCTGGCAGGTACGACGCCAGCATTGGCGGCATGTCGATGCGAGTGGACGGCATGAGCGCCGCCATTTGAATCATTTCCTGCTGTTCGGATTGATCAGCGCCGCCCTGCTGGCCTGGTATCTGGGCGCAGCGCGCGAGATCCTGCTGGCGCTGACGCTGTCGGCGACCATCATTGCGCTGGCCTTGGCGACTGCACGCCGCTGCACCTTGTCGCTGCATCTCGCGTTTGCGGTGTTCACGGCATGGCTGCTGGCCCCGCTGACATGGTGGTGGTTGGCCGCAGGCCTGGCATGGGCGGCGTGCATCGCATGGTCACGGCTGCGGCTGTCGCGCCATGCACCGCGCGACCTTGTGGCGGGTGCGATCGCAGGGACACTGGCCGGCGCGTGCTTCGCGCTGGCCGTGCACGCCTGGCGGGCTTGAACGATGGCCGACGCCGACGACAACCTGCGCATCTTCCACACCGGCGAACACCCCTGCAGCTATTGGCCCGAGCGCATTGCGCGCGACCTGGTGATCGACCCTCACGATCCACGCCTGCTGTCCTCGTATCCATACGCGCTTGCCTGGGGTTTCCGCCGCTCCGGTGACATCCTGTATCGCCCGCATTGCCACGGCTGCCGCGCCTGCGTGGCGGTGCGTATCCCGGTCGATACCTTCACGCCCGATCGCAGCCAGCGTCGCTGCCTGGCGCGCAACGCCGACATCACCGCGCGCGTGGTGCCGGCGCAGCGCAATGACGAACGCTTCGCGCTGTATCGCCGTTATCTGGGCACCCGCCACGCCGGCGGCGGCATGGACGACCATGGCGCCGCGGAGTTCGACCAGTTCCTGATCGGCAGCTGGACGCAGGGGCGCTTCCTGGAATTGCGCCTGGATGGCCGGCTGCTCGCGGTCGCGGTGACTGACCTGGTCGACGACGATGCACTTTCGGCGGTGTACACGTTCTACGATCCCGACGAAGCCGCGCGCAGCCTTGGCACACTGGCGGTATTGCGCCAGCTCGAATGGGCACGCCGCGATGGCCGTCGCCATCTGTACCTTGGCTACTGGATTTCCGGGCATGCCAAGATGGATTACAAGCGCAGGTTCCGGCCGATCCAAGGTTTCGACGGTCGCCATTGGCTGCCACTACCCGGAGATTCCACGTGACTCGTTCTTTTATCCTGCTCGCGATGTTGGTGCTGCTCACCGGCTGCATGCGCGTCAACGTCCACGGCGACCCCAATGCCATTGCCAAGCCCATGACCGGATCACACCCGCTGCGCGTCGCCACCTACAACACCTCGCTGTATGACGACCAGGCCGGCGGATTGATCCGGCGCCTGCAAGCCGGCGATGCGAAGGCACGCAAGATCTCGGCGGTGCTGCAACGCGTGCGCCCGGACATCGTGCTGCTCAACGAGTTCGATTACGACGATGCCCATCGCGCCGCGGACCTGTTCCAGCGCGATTACCTTGAACAACCCCAGGCCGGCGGTGGCGGCGCGCTGCGGTATCCGTATCGTTACCTGGCCCCGGTGAATACCGGTGTGCCCAGCGGACTGGACCTTGACCGCAACGGATCGGTCGGCGGCGCTGCCCGCAACGGCGGCAACGATGCCTGGGGCTTCGGCCTGCATCCCGGGCAATACGGGATGCTGGTGTTATCGCGCTATCCGATCGACAGCCAACGCGTGCGCACGTTCCAGCTGCTCAAATGGAGCGCGATGCCCGATGCCGCGCGCCCGGTCGATCCGCGTTCGCGCGGCTTCCATTACGACGATGCGATCTGGACACAATTGCGGCTGTCGTCAAAATCACATTGGGACGTGCCCATCCTCACCCCCGGCGGCACGCTGCACCTGTTGGCATCGCACCCGACGCCGCCGGTATTCGACGGCCCGGAGGACCGCAACGGCGCGCGCAATGCTGACGAAATCCGCTTGTGGCGCGATTACATTTCGCCCGGTGCACCTGCACCCTCGGCGCCGTCATGGCTTTGCGACGATGCCGGCCACTGCGGCGGGCTCCCCGCCGATGCACGCTTCGTCATCGTCGGCGACCTCAACGATGATCCCGTCGATGGGGATGGCCGGCACGAGGCGATCATCGAATTGCTCGAACACCCGCGCGTAATGCGTTACGCCACCCCGCGCAGCCCGGGCGCCGTGGAAACCGGCCGCGCCTACGCCGCCCAGGGCATCAAGCACCAGGGTTCGCCAGCACACGCAACCGGAGATTTCGGTGCCAGGGTCGGCACCCTGCGGCTGGATTACGTATTGCCATCGACCGGATTGCGGTTGATCGACAGCGGCGTGTTCTGGCCGGCGCGCGCAGATCCGGACAGCGCGCTGATCGATGCCAGCGACCACCACCTGGTGTGGGTGGATATCGATTACGTTTTGTAGCAGCGCGCGGTCTTTGCAATGGCGTTGCATAAGCACGTGGCTGTTGCATGAGCACGTGGCTTTCAAGGAAGCACCCGGGCGCGAGCAAGCCCTGCCGGCCAAACCCCATCGCAAGAATGCGCTCCTGCAACAGAAGGGTTAGGGCTGGGTGGGCTCCGCTGCGGCAGTCGCCGGCGGTGCGATTACGGAAAACACCGTCGGACTTGCCTGCGGCACGACCGCCGCGGGCTTTTCCACGATCTGCGGACCAAATCCAAACAAGCCATCGCTGTGGGTAGACACCACGATCCTCACCATGTTGCTGGGCACCATCAGCTGCGATTCCACATCCCTGCCCTCGGGCGTGCGACCGCGCAAGGTCATCTCGATCAGCGTGCCGCCGGTATCGATTTCCTGGCACAGCACGTGCACACCTGCGGCGTTTTCCTGCAAATAGGGCTTGATCGCCTCGCCCAGCGCTTCAAGCGCCGGCGGGAAAAAAAATACCGCATAACCGTTGCTTTCATTCATCGACTGACTTCCCTCATCACGCCGGGCGACACTATCGCAGCTCGATCGCGCATGTACCGTGGCCATGGTAACCGGCTCACCCGCGCATGGCACTGACGATGGTTTCGCGACCCCCTCAGCGCATGCCATGCTGCGCCCATGACGCTGCGCTTGCCCTCGTTTGCACCGCTCCTGCTGGTCGTGTTGCTGGCCGCCTGCAGCGCGCCGCCACCGCCGTTCGCGCAGTTGTCGGGCATGCTGCTCGACGAACGACTTGACGAGATCAGCGGACTGGCCGCCTCACACGCGCACGAGGGCGTGCTGTGGATGCACAACGACGGCGGAAATGCAGCGCAGTTGTTCGCAGTCGGCACGCGCGGCGGTTTGCAGGCGACATTCAAGGTGGCGGGCGTTGCCAACACCGACTGGGAGGACATCGCATCGTTTGACCTGGACGGCCACCATTACCTGCTCGTTGCCGACACCGGCGACAACGGCGGCCTGCGGCGCAGCCTGCAACTGCATGTGATCGAAGAACCCGCATCGCTGGATGCCACCGCACAAGAAGCGCCGTTGACACCGGCCTGGTCCATCGCCTTCCGCTGGCCCGATGGTGCACGCGACTGCGAAGCCGTCGCGGTGGATGCACGGCTGGGGCAAATCCTGCTGATCTCGAAAAAACGCACGCCGCCGGAATTGTTTTCGTTGCCGTTGCGGCCATCCCAGGCCGGCATGCAGGTGGCGCGCAAGCTCGGCGTGTTGGCCGGCGTGCCGCAAGCCGACGCCGACGCGTTGCGCGCCGCTCCCCGCATGGCCCGCATCCGTCACCAGGTCACCGCCGCCGACATCGCCCCGGACCGCAGTCGCATCGCGGTGATGACCTACAACGAGGTATTGCTGTACCCACGCCGCCCCAGGGAAAGCTGGGCCGACGCCCTGGCGCGCACGCCGACCGTGCACGAGCTGCCGTGGCTGCCGCAGGCCGAAGCGTTGGGCTGGGACGCCGAAGGTGGTGGCCTGTTCGCGACCGGCGAATTCTCGCCGGCGCCCCTGCTGTACCTCAATCCCGACAGCCACTGATTGTCTCTGCGCGGTCCGGGGAGCCGTGGCGCATGCCCGAACGCTGGACCCGCCATTCGATTGCTTGACTAATTGATATCATTTTGATATCAATATCTTGTCAAGCCGACCCCAGAGACCCCTTATGAAAGAGCAACCCCTGCACTCATTCCCCGGTATTCCCTTCCTGCTCGGCATCCTGATCGTCATGGTCGCAGCGGTGTGGCTGGTTGTGACCGGAATTGGCCCGGATACTGATAACGGCATCGCATCAGGCCTGCTGATCATCGCCGGATTGCTCGCCGGCATCCTCGCCTTCCTGAGCCTGACCGGGCTGTATACCGTGCAGCCCAACCAATCGGCGGTGGTGAGTCTGTTCGGCAAATACGTCGGCACCGTCAAGGAAAACGGACTGCGCTGGAACAACCCCTTCTATGGCAAGAAGAAGATCAGCCAGCGCATCCGCAACTTCGAGAGCGGCAAGCTCAAGGTCAACGAACTCGACGGCAGCCCGATCGAGATCGCTGCCGTGATCGTCTGGCAGGTGGTCGATTCGGCCGAGGCGGTCTACAACGTCGATGATTACGAAGGTTTCGTGCACATCCAGTCGGAGTCGGCGCTGCGGGCGATGGCCACCAGCTACCCCTACGACCAGCACGAGGATGGCAAGGTGGCGTTGCGCAGCCATCCCATCGAGATTTCGCAACACCTCAAGGAGCAGCTCGACGAGCGCCTGGCCGATGCCGGCGTCACCGTCATCGACGCGCGCATCAGCCACCTTGCCTACGCGCCGGAAATCGCCCAGGCCATGCTGCAGCGGCAGCAGGCCAATGCCGTGGTCGCCGCGCGTACCCGTATCGTCTTCGGTGCGGTGAGCATGGTCGAGATGGCGCTGGAGCAGCTCAAGGAAAAAGGCGTGGTCGATCTAGACGAAGAACGTCGCGCCGCGATGGTCAGCAACCTGCTGGTGGTGCTGTGCTCGGATCGACCTACCCAGCCGATCATCAATACCGGCTCGCTGTATTGATGCAACGCAACGATCGTCCGCCGAAGGTTGCCCTGGCCGTGCCTGCATGCAGTGTCGCGGCCATCGACGCCCCACGCCATGGCGCGACACGATGAGCGAGAAGAAAGCCTACCCGCTGCGCATCAACGTCGACGTGCTGGCTGCGACGCAGCGCTGGGCCGACGACGAACTGCGCAGCCTCAACGCACAGATCGAATACGTGCTGCGCGAATCACTGCGCAAGGCCGGTCGACTGCCCGACCGGCACAACCAACCATCCAAGGACAAGACGCAATGAATCCTCGCTGGCAATACAAAGTGGTCGAAGTGCCTTACAAATTATTCGGCGGCAGCCATACCGAGCGCCTGCAGGGCGAACTCGACAAACTTGGTGCATTGGGCTGGGAGCTTGTGTCGGTGCTGCAGGCCATGTCGACCGATCCGATCCGCATGTTCGTGAAAAAGGAGATGTGAGATGAAATTCGCAAGCAGCCTGGTATGGATATCGATCGTGCTGTTGTCGCTCTCGATCGTCGCCCCCGCCATGGCAGCCAAGCCCGACAACGATCCGGTCGTTACCGCGACACGCCTGCTCGATCACCTGGACGCCGGTGAATATGCCGACGCCGAGGCGCTGTTCGATGCGCCGATGGCGGCGGCCGTACCGGCAGACAAACTCAAGGCAGTCTGGGAATCCCTGCCGGCGCAGGCCGGCGCCGCTACAGGTCGTGGCGATGCCGCCGCCTCCAGCCAGGACGGCATCTCGATCGTGGTGGTGCCGCTGCACTATGCCAATGCGGAACTGGTGGCGAGGATCGCGATTGCCGGCGACGGCAAGATCACGGGCTTCCTGATCCAGCCCGCGCCGCCGCCGGCCGCGGCTGCGCCTTCCGCCAATGCCGGTTATGGCGAACGCGAGTTCAGTGTCGGCAGCGGCGAACGCGCCCTGCCCGGCACCATGGCGATGCCCACCGCCACCGCGCCTGCGGCGAGCAAAGCAACTCCGGCCGTAGTGCTGGTGCACGGGTCCGGACCGCAGGATCGCGACGAGACCATCGGCCCAAACCGCCCCTTCCTCGACATTGCCCGCGGCCTCGCCGCACAGGGCATTGCCGTGTTGCGCTACGAAAAACGCACCAAGGCGCGACCCCAGGATTTCGCCAGCGGTGATTACTCGGTCGATGACGAAACCACCAACGATGCGGTCGCCGCCGTCGCCGCAATGCGCGCCACGCCCGGCATCGATCCGCAGCGCATTTACGTGATGGGCCACAGCCAGGGCGCCATGCTGGCACCCCGTATCGCCGCGCGCTCCGGGCATGTGGCCGGCCTGATCCTGTTCGCAACACCGGCGCGCCCGATCCTCACGATCCTGTCAGAGCAAAACCACCATCTGCTCGGCCTGGACGGCAGCATCAGCCCCGACGAGCAAACCTTCCTCGACACACTCGATTCCCAGATCGCCGCGATCCGCAGCGACGCGGTGATCAAGCCGCAAAACACGCCATTTGGCCTACCCGCGCATTACTGGCGCACGTTCGATGCGATCGACCCGATCCACGAAGCGCTGGCACTCAAGCAGCCGATGCTGCTGTTGCAGGGCGGACGCGATTTCCAGGTGGTCGATGCCGATTGGCAGCTGTGGCACAAGGCATTGGATGGCAATCCACGGGCCACCTTCAAGCACTACGCCGCGCTCAACCACCTGGGTATCGCCGGCAGCGGCCCCGAGTCCCCGGCGGAATACCAGACACCCGGCCACGTCGAGCCACGGTTGATCGCCGATGTCGCCCAATGGATCAACATGCACTGACGCGCGACCCATGGCCATGACATCCACCGACCCGCAGCTCGACCTTGAACCGCCCTCGAATTCCGTGCGCATCTGGCTGTTCTTGCTCGTTGTCGCGTTGCCGGTTGGCGTGACGCTTGCCGCGACCTGGCAAGGCCTGGCCTCGGACGGGCCAAAAAGACTGATCGCCGACAGCGAAACCATGACCTGGCTGGCTGTCATGGGCGGCACCAGCGGACTGATGCTGGCGATCGGCTGGTTCATCGACCGCATGCTGCGGCGCCATCGCATCGCGCTTGGGCCGCAGGGCATCGAGATCACGACCACCTTCTACCGGCAATCCCTTGCACTCGCCGAACTCCAGCTGGCACAGGCGCGCGTGGTCGACCTCGACGAGCACACCGAACTCAAACCGTCGTGGAAGACCAATGGCACCGCACTGCCCGGCTTCAAGAGTGGCTGGTTCCGCATGCGCAACCGGCACAAGGCGTTCGTGGCGATGACCACCGGCCCGCGCGTACTTTGGCTACCGACGAGCAAAGGCCATGACCTGCTGCTGCAGCCTCGACAACCACAGGCCCTGCTCGACCGCCTGCGCGAGATGGCAGCAACGGCGCGGCACGATTAAGCTGCACGCATGCGTGGCAGGCCGAAGATCCTCATCAACACCGCCGACATCGAGCTCTGGCCGGGCGGCTTGCTGCACGCACGCAGCAATCACGATGCCCGCGTCCTCGCCCGCGCACGCCACGTCCTGCGGCGTAAACGCGATGGCCGGTACCTGGCCGCCGAATTGCCTGAAGGATTGCTGCCGCTGGTCCCGCAGATGCTGCGCGAACCCGGCATCCGTGAAGCACTTGCCACGCTTGATGCCACGCCCACGCGCGCGCGGCCAGGCATCGACGTCGTCGCCACGTTGCCGCTGCAGCAACTCGAAACACGGCTCGACCAACTCGACATCGACGCCGATGCATACGCCGATCGCACCGGATTGGCGCTGGTCGCCGAACCTGCATGGCTCTCGCTGGCGGGACACGATCGCTATCACCGGCCGCTGTGGCTGCGCATCGACGCGGCGCGCGCATGGCAACACATGCAAGCCGCCGCCTTGCGCGAAAACATCGTCCTGGAGGCCATTTCCGGCTATCGCAGCCACGATTACCAGCTGGGTATCTTCGAACGCAAACTCGCACGCGGCCAGACCACGGCTGAAATCCTCACCGTCAACGCTGCGCCCGGTTATTCCGAACATCATTCCGGCCGCGCACTCGACATCGGCGCATCGGACGACCCCCCTGCCGAGGAATCATTCGAGCGCACACCCGCCTTCTCCTGGCTGAGCGAAAACGCCAGGGATTACGGCTACGCCATGAGTTACCCGCGCGACAATCCGCACGGCATTGTTTACGAACCGTGGCATTGGTATTTCAACGGCTGACAGCATTCCCATGCAAGGAAAGCCTGCGTCGAGCCAACATGCAAGCGGTGATGGCGCTGCATGCGCGAATTCGCATCGATCACCGATCCAGTGGGCTCAACACACCGCCTGCACCGCGACCCAGCACGTGCGTATAGATCTGCGTAGTCGCCACATCCTTGTGGCCAAGCAACTCCTGCACCGTGCGGATGTCATGCCCGGCTTCCAGCAGATGCGTCGCAAACGAATGGCGCAAGGTATGGCAGGTGGCCGACTTGTCGATCCGAGCCAGTCCGCGCGCCAGCTTCACTGCACGCTGCAGCACGCTCTCATCGACATGGTGGCGGCGCACCGAGCCGGAACGCGGATCCTTCGAGCGGCGCGGCGCCGGAAACAGATACTGCCAGCCGGGCTCATGCGCTGCGTTGATATATTTGCGAGCCAACGCGTGCGGCAACCAGACCTCGCCAAACCCGTCCGCCAAGTCGCTTTCATGCAGGATGCGCACCCGCGTCACTGCTGCCTTCAAGTCATCGCGCAACCGCAATGGCAACGGAACGCGCCTGTCCTTCCCACCCTTGCCATTCCTGACCACGATTTCGGCACGATCGAAATCGACGTCCTTGATCCGCAGGCGCAGACACTCCATCAACCGCATTCCGGTGCCATACAACAACGCCGCCATCAACCACGTCTGTCCATCCATCACCGCCAACAAGCGCGTCACCTCATCGCGCGACAACACCGTCGGCACCCGGCTCGGACGCTTGGCACGCACCACCGATTCCATCCACGGCAACTCCACCTTCAACACTTCGCGATACAGAAACAACAGCGCCGCAAGCGCCTGGTTCTGCGTCCCAGCGGCCACCTTCCCCTCAGTCGCCAACGTTGTCAGAAACGCCTCGACCTCCCGCTCGCCCATGTGCCGCGGATGCCGCTTGCCAAACGCCAGGATGAAGCGGCGGATCCATCCCACATATGCCTGCTCCGTTCGCAGGCTGTAATGCTTCACCCGGATCCTGTGCCGCACCTGCTCCAAGAGTTTCGGAGTCCGGGCAATTTTCGTCGTTACACCCTCTGAATCATCGGCGTAATTCATATGACCTCTCCTTGGTCCGATAACAACGAAAGCCTGCACCTGTCGGCACCCGATGACCGTCAGCCAATCCATTGATTTATAGTCAGATTTTTCTGATTGGCAAGCCCGCTATCCAGATGCATACTGGTTGCAACATCCCGTGTTGGGGATCGAATAGGTGTTAGGTTCCTATGGCAGCTATGTACTCGGCCGTTGTATACATCCTAGGGTTCGTCGGGCTTGCCGCAATCTCGCTCATCCCGCTCCGCTCGTGGCTTCTTTGGCGTAAGCATTCCGCTCGTCATGTGACCCGTTCTGCCAGGCTGCTCTCCGCGCTCGTCGGTCTGCTGGCTATTCTCGCGTTGGCCGCAGACCTCAAAATTGTGCTGCGGATATTTCAATGTCTCACCGGAGAGTACTGTGGGCCCAGCATTGCCCACGGGTGGATCTTCTTAGCCATGCTCGGCGCGGGGTATCTGGTCTTTGAGTTGCTTGTAGCTGCTGCGTCTGCGGTTGCACGTCCAACAGCTGGCGGCGCAACCTAACAATTCATTCAAGCCGAACTTGCTTCGTTACATCAAAAGCGTGGCCAAAGAGATTGCCACGCTTTTGCCTCCACTACGCAAGTCGGCTTAATTCAGGTGTTAGACCACAATGGAAAGATCGCTCGAAATCGCAGAGCTACTGATCGCGGTTAGTCGGCTCCCCGAGGATCGCCGGTTACGCCGCGATGTTTGGTACGAGAGCCAGAAGGAGCATTGGGTTGGTTGGCTCTTCCATTACAACAGTGCTGGGGCCTACGGCCGCAAGGTCACTTCTGGCCGTGACGCTAGATTCGTGTACAACCACATCGTCTGTCCCGGCCTGCTGACCTATCTCGCAGACGCTTCCGGCGTGTCTCGCACTCTTGTTCGTAAGGTCAAAGTGATAGCCAAGTCTCCTGGAACCGACATGACACGTGCTGGCGCTATTCGCCGCGTTGTTCCTTAGGATATTGTGCAACACGCCTTGCTAAAAATGGCTTTGCACGTGTTGTGGTCTAACAATTCATTCAAGCCGAACACGCTTCGCGTGTCGGCTTAATTCAAGCGTTAGGCCTATGGAGAGGACTCTCGCAATGTTCAAAGCACTTGTCTTACTGCTCGCATTAACGGCTACCGGCTGCTCAACCATGCAATACACCGCAAATCCGCAAGGCATCGAGGATTCCGGGGTGCGTGTCCTCTATGAC
>JBBSST010000021.1:0-49380 GCA_038241735.1 Lysobacterales bacterium
CGCATGCGCCGAGACGTCGCGTGAGCGCGATTCAGTCGCTTGCCGCTTGCCCGCCCGCCGCCCGTCGCGCGCCGTTCGCCGCTGATCCATGGACGCCGAACGCTGGCAACGCCTGTCACCGTTGCTCGACGCCTTGCTTGAAGTCGATGCGCCCACGCGCGCGCGCAGCCTTGAATCGTTGCGTGCCGAAGACCCGCAGCTTGCCGATGACCTCGCCGGCCTGCTGGCGCTGGAAGAACAGGGCGACGACTTCCTGTCCGAACCGCTGATCCCGCCGCTGCCCGGCGCGCGGCCCGACGCGGTGATCGGCCCCTACAAGCTCGACCGACTGCTCGGTGAAGGCGGAATGGGCCAAGTCTGGCTAGCCAGCCGCGCCGATGGCCTGTATCAACGCCGCGTGGCGCTGAAGTTACTGCGCCCGGGCCTGGCCGACCCCAACCTGCGCCTGCGCTTCACCCGCGAACGCCAGATCCTCGCGCGCCTGGGCCATCCCCACATCGCGCGCCTGCTCGACGCGGGCATCAGCGCCGACAACCAGCCCTACCTGGCGCTGGACTATGTCGAGGGCGAACCGATCACCGACTGGAGCAAGTCGCGCGCGCTCGACGTGACGGCCTGCGTGCGCTTGTTCATGCAGGTCTGCGAAGCGGTCAGCCACGCCCACGCCAACCTGATCGTGCATCGTGATCTCAAGCCGTCGAACATCCTGGTGACCGCACTCGATGAAGTGCGACTGCTTGATTTCGGCATCGCCAAACTGCTCGACACCCCCGACCAGGCCCCCGACAACACCCGCACCGGACTGCGCACGTTCACCCTGCACTACGCCGCGCCCGAACAGATCCGCGGCGAGCCGGTCACCACCATGACCGACGTGTATTCGCTGGGCGTGGTGCTGTACGAATTGCTCAGCGGGTCCAAGCCGTACCGGCTGAAGCGACAAAGCGATGCCGAGTGGGAAGAGGCCATCCTCGGCGTCGATCCCCTGCGGCCTTCGTCGACGCTGTTGCGGCACTCCGATGACACCGGCATTGATCCGGCGGCATTGCGACGACGCGCGCGGCAGTTGTCCGGCGACCTCGACAACATCGTGCTCAAGGCGCTGTCCAAGCGCGCCGAACAGCGGTATCCCTCGGTCGAGGCCCTGGCACTCGACCTACAACGCTATCTGGATGGCAAGCCGGTCCACGCGCGCCCGCAAAGCCTGGCCTATCGCCTGCGCAAGTACGGCAGTCGCCATCGCTGGGCGCTGGCCACCGCCACCCTGGTCACCGCGACCCTGGCCACGTCATTGGGCATCGTGCTGTGGCAAACGCAGCAGTCGGTGCAGGAGGGCGCGCGTGCGCAGGCGCTGAAGGATTTCGTGGTCGGCCTGTTCGAGAACGCCGGCAGCACGCCCGAGGGCACGCCGCTGGACGTGCGGCAACTGCTCGAGACCGGCGCACAGCGCGGCGACCACGAACTGGCGCGGCAACCCGAGGCACGCGCTGAATTGTTCGGCGTGATCGCGCGCCTGCGCGTGGGCCTGGGCGATTACGACGAGGCCCACGCCTTGCTCCGCCGGCAGGCGACGATCATCGGCGAACTGGACCGCGTGCCGCCCAGCCTGCGCCTGGAATCGGCCACCGACATGGGCCACACCCAGCGCATGCTGGGCCGCAATACCGACTGCGTCGCCACGATGCGGCCCTGGCAATCCCTTGCACGCCGCGAAGAACACCAGCTGCCGGCACAGGCGTCGGAATTTTATTCGCAGCTCGGCCGTTGCCAGCGCGCGGCCGGCGGAACCGACGCGGCCAGGCTGATGTTCGAGCGTTCACTGGCCCTGCGCCGTGACCCCCTCAAGAACGAGGCCGGCATTGTCGAGAATCTCGCTGACCTGGCTGCGCTGCATGCCGAGGCCGGGGATACCCTGCGCGCGCAGCGCGAATTGCGCAGCGCGCTGGAACAGCTCAGGGCCAAGGTCGGCGAGCGCCACCCGCTTGCAATCGAGATCCTGCGCAACCTGTGCGCACTGGACCGCACGCAGGGCGACACGCGCGGCGCCGAGTACGATTGTCGGCGTGCGTATTCACTGGCGCTTGAATTGCAGGGCCCGTTGAACCGCGCCACCGTCGACGCAAGCCGCCAGCTTGCCGCGGTGCATGTCGACCAGGGCCGCCTGACCGAAGCTGCGGCCGAATTCAACACCAGCCAGGCATGGCTGCTGTCGCGATTGGGCATGGGACACCCGGATGTCGCGCGCAATTACAACAGCCTGGCCATCGTCGCCTGGGAACGCAATGACACCGTCACGGCATTGCGCGATCTCGGGCGCGCGATCGCGATCTCGAGAAAACCCGGCAACAGCGCGATGCTCGCCTCACACTTGTTCAATCGCTCGATGGTGCTGCACGAGACCGGCCGCGACGCGGAGGCGCGCATGCAGCTGGGCGAATCCCTGCGCTTGCGCATGGAGGTGCCGGGCCAACAGGGCTTGATCGGCGACACCTTGCGCCTGCTCGGCGAAGTCGACGCCGCCCTGGGTGACATCGCAAGTGCGCGCCAACACCTGCAACGCGCCGCGACACTGACGCAGGCAGGGTACGGCCCTATCCATCCGCACACCCGACTCAGTGAATTGTCGCTGGCCAGATTCAACCTGGCACACGGCGATCCGGCCGCGCTGCAGCAGATCCAGCAACTGGGCACCCTGCCGGAGAGCGATATCGAACTGCGCAAGGTGGCCTGGCTGGCGCGCGCGTATTACGCCGGGCATTTGTGCCACGGCCCACAGCACCGGCTGGCATTGGTCATCCTCGCCGCGCTGGACTTGCCCCTGCACCAGGCGCTGCCCGAAGGCGGGGTCGTTGTCCGTGAAATACAGGCGGTTCGGAATGGCTGCGGCACGCCCGATGCCGTTTGAAGCAGGCTGGGGCGGCGCCGTTATTTAAGCGGTCACGCCAGTGCGTGAGCACGACTTGATAGGCGTCGTGCTTCAGCCAGTGGTTCAACTTCCCCGCTGCGCAAGTGCAAGAGCGTGCCCGGAAGCGGAGGAGGCGCGCTTTCTCCTTATCGCTGCACGCAAGCTCAAGAATGGAATGAAGCCACCCGACCCTTGGCTTTGCATGGATGAATCAAGTCCTGCTTTTACGATAGCCGCCATCAGCAATCGTCTTCATCCTGCGTTCCGAGTGGCAACGGCGGCTGCTGCAGTTCAATCCGGCCTTCGCCGCGTACGATCTTCTTGAACTCGGCGCGGCTCACCGACACATAGCGCTCGTTGCCGCCGATTTCCACCTGCGGGCCATCCTGCAACGCATAGCCGTTGTCGTCCACGCGCACCGTCATCGTGGCCTTCTTGCCGCTGTGGCAGATGGTCTTGATCTCCACCAGTTCATCGGCCCACGCCAAAAGATATTGGCTGCCTTCGAACAACTCGCCGCGGAAATCCGTGCGCAGTCCATAGCACAGCACCGGGATGCGCAACGCATCCACCACTTCGCCCAACTGCCAGATCTGCGCCTTGGTCACGAACTGCGCCTCGTCGACCAGCACGCAATCCACCGGTCCGTGGGCGCTGATTTCACCGCGCACCCAGGCATGCAGGTCATCATCGCGATTGAACGCCACGCCGTCGGCCTCAAGACCGATGCGCGACGACACCCGGCCGCTGCCGCCGCGATGATCCAGATGTGGCGTCAGGATCATCGCGCGCATCCCGCGTTCACGATAGTTGTGCGCCGACTGCAGCAGCGTCGTGGTCTTGCCGGCGTTCATCGCCGAATAATAAAAATACAGTTTTGCCATGGATCAAAGTGTAATCCAGCGCTGGCACCGGGTTCGCCGGGTCCATCCTGGGCACGCAAATTACGCCGGCCCGCAACAAACCTGCCTGTACGTCTTCTTACCGCTTCACGCAGCCGGTGCATCGCACCGTCGCCGATGCCATGGACCCAACCCGGATCAATGCTCGATCGGCGCCGTGGTTCCAAGCGTTGACGACGCCGGCACGTCGGGTGTTTCCGGCTCGACGCGTAGGCGAGCGCACGATCTTTCGTCACGCCCTGTCCGTTCCACAGCATCCCGGCAACCATGCCCTGCGACGGTTTGTCGGCGTAGAACCCCGCGCGCTGGGAAAATTTGAAGGCGTCGGCGTGTTTGTCCTGGTTGATTGCTTCCAGCCCAAGCAGGCGATAACGCAGATCAGGATGCCAGCTCAGGAATCCTGCGGTGATCATCAAAGGGGCGGCGGTGGGATCGGGCGGCACGGGGGTTTTTCCCGCCGCGCTGACGCAGGCCAGCGGAAGCAATCCACACAAGCCCAAGCCCGGCAACCAGTGTTTCGTGCGCATGCGTCCGTGTCCCTTGTTTGGCGTTCGGCCAATGGGGGATGCTGCGCATGCTCGCGAGCTTGCGGACTGCTTGTCTGTAAACTGATGGGCTACACGGAATCATTCATGCACGGCCTCAATCCCCCTCAGACTGCTGCCGTCGCCCATTGTGACGGCCCATTGCTGGTGCTCGCCGGCGCCGGCAGCGGCAAGACGCGCGTGATCGTCGAAAAAATCGCGCATCTGATTGCCTCAAACCATTACCCGGCCAAGCGCATCGCGGCGATCACCTTCACCAACAAGGCGGCGAAGGAAATGCGCGAGCGCGTCAGCAAACGCATTCGCGGCGATGGCGCTGAAGGCCTGACCATCTGCACCTTCCATGCGCTAGGCCTGAAGCTGTTGCAGGTTGAACACGCCAGCGCGGGCCTGAAGCGCGGATTTTCAATCTTCGACAGCGATGACACCGCCTCACAGCTCAAGGACCTGCTGCCTGGTGCCAAACCCGATGTCGTGCAGGCCTCGCATACGTTGATTTCACGGGCAAAAAGCGCCGGATTGTCGCCGCAGCAGGCCCTCGACGCCGCCGCGTCCACGCGCGAGCGCGAGGCCGCCGTGCTGTATGGCAAATACCAGGCGCGGCTGTCGGCGTTCAACGCGGTGGATTTCGACGACCTGATCCGGCTGCCGGTGGAATTGCTGGAAAACAATCGCGACGTTGCGCTGGCCTGGCGCGAGCGCATTGGCTATCTGCTGGTCGACGAGTGCCAGGACACCAATGACGCGCAGTACCGCATGTTGAAGGCACTGGCCGGCGACGCGGGCAACTTTACCTGCGTGGGCGACGACGACCAGAGCATCTATGCCTGGCGCGGCGCCAACCCGGAGAACCTCTCGCAACTGGCCCAGGATTATCCGGCGCTGAAAGTCGTCAAGCTTGAACAGAATTACCGGTGCAGCAATCGCGTGCTGCGCGCGGCCAATGCGCTGATCGCCAACAATCCGCACGAACATCCCAAGACGCTGTGGAGCGCGCAGGCCGACGGTGAGCGCATCCGCATCTGGGAGTGCCGCGACGCCGCGCACGAAGCCGAACGCGTGGCCGGCGAGATCCACTTCATCAACCAGGCCCGTGGCGCGCCGTGGAGCGATTTCTGCATCCTGTTTCGCGGCAATTTCCAGTCGCGCGCGCTGGAAAAAGCGCTGCAACTGCTGCGCGTGCCGTACCACCTGAGCGGCGGCACCGCGTTCCTGGACCGTGGCGAGGTCAAGGATGCGCTGTCGTGGCTGCGCCTGCTGGCCAATCCCGAAGACGACGCGGCGTTCCTGCGCGCGGTGCAGTCGCCCAAGCGCGAAGTCGGCGCGACCACGCTGGCAAAACTGGCCGAACTTGCCCAACACGCCGGCTTGCCGATGTCGCGTGCAGCCGAGTCGATCGGCTTGCTGAAACAATTGCCGCCGCGCGCGGCCAACGCCTTGAGTGGCTTCGCCGACATCCTGCGCGGGTTGCGCAGTGACGCCACGCAGTTGCCGCCGGCCGAATTGGTGCGCAGGCTCAGCGAGCGCTCCGGCCTGCTCAACGCACTGCGCGCGCAGTGCAAGACCGAATCGCTGTTTGCGATCCGTCGCGGCAACCTCGATGAGCTCGCCGACTGGTTCGACCATGCCAATGGCGGCAAGGCCCGTGGCAGCAGTCCGGCTGAACTGGCCGCATCCCTGGCCCTGCTGACCCACGCCGACAAGAACGACGCCGGCAACCAGGTGCGACTGATGAGCCTGCACGCCGCGAAAGGGCTCGAGTTCCGTTACGTGTTCGTGATTGGCGTCGAGGATGGCACCTTGCCGCACGAGGCCAGCATCGATGAAGGCCGGCTCGATGAAGAGCGCCGATTGCTGTACGTCGCGATCACCCGCGCCAAGGAACAACTCTGGCTGTCGCATTCGCGCGAAGCGCAGCGCTGGGGGTCGAAGGTGCGCCTGCAGCCCAGCCGCTTCATCGATGAATTGCCTGCGGCCGAGTTGCAGCGCGATGGCGCCGACCCGGTCGCCGACGCCGCCCGCAAGCACGAGCGCGCCAGCGTCGGCTTCGCCGCGATCAAGGCGATGCTGGAAGGCTGAGCGGACGCGACTGGATATTCCTAGGTTTGCGCGCCCTCACCCTGCAACGTAGCGACGATTTCGCGCAATGCCGCGACTTCGCTTTCCAGCGCCTGCACCCGGGCTTCCAGCTCGGCCGATGCCGCGCCTGTCGAGATTCCTGACGAGGTCGATGCGCTCGGCGGGCGCGCCATGATCGCGGCCATATCCACGGGCCCGCACAGCAGGTGGGCATAGCGGTCTTCGCGCTGGCCGGGGCCGCGCGGGATCTGCACCAGCAGCGCAGGCTTGCGTTGGCCGAGGCGCTCCAGGTGATGACGGACATCCTCGACATCATTGAACGTGGCCATGCGCTCGCCGCGCGCCAGCAGCTCATGCGCCGTCTGTGCGCCGCGCAGCAACAGCAATCCCAGCAACACCGTCTGCGCCTGCGGCACGTTGAAATGCTGTCCGGCGCGATGCTCGTAGCGTTCGGCACGCGTGGAGTACGTCTGTTTCGCCAACCCTTTTTCCTCGAGTTGCCGCAAGGCGTGATGGGTGTTGCCAAAGTCCAGCGCCATCACCGGATCGCGCGCGGTTTTCTGGTTGGCCGCCAACTGAACCATGTTGACGGTCAGCGGATAGGCGTCCGGCGTGGTGGCTTCTTTTTCAATCAAACAGCCCAACGCGCGGGCTTGCGCGGGATTGAGCAGTGGCAATTCGGCGGCGGCGGTCTCGTCGTTGGTCATCAGTCGGTCACGGTGCGTATCAGGGCTTGCGGTCGTGCAGCGTACCCAATCGCAATCGCGTGCCATCGCGCGACGCCGCTGCGGATGTGTCGGGCTGCAGCGAATCTGGATGACTATCTTTCGCTACGAATCTGCGTGCGCGTCGCCCCAACTCGATCATCGCGAACATCCCGACGTGCATCGTCGCAGCCCGACCTTCGATTGCCTGTCGCCCGACTCGGCTAGACTCGGGCTTTCTTCTTTGTTGCCAACCGCCATGCGCCATTCCCTGTTTGCTGTCTGCCTGCTCGCCACCGCGTTGTCGCTGCCAGCGTGCAAATCCGTTTCATTGGCCGCGCCGGCTGAAATGGGCGCGAGCCCGGCCGTGGTCGCTGGTACGCTTGGACTGTCTGCAACCGATGCCGTGGCCGCCGATGACAACCTCAATGCCGTGCTCTGGCTCCAGGCCTCGGCCGAATACCGCGCCTCGACGGAAACCATCTATCGCGCCGCCGCCGAAAAACTTGATGTCGCGTTGAAGGAAGCAAACTGGGATGCGCTGGTACCAGGCGAGCGCGACAACGCGGGCAAGACCGCGCACCTGAAGCCGGCGGTGGTGATGGATGTCGACGAAACCGTACTCGACAATTCGCCCTACCAGGCGCGATTGATCCGCGACAACGCCCAGTACAGCGACCCGACCTGGGACTTGTGGGTGGCCGAGAAATCCGCCAAGGCCGTACCGGGCGCAGTCGATTTCGCCAAGGCGGCTTCGGCGCGCGGCATCACCATCGTGTATCTGTCCAACCGTGCGGTGCATCTCAAGGACGCCACGATCGCCAACCTCAAGGCGGTCGGCCTGCCGGTGGCCAACGACAATGTGTTCCTGGGCCTGGGCACCGTGGTTTCCGGCTGCGAGCAGGAGGGCAGCGAGAAGAACTGTCGTCGTCGCCTCGCCGGGCGCGAATACCGCGTTTTGATGCAGTTTGGCGACCAGTTGGGCGATTTTGTCCAGGTGGTGGCGAATACGCCGCAGGGCCGCACCCAACTGCTGGACGAATACGGCGACTGGTTCGGCGAACGCTGGTGGATGCTGCCCAATCCCACTTACGGCAGCTGGGAGCCGGCGCTGTTCAACAACGACTGGCGACTTCCCCAGCCTGAGCGCCGTCGCATGAAGCAAAAGGCACTTAACTTCGCCGACTAGACATATCAAAGACTTGCATAGTTTTATCTGAAGTGTTGCTTTAGGTTTCCCGCGACGGTAGCCTATCCGCATCCGGCCCCGTGCCGGAGCAACGCCACAACCGAATGTCCTCCGGCTCTGCCGGATTTCATGGGAAGCCTCCGGGCCTCCCATTTTTTTTGTGCCGCACTTCGCGATGCGGCCTTGATGCAGATCGGCCCACCAAGGGTTTTCCATAGGTGATGCGCGCGGCGGGCGTGTCCTAGCCTTGGCCAAGGTGTCTTTGCCTGGCACCCACCTGCCCGGGAGGATACCCAAATGGGATTGCACTTCAGCGACACCCTTGTCGGCAAGGTGTTCGAGCATTTGGGAGGCCTTTCGCCGAAAGGTGGCGAACCCGATCCCCTCGCGCTTGGTCCGGGTGCGAATCTGCCCGGCGTTGATCCCCTGAAACCGTTGGATGGGCCGCAGGGGCATTCGCATCGCGATGGGCCGGACATGGGCGGGCCGAACATGGGCGGGCCGTCGCTGCCACAGCGATCGGGCCCACCCACCGGAGGTCCTGCACCGCAGGGCATGCAGGACGTGTTTCCGAATATCGCCCTGCAAATCACCGGCAATGCGCTCTCTCTGGCCAACTCTGCAAGTTCGCAGGTTCTGGAAGCCTTCGCTCCGCCACCCCATGCCCACCATGGCCAGCCGCCGCAGGCCGTGGCCCACCATGCGCGCCTGCAGCCTGTCCCAGGTCCTATGCAGGCCCAGACCCAGGCCCGGACCCAAGCGGTGATCATCGCCGCTGCGCCCGCGTCCGCGATGTCGCTTGCCAATTCCCAGGCAAGTTCGGCGAACGCAAACCCATTGACCCAAGCGTGGGCCCAACCGGCGTCAATGGCGCCACGTGTTGTCGGCGACAGCGCCGGGCCAGCGCAACTACGGGGCGCGGAGCTGGCATCGCCGCCGCGCGCCGAAAACACCTCGCTGCTGGGCCGTGTTGTCGCCGCCCTGCATCTGGGTCAAGCGCCAGCCGCCACACCGCCTGCGGCTGTTGCCACCGCCCTGCCCCCGGGTGCGACTGCGGCAACCGCGGCGGGTCTGACAATCGTGGCGATACCGATCAATCCGCTTGTCGATGCGCGCGGCATCGTCCTGGCCAGCAACGATCATGCTGCGACCCGCGTCGACAACAACCCGCTGTTGGCCGGACACACGCTGGAAGGAATGCAGCGCCGGTCGACGCGCCATCACGTGCAAGGACAGCCATCACGCATGAGTCGACTGTTGTTGGCCATGGGCCTCATCGGTACGCCGTCGGATCAATCCGCGCCCCATCCGCGGCGCGACATCCAAAACATCATGCAATGGTTGTTCTGGATGCTGGCGATCATTGCCTACGGTTGCCTTGCGGCCGCGATTGTCGCGTTGGCCAGCAGCAATGGCCATCTGCTCGACTATCAAACCGGGCGTACCTACACCGGATGGCTGGCGTTTTTCGGCCTGTTCACTGCGGTAATCGCCTGGTGGCTGGCAAGACGCATGACGCGGCCGCGGTCGTAGCAATACGTCGCAACAATCATCACGTCGTTTCGCGCGCCCAGTCTTTCGGTAATCGTGGGGTACCGTACATCAAAGGCCAAAGTAGCCGCCATACTTTGCAGAAGAGGGACCTCCCAATACGCCGATTGCCGCCCTCATGGAGAAATCATCGTTGTCGCCCAGAGCGACCATCTTGTAGTCCAAGTGTTCTCGCCGTCGCTGCCAACCAGCGATCTGCGCCGGCCCAGCCGTCCACTTGCACGCGCCGCTTGTACTTGGGAGCTAGTTGACCCATGCGTGCTTGTTGGCGTGGACTGCGGCTGGTGTTCAACATCAGCATTGGGCACACACGCTTCTGTGATCGGCATGCGATGACGCAATGCCTCCGGCTACATCAGGTTCTAGCGCGATCGTTGGGCACTATCTGCCCTACTACCGTAATCCTGGGCATGCGAAGCGCATAGCCGGTGTGCAAGCATCAGCAGCAAGTCCATGCGACTAATCTTCAGGATGAAAGCGTCCCTTAGGTTCATTTCTATCAGCAGACACGCTCTCCCTCCACGCCGAACAATATTGCGTTGATCACACAACTGCCGGTCGTTGCGTGACCATGTGCGACTCATTCAACGCAGCACGAAGCCGCCCTCGCCGATGTCGAGCTTGCGCAGGTCGACGCCTTGGCGCAATGCGCCGCGATACACCGTGTCCTGGAACGCTTTCGTGGCCACTGCGTCGTTGCTCTTGCGCAGAATCTGGTAATCGAACACGGCCAGCATCACCAGCAGCGTGTAGGTCTCCGCAGCTTCCTGCTTCTGTGCAGAACTCAGTTTCACCAAGTTGGTGTTGCGCACGAACTCGGGCGCCAGTGCATTGCGTACAGCCCTAGCCTGATCGTCACGCAGGTACCGTCCGTTGCTGACTTCCCACATCCCGATGTAGTAGGCCGACATGACGTCTGCTAGGTTGTGTTTGTCGAAACCGAGCCTGTCGAGCAGCCCATTGAAATCTCGATTAAGGTGGCCGGTACTCAGGAAGTCATGAATCTTCTCTCGTTCCAGATCGCCACCCTGGTCGACCAGGGCAACGAACCTTTCGATCACGCGTTGACGCACATCGGACGAGGGCTGGAATTTTGCGCCTGCTAGCGAGGACGTTGTGCCACGTGTTGCGGAGGGGTGTTTGGCTGACTGCATGACGCGCCCGGCGGCCTGTTCGAACAACAATCCAGACGGCGTTGCCTGGTGGCGATCAACCCCGGCCTCCGAGACGTTTGCCGCCTTGGCCTTGGCCGTGTTCTTTTCGCCTTCGAGCCGGGCGGCTTTCGAAATGCGCATTCGGTCGCGCAGCGCCTCCTGTTGACCCAGGTTCTGGCGCATGCCTTCCGCAACACCAAACCAGCCGCTTCCATAGTCCTGAGCTGATGCCGAAGGCGGCAACAGGATGAAAGACGTGCCACAGACAAGCAGGGCGCACCGCAATCGGTGTGCAAGGACCATAAAAACATCTCCGCAGAAAAAGAAAACGCCGGGATCTGCATCCCGGCGTCTCTTTGGTATTGCATCCAGCCGTTGCGCTTACTGCTTGCGTGCGACGCTGGCCAGACCTTCGCCGATCGACTTGATCGAGGTCGCCGCCACTTGGCTGTCCATGCCAAACATCTGCGACTGCACCTGGAAATCGGTCTGGGCCTTCATGTATTCCTTGGCGCCCTCCGGATTCTTGTCCGGCTCTGTAGAAGCCTTGAAGTTCTCTTCCATGCGGTTGCGCGCGTCCATCAGCTTCATGACGCGATCGCCGAGCTGTTTGCCGAGTACACCGGCGATGGCCTCAAACCAGCTCATGGTGGCGCCCTTGCCCTTCTTCTTGGCGGCAGCTTCACTGGTGTTGCTGCCGTTTTCAATCATCTGATCGTTGAGGAAACGGGCGAACGCTCCTGATGCTGCCTTGAACGCCGTTGTCGCTCCCAAGTTGTAACTGGATTGGGAAGACCTGGTGGCGCTGTTGAAGCTGACGTTGACTGAACTGATGGCATTCTCGAACATGATGTTCTCCTGTGATTTAGATACTTGGCCGGTCGCATGGCCTTTCGCTGCCGCTTCGGATCTCGCAGGGTGCCTGTTCCGACCGTGCTCCCTGATTCCGTAATACCTTTGTAAGCCTTGTTTATCGTCGCTCCAAGCTAGGACCTGACCTAGCTGGGGCTGACCCTAGGCGCCCGAGAGCTTGCTGGCGACCTCGTCTGGAGCGTTCTCGAGCGTGCGCCGGAAGGACTCGGTTTCGAGTGCCAGCCATTCGCGAGCACTGTCCTGGCCATCGGCTTCGCTCCTCCGCTCGAACTCCGACGTCATTTCGGTGAGCCTGTCATAGGTCTCCTTTTCGATGCGCTCATATTCCTGCACGAGCTGCGTCTGCTCATCAACGCTGATCGCATTTTCACCGCGCAGCAGGTCAAGTTCTGTCAGGAACTGGCGGCGCTGCTCGCCATCATCGAAATAAGCACCACCGTGTTCTTCGGCACTGTCCGCTGCCGATGCCGCAGGCCGCGCAGCGAACTGCAGCGACTGCACGCTCACCTTCGAACCGGGCTTGAACGTGGCTCTACTCATCTTTTTTGGGTTCATGGGAAATCCGATGTCCTGATGGTTCTGGAAGACACAGCGGGAACTCTGCACGTGTACGGATGTTTTACCAGCTGCCTTCGCGATTCGCGTTAACTGCGGGTGATGCCATGTCTCCGGCCTCAAACACAACGATGGCAGCGCTGAGGCTGCCATCAGGGTGGTCATCCGCAGCCGCACCTTTGAACGCAGCGCTAGAGACCGTCACCTTGGTTGACGTTGAGCGAACCCAGTATCTGACGGGTGGCAGCGCCATGCTCTTCGCCCAGCGCCTGCGCAGTGCTGGCCAGCCATTCGTCCGCTGAAGCTTGTCCATCCTGGGCGATCCGACGCTCGTATTCTGGCGTGATCTCGAGCATCGCCTCATCCATGGCGCGTTTGTGGTCGGCCAGATGCCGAATAAGCATGTTCTGCTCATCGGCATCGATTGCGCCCGACTGCTGCAACTGATCGAGGCCGTCAATGCAGTCCTGGGTGCCGGATTGACGGTCGTCGATCATTGATCAGCCTCCGAACCCGGCGCTGTAATTCGAGTTGAAGATGTTCTGAGCCGCAGCCGAAAGTCCGGAGCCGCTCGAGGAGTCACTGGTTTGGCTGCTGATCGCCTGGCCGATCATGCCGCCGATCATGCCGCCGATCGCTGCGCCGGCCGGCCCACCGATCATGCCGCCGATCACTTGTCCGGCCAGTTTGCAGATACCACCGAGGTCAAAAGACATGTTGTTTCTCCGTTTTGTTGGATGGGGTTTCGCTGTCTCGATGACGTCTGGAGTCAGGAACCTCGGGTACGCAGGAACAGTGTCTGCAACGCGGCCGGTGCTTCCAAGCTAGGTCGTGCCCGATCTGGGGTTGACCCTAGGCGGCACACACCCTGCGCTCAACCGTGAAAATGCGGGTCGAAGCTGAGCACGCCCAAGTTGCGTTCGGCAAACCGCTTGGCCAACGCCGGTGCGGCGTCCTGGATGGCGTCAAAACTGCTGCGCGAGCGCACGTCGGCACGCAGCAACCAGCCATCGGCAGTGCGGCTGAGCAGCAGGTCGGTGCCGGGCAGGGTGGCATCCGCCATGCGCAACAGGACCTTGCCGTCGCCCGTACCAACGCCACGATCGGCGGCCAGCTGCTTGAGATGCCGTTCGACCATGTCGGCGAACGCATTGGGGTTGAGCGGCGCCGGCGCGGCCTGCGGCAGGCCGTCGCGCACGGCCATCTGCGCGTGGTACATCGCGGTCGCATCCATCGACTGCAGGCTGGCCGACGAGAGCTCGACATCATCGTGCTGACGACGCAGGGCCTCGTCATTGCCGCGTTCGGACATTGCCTGGCGGCCAGCCACGGCGTCTTCGGTCGCATGCTGCGCGGCGGCCTGGGAATTCTTTGTCGTCCCGGCCTGCGGCCTGGCGTCCTGCTGTTCCTGTTTCTCCTGCATCAGCCGCTGGAATTTGTCGATCTTCTCGCGCGGCGCCGCTTCGCGCGTGTCGTTGCTGCTGCGCTCGTTGTTGCTGCGTGCTGCCGCATCGGTATGCGGCGAGGATTGGCTACGTTCGATGCTCATCGTCGGTCCTTGTCAATCAATGTGGCCGCTGGGCCAGGTGCCCGCGTGCGAGGATCAGGTCGGCGGTCGCGTCTTCTTCCTGTCGCGATTCCAGGGCGCGTTGTTCGCCACGCCAGCTGTCGCGGCGCTTCTCCAAGGCCTCGTGACGCGCCTTGGCACGAAAGAATGCCTGGCGCGCGTCATCCAGTACTTGCTCGGCCTCGCGCAGCGCCTCTTGTGCCTGCACCAGCCGTTGCTGCGCGGTGACGATCAGCGCGCCCAGCCATTCAACGTGTGACTCGCGCTGGGCCAGCACTGCCGGCCATCCGGCGCCGGGTGGTGGCGGATCGAGCAGGCGGGTGCGCTGGTTGGCGCGCTCGATACCCAGTTGCGTGATTTCATCCTCGACCTGCATGCAGGCGTGGCGACGCGCCAGCACGACGCGCTGTTGCTCCAGCACCGCCAGCCGCGCGACGTCGGCGCGATGTTCGCGCAGGCGCACCAGCGTTTGCAGAGGGTAGCGTTTCATGGCCGCGCACCGTTCATCCAAACAACCCGCGCAATGCATCCGCCGACTGCGCGAACGGCACCAGCTCGGTGGCCGGTTGCTGCAGCAAACGGCGCATCGCGGCGATTTTCTCGATGGCGATGTCGGCATCCGGATCGGTGCCGCGCTTGTATTCGCCCAGCTGCAGCAGCAGTTCGATGTCCTGGTATTTGGCCAGGTACTTGCGCAGCTGCCCGGCCGCGCGCAGGTGCGAATTCTCCACCACGCGCGGCATCACGCGGCTCAGGCTGGTGAGCACGTCGATGGCCGGGTAGTGATAGGCCGCGGCGAGCTTGCGTGACAGCACGATGTGGCCATCGAGGATCGAGCGCACTTCCTCGACGATCGGGTCGTTGCCGTCCTCGTCCTCGGCCAGCACCGTGTAAAACGCGGTGATCGAACCCTTGTCGTTGTTGCCGGCGCGCTCGAACAGGCGCGGCAATGCGCTGAATACCGATGGCGGATAACCGCGCCTGGCAGGGGGTTCGCCGACCGCCAGGCCGACGTCGCGCAACGCGCGCGCAAACCGGGTGACCGAGTCGAGCAGCAGCAGCACGCGGCGGCCCTGGTCGCGGAAATGCTCGGCAATGGCAGTGGCAACCCAAGCTGCGCGACTGCGTTCGAGCGCCGGGCGATCGGAGGTGGCAACGACGATGATCGACTTGGCCAAACCCGCTTCGCCAAGGTTGTCGAGGATGAATTCATTGACCTCGCGGCCGCGTTCGCCGACCAGCGCGATCACGTTGATGTCGGCGTCGCCGCCGCGCGCGAGCATTCCCAGCAGGGTGCTTTTGCCGCCGCCGGCGACGGCGAAGATGCCGACGCGCTGGCCTTCGCCCGTGGTCATGGTGGCGTCGATCGCGCGAACGCCGGTCGAGAACGGTCGGTCGATCAGCCTGCGTGTCAGCGGATTGGGCGAGGCGGCATAGATCGGCACGTCCACCGACGGGCCGATCTTGCCCTTGCCGTCGATGGGTTCGCCATGCGCATCCAGCACCCGTCCCAGCAATCCGTCGCCCACGCGCACCGAGGCCTGCCGGCCGGTCGCATAGACGGCGGTGGTCGACGACACGCCATCCAGCGCGCCCAGTGGGGTCAGCAACGTCAATTGTTTTGACACCCCGACCACTTCGGCGGCAAGCCGGAAATCCGGATCACCTTCGCCGCGCGGGTTGCGCAGTTCACACAGCTCGCCAATCGCCGCCTTCAGCCCGGTGGCGCGGATCAACGTGCCGTGGGCTTCGGCAACGCGACCGACGCGCTCGACCGTCTGCACTTTTGCCAGCGCGCTGAGCAGCGGGTCGAGCACGGCCGTCGCAGCGGGAGCACGTTCGGGCAGGGTCTGCGACCCGCTCATTCGTTGACGCTCCCGATGCCCGCCAGGGCCATGCGGATCGCCTCGATCTGCTGGGCAACGCCCGCACGCACCTCGCCGGCCTCCGAGACCACCACGCAGCTCAATGGGTCGAGGCTGACATCGTCGACCAGTTCGATCACCCCGACCGCAGGATGCGCCTGGCGTACCGCGCCAAGCCCGGCGGAAACGGACTCGCGCACCGAGGGATGCACGCGGATCAGCAGGAATTGTTCCGCCTGCGCAGCTTCGACCGCCTGCATGACCAGCGGCGGCACTACGCTGCGGGCATCAAAATCCGGGGCAATGCGCGCGACGATGGCGCAGGCCAACTCGGTGATGCGACCGTTGGCTTCGCCCAGCACGCGCGCGCGGCGTTCGTTCAACGCGGCAAGGTGTTCGGTCATTTGTTGTTGCACGCGCGCCAGGCCTTCGGCAAAACCGGCGGCATGGCCGCGCTCGCGCGCCTGCTCGATTTCGATGCTGGCCTGCGCATGCAAATCGTTGACGTGGGCGAGCAGGCCATCGAGTTCACCAATGCGCTGCCACGCCTGCGCGGGCACGACGTCACCGGCGATGGCGCGATCAAACTGCCTGCGCTCAAACACCAACGCGGTGGTTCCGCCGCGAGTGGGCGAAGGTGGCATGGACTCGGTGGCGTTGGCGGGCATGTCTCGCTCTTGGCAGGTAGGTCAGGACAACGTGGCGCGGTTGAGGTGATGGTCGTGCAGAAACAACACCTGTTTTTCCGGAAGGTGCGCAGCCAGCCAGGATTCGCGCGGATAGTGCAACGCTGCCCATTCGCCCAGGGCCGGGTCGCGCTGCATGGCCCATGCGTGCAGCTCGCTGCGTCCGCGTTGGTCGAGCAACGCATGGATCGCGGCGTCGTCCTGGTGTTCGTCGTCGCGGCCGGCGCGCAATGTCGGCGTCAACTGCGCCTGCAGCTGCGCGGCAATCGCCGGTGCGACGCCGCCATCCCAGACCTGCTTGTCCAGCGCCAGCAGGTAACTGTTGCCCAGCGCGCGCTTGAGTTGGCGCACCGGCTCGCGCCTGACTTCGGCACGGATGGCTGGCGCAAACGCCAGCGCACCCAGGTCACGCAGCAACACCGCCAGCTGTTCGCGTGGCCAACGCGTCACCGCAACGGCGATCACCGCATCCGGGCGCGGTGCCAGCAGCGCGGTTCCAATCTCCTCCATCAGCCAGCGTGCCAGCAGGCGCCGTCCCAGCACACTGTGCTGCGCCTGTTCCAGCAGCACGGTATCGATTGATGCAACGTCGTTGGGCGCCGCATCGCGTGGTGTCGCACCTGGCGATCGATACCAGTCGGGGTGGATGTCGGCGAATACGCTGTGCAGGCTCATGTCAGCGGCAATCGATTAGCCGTTCCAGACGCGCGGCGCGGGTTTTGGCTGCGTCAGGCGTGCCCGGATGCGGCCGCCAAAGGCAAGCGCAAGGCCAAGCAACACGGCAACCAGCAGGGTGATCACGACCGCCAGCGGACTGATCGCCGACAACGCCGCCGGCATGGACGCCTTGTCGCGCGCGGCTTTTTGCTGCACGGAAGGCGCGGCAATGGTGAAGAATTTGATCGTGACCTTGTTGACGTCCTCCAGCCCTTCGATGCCGTCCTTGACGCCGACCTTCAGGTCGGTTTCGCGGTCGCGCAAATCAACGCCGGGCGCCTGGTAGATGAACACCGAGGCCGACGACTCGCGGGTATTGCCGCCCAGCGGATCGCGGTCGGGCAAGGCGATCGATACATCGGCATCGACCACGCCATCCATCTTCAGCAGCTTCTGCCGCATCGCCTCCTGCAGGCCATAGATATAACGCGCCTTTTCTTCCAGCGCCGACGAGGCAAACCCTTCCTTCTTGAACAGCTCACCCATCGACGGCGATTCGCGTCGCGGCAATCCGCGCGAATGCAGTACCTGCATCGCCATCGGAAAGTCGTTCTGGGCGATCCGCACTTCCCAGCCTTTCTTGTTGGTCGAGGGTTCCTTGGTCGCGTCGATGCCGGAGCCAAGCAGCGCCGCCATCACCTGGTTGGCCTGCTGCTCATTGAGCTCACTGTAGAGCGCAGCCCCGCCGCAACCCGTCAGCGCCAGACACGCCACCAGGGCGGCCATCGCCACCACTCGCTTGCACCACATCGACGGATTCATGCCTGTGCCCACTCCTTCGTCACGACTGCTGCTTGAACAATTGCTGGACACCATCGGAGGTGCGGTTGGCGACATTGGACGTCAGCTCGGCCTTGAACAGGAACTGATGGCATTCCATCGTCATCTTCAACATGTCACCGGGTGTGAGCTCGGCACTGTTGCCGCTCATCGCCTGTGACATGGCGTTGATGTTTTCGGCGCCGCCGTTGAGGTTCTCGAACGCAGACAGCAGCGCACGCGTGCCTTCGGATTTCTGGGTCGGCGCTACGTCGGTCACCGTGGACGGTCCGCCGGCTGCGGGCATGCCGCCCCGTGCGTAGGTGTCGGCGAACTGATGCACGTCGAACGCCGTGGCCTGGGGTTGCGTCGCCGGCGATGCCGCCGGGTTTGACTGCGCGGCTTCCATCGCCGCGACCTGGATTGCTTCAATCATTTCCGTCTCCTCGACAAGAAATCATGTAACGGGAACCCGTGTAATCCAAGGACGCGCGCGTGCTGGAGGCGATGTGGCGACAAACCCGCCACGGCCTGCAGACCAGGCACGCGCACGTCCTGAATCATTGGCGCTTGCCGAGGGTTTCGAGCGCCTGGCCGACGCTGTTCTGCGAGGTCGCGGCGTTGTTGGACATGAATTGCATCTTCAGGCTCTCGGCGGTCAGCTTGACCATGTTCGAGGGCTGGTCGGCGCCCGAGCCGATTTCATCGGACAAGGTGGTGATCTTCGAGGCCTGCGCGTCGAGGGTTTGTCCCCAGGCCTTGGACATGGCCTCGTACCAGCTGCTGCCGCCGCCGGATGTATCACTGCGGCCAACCGATGCACTACCGACGCTGCTGCGGCCAACGAAGCCGAGCAGGGGCGAATTGTTGATGGGATTGCTGTTCATGGGTCTCTCCTGGCGATGCGGTGCAAGACCGCGTTGTGACGCGATGGAACCTGATTGTCTTCGATGAAACAGGACTATTTTGAATAGAACATCAAACGGTGCTGCGTTGGCGTGAACACCACGCCTGGATTCCATTCCACGATCTCATCGTGAGATCTCATTGTGCGATTCCATTCGCGATTCCATTCCACGTGTGTGGCCTACATTTTTTTCCGGTCGCGCAACGACGGTCCGGCCTTGGCCAGCGTGGCTTGACCACCACTGGCATTGGCTGTCGTCGTTGCCATGGCGGTGGTCGCAGGCGACGCTGGCGCGGTGACGGTGGATGCGTCGATGGCGGCCTGCTGGCTGGCGGCCAGGGCGAGTTCGGCCGACGTCACCGGCTGCGCGACGACCTTGTGCAGCATGCCGTCGGCAGAAACCACGTGCGCCGATTCACCAATCGAGACCAGCTTGCCGCGTCCGGGCAGGTCGGCGCCGACGGGATACTGGATGCCGTCGATGGCGACCAGGTGCGGCTGCTGGCCACGCACCACCGATACGATGCGCACCGGCACCGCCGGTACCGGATTTGCGGTAGTGGCGCCGGCTTTCTTGATGGTGTCCGGCTCGGCATAGTTGCGTGCCAATACCTGCGTGACGCCGGTGATTTCACTCATCGCGCGCGATTGCGCCGCCGCGCGCAACGCGTCCATGTCCTCGAATCGGCCGCTGGCCTCGACCACACCGTTGCCCAGGTAGCGCGTCTTGGCGTTGAGTTTTTGCGAGCGCAGGATTTCGCTGACATCCGCGGCGATGTCCTCGCCCGTGCGCAGGTCCAGCGTGGCGACGATGCCATCGGCCTGCAGCCGCTGGGCAATGCGCTGGCGCACCGCATCATCACTCACCGTGCCCGACAGCACTGGATCGCCGTTGATGTTCTTCGAGATCTTGCCGCTGGCGATCTGGTATTCGGGGATCAGTGACTTGATCTGGCTATCGGGATCGACCGGGCTGACGTTGATCGGCATCACGGCGGCAAAAATCGCCAGTGATGCCAGCGAAAGCACCGCCAGTGCCGCGATCACCGGCAGGCGCCGCGAAACCGGCTTCGCTGTGCGCGCGGCGTCCTGCGCATCGGCGCCCATCGGCAGCAGCGTGTTCCAGCCAGGGTCGGTCTCCAGGCCATAGGCGATCGCCGCCTCGCCGATCCGGATGCGTTGCAGGCCACGCAGCTCGACCGGGTCGCCGGGATGCAGCGGCACGCCATCGACCTGCACCGGCGCATCCAGCGCACGTAGCGACGACAGGCCGCCGGTCAGGTTGATCAGGACGTGGTGGCGCGCAACGCCCTGGTCGGCCAGGACGATGTCGCAATCCTCGCCGCTGCCAACCAGGATCATCTCCTGCTCGGCCAGCGCGCGACTGGCGCCGGCATGCAGGCCGGACAGGATGCGCAGAACATTGGCGGGTTCGGCGTCGGTGAACGAATTTTGGTTGGTCATGGACATGGCGTGGCTCCTTGCGGAATCTTGCGGCGTCTTTGTGTCAGTAGTCATGCATTGATCTGGCCGGCCTGCACGATGCGCAGGTCCGGGGCGAGTTCCTGGTACGACAGCACGGGCAGGTCGAAGAAATCGACCTCCATCAATTTGCGCAGGTGGCGCCGGACATCCAGCGAGCACAGCAGCACCGGGCGCGTTTCAGCAGGCTGCCGCGCCAGTTGTGTACGCACCTCGGCGCCAAGGCGCGCGGCAAGCTCGGGCGAGATCGCCAGCTGGCTGGCGCCGCCGGCCACGCGCACCGACTGGCGCAACTTGTCTTCAAGCTCCGGGTGGATCAACAGCACGTGCAGGGTACGTTCGGCGTCGGCATAGCGGTCGGCAATCTCGCGTTTGAGGGCGACGCGCACATATTCGGTGAGCAGCACCACGTCTTTCTCGCGCCCGCCAACATCGGTGATCGCCTCGAAGGCGTCGCGCAGGTTGCGCACCGGCACGCCTTCCTCGGCCAGCCGGCGCAGCACGTCGGCCACGCGTTGCGGCGCCACCACGCGCAACATTTCCTTGATCAGGTCCGGATAATCGCGCTGCATCCTGGCAAACAGGTTGGAGGTTTCCTGGATGCCGATAAACCCGCCCAACCGGCGTTGCAGCGCGTCTTGCAGGTGGTCGCTCACCACGTCCAGCGGCAAGCGCGTGTCATCGTTGGCCGCAGTCACCCATTCGCCATTCAACGCCGGGAAAAACCCGGGCAGTTTTTGCGTCGCGTCGCTGCTGCGCGCGGCGCGGAAGAAGGCATCGCCACGCATGCGCCCGGAGGCGATACGCGCGCCGTGCGCGGTAAGCCGATATTCGCCATCGCCCAATGCCGCGCTGATACGGATGTGCGGCACCGGCACCGGCACGCCGTATTCCTCACGCATGCGTTGCGCCAGGCCCGCAAACCGCGCGCGTGCCAGCACTTCGTCGCCCAGCAGGTTGGCCAGCGACGGCGCCAGTTCAAGTTGCAGCGGGGCGGGCGGCGCGAGGTCGTCGGGGTTGGCCGGCTTGAGCGAGGCGACCATTTCATCGTCCGGCACGCGGAACGCACGCCGCAACATGTCGAACTGGTGCCGGTAGCGCCACGCGCTCATCGTCAGCAACGAAATGCCGAGCACGCCAAACACGAGTTTGGGGAAACCCGGCACCAGCGTCATCAGCAAGGCCAGCGCGCCGGTGATCAGGATCACCCGTGGCTGGTTGGAGATCTGCCGGGTGATCGCCTCGCCCAGGTGGCGGTCGTCCTGCTCGCCGGCGGTGCGCGTGACCACCAGGCCGGCGGCGATCGTCGCCAGGATCGCCGGGATCTGCGACACCAGGCCATCGCCGATGGTGAGGATGCTGTAGGTGTGCGTCGCCTCGGCCAGCGGCATGTCGTGCTGCAGCACGCCGATGGCCAGGCCTCCGAGCAGGTTGATGATGATGATGACGATGCCGGCGATGGCGTCACCCTTGACGAATTTCATGGCGCCATCGAGGCTGCCGTGGAGTTGGCTCTCCACTTCCAGCAAGCGCCGCTTGCGCCGCGCCTCATCCTTGTCGAGCAGGCCCGAGCGCAGGTCCGAGTCGATCGACAGCTGCTTGCCGGGCATCGCATCGAGGGTGAAACGCGCGGCAACCTCGGCGACGCGCTCGGCGCCCTTGGCCACGACGATGAACTGCACCACGGTGATGATCAGGAAGACCACCAGCCCCACCACCAGGTTGCCACCGGCCACCAGGCTGCCGAAGGTCTGGACGATGTGGCCGCCCTCGGCGTTGAGCAGGATCGAGCGGGTGATGGCGATCGACAACGACAGCCGGAACAACGTGGTCAGCAGCAGCACGCTGGGAAAGCTGGAAAACGCGACCGGCGTGGGGATGTAAAGCGCCAGCAGCAGCAGGCCGAAACCGATCGAGATGTTGATCGCCACCAGGGTGTCGATGGCCATCATCGGCAGCGGCAGGATCATCACGCTGATGATCGTGACCGCGGCGAACGCCAGCACGATGTCGCTGTAGCCGGTTTTCTGGCGCGGCTGGCTGCCGGCCGGAGCCGCAAAGATCGAGTCGATCAGCGCGCGCATGGGCCACCGCTCGCGGTCGCCACGGCAATTGTCCAAAGGCACCACACGCCAACGCATGGCGAATGGATCAACCTCCCTGACGTTTGCGGTGCGTTCCGAACCTGTCGCATTTGCCCCTGACCTCATGCGTCACTTTGTGGCAAATTACGATACCTTCCTGGAATCCACAAGGAGCAGACGCCGTCTTTGGACAATTTCGCGAAATCGACGGGTCTTTGTTCAGGTCAATGCAAGTCTTTGTAATGAAACGATAATTGTCGCGTCACGCTGATTTAACGTCCGTCACCTGTATCACTGTCGTCATGGGCGGCGACGCTCTGGGCATCGACAGACTCGAGATCGGATCGTTCCATATTTGTGATCAGTGTCACAGATTGGCCACTCACCCCCACGGCAAACAGACGACCGCCGCGTGATTTCACCAGCACGATTCGTTCGCGAGGCCCGACCGGCAGGATTTGCAGGATCGTCAATGGCGCGTCCTTGCCGCTCAAACCAAAGCGACGTCGCACGAAATACAGCACCGCAAACAGGGCAATGATGAGCAAGGCCACCGGCAACACGATCCCCAGCATTTCCCCGACGACCGAGAACGTGGTGTCCGGTGGGGGCGCGGGCGTGGGAACGACGGCGGCAGCGGCGGCCAGACCGGGCAGGCTGCAGCCCATCACGATGGCAGCCAGGCGTGCGGGGATCAGCATCGCGCGGATCAGGACGCTGCGGAACGGACCGGTATGGAACAAACCGGTAGGAAGCGTGCGGGCAACGGACAGGGACGGACGATGGATCGTCATGGAACTCCAGGAAACCGGAAAGGGCTGTGGGCGGGTCGCCAATTACCGTAGCAGCCCGGCACGCGCCGTGGACAGTCGCCCGCTGCCGATCATCGGCACCGCTGCATCGGTACGCGCGGCATGAGCCCAACACGGCGCAAGGCCACGGCGCTGGCGCCACGCGTCGCTGCCGCAAGCGCCCCGCCCGCTGCCGACAGCGCGACGATTTCACTGCTCGAAGCCCTGCCTTTTGCCTGCGCGGCGTATGCGCGCGACGACGGCGCACTGGTTGCCGCCAACCAACGCTTCATCGATGAATTCGCGCAGATGCCAGAACATGCGCAGCGCGACCGGCTGTTGGCGAGCCTGCGCGACGACGCCCTTGACGACGCCGAACCCAGTGAGGTCCGCGTGCCGCACAGCGGCCGCTGGTACGCCTTGCACTGGGGGAGCGCGCAGCACGATGGACAGGCGCTTGCTCTGCTCACCGCAATCGACATCAGCGAGCGCATCGAGACGCTCGACACGCACAAGTCGCAGCAGGAAAAGCTGCTGTTTACCTCGCGGATGATGTCGGTCGGCGAGATGGCGGCAACGCTGGCCCACGAACTCAACCAGCCGCTCGCGGCGATCGTCAATTACCTCAACGGCAGCCTGCGCCTGATCGAGCAGGCTGGCGGACCGGCGCAAGTGGAGCGCGCCTTGCTGGCCGCACGCACCCAGGCCGAACACGCCAGCGCGGTGATCTCGCGGATACGCGAATTCGTGCGCGCACGCGAGCCGCGTCGCGATGCCCAGGACATGCATGCGATGGCCGCGACCGTGCTGGAACTGCTGCGGCTGGAAGCCGAGCGCCAGCAATTGCGCATCGACGTGGCGCTGGCAGTGACGCTGCCGACCGTCTATGCCGATCGGGTGATGGTCGAACAAGTCCTGCTGAACCTGGTCAAGAACGCGATCGAGGCGATGCGCGGCGTGCCGTCGGCCAAGCGTGAGCTGCGCATCGAGGGCCGCGTCAACCTCGACGGCGAAGTCGAGGTGCGGGTGTGCGATCGCGGCACCGGCTTGAGTTCGGCCGAGCAAGACCAGCTGTTCTCGCCATTTTTCACCACCAAGAGCGACGGTCTTGGCATCGGCCTTGCGATCTGCCGCTCGATCATCGAATACCACAAGGGACGGCTGTTCTTCGAGCCACGCGAAGGCGGCGGCAGCGTGTTCGGCTTCACCCTGCCGCGCTTCGAGGCGAGGACTGAACCATGACCGAAGCGCGCGTGTACCTGGTCGACGATAACGACGGTTTCCGCGATTCCACCGCGTGGCTGCTGGAGACCGCCGGCTTCGAAACACTGGCGTTCGCCTCCGGGCCGGCATTCATCGAGGCCTATGGCAGCGACCGCCACGGCGCCAGCCCGGAGTGTCTTGTCTGTGACATGCGGATGCCGCAGATGAGCGGCCTGCAATTGCAGGATGAATTGCATCGTCGCGGCATCACCGTGCCGCTGGTGTTTGTCACCGCGCACGGCGACGTGCCGCTGGCGGTGGAGGCGATGCGCAAGGGCGCCTCGAATTTCCTCGAAAAACCGTTCAGCGACGACGCCCTGATCGGCGCGATCCGCACCGCGGTGGCCAGGGTGCGCAACAACAGCGGCGTCGGCGCGCATGGCGAATGCCTGGGCAAGCTGAGCCCGCGCGAACGCCAGGTGCTGGACCTGGTCATCGCCAGCAAGCCCAACAAGATCATCGCCGACATCCTCGGGATCAGCATCAAGACCGTCGAGCTGCACCGCGCGAACATGATGAACAAACTTGGGGTACGTTCGTTGCCCGAACTAATGAAGGTGGCCCTAGGACATGCCTGACAGCACGACCCGAAAATCGAAACCGGCGCCGAAAACCGCGGCACGATCCGCAGCGCTCAAGGTGCACGGCCTGCGCGGCCGTGTCCCGGGCGTGCCGGCAGCGCAGGCCGATGCCTTGCGTCGTTTCTTCGCCGCGCCGAGGCAATGGCTGCTGGACGACGGCAGCGTGCTGCAGTTCGCGCCCGGCCGGGCCAGCGGAGCGGACGAGACCTTCACGGTCGACGCCGAAGGCACGCAGCTGCGGCTGCGACTGGATGCACCGATGCCCGCGCAATCCGTGCAGCTAGGCCTGCACTGGAGTGATTACCAGGGTCGCGGACGCCTGCTGGCCTGGAGCCTGGCCCACGAAACCGCGCTGATGCGCCTGAGCGAGGCGATCGGTGCATCGCTGGTCCCGGTGGAAGACAACCCGGCATCGCAGGACGCCACTGGCGATGAAATCTTCTGGCTGGCATTTTCGATCGACCACGACGCGCAGGACCAGGAGCAACTCCCCGCATCGCGCGTCAACGGCGTCATGCGCATTCCAGTGGCCTGGCTGTCGCGCCTGCAGGCACGCGCCGCACCCGTATACGAAGACGATCCGCTGCCGATGCTGGGCGCATGGCGCAAGTTGCCGGTACCGGTGCTGATCGGCTTCGACGGCCCGCAGCTCGACTACGCCACCTGGCAAGGCCTGCAGCGCGGTGACGTGGTCGTGATCGGCAGCGGAAATCCGCCTGCGGTGCGCGCGCGCACCGCAAGATACGTGTGGTCGCTGGCTCCCACACCAAATGGCTGGCGCATCACCTCGCCGACCCAGACGCTTTCTTCCCCTCCGGAGCATTCCACGATGAACGACACCAACGCGCCCAGCGACGAGACCGGTGCCGATCCCGGCAACGACGAGACCACCGCGCGCGACCTGCCCGTGCACCTTGCATTCGACATCGGCGCGATCGAACTCAACGTCGGCGAACTTGCCGCGCTGCAACCGGGCTACGTGTTCTCGTTGCCTGCGCACCTGGAAGGCGCCAACGTCACCATCCGTGCCAACGGTCGCGCCACCGGTCGCGGCGAAGTGGTGGCCGTGGGCGACACGCTTGGCGTGCGCCTGTTGAGCTGGAACTAGGCCGGGACATGGACTTCAATCAACTCGATCCGGCGCTTGTCCTGCTCACGGTGGTCAGCCTGGCGCTGGCGCCGTTCGTGGCGGTGATGGTGACGTCGTTCACCAAGATCGTGGTGGTGCTGAGCCTGCTGCGCAACGCGCTGGGTTTGCAGCAGGTGCCGCCCAACGTGGTCATCAACGGTCTGGCAATCGTGTTGTCGATCTACGTGATGTACCCGGTGATCCTCGACACCCAGGCCGCCATCGAGGCGCGCAAGAACGGGCAACCGCCGCCGACGCCGTCGTTGATCGCCACGCCGCCCGCGCAGCGCACTCCCATCACTGCCACTGCCCCGCCGCCACCGGCGACCTCGCCGGCGGCCGCCGATGGCGAAGCGGCAGCGGCCGAGGCGGCGGCACGAATTGGCGCGCGCGGGCCGATGTTTGCCAACGTCATCGATGGTCGCGATGCGCCAACGGCCGCGGCACCGGCGGCGACCGCTGCCGCCAACGCGCTGCCGCCGCTGCCGGAAAAAGGCGTGGGACGGATGCTGGCACTGGCCGAAGCCGGCAAGGAACCCTTGCGCGGATTCCTGATCCAGCATTCCAACAACGCCGAGCGCGCGTTCTTCCTTAAAAGCGCACAACGCCTGCTGCCACCGGCCAAGCGCGACCAGATCAGCGTCAATGATTTCCTGGTGATCGTGCCGGCGTTCACGGTGAGCGAACTCACCGCCGCGTTCCAGATCGGCTTCCTGATTTTTCTGCCATTCCTGGTCATCGATCTGGTGGTGGCCAATATCCTGCTGGCGCTGGGCATGATGATGTTGTCGCCCACCACCATTTCGCTGCCCTTCAAGCTGTTGCTGTTCGTGCTGATCGACGGCTGGGCCAAGCTGGTGCACGGCCTCGTGCTGACTTACGGGAGTTGAGCCATGGGTGAAGTACTGGAACTCACCAAACAGGCGTTGTGGTTGACCTTGATCCTCTCCGGCCCCCCGGTCGGCGCGGCGGCGCTGGTCGGCTTGCTGGTGGCATTCTTGCAGGCCGCCACGCAGCTGCAGGAACAAACTTTTGCCTATGCGCTGAAGTTTTTCACCATCGTGGTCACGCTGTTCATCACCGCGTCGCTGATCGGCGGCACCTTGTACACGTTCGCCGACCGGCTGTTCACCGACTTCCCGGGACTGGTTCGCCACTGATGACGTTCGATGTCTTCGGCAACCCGCTGATGGCACTGGGCTTGACGGTGCCGCGCATCGCCGGTGCGTTCATCATGCTGCCGCTGCTGACCCAGCAGAACATGCCGGCAATGGTGCGCAACAGTTTCCTGGTGAGCCTGGCGATCGTGGCACTGCCCATCGCATTGGCCGGATTGCCAGCCGAAGGCATGGCCGTGTCGGACATGGCGCCGATCGTGTTGAAGGAGTTGTTCCTCGGCATGGCGATCGGCTTTTGTTTTGGAATGGTGTTCTGGGCGATTGGCGCGGCGGGCAATATCCTCGACACCCAGATCGGCATGAGCATGGCCTCGATCCTCGACCCGATCCAGGGCCACCAAACCGCGTTCCACGGCGAATTCCTGTCGATGATGGCAGCGTGGCTGTTCATGGCCAGCGGCGCGTTCCTGGTGTTCCTCGACCTGCTGCTCACCAGCTATTCGATCTGGCCGGTGACGTCGTTTTTCCCGGCCATCCAGGTGTCTGGCATGCATTTGTTCATCGGGCAATTCAGTTACCTGATGACCGCCGCCTTGGTGTTGGCGGCCCCGGCGATGGTGATCCTGATGATCATCGACCTGTCATTCGGGCTGGTGAACCGCTATGCGCCGTCGCTCAACGTGTTTGCGCTGACGTTGCCGATCAAGGCCTGGCTGGCGACGGCGATCATCCTGCTGATGCTGGGCTCGCTGGTGGAATTTATACTGCAGCGCCTGGGCGACAGTCGCGGTTTCCTGCGCGTGCTGCAGCAGGTGTTCGGGCCGTGATCGCTTGATCAAGCCGAGCCGCGAAGCGGCGTTGGCTTAATGAATCGCTAGGCCTGCGGCGGCGCCCATACCGCGAACTCATTGCCGCTTGGTTCCTTGAAATGGAATCTACGACCACCCGGGAACAGGAAGATCGGCTTCACGATCTGGCCGCCGGCCGCCGTTACCTTGGCTAGCGTGTCTTCCAGCCGCTCACTGTAGAAGACAACGAGTGCGCTGCCATCGGCCGTGCTCGCAGCCAGCTCGGACCTGAAGAATCCGCCATCAAGCCCTTGGCCCGAGAAAGCGGAGTAGTCAGGTCCGTAATTCTCGAAAGACCAACCAAAGGCCGCTTGAAAAAACGCTCGGGTTGCCTCCAGGTTCCTGGCCGGATACTCGACGTAGTTGATTTTTTCGTGAGCTGGCATGGCGGCCTCCGCGATAGTCATTGGTTTCCAGCCTTGGCCGCTCGCGACAACCGGGTCACAGCGATATGCGTGGCAAGCACCAGCATCGCCTGGCCGCACTACCCGTTCGGCTTGAATGAATTGTCAGGTCTTCTTTGCGCGAACATAATAATGCACGTTTGGAGACCCGTCAGACGCTGGGACGGATTTAGTCTCCAGAAATTTTTGTTTGCGAATAAGTTCGCTGAGCTTCTGACAGCCGTAATTGCGCGAATCGAATGACGGATGGCTCTTTGTGGCCAAATTTCCGACAGCTGAGAGCGGAGCCCAGCCATCGTCACGTGCTGCAGCTGAGATTGCGGGGAGAAGAATTTTCTGCAAGGAATCTTGAATCGGCTCTACCTGTACTTTCTCAGGACTAGTGCCACGAAGAATTTCCGTATAGATGAACTTGTCGCAGGCTGCTACGAAAGCCTTCGGCGTTTTTCTCTCTCCAAAGCCATAGACGGCAAGACCTGCCTCACGTATCCGAGTTGCGAGGCGGGTAAAGTCGCTGTCAGATGAAATAAGACAGAATCCATCAACGCTCCCGGTATGCAATAGATCCATTGCATCAATAATTAATGCTGAATCGGTCGCATTCTTTCCGACAGTGAATCGAAATTGTTGAATGGGCTGAATTGCGAGATTGTGCAGGGTATCTTTCCAACCCGTAAGATTCGTGGTTGTCCAATCGCCATATGCGCGTTTGACCGTTGCAGTGCCGTAACGAGCGATCTCACTTAGTAGCTCCGATGCAATAGCCGCTTGTGCATTGTCTGAGTCAATTAGGACAGCGAGCTTGATGGTTGTCATTTTGAGCTGCGATTGTGGTGGGAAGGAGGCCTACCGCGATTTTGCGCGATGCTCGCGCGTCCTGACGCGTGCCATTTCGATCATTCTGCTTCAGGTGTCGCCTGGGGTTCCGGATCATTGCCATCGTTGCGGCGCATGTCCTGGGCCCAGTGCAGCACTTCGGCCACGGCGTCGAAAAACTCCGCGCCGATGTAGCTGTCGAGTTCGACATTCGCGTGCAGTCCGCGCGCCAGGTCGATGTTCTGCAGGATCGGCACGCCGGATTCCTCGGCGGTTTTCTTGATCAGCTCGGCGATGTTGTCCTCGCCCTTGGCCACGACCACCGGCAGGTCATCGACGCCGTGTTCGTATTGCAGGGCAATCGCGATATGGGTGGGGTTGGTCACCACGACATTGGAGCCGCGCACGGCGTTGAGCATGTTCTGCTGCGACCATTCCTGGTGCAGCTGGCGGCGGCGTTGCTTGATGTAGGGATCACCTTCGTTCTCCTTTACTTCCTGGCGGATATCACGGCGGCTCATGCGCAGTTGCTTGATGTACGAGAACTTCTGGTACCAGGCGTCGAGCACCGACACGAAGAAGAACACGAAGATCGTCCAGATGCCGATGTGCAGCAGCGCTTGCCAGATCGCCGAACCGATCGCGGCGGGCGGCGAGGTCGGAAGCTTCAGCAGCTGCGGCAACATGCCCCACAGCACGAACCCGCCGATGAAGATCAACGCCGAACTCTTGACGATCGACTTGACCAGCTCGACCAGGTTGTCCATCGAGAACATCTTCTTGATGCCCTCGACCGGATTGAGCGTGTCGAGTTTTGGCGTGAGCTTCTTGATCGTGACGATCGGCCCGACCTGCAAAAATTCGACCAGTACCCCCAGAAACAGCGCCAGTGCCAGCAGCGGCAGCGACAGCCACAGCAGCGTATCGAAGGCGACGCGACCCAACTCGGACACGCCGGCGTTGAAGGGTTGGCCGATGGCGCGGAAGCTCGAATCAAACAACCCCTGCATCTTGTCGTACATGAAACCCATCATCATCCAGCCGCCGACCAGCCAGCCCAGCAGCAGCACCGTGCCGGTCAGCTCCTTGCTCTTGGCAACGTTGCCTTCCTTGCGCGCATCCTTGATCTTCTTGGAGGTCGGCTGCTCGGTCTTGTCGGCGCCCTTGTCCTTTTCTGCCATGCCGGCCTCTCGCTGAACGGGACTGCAAACGCGTGTGCGAACGCAGGTGTCGTGGCAGGCTAACATGGCCGTTGTCGCCCCCCGGGCACGCGGGGCGCCGGGCAACTCGGGCGACAACACCGGCTGTCATGACACTGTCATCTAGGGTTGTCCCCAGATGGCTGAACAGGCTTCGGCGCGCTATCTTTCCGCCATCGTCGCCGTTGCGGCACCCGACCAGGTTCGCGAGTATTTCTGCATGACCACCATTGGCAGCCCCGATCCGCGTCTGAACCGTGCCGGCCTTGAGCCGCTCAACGGGCAGGCGTCGATGGATGCGCTGCATCGCCGTGACCATGGCCCCGGTGCGCAGGATGCCGCGCTTGAACACCTTCGCGGCCCCGCTGCCTCCACGCCTGCAAGCGATACCCGCCCTGCCACGGACCTGGGTGAAGATGTCCTCAATGCCTCCGCGTGGGACGGCGTTGGCCAAGGCCAGCGCATGCTTGCCGGAGACCTTGGTTTTGAATCGCAGCTGGGTGCGATGCCCCTGTCATCGGCCGCCGACAGCGCCGCCGACGCGATCCTGGCGACGCTCGCCTGAGCCGCTGCGCTGACTGATGACGTCCGCACTGCGGATCCAGCGCACTGCACTAGACTCCAGCATGGCGACTCCATCGCAACGGCGATGCCATGACCGAAAACCTCAATAACCCCGACATTCCTTCCCCCGCGGCCCTGCGTGCGGCGGCCGATCGCCTGGTGTCTGCGCTGGCCGCGCACAGCGACCCGGAATATCGCCTGACGGTACTCAAGCGCCTGGTTCGGCGGCTCGGCGAAGAACGCTATCCGCTGTTCCTGCGCCTGCTCGGCGTGGTTGCCGAAAGCGACGACGCGCGTGCACAGCGGCTGCTGGCGGAAACCTTCGGCACCGCCTTGCGACGCATGGACATGCCCGGCGGCGCATTGAGCTCGTGGGGGGCGACGCGCCTGCCCGACAGCACCGGACCGCTCGACGCCAGCGCGTTTTCGGGCCGTTTTTTTGGTGCCACGCCGCAGCGGCTGCTGGGGCCGGTGGAATACCTGACCGTCTGGCACCTGCAACGCACCCAGCGCACCGCACTGGGCGCGGCCACCTTTCGCTCCAGCCTGGCGCGGATGATTGCCCTGCTCAACCGCAGTGATGATGCCCGCACGCTCTATCCGCAGAAACTCGCCGCCGACGCCCAGAACGAACTGGAAGGTGCCTATACCCGCGCCACCCGCGAGCGGCTGGCGGCGATCGCGGCGGCGTGGAAAGCCGGGGGCTCGCCGGACGACGTGGCGCAGGCCGCACTGGACGCCCAAACCGCCGACACCCCGCGCGACTGGGTGGTCCGCGACCTGTAGCCGGTACCACCACCTGTTTCGTAGGAGCGCCCCATGGGCGCGATGGAGCTTTACCGCCCAGCCCCGTAGGTCAGGGCCACGCCCCCGACGTTTTCCACCCCCCGGCACCCTGATGGGCACTCCAAAACACCTGGCGTCCGCGGCATCACCCAAACCCGCCTTCCGCCCACGGCTTGCGACCCCGCGACCCGACCGCCAAGATGCCGATTGCCCCTCCGGGAACCGACACATGCGCCATCGTTGCTGGATCCCGCTGTTGCTGGCCTGCCTGTGCGGCTTGTCGACCGCCTGCCGCCCCACGCCTGAAGCGCCCACGCCGACGCCGAAACCCGGCGCTGACAAGCCGGCCGCGGCGGTGCGCCTGCTGACCCGCCATCTCCACGACAACGCGCTGGACGCCTTCGCCCGCGATGCGGTGACCCCGGCCCTGCATGCCCAGCTTGAGATCGCCTGGCGCGAAGGCCGCACGCGCTGGCCGCTGGACGAACTGCCGCTGGGTGAACGCCTGCCGCACATGCTGGCGATGCTGGCCAAGCCCGGTTCGGAGGCCCACTTGCGACACGTCTTCGATCGCCAGTTCGCGCGCGCCGATCGCGAGCTCAAGTCCACCGCGTCCACGCTGGGCCTGTTTGGCGTGCAGTTCCTGCGCAACGAGGGCGATTTCAGCGAGGCCGAGCGCGAGCATTACACCCAACTGGTCACGGCGGTCAGCCTGTGGGCCCAAACCGCGCCCCTGTCCGACCCGGTGCGTGCGCATGCGGCCATCGACCAGCTGGCCACCGCCGCGCGCGCCACCGGGCTGGCGTCGGACGCCGATTTCGCCCGTCTTGGCATGACCCCGAGCCTGCAGCGGATGTCCGGGTTCGCCGCCACCACCCAGCAGGTGCTGGCGCACTATGGCCTGGACCTGGCTGCCAGCCTCGCCGCGCTCGACGCCAGTCTGCAGTCGCAGACCGGCAACACCGCCAAGGTGCGGATGCGCTACACCCTGGGCGGGCAGCCAATCGATGCCGTGGTCGAGGTCGAACGCCACGCGGGCCGCTGGTACCTGAGCGATTACCTGCGCCATGCCGAAGCTGCCGTGAAAAACCCCGCAAAGCCCGTCGTTCCGGCCGCGGCGACGCCCAAATCCGGCAAACCGGCACGGAAAACCGGGGCAGCACAGCCCGCTTCGGCATAATGCCGGGGATGCCGACGCAACCCAACCTGTTCGATTCGCCTTCGCCGCCGGCCAAGCCGACCCCGGAAACGGCCGTGCCAACCGGGTCGGCCGCCGCCCCGGTCGCGGACGCGGGACCGACGCTGGGCGCAAGCGAAATGCCGGCCGATGACGCGGCCGCCTTCGCCGATGCCGCCTCCGCCAGGGACCCTGCCGCCCGGACGGCTGTCGACGGCGCCCTGGCTGATAGCGCCCTGGCTGATAGCGCCCTGCCTGACAGCACCGCGACCGGCGACGCGGTGATTGAGGGCGCCGCGACCCACAGCAACGCGCCCGGGATGGTGTCGATGGACGACCCTGCTGCCGACGCTGCACTCACCCCGGCAGACGCCGCCATCCAGACCGTGCCGCAACAGGCCACCCTGTTGCCCGAAGCGCCGCTTCCCGAAGCGCCGGCCCCGGTGCCGCCGGCCATCGCCAGCCTGCGTGAGCGTCGGCCATGGTGGGCGCGGGTGCTCGCGCGCGGCCTGCGACCATGGATCACGCTGCGGATCGAGCCGCAAACCCCGCAGCAATTCCTCGATGTCCGGCCGATCTGCTACGTGCTTGAAGACTATGGCCTGTCCAACGCCCTGATCCTGGACCGCGCCTGCCTTGAGGCCGGCATGCCGTCGCCGTTGCGGCCGCTGCCCGGTGATCCACTGGGCCGCAAGCGCGCGTATGTCGCGCTGTCGCGGCGCGGCACCGGCAATGCACTGTCGGCGCTGGCCACCGGCAAGCCGGTGGTGCCGGCCAAGACCCATTCCGAATCGCTGGCGCGCCTGCTCCAGGCACATCGGACCGATCCGGCGCTCGACGTTCAACTGGTGCCGGTCTCGATCTTCGTGGGCCAGGCGCCGGACCGGAACAGTGGCTGGTTTTCGGTGTTGTTTTCGGAAAACTGGACCCTGGTCGGCCGCTTCCGCCGCCTGCTGGCGATCCTGCTCAACGGCCGCAATACCCTGGTGCAATTTGCCGCACCGGTCGACCTGCAGGCGATCATCGGCGAGGGCCTGACGCCCGAACGCACCGTGCGCAAGCTCTCGCGCGTGTTGCGCACGCATTTCAACCGTATCCGCGAGGCGGTGATCGGCCCCGACCTGTCCACGCGCCGACTGCTGATCGACAAGGTGCTGGCGTCCGAGGCGGTCAAGGACGCCATCGCCGACCAGGCCCGTCGCGACAAATCATCGCCCGCCGATGCGTGGAAGAAGGCCCACGCCTTCGCCTACGAGATCGCCGCCGACTATTCGCACCCGGTGGTGCGTTCGGCCAGCTTCCTGCTGACCACCGTGTGGAACCGCATCTATCGCGGCGTGCTGGTCCACCACCTGGAGCGCTTCAAGGCCGTCGCCCCCGGGCACGAGATCATCTACGTGCCGAGCCACCGCAGCCACATGGATTACCTGCTGCTGTCGTATTTGTTGTACGACCGCGGCGTGGTGCCACCGCATATCGTTGCCGGCATCAACCTCAACCTGCCGGTGATCGGCGCGGTACTGCGCAAGGGCGGCGCGTTCTACATCCGTCGCTCGATCCGCGGCAGCATGTTGTACTCGGCCATCCTCAGTGAATACGTCGCGCAGCTGGTCGCCGGCGGTTTTTCCATCGAGTACTTCATCGAGGGCGGCCGCTCGCGCACCGGCCGCCTGCTGCAGCCCAAGAGCGGGATGATCTCGATGACGGTGCGCGCGTTCCTGCGCCAGCCGACCCGTCCCGTGTTGTTCCAGCCGGTCTACATCGGCTATGAAAAGCTGATGGAAGGCAGCAGCTACCTCGACGAACTCAGCGGCAAGCCCAAGGAAAAAGAATCGATCTGGGCGCTGCTGTGGGGCATCCCGAAAGTGCTGCGACAAAATTACGGCCAGGTGGTGGTGAACTACGGCGAGCCGTTCGCGTTGGGCGAGATGCTCGCCCAACAGGCGCCGGACTGGGATGGCCAGCCGGTGCCGGACGAGGAAAAACCGGCGTGGCTGTCCGATACCGTCGCCGCCATCGCCCAGCGCATCCAGGTCAACATCAACCGCGCCGCCGACGTCAACCCGATCAACCTGCTGGCGCTGGCGGTGCTGTCGACCCCCAAGCACGCGATGGGCGAAGGCGACCTGCTGGCGCAGATCGCATTGTCGAAAACCCTGCTGCACGATGTGCCCTACAGCGAACTGGTCACCGTGACGCCGCATACGCCCGAGCAGATCATCGCCCACGGCGAGGAAATCGGCGTACTGGTGCGCGTCGCGCATCCGCTCGGTGACGTGCTCCGCGTCGATGACGATAACGCCGTGTTGCTCAGTTATTTCCGCAACAACGTGCTGCATCTGTTCACGGCGTCTGCGTGGATCGCCTGCTGTTTCCAGCACAACCGGCGCATGGCGCGCAACAACCTGCTCAACATCGGCCGCGCCGTGTATCCCTTCCTGCAGGGCGAGTTGTTCCTGCCGTGGGACGCGGACGGGTTTGCCGATCGCATCGACCGCACCATCGATGTGTTCATCCGTGAAGGCCTGCTGGAACAAGTCAGCGGCGACGACGGCGGCATCCTGGCGCGCAACGCCGGCCAATCCGACGAGGTGTTCCGGCTGCGCGCGCTCGGCCATCCGCTGCAGCAGGCGTTCGAGCGTTACTACATCGCCATTTCGGTGCTGGCCAAGAACGGCACGGGTACGCTCGGTGCCGGTGAACTGGAAAGCCTGTGCCAACTGGCCGCGCAACGATTGAGCCTGCTGTATGCGCCGGCCGCGCCGGAGTTTTTCGACAAGACATTATTCCGGGGTTTCATCCAGAAACTGCGCGAGCTCGAACTGGTGTGGCTGGACTCCAACAGCAAACTTGCCTTCGACCAGCGCCTTGACGCCTGGGCCCGCGACGCCAAGGTCATCCTTGGACGCGAACTGCGCCACACCATCGAAAAAATCAGTCCGGAAGCCATCAAGGTCGAAGTTGCCCCGGAAACACCGTAAGCCGGACGCGCGCAGCGGCGGGGATGCGAGACCCCTGCTGCGCCCAGCCCATCACGCCCGCTGCGGTGACATCACATCGGCAAGAATCGTGTGGGAGCGTGCGCAGCGGCGCGACAACCGCGCGGGATAACACCCGAGTCAAGCCGGACTGCGTCGCGGCACGGCGGTGCGCCAGACGATAGCGCATGCGCCGCGAAGCGGCTTCGGCCTTAATGAATAGTTGAACAGCATCCCGCTCACTTGAGGCGAGCCCCACATGTCGGGCATTTGCTCAAGCCGAATATAAGTCCATAACGTGCAGTTGGTACGTTGCCGCAAGCAGGGCAACGATAGTAACGGAGCACGATGCTGGCCCCGATAATGATGCACGCAAGAAACCCGCCCGCGACAAGGATCATTCCAGTTTGTGACAACGGTGCCGATGGATCTTTGGCATAGGAGATCGCAACCAGTGATCCAACTACACCAATCAGTATCCATGGGCCAGCAGTCCGCAGGACTTTACGGCGGCGCGCTTGAAATTCTTCAATGACGTTCGAATTTCCCATGCTGTCCCACACCTGAGTTGAGCCGGGGCGCGCAGCGGCCGAGCGGCGTGCCACACATTAGCGCATCAAGCCAGGTCGCGAAGCGGTCTTGGCTTGGACGGCCGGCTAGACGGCAGGCCCGTATATTGTGGTTAAGGCCCAGACAATAAGACCCACTACCAGGGCAGCACCGAGAATCAAAATCGCTGCGGACCAACGCGCGGATCGTGTCTGCGTCCAGCGAGCCTGGTCAAGATAGAGCCTACCGTTGGGCGCTGTCCGGATGACGTGTTGCTCTTTGAGCTTGTCCACCAGTCGAAAGCCGGCGCGGGGAAGTGACTCAGGCGCAATCGCCGATTCACTGTCGAATGCCGATGCGTTCTGGAAGTGTCGGATTAGTCGCTTGCGCTGCGCAGGCATTGCCGTGAGAGGTGCGAAGGATGGAATCATTGTGATCTCCTCATGTCGCCTGGCACCCGGGATCAATGCGGGTGTGGATAAAGTCATTCTTCGAACGTCCAATGGATAATAAGCTTTTCGCTCCATCGGTCAGTTTGGTTGCACAGCTCCACCCGGATTCACTACCAACGTCCCGCACCAGCACCCTACCAAGCCGATACCGTCGCTTGCGAACCGCCGCCGTTCCATACAACACTTTAGGCTCGCCTCCATGTTCAGGTGTCTGTGAAAGGCGGGCTTCTTTAGGTTCACTTCTCGCTTTGGGAGAAGTGAACCTCACCCCGAATTGACTTGAGAGCTATGGACGGACGGGTCTGGCCTCGAGCGTTTCGCGGATCCGTGAAACTCGTGCCTTGTTGTTGGCGATCTCCGTCAGATGAGATGCGTGGCTGTCTCTTACGGCTACAGCCTGCGCACTTTGGTTCATAGGTCCTAAAGCTGCGATCAATCCTGCCTCCCGCTCAGTTAGTTGTTCCAGCGTTTCGATCCTATCTTCCTTGCTCTTGAGTTCCGCGAGCACCCCATTCTTTAATCGCTTCGCAACATCGCCTAGAGGAAGTTTCAAAGCCACGACCGTGTCGGCTTCGCCGTCTGCGCCCTCGCCGTCCACCGGCAGGATGTCGTATTCGAAAGGAAACACCATTGGGGTCCCCTCGACATCGAGGCGGATGATCGCCCTGCAACTGGTTCGCGCCCGATCTTCATCTTGTCGGATGGTTTCGAACGCCTCGAAGTGCGGGTCCTTGAGCAGGCCGCTGTTGAACGGATCAAATCCACCTGCAAATCCACCTGGTCTCACCTGGTCGCGGATATTGCTCTTGACGAATTCGGACAAGCTTTGCAGGGTGGCGGGGGTTCCGCATCCGCTCACCTTCGTACAGGCGGGCAGCATCATCACCGCCACAAGCATCAGAACTCGATAACCCATTTGTTTATCCTCTCTTCAATTGATTCAACGGACTTGACTAGTGGCCGTGCCAACGATCGCCTGACGCAGCCTCGCCAGCTCAAGCTTTGTCTTTTCCAGCTTCTGTTTTTGCCAAGCAATGTGCGGTTCCAAATTCATGGACAACGTTCTTTTACCGGCTGCCGGCGGGTCTGCGCGTGTATAGGTATCTACATGCGTCCGGAGCGTGGCAAGCACAGACTGTTCAACGCTTTGCACCTCCAGGCGGGTTGGATTGCCGGGCCACGCCGCGAGCTTCGTTACGTCTTGTGCTAGCGACTGCCCCGGACTAAGGGGTGAATCGAGCCAAACATCGAGCATAGGATTCAGGGCCGGGCCAAGCGCGTCCGAGGGCATACTCATCGTGAGCGCCTGCACTGTTTCACTGCTGTCATTGCGTACGTGGAGTGTGACCCGCTTGATGCGCATCCGGTCGCCAGTCGGTTTCCCGCTTGCAGGAGCTGAGTCATATTCGACATCAAGCCGTGCGACCACTTTGTCGAGGACTTCTGCGAGATCGGCCACACGCGATAATCTCGCCACCTCCGTACTCTGGGATGAAATGCCTGACTCTAGGGCGGATATTTCCTGCTCTTTTTCCAGCAACACTCCGATCCTCCCCTTTTTCAACAAGGCATTCAATTCCTGGAATGGCCAAACGGAATTTTTCCGAAACAGGTCATCTGCGTCCTGAGTCACCACCAGATACCCGAACTCGTCCTCGAAAGGCGTGCCGTCAATCTTCAGTTTGATCTGCGCGCGGCAGACTGCGCCATTTCCGTTGCCACCCTCACTATCGGTCTCGATCTCATCGAAAGTCAGATCGGTTACGATGCCGGCCGCAATGAGATCAACCCCTGCGGAAGGCATTCCCCGCGCCATGTCTTCGATGAAGCGGTCTTTCATTTGACCGCGCATGTACTGGCTGTCGCAGCGTGTGGACTTGCCACATCCCGCAAGCACCAAACACGCACAGCACACCGCTAGAAGATGTTTCATTCCCGTTTTCCTTATCAATTCCCCGCGCGACAATGTACCGCACCGCAAACACTCCAAAAAGCAACGCGCACTACCGACCCGCACAGTCCGCTATGGTCGCGTGACATCCCGCCGACCACGACGCCGAAAGCGAATCCAGGAAGACAAGGCCAAGCGCAGCAAACCCGCAGGGCCATGTGGATCGCGGTCTCGCCTGCCTGCGGAAAAATTCGTCAGAGGTTTGTCGACTTTCAGAAATTTCTTAACTGGCTGTTAGACGCGCTTCGATGAGGCGCGTAGCCAATAGAGCAATATGTTTGGAGACCTTTGGCGGCTGAGTTCTCAAAATTGCCGCATATGCCTCTTTCAAAATATGCCGCGTCAAACCCATCTATCAGCGAAACATTTGGTCCTCGCCATACTTGCTGAGCCGCTGCAAAAAACTCGACTTGGCGTCTATCAAAGCAGCGCGTTCATCGGCGGACGAGCCGCCAGCTCTGTAGGCCACTTCGATCACGGGAGACCCGTCAAAACCAGAGCCGTCAAAAAATGACAGGCAATCACTGAAGCTGTGCTCTGTAATGACCTGCCTACAGGGCTGGATCTTCAGCATCCTCGTGACATTTTTCGTTTCTAATTGAACAGAGCCGGCGCTCTCTATAGAAACAATTTTGTAAGGCGTATGCACCCACGGCATCGTTCCCTCGAGGCGGCGCACCTCAGTCAGAAACTGATCACCATTCAAGCTTTGCAAGCCTGCCTGCAATTCGTATGATCGCCCGTTCTCGTCGGGCATCGTGCGCCAGAGCCCCTCAAGTTTTCTGCCGAAGGCCGCTGCCTCTCTAAGCTTCTTCGCGCCCGTGAGGTCTTGTGTCGCCTGTCGCACTCTCGCGGCCTTGACCTCTTCTACGAACTGAGCTTTCTGGTCATCGGTCATTGGACCGTCTGCCGACGCCATTTCATGCTCGGCGATGGCTGCGCTGTGCAGTGAGCCGGCTCTCGAGGGCGAATTGAGCTTTTTATGCGCCCAGATCATTTGCACGCCTACGATCAGCGCCATCGCGATGCAAAGCAGCAGGAAAATGCGCAGCGCGCTAGGCGCGGGCTTGTCGGCCATGATATTGATCCCCTTCTTAACCCCTGCTCTCATTTTAGCGTCAGCACACAGGCTTGCAACTCTGCAAGATGCTAGCCGCACTGCGGGCCCGGCTTGCGGGGTGAGTCGCACGCTCCCTTGATCGCGAGCCACACATGGCTGACAAGAACCTACCTTTTCCGCCAGCTTTAATGCCACCCGATCAGGGCAGAGCGCGATTTTAATCACACGTCATTGCGAACACCTGTCGCCACTCATTGGGTGAACGCGCAGGTCGCATGGGCAGATGACGTCACCAGCTTCTTGAGTTTGGCTGTATGGCTGTGCTTTCCGCACGGTGAGATGTCTTGAAACAGACACGCTTGACGGGAAATTGGGAGCGATTGCCCCCTATTGAGGGCAAAAGTGATCTGAATACGTTTGGGCTGTCCAACGACACGCCCAGAAGGGAGATTCCGCTAGCCATCATCAAATCAGGCCGCTGCTCATTGACCACGATGACGGCAAAAACGCCGGTCACATCTTGGGCACAATCTGGTCACAGAGGGAATGGTGCGCCTGGAGGGATTCGAACCCCCGACCAATGGCTTCGGAAGCCACTACTCTATCCGGCTGAGCTACAGGCGCGCGGCCGGCTATTGTCCATGATCGCGCGCAAAGGCGCGAGTCGCGTAGGCTTGACCCGCTTCGCTGTTGAAGACCCTCATGTCCTATCCACACCCTGCCTCGCCATCGCCGCCCCATTGGCGCGAACGGCTGGGCCAATACTGGAAACTGGTGCGCGGCGATCGCCCGATCGGCTGGCTGCTGTTGCTGTGGCCGACGTGGTGGGGCCTGTGGATCGCCGCCAAGGGCGTGCCGCCGTGGTGGACGCTGCTGGTCTTTTCACTGGGCGTTTGGCTGACGCGCTCGGCCGGCTGCGTGATCAACGATTACGCCGATCGCTGGCTGGATCCGCAGGTCGAACGCACCCGCGACCGTCCGTTGGCCACCGGCGCGGTGCGCGGACGCGAGGCGCTGGTGGTCTTCGCGGTGCTGATGCTGGTCGCGTTTGCGCTGGTGCTGACGATGAACCGCCTCACGATCTGGATGAGCGCGATCGGCGTGCTGCTGGCTGCCAGCTATCCGTATCTCAAGCGCTACACCTACCTGCCACAGGTGTACCTGGGGCTGGCGTTCGGCTGGGGCATTCCGATGGGGTTCGCAGCGGTGCAGGGTTCGGTGCCGCCTGTCGCGTGGTTGTTGTATGGCGCCAATATTTTGTGGGCGACGGCCTACGACACCTGGTATGCAATGGTCGATCGCGATGACGACATCCGCATGGGCGCCAAGTCCACCGCGATCCTGTTCGGCGACCTCGACCTGGTCGCGCAGGGCGTGCTGTATGCGCTGATGTTCGGCGCGCTGGCCCTGGTTGGGCAACAGGCCGGGATGGGCGCGTATTACTGGGCGGGATTGGGGTTGGCGGTGCTGCTGGTGCTGTACGAATTCAACCTGGCGCGTTATCGCGATCGCGCCGCGTGTTTCCAGGCATTTCTGCACAACCATTGGGTCGGCATGGCGATCTTTGCCGGGATTGCAGTGGATTACCTGGCCAGCGCGATCGCCTGATGCAGGCGTCGGACGCGTGGGCCCGATCTGCGTGGATGAAGACAATCACCCGCGTCGCAAAACGAAATTCGTAGGAGCGCCCCATGGGCGCGATGGGGCCCTCCCGGTAACTGCGTAGGTCGGGGTCACACCCCCGACGCATTCGCGGCCCGCATGATCCAGGCGTCGGGCACGTGGGCCCGACCTACATGGATGAAGGCGATCCCCGCGCCGCGGAAGCCAAATTCGTTGGCGCCCCCCTGGGGCGCGTGGGGCCCGGCCCGTTACCGCCGAATCGCGCCCTGGGGGCGCTCCTACGAGTGCGGGAGGGATTTCACGGCACCCGGGCGCAAACCCAGGCGTCGACGCGGGCCACGCCGGCGCGGCGCAGGGCGTGGGCGGCGGCATGCAGGGTGGCGCCGGTGGTCATCACGTCGTCGATCAGCACTACATGCGCGGGCACCGTGACACCGAGTCCGACGATAAACGCCTTGCGCAGGTTGCGCCGGCGCTGCACCGCATCCAGCCGCGATTGCGGGGCGGTGTGGCGGGCACGCACCAGCACGTCGCGCAGCAGCGGGATGCGCAGCGCGCGCGACACGGGCCGGGCCAATTCCAGCGCCTGGTCATAGCCGCGCGCGCGCAGGCGTTTGCGATGCAGTGGAATCGGCACCAGGGCGTCGGGGCGGTCGGCCTGAGCCAGCGACTCCACCATCAGCTGCGACAGCAGCCGTCCGGCGGCAAGGTCACGGTGGAACTTGAAGCGCGGCAGCAGGTGGTCGAGCGGCGCGCCGTAGACGAATGCCGCGCGGGTGGCCTGCACCGGTGGCGGGCGCTGCAGGCATTCGCCGCAGGTCGAGGGCGTCGCCACATCGATCGCGGAGGCGGGCAGGGGCATCGCACAGCGGGTGCAGGCGCGGCGATTCCATGGCAACGACGCCCGGCAGGCGCGACACAGGTCGTGCGGGGGATGGGATGGTTCACGGCACACCAGGCAGCGTGCCGGCCACAGCCAGCCACCAAGACGGCCGAGGATGCCGTCAACGCAATCTGCGGCTGTTTGGTTGACAGGCGTGGACATGCTTTCCAGACTGCCCGCTGCGCTCCAGCGTGTCGCCAAGGAAATCCCCATGCCAGCTGTCAGAAAACCCCGCACCGGCGCTGATGCCGGCCACCTCGCGCCGCTGCGCCATGACTGGGCGCGCGCCGAGATCGAGGCTTTGTTCGACCTGCCCCTCACCGAGCTGCTGTTCAACGCGGCCAGCGTGCATCGGCAGTATTTCGATCCGGCCGAGGTCCAGGTCAGCACCCTGCTGTCGGTCAAGACCGGCGGCTGCCCGGAGGATTGCGCGTACTGTCCGCAGGCGCAGCGCTACCACACCGGCGTGGAGGCCTCCAAGCTGATGAGCACCGAGGCGGTGCTGGAAAAAGCCCAGCAGGCCAAGGCCGCCGGCGCGTCGCGGTTCTGCATGGGCGCGGCCTGGCGCTCGCCGGCCGATCGCGACATCCCCAAGGTCGCGGCGATGATCCGCGAGGTGAAGGCGCTGGGCCTGGAAACCTGCGCCACGCTGGGCATGCTGTCGGACACCCAGGCCACCGCGCTGAAAGCTGCGGGCCTGGATTACTACAACCACAACATCGATACCGATCCCGAATTCTATGGCGCGGTCATCCACACCCGCGAGATGCAGGACCGCCTGGACACGCTGTCGCACGTGCGCGACGCCGGCATGAAGACCTGCTGCGGCGGCATCGTCGGCATGGGCGAGTCGCGCAAGCAGCGCGCCGGCCTGCTGCACACGCTGGCCACCTTGCCCGCGCATCCGGATTCGGTGCCGATCAATCGTCTGGTGCAGGTGGAAGGCACGCCGCTGCATGGCACCGCCGAGCTGGATCCGTTCGAGTTCGTGCGCACGATCGCGGTCGCGCGCATCACCATGCCGCAGTCGATGGTGCGGCTGTCGGCGGGGCGCGAATCGATGAGCGACGAATTGCAGGCGCTGTGTTTCGCCGCCGGCGCCAACTCGATCTTCTACGGTGAAAAACTGCTGACCACCGGCAATCCGGATACGGATCGCGACCTGGCCCTGTTCGCACGACTGGGCCTGCGGCCGATGCCGCTGACGGTCGATGACGACGGCCACGACGGTCCGACTACCGTGCACGCCGACATCGTCGAGCCGACGAGGGCGTGCGTCGCATGATCCCCTGGTACGCCTGGGCGTATCTGATGCTGCTGTGCCTGATCGGCGCGGGCGGGTTCCTGCTTGAACTCAAGGCGCGGCGCCATGGCCTGGCCGTGCTGCGACTCGCGGCGATCATCGTGCTGGGATTGGGAGTGACGTATTACTTCCGTGGCAGCGGCGCGGGCATCGGGTTTGCGCTGGCGCTGCTGGCAGCGGTGGCGGTACGCGCGCACAAATCATGGGCCGATGCCCGCACCGTGCAGCGCACGGCGCTGACACCGGCCGGGCAATTGGGCGTGGCGCTTGGCGATGCACTGATGTTGCCGGCGGTGCTGCTGGGTACGCTGGCCTGGTGGATGCAACGTGGCGGATAGGCGACCCGACCTGCACGCGCGCATCGCCGCGCAACGCGAACAGCGCGCTGCCCTGGGGCGGATCCGCGTGCGTCGCAGCATCACCCGTCATGACGGCATGCGCTGCGAGGCGCTTGCCGACGATGGCACGTCGCGCTGGCTGCTTAATTTCTGCAGCAACGATTACCTCGGCTTGTCGCAGCAGTTTGCCGTGGTCAATGCCTTGCAGGACACCGCCGCGCGCGACGGCGCAGGCAGCGGCGCATCGCATCTTGTCTGCGGCCACCACGCCGTGCACGAGGCGCTGGAACGCGAGCTGGCGGACTGGATCGGGGCGCCGCGCGCACTGCTGTTTGGCAGCGGATACCTGGCCAACCTGGCGGTGTTGCAGGCCCTGCTGGAAGACGACGACCTGTGCGTGCAGGATCGCCTCAACCACGCCAGCCTGATCGACGCCGCGCGCCTGGCCGGCTGTCGCCTGCGCCGCTACCCGCACGCCGATGCCAACGGCGCATTGCGGCAACTGCGCGCCAATCCCGGCGGCGCGGCGATGCTGGTCACCGATGGCGTTTTCAGCATGGATGGCGACATCGCACCGCTGCGCGACCTTGCGTTTGCCGCGCACCAGCAAAATGCCCTGCTGTATGTGGATGACGCGCACGGCGTGGGCGTGCTCGGCCCCGAAGGACGTGGCAGCGTCGCCGCCGCCCGCCTGCGCGCCGAAGACAGGCCACTGCAGCTGGTGACGCTGGGCAAGGCGCTGGGTGGTTACGGCGCGGCGGTGCTGGGCGATGCCGACGTGATTGCGCACCTGGCCGAAACCGCGCGTCCCTACATCTACACCACCGCCTTGCCGCCGGCGCAGGCCGCCGCCGCGCTGGCTGCGGTCAAACTCGCGCGTCGCGAAGGTTGGCGTCGCGACAAACTGCACGCGCAGATCGCGCAGTTCCGGCGCCGCGCCGCGCAGCGCTCGCTCGACCTGCTGCCTTCCGATACGCCGATCCAGCCGTTGATCTGCGGCAGTGATGCGCAGGCGATGGCGATGGCGCGCGCGCTGGAAACACAGGGATATTGGGTCGCGGCGATCCGCCCGCCCAGCGTGCCCGAAGGTCGCGCGCGACTGCGCATCACCTTGTCCGCGCTGCATACGCCCGATGAGATCGACGCCCTGGTCGACGCCCTGGCGATCGCAGCCGAAACCGTCGGCCTACCGGCCGCAGCACCTGCAGGCAGCCTCGCCACATCCCTATCGCCACCGCCATGAGCAGTGCCGCGCACGACACCCGCCACGCGTTGCTGGCGGTCGCCATCGCCTTGCTCTCGGCGCTGTTCTTCACCCTGACCTACGTGCTCAACCGGGCGATGGCCATCGACGGCGGCCATTGGGCATGGACGGCGGCGCTGCGTTATCTATGGACGGTGCCGATGCTGTTGCCGCTGATGCCATGGCAGGGCGGCATCGCGCCGGTCTGGCGCGCGCTGCGCGCGCATCCGTGGGCGTGGCTGCGCTGCAGCGGCATTGGATTCGTCGGTTTTTACCTGCTGCTGTCGTATGCGGCGAGCAGCGGGCCGTCGTGGCTGATCGCCGGCAGTTTCCAGTTCACCGTGATCGCCGGGATGCTGTGCGCGCCGCTGATCTACCGCGATGCGCGGCGACATATCCCGCGCGCCGGCATGGGCGTGGCGCTGGTGATCATTGCCGGAGTGTTGCTGCTGCAGTTTGGCCACGTCAGCGGCGCATTTGATCGCGCGGCGTGGATCGCGCTGCTGTGCGTGCTGGGCGCGGCGGTGGCCTATCCGCTGGGCAATCGCTTGCTGCTGCTGCACCTGGAGCGCAGCGGCGAAAACCTCAACGCCACCCAGCGCGTGCTGGGCATGACCCTGGCCAGCCAGCCGGCGTGGCTGCTGGTGTCGTTTTTTGCCTGGCATCAGACCGGCGTGCCGGCAGTGTCGCAAGTGGGCATGGCGGCAGCGGTTGCACTGAGCGCCGGCGTGGTGGCGACCATCCTGTTTTTCCAGGCCACCGGCATGGTGCGCAACAACCCGGTGGCGCTGGGCGCGGTCGAGGCAATGCAGGCGGCGGAACTGTTGTTCGCCACGGTGATCGGCGCCTGGCTGCTGCACGAAGCGTGGCCGCATGGCATTGCCCTGGTCGGCGCGGTGCTGGTGGTGGGCGGCATCGTCGTGTTTGCGTGGGTGGTGTCGCGACAAAACGCCGGCAGCCTGCGGAAAACGCGCGTGCTGCGCACGGATCGCGGCGCATGAGCGCGGGTTTGCACGTCGAGGTCGTCGGCAGCGGACCACCGCTGGTGTTGCTGCATGGTTGGGCGATGCATGGCGGCGTGTTTGCGCCACTGGTCGAGCGCCTGCGCGCGCGCTGCACGCTGCATGTCGTGGACCTGCCCGGCCACGGCCGCAGTCGCGACAGCGCCGTGCCGCTGGCATTGGAATCCTGCGCCGCCGCCATCACTGCCGTGGTGCCGCGCGCGCCGTGGTGCGGCTGGTCGCTGGGCGGATTGATCGCCCTGCACGCCGCGTCAACACGCCCTGATGCGGTGCCGGGTCTTGCGATGCTGTGCGCGAGTCCGCGATTCGTGCGCGACGACAACGTTGTCGCTGCGGATGCACCCGGTCGCGATGCATCCAATCGCCATGCCTCCAATCAGGGCGCGGCACACCAACATGCCTCACGCCCACATGCCTCACACCGAAGCTGGCCGTACGGCATGTCGGCGCAGATCTTCCGCGATTTTGCCACCGGCCTGCGCGAGGACTATCGCGGCACGCTCGATCGCTTCATTGCCCTGGAAGCGTTTGGCTCCGATGACGCCAGGGGTGAAGTGCGCGCCTTGCGCGCAGACGTCTTCGCGCGCGGCGAGCCTGCCGCGCACGTGCTGGCCGATGGCCTGGACCTGTTGGAAACCGTCGACCTGCGCGGCACGCTGCCGGGCCTGCGCGTGCCGAGCCTGTGGATCGCCGGGCGCCGCGACCGCCTGGTCGATCCGCGCGCGATGCAAGCCGCGGCAAACCTGGCCCCGCATTCGACGTTTGCGATGATCGAACATGGCGGCCACGCCCCGTTCCTCACCCACGCCGATGAAGTCACCGCACAGCTGGATGGCTTCATGCAGCACGACGTCATGCAGAACGACGTCATGCACGACGCAAAACACGATGACGCCGCGCACACGGCATCGACATGAACACCCTTTTTGATCCGCGCCAGGTCCGTCGCGCGTTTTCGCGGGCATCGGCGAGCTACGCCGCCGCTGCGGGCTTGCAGCACGAGGTGGAATCGCGGCTGCTGGAATCGCTGGATTACCTCGAAGACCGCATTCCAGAGGTGATCCTGGACCTGGGATGCGGCCCCGCCCATGCCGCCACCGTGATGCGCAAGCGCTGGCCGCGCGCGCGCGTGATCGCGATGGACCTGGCCTTGCCGATGTTGCAGCAGGCACGTCCGCGCAGCGGCTGGAATCCCCTGCAAAAGCCGCTCGACCGCATCAACGCCGATGCGCGCGCCTTGCCGCTGGCCGACAACACGGTCGACGTGCTGTTCTGCAACCTGTGCCTGCAGTGGGTGGACGATTTGCCGGCGGTGTTCGCCGGTTTCCGCCGCGTGCTCAAACCCGACGGCCTGCTGCTGTGCTCGACCTTCGGCCCGGACACCCTGCGCGAAATGCACGAAGCGTTCTGCGCAGTCGACAACGTCCCGCATGTCAGTCCGTTTGCATCGATCGCGCAATTCGGCGACGCCCTGATGCACGCCGGCTTCCGCAACCCGGTGCTCGACCGCGACGAGTTCGTGCACGGCTACGACGACCTGCCGGCGCTGATGCGCGAACTGCGCGCGATCGGCGCGACCAACGCCCTGGCCACGCGTCGGCATACGCTGACCGGAAAGGCGCGCTTTTCCGCCGCCGCCGCCGCCTACGAGGGCGAACGTCGCGACGGCCGCCTGCCCGCGACCTGGGAAGTGGTCTACGCGCAGGCGTGGGCGCCGCAGCCGGGCGCACCGATCCGCGAAGGTGGTTTTGATATTGCCTCGATGCCGGTGTCGAAAATCCCGATCCGTCGGCGCTGATCGTGTATGGCGCAGCGTTTGCAACTCGGCTGCGCAGCATTCAGTCGCTCGCCACTACACTCGCCACCACTGCATCCCCGGAGCCACGATGGCAATCCGCCCACACACGCCTGCATGGGGCATCGCGCTGCTGGTCGCGCTGGTTGCGATCGCGCCTGCCACCGCGACGGCCGCGCCGCAGGACTACAGCATCGACCTGTCACGCATCGATCCCGGCGCGTTGCTCGCCAGCGCCGGCGATGTGATCCAGCGCGCGTCCGACCGCTCGATCGACGACCTGTTCCAGGCCGCGCACGGCGCATCGCAATCGCCGCGCGACGCAAGCGTGCTGTGCGCGTTGTTCGATCCGCACGCCGATCGCAGCTTCGTGGCCTTGGCCGACACCGCCAACCGGCTCGGCGCCGACAGCCGCGAACGTTTCGGCATCGCCTTGGCCAACATCGCCGCGGCCGGACTGCAAAACCCGCGCCAATCCTACGACGCGGCCGCCGCCAGGCAGACGCTGAAATCCGCCGGCGTCACCGCGATGCTGCTGCACGATGGTTTTATCCTCGGCATGACCGCCGATGGCCGCGACGCGGCCAGTCGCGATGCGCGCTGTCGCTCGTTTGGCTGGATGCTCGATGCCCTGCACGACGTGCCAATGCCACAGCGCGTGGCCGCCACGCGTTTGATGCTGAGCGAAGGGCTGTTGCAACTCGCGCCGCGCTGAGGGCGTGATTCAGGCGATAGCGCAAATGGGAATGGAGGCGATTGTAGGAGCGGCGTGAGCCGCGTACTCTGGATCTTAATCTTTATATTTATATTTATCTTTATCTTTATATTGATATTTATTTTGATATTGATCTTTATCTTGATCTTGATCTTTATCTTTTCGGGTAGCGTTGGCAAAAACGCATAATCACAATCTCGCGTCTTAAGCCGCTCCTACGGTTCCGCGATCATTTCACCCACGGCAGTGCATCCAGGTCGACGTTGCC